>OY970120.1:2865000-3629208 GCA_963705885.1 uncultured Actinomycetota bacterium | reverse complement strand
ACGCACCGGGCGGCGGCCATGACACCGCGGCCAGCGCATCCTCACGCACTGAACGCTGAGGGAGATCCGCATGGCCGGGCCGGGGTGCATCGTCGCTTGGCATCGCGGGGCTGAGGAGGCAACCTTTCGGAGAGGCCAGCGCGTCTGGGGGTGAGGTGCCCAAAGGCGGGCGCCTCGTCAAGGAAATGGTGATTGTGTGGCGGACGAGGCAGAGTTCGACGCCTTTGTCGTCGCGCGGTCCCAGTCGCTGCTGCGGACCGCGTACCTCCTCACCCGCGACGAAGGACTAGCCGAGGACCTGCTCCAGACAGCGCTGACGAAGGCGTGGTTCGCCTGGCGGCGCATCGAGGGCCGACCTGAGGCCTACGTCCGCCGCGTGCTGGTCACCACCTCTTCGTCGTGGTGGCGCCGGCGTTGGACCCGCGAGACCCCGACGGAGACACTTCCCGAGCGGGCGAGGGCGGACAGCCTGGACGGTCCCGCTGGCGAGCAGGATCTGTGGAGGGCGATCGGGCATCTGCCGCCCCGGCAACGCGCGGTTGTGGTGTTGCGCTACATCGAGGACCGCACCGAGGTCGAGACAGCACAGCTCCTCGATTGCTCGGTCGGCACGGTCAAGAGCCAGGGCGCGAAGGCGCTGGCGAAGCTGCGCCTCGACACGGTTCTCGAACGGATCACTGATGAGAGGAGTCGGCCGTGAACACGGAGGACCTCAGACGACTCTCGGAGCGCGCCGAGGGCGTCCAAGGCCGACCGGCCGATCGACTGACAGAGCTGCACGCCCGGATTCGCACGACGCGCCGCCGCCGGACCGCAATGGGGGCTTCTGCTGCCGCTGGAGTGGTGATCGCGCTGGTGGTCGCAGGAGCGGCACTCATGGGCACGACCGAACGCACCCAGGAGCCCGTCGACCAGAACACTCCGAGACCCACCCCGACGCAAACTGTTGAGACACCGAGTGGACAGGTCACGATCCAGCCCGAGATCGGTCCAGGCGACATCCAGGGCTGGGAACTGCGGGGAAGCCGCACTAACGCCCAGGCTCGCTTCGCGGGCGCCACCGACCTGTCCCTCACCGTGGAGACCGGTGGCCTCTACGCGGCCCAGTCGCACGTCGCGACCTTTTGCAACGGCGACCAGGACACCTGGTGGGTGCTGACGATGGACCTCGGCGGCGTCGAAGGCGGTCGCAACCCGGACGGATCCATGCAGGACGGCTCCCGGGCCTTGTTCGGTTCGTGCAGCCAGGACGACCCGACCGCCCTGCGAGCTCCGACCAACAACATCGAGCCGTGGACGAGAAACTACCGCGAGCTCCCGAGGGCGTACCCGCTGCGGATGTTCGTTACCGGCGAGCTCTCCCCTGCCGCGCAGAAGTGCCTCGGCCGCACCCTGGACACCGAAGCCTGCCTCTCAGCTCACGCGTTGGCGCCGTTGAAGGACACCGACGCGACCTTCGGCTTCGGGGTCTACGAGCACAAGGCCGCCCCGGTCGTGCTGAGAGGCCTCGGCGGCAGCATCCAGTCCCAAGCGCTAACGATGGCCGACGGCGTCGAGTACCTCGTGGACCGGGCCGTCCAAGCAGCCGCGGGCGCCTCACGCCTCGTCGTCCAGCTTCCGGCGTCGGACCGCCCCATCATCTTGGCCGTTGTCCGTTCGGAGACCGCGGCGCTCGAGACCTGTGCTGATCAGCTCAACTTGAAGGAACCTCCTTCCAATGCACAGGAGGAGAAGGCCAACGTCGAGAAGTTCGACCGCCGATGCATCGCCCAGGTGGAGTTGCGGGTTGACGGTCAGCGCGTCCCGCATCAGGAGCACGACTTCTACTTCGGCGAGCAACAGGTCGTCCTGGCGCCCGGCGATGCCCGGGAGGTCACGATCGAGGTCGTGAAGAACGACCCACGCAACGTGCGGTATGCCGTCGTCATCTGGGAGGCACGCTCATGAACCCGCATCGTCGCTCCTGCCTCGCGCTCGTGGCCAGTTGTTCGATCCGTTCGCGGCGATCACGCTGCTCGGGCTCGATGCCATCCTGAGCGGGCAGACGCAGACCTGCCGAACGGCGTGCAGCGCTACCCGCATCCGCTGAGGCCCCCGTGGCGCGGGCGCTCGCCACCGGCTCGATCTGATCGGTATCCCGGCGCGCGACCACCCACGAGACGCGCTTCGGGGCGGTCGAACGCGGCGGAAAGACTCGCGCTCGCTTGTGTCATGAAGCGGCGCGCTCGAAAGTGATCCGTAGGGTCGCGCCTCTCGACGCGCAGGCAGGGTTCCAACTCTCGTCAGAAGAGATGTGGGTGTGATTACCCTGATTTGGATCGGACTCAAGTGATCCGGCTCCGGAGATACACATGCCCAGCACCAGCTTCTACGCCTGCCCGCTCCGCGGCCAGGTCGATCCGCGCCTTCTGCGATTCAGCGCCGGGGCCACTGCCAGCGTGCTCGCGGTTGTGCTGCTCGTCGTTGACGTTGCTCGACCGTTGGGTCTCGGCCTGCTTGCCTCCCAGGTCGCCGTGTTTGCGTTCACCGCGTTCGTGAGTTTTCAGTGGTCGTTGTGGGCGCAGATCTTCGCCCGTTTCATCTGGCCGCGGATCGGAGCACCAGCCGAGTTGGAAGATGCTCGGCCGCCGAGATTCGGCCAACTCGTCGGCTTCGTTCTCACCGCTTTGGCACTGGCCAACTTTGCACTCGGCGTCGATGTCGCCGGCTACGGCCTCACCGGTGTCGCCCTCGGTGCCGCAGTCCTCAACGCATCCACCGGGCTATGTCTGGGCTGCAAGGCCTATCTGCTGATCCGCTGAATGTCGCTAGATTCCGTTGACCGTCATGCCGTGACACGAACGGCGCAGTCCAGCTGGCAGATATGTAGCGCCCATCCAACTTGCGGCGGAAAGACGCGGCAGTCGAAGGACTACAACTCGCGCTCGTACGCAAGCATGGCCGGACCGCCTTCGCCTTCGGTCCGGCGGAACCCGGCCGCCTCATAGAGGCGTTTGGCAAGCCGATCCTCCTCGCTCGTGACCACGAACGCGTAGTCGGCACCCCGCTCGCGCGCAACTCGCATGGCCTCGGTGATCAGTTCCCGACCGTACCCCTGGCCCCGCCGGCTGGGTACGACGTACAGCTCGGCCAGGTAGGCCTCCTGTGCCGGGCTCCACACCGACGGCTGAACCCGCATCACCGCGACCCCGACAGCCGCGCCGTTCTCATGCTCGCGGGCGAGCAGGATCATGACGTGGTCGCCCCTGATCAGTTCGGCCAGTCGGGCCGCCAGCTCGTGGGGCGGAGGTGCTGGCTCGTCGTACTCCTCGTTGAAGTCGTGCAGCAGGTGTGCCGCGGCGGTGACTCCGTCGCCCCCCGGACTCCCGGTTACCGTCTCGACCATTCTCACAGTCTGTCTTGGTGGCGACGGCACTGGCTGGAAGGGCCGCTCGCGCCGAAGTGACGCGGGTTGGTCAGTGCCGACTGAGGATCCCTTTACGGTCTCGGCGGTCCTCGTTGTGCTTGTCGTTGCTCAGATCGCCTGTCGCAGGCGAAGGTCGCGGTCCCCGTTCGGTGAAGCCTTGGCCGAGGAGGTACAGGCCGAGGACGAGCTCGAAGAGGCCGCTCGGCGCCGCAAAGTACACGGCCACGTCGTGACCGGTCGCGAGTTCGAGCAGGGCCCCGGCCGTAAGGGCCGAGTAGCCGACGATGCCCCAACCGGCCAGCCACCACGGGAGCCATCGCTCGCGCCCCAGTGCCTGACAGAACGGCACACTGCCCAGCCCGAGTGCGACCATCGCCAAGAGGTACCCGACGGTGTCGGCATTGTCCGAGCCGTTGAACGCGACGAGACCGATGCCACCGGCCAGAAGGATGGCCTCAAGGATACGGGCCACCAGGTAGCTGATCCCGATTCGCTGGTGCCGTTGGCGGAGCAGCCTGAAGCCGATCAGCCCGACGACGGTGACCGCTACTGAGTTGAGCATCACGAGGGCGAGGCCGGCGGGCTGGTCAGCCAGTGCGCTACCGATTCCGTAGAGCAGGAAGGCGGCGAGCACCAGGGCGCCGAACGTGCGGCCCTCCCAGCGACTCACCGGCGACGTTCGGCCCACTGTGGCGCTGTGGTCGACGGCCTCGGTGGGCTTGAGGTTGTCAGGACGGGCGCTGCCTTGGGTCTTCATGGTCGAGTCCCCCCATTGCCGGTGCCGCGCGCATCCTCTCGTTCGAGCCATGCCAGCATCGCTTGGGTCGTCTCGTCGGGCATCTCGTCCATGATCCAGTGACCGCAGTCGAGCTCAACCTCGTGCACGTTGGGCACGAACTCCGTGATTCGCTCGTTCTTGGCCACCGGATCACGGGCGCCGTAGATCATCAGAGCAGGTTGTTCGATGACCGGATCGGCGTCGGCGAGCAAGTGCCAGTTGCGGTCGACGTTCCGATACCAGTTGATGCTGCTGGCGAATCCCGAGGACTCGAACGCCGACACGAACACAACCAGTTCACTGTCACTCATGACGGGGTCGCCGAGTGGCCTGTTGGCCAAGGCGAGGTTGATCATCGCGTTCCCCGGCCTTCGGCCGCGGGCTGGTTCTTCCTGTAGAGGTTGCGGAGGAACTGGCCGGTGTGCTCCTCGAGCACAGCGTCACTGGTGCCTCCGGAATTCGTGTGGTTGCGAGCTGACAGGAGCCCGCGGCAGGTCCGCCACGCATGGGCGGCGGACCTGCCGTGGCCGCCGGTGTGTCGGCTGAGCTCTCAGCGTCGGCGCAGTGCGATACCGAGCCAGGTGAACCAGACGATGAGTCCGAGCCCGAAGACCGACGTCGCGACCTCGGACGCGACCGGGATGACCGTCGCCATTCCGACAGCCCCGAGGCCGAGCGCGAGCCCACCCAAGCTGGCCGAGAGAGCACGGGTCCGCAGGGCGGCGAGTCCGACCACGGCCGCCCAGAGGGCGCCGATGACCTCGATGCCACCGCCGAGTGCGTTCTGAACCACGCTGGTTGACACCCAGGTGTTCAGAGCGAGGTCCGGGTTCTCGGCGTAGAGGGTCACAGCAGCCTGCTGCCCGACGAGGGCGATGCTCCCGCTGGCGACGAGCATTCCAGACCAGATCAGTCCGAGAACCGTGGAGAATCGGCTGAGCGCCGGAGCCGCGGCCAGTCGTTGACCGGCTCCGAGCGAGACCAGCGCCATCGCGACCCCACCGAGGAGGTAGAGGACGAAGTACCAGCCGGCCAGCTCGGCGTGGTGGTCCCGGAGGAAGCTGAGTGAGCCGGCGGGGTCCTCGACGGGCGAGGCGTATCCGCGAGGGAGGAGGTAGGCGACCATGACGAGGAAGCCCACGACGTAGGTGCCGGCAACGACCTGCGCGGCGGTGCCGCCGGCGCGGATCAGGGCGGGCGACGTTCGGGGTGAGGAGGTGGGAGGAGGGACCGGAGCCTGTCCGGCCGTGGCGGCGGTGTCGAGTGCGGAGGTAGCGGTGTGTCGTCTCATGCATCGATCCTCGGCGAACTGGCGCACCGCCACATCGGAGCCAGGGCCGCAGCCGTCTCGTCCCTGAGGCCGGACCAAGCGGACCGAAAGTTCGATCCGGTCACTGGCGTCGGCGGCTTAGGGTGAGGTAATGGGCGGAGGTGCGCTGCGCGCGCTCTGGGACGAACCGCGGGCGATCGCTCCCGCGGGGTCAGCCTGGTGGGACCGCGCCCTGGTCGCGGGATTGATCCCGGTCACCGTGCTCGAGGTTGGGCTTCGCGAGGACATGGTGTGGCCGCTCTGGCACGCGGGTTGGTCACTGGTCTGTGTGGCCACGCTCCTGTGGCGACCCCAACACCCTCTCGCGATGCTCGTCGTGGCCTACGGCGCACAGACCGCCGCCGGCGTCGTCCCCGCGCTCGCCGGGGAGCCTCACAGCGTCCTCGATGTCACCGCTGTCGTCCTGCTGCTGGCCTACTCATTGGGCCGCTGGGCCAGCGGGCGCGGGGTGGTCATCGGCAGCTGCTACCTGCTGGTGCTCCACCTGACGCGTGAGCCCCTGTACGACTCCAGCGGCTCCTCGATGGCGCTCGGCGTCGGGGCGCTGATGCTGCCGGTCGCTATCGGCGCGCTGATGCGGTTCTGGGCCAGGTCCCAGGTGCGAACCCGCGACGAGATCCGGGCCCGCGAGCGTGAACAGCTGGCCCGCGACCTTCACGACACCGTCGCCCACCACGTCTCCGGCATCCTGATGCACGCCCGGGCCGCCAAGGTTCGTGCCCGCGTCGACCCCGGCGCCGCCGCCGAGGCGATCGACGGGGTGGAGGAAGCCGCCGCACGCACCCTGGAAGACATGCGCGCGATGGTGGCCCTGCTGCGCCACGACGAGCAGACCGGCAACGGGGGCCGAAGTCCTACCTACGGCGTAGCCGACATACCGCGGCTCGCCCGCGACCAGGACCCCGGCCCTCGGGTCGTCGTCCAGACCTCTGGTGACCTCGACCGGCTGCCGGCACCGGTGGAGTCGGCGTTGTTCCGAGCCGCCCAGGAGGCGGTGACCAATGCGGGGCGTCACGCCCAGGACCCCACGGTGGTGTCAGTCGACCTCAACAGGGATGGGCCCACTGTGCGGCTGCGGGTGCACGACGACGGGCGACCGGCGACCTCGGGGCGCACGCGACGAGCGAGCCCGTCCTATGGCCTGGTCGGCATGCGAGAACGTCTGGCGTTGCTGGGCGGCGACGTTCGCGCCGGTCCCGATCCCGAGGGCGGCTGGACTGTCGAGGCAACGGTCCCGGTCGCCACGGTGGACGCCGAGGTCGGCTCGTGACGGCGCCGGTGCGGGTCCTGATCGCAGACGACCAGGACATGGTTCGCGTAGGCCTTGCCACGATCCTCGACGCCGAACCGACGATCGACGTGGTCGGACAGGCGCGCGACGGACTCGAGGCTGTCCAGCAAGTGCGGTCGCTGCGTCCTGACGTCTGCCTCTTCGACATTCGGATGCCGAACCTCGACGGGATCGAGGCCACCCGACAGGTCGCCGGGCCGCAAGTCGAAGACCCGGTTCCCGTCATCGTGATCACGACCTTCGACCAAGACGAGTACGTCTACGACGCGCTGCGGGCCGGCGCCCGCGGTTTTCTCCTCAAGGACGCCGACCCTGACCTCCTGGCCCGCGCCGTTCGATCCGCCGCGACGGGCGAGGCCCTGATCGCGCCAGCCGTCACGGCTCGGCTCCTGGCGACCTTCGCCTCGTCCCGAGGCGATGCGGTGGCGAAGCCCGTCGAGCCGTTGACTCCCCGGGAGGAGGCTGTGCTCGATCTGGTCGCGGCCGGCCGGACCAACACCGAGATCGCCGAGGAGCTCTACCTCTCGCTCAGCACCGTCAAATCCCACATCAGCGCACTCATGACCAAGCTCTCGGCGCGCAACCGCGTCGAGATCGTGATCTGGGCCTACGAGAGCGGCCGAGTCGACGCCCGAGGGCACCCCTGAGCCACTCCTACTGGTAGTGCGTCGGGGTGCCGCCACGCGGAGGTGACGTGAACGACCCTCGACCGCGACCACCCACCTGCCGCTTCCCGGATGACAACCTCGCTGGGCACCGGTTTCTCCGAGCACACATGGCCTGGCGCCTCGGATCCCCACTTGTCGAACCCCCTGCGGCGAGCCTAGTGAGCGGAGGGCAAGGTCCGAGCCAGAGCAACGGAGGGTGTGCCGCTTGACCCGCCCGATTTCACTTCCCGGGACTGGGGCGTCATCCGGGATGAGATCGTTGCCGCTGGCGCAGCCCTATCTGGGCGGATAGACGCACCTCCGAGCTCCGTGATCCGACGGCTCCGAGGGGGAGGCTCCCGGATCCGTCTGGCCGCAGCCAACTTCCTGTCATCAGCACCTGCGGGAGTCGCAGCGGCACCTCCGAGCCCGCACCCGAGCAGCAGGTCGCGGCCGGTCAGAGCGCGACCCCGTAGGCCTCGGTGAAGGCCTTGCGCGCGTAGGCGTTGCTGGCGTAGGCGTAGCCCTGGTCGCCCCAGCCCGTCCCCCAGCTGTTGCGCACGATGAACCCGGTCGTGGTGTACCCGACGAGCGCGACCGCGTGCCCGCCGCGAGCCGTGGACGGGCGGTACGTCCGCAGCGTGCCCTTGTTGGCCGTCGCCGCGTCCCAGGTCGCGTCGACGTCGAGGCGGGTGAGGATCGGCCCGGAGCCGGACAGCCAGGTCCGCCAGCCGGTGAGGTCGGAGCCGAGGTTGAAGTACGCCGCGACCTTCAGCTGGGTCGCGACGGCGTAGAAGGTGGCCACCTCGCCGACGTACAGCGAGCCGGAGCGGAACGGGAGCACGGAGTCGCGCACCGCGCCCCACTTGCGGCTCACGTCCAGGGCCGCCTTCAGCGACGTGCCGTCGGACTCGATGAACGTCGTCGGCTGCGCGGTGAACTGGTCGGTCTCCTTCGCGGCCATCCACTGGAAACGCGGCGAGAGCAGGTCCTTGCGCCCGATGCGTCCGGCCTGCACGAGGTGCCACCGCAGCACCGAGTCGGCGGTCGCCCAGCCGACGCACGAGCCGGTGGAGCCCTGGTCGTTGACCTTCCACCAGGTGTCGTCTCGGAGGTCCTTCGAGGCGGGGATCGCCCGCGCTCCCGCGGCGAGCAGCCCCGCGTCCTCGGCGTTGTGCAACTGCCAGTCGTTCTCCGTCTTCGGCGACGGGATGCAGTTCAGGATGCGACCGGCCAGCGCCTTCGCCGACGCCCCGGACCTCTTCGTGCGCGCGGCCATGAGGACCCCCTCCCGCGGCCCCGCGGGTCGGCGCCGTCTGGTCGCAACGTAGGGAGCCGGGCGCGGGTGGTCAACGGGTGCCGGGGCCCGTCAGCTCGGTCGGTGTCGCGATGACGTCGACCATCGCGCCCGACCGCAGGACGCTGACCGGCAGCGCGACGCCGATCGCGTCGTCGAAGAGCAGCCGTTGCAGGCTCTGCGCGTCGGTCACCGGCGCCCGCCCCGCCGAGACGACCACGTCGCCCGAGCGCAGGCCGGCCCGCTCCGCCGGTGACCCCGCGACGACCTCGACGACGCGCAGCGCCCGGCGCGTGCCGAACCTCTGCGCCAGCTGCTGGGGCAGCCGGACGGGCGTCGAGACCAGGCCGAGGTACGCGCGCCGGACCCGGCCGTCGGACAGCAGGGCGGCGATGATGCGCCGGGTCGTGCCGTTCACCGGGACCGCGAGGCCGAGCCCGATGCCGGCGACGGCGGTGTTGATGCCGACGACCAGCCCGGTGGCGTCGCCGAGAGCGCCTCCCGAGCTGCCGGGGTTGAGGGCGGCGTCGGTCTGGATGACGTCCTCGACGACCCGCCCGGCGCGACCCGTGCTCGTCGGCAGCGACCTCCCGAGCCCGCTCACGACGCCGGCGGTCACCGAGCCACTGAGTCCCAGCGGGTTGCCGACCGCGACCACCAGCTGGCCGACGCGCAGCGAGTCCGCGTCGCCCAGCGTGGCGGGCGGAGGGACGGCGGCCCGGCCCCGCAGGACGGCCAGGTCCGACAGCGGGTCCGCGCCGACGACGTCGAACTCGGCCTCGGTGCCGTCGGCGAACTCCGCTTCCCCGCGCCGCGCCCCGGCGACGACGTGCGCGTTCGTGAGCAGGAAGCCGTCGTCGGTGAACACGACCGCCGACCCGGCGCCCTGCCGGGGGCGGCCCCGGTGGTCGGCGCCGCGCACGGAGACCGCCGCCACGTGCGGGGTCAGCACCGCGGCCACCGCGGTGACGACCCGGGAGTAGGCGTCGAGGGCGTCCTCCCGCACGTCGTCGCCCCCGGGTCCCGCCGGCCCGTCCCGCGTCACGTCCATCCCTGCCTCCACGGTCGACGTCCACCAGCACACCTCGCGGCCCGGCCGGATGCCAGGCCCTCGGCTACGCCGGGAGCGGACAGGCAGCGGGTCGACGGCCGGCGTGGTGAAACGCAGAGGGGTCTGGGGAGACAGTGGGGGCATGCCGGAGCTCCCCCCGACGTCCCTGCTGGTCGAGACCCGCACCTCGCTGCACCGGGTGGCCGAGCACGTGCTGAGCGCGGCGCTCAAGACCGCCACCGGGCACATCGCGCTGGAGCCGGCGCCTGGCGGCTTCCGGACCCCGCCGCTGCCCGACGGCCGCGTCCTCGCGGTCGAGGGCACCGAGATGACGGTGACGACGGCCAGCGGCGTGCGGCGAGCCCCGCTCACCACGGTCGCGCACGCCGCGCACCTCGCCGGCACGGTGGCCGGCTTCCCGTGGACCAAGCACCCGCCCGCCACGCCGTTCGAGCCCGACGCCCGGCTGCCGGTGGACGCCGCGTCCGCCGCGGTCCTGGCCGGCTGGTTCGCGCTCGGCGCCGACGCGCTCGCGGCGCTGGCGGGCGCGCTCGTGCAGGACGCGCCCGGCGACGCGTGGATCTACCCCGAGCACTTCGACCTGGGGATGACCGCCGCCGAGGTGAACTACGGCGTCTCGCCCGGGGACGCCGCGATCGAGCTGCCCTACCTCTACGTCGGCCCGCACGAGGGGCCCCCGGTGCAGGACGAGTTCTGGAACGCGCCCTTCGGCGCCTACCGCACCATCGAGGACGTCGACTCACCCGAGGACGCGCTGGCCTTCTTCCGGGCCGGCCGGGACCTCATCCACCAGGCACGCACTCACACGAGGAGAACCACATGAAGGGTCTTGCGGGCAAGGTCGCCGTCGTCACCGGCGGCAGCTCGGGCATCGGCCAGGCCATCGCCATCCGGCTGGGCCAGGAGGGCGTCGACGTGGCGATCAACTACGTCGGCCGGCCCGACGGCGCGGAGGAGACCAAGGAGGCCATCCAGGAGGGCGTCGACGTCTGCATGAAGCAGATGGCCGAGGGCGGCACCCGGCCGATCCTCGTCGCGGCGGACGTCTCCGACGAGGCGCAGGTCGCGTCGATGTTCGCCGAGGTCCTCGACGAGTACGGCCGCATCGACTACCTCATCAACAACGCCGGGATCCAGATCGCGGAGGACACCGAGAAGCTCTCGGCAGCCGACTTCGACAAGGTCCTCGCCGTCAACCTGCGCGGCTCGTTCCTGAGCGCCCAGCAGGCGGTCCGGCACTTCCTCGACTCCGGCCGCGGAGGCTCCATCGTCAACGTCTCGAGCGTGCACCAGGTCATCCCCAAGCCGCGGTTCCTCGGCTACTCGGTGTCCAAGGGCGGCATGCAGAACCTGACCCGTACGCTCGCGCTCGAGTACGCCGCGCACGGGATCCGGGTCAACGGCATCGGCCCGGGCGCCACGATCACCCCGATCAACCGCGCGTGGATCGACGACCCGGTGAAGCGGGAGGCGGTCGAGAAGCACATCCCGATGCGCCGCGCGGGGGACTCCGAGGAGATGGCCGCCGCGGTGGCCTTCCTGTGCTCCGACGAGGCGCTCTACATCACCGGCCAGACGCTGTTCGTCGACGGTGGCCTCACGCTCTACCCGTCGTTCGAGACGTCCTGGTCCAGCGAATGACCCTCACCTCCCCCGTCGGGGTCCCCGGGCAGGTGGAGCGGTGGTGGCCGTCCCGCTACGGCCCCGAGGACCAGGCGGGCGCCCTCAACGAGATCACGCCGGCGAAGGTGCTCGAGGCGGTGTCCCTCGTCCGCAGGGGCGAGGTCCACGACCTCGCCCACGTCCTGCACGCCGACATCCCGGCCTTCCCCGGGCGCACCTTCCGCCAGTACCTCACCACCAGCGCCCACCAGGTCAACCGGCGTCGGCCCGATGCGGGACCCGACGGCTGGGGCCGCAACAACGTCAACTGGGTGGTCGAGCAGGTCACGGCCACCCAGCAGATGGGCACCCACCTCGACGCGCTGAACCACCTCCAGGTCGGCGACCGCACGTACAACGGCTTCCGGCTCGCAGACATCGTCGAGGAGCACGGCACCAGCCGTCTCGGCGTCGACACGCTCCCGCAGGTCGTGACGCGCGGGCTCATGCTCGACATCGCGGCCCTGCGCGGCGTGGAGCGGCTGCAGCCCGGCTACGTCATCACGCCCGCGGACGCCGAGGCCGCGCTGCGCGCGCACGGCCTCGAGATCCGGCCAGGTGACGCGGTGCTGTTCCACACCGGCTGGGGCTCGCTGTGGGGGATCGACAACGACCGCTACGGTCGCGGCGAGCCCGGGCCGGGGATGGACCTGGCTGCCCGCCTTGTCGACGAGCGGGTCGCCCTGACGGGCTGCGACACGTGGAGCTACGGGCCCGTCCCGGCCGAGGACCCGGCCCGGCCGTTCGTCGTCCCGCAGACGCTGAACACCCACCACGGTGTCGTCGTCGTCGAGAACCTGCGGCTCGCCGACCTCGCAGCCGCCTCCGTCCACGAGTTCCTCCTCGTCATCTCCCACGCCAAGCTGCGCGGCGCCACCGGGGCGTGGATCGCGCCGCTCGCGATCGTCTGACGACCGCGCACACCGTCCGTACCTCTCCTGCTCGATCCCCCAGGGGGCCACCATGGCAAGCGACCACTACGACGTCATCGTCATCGGCTCCGGCGCAGGCGGCGGCACGCTGACGCGTGCGCTCGCCCCGACCGGCAAGCGGGTGCTGCTGCTGGAGCGCGGCGACTGGATGCCCAGGGAGCCCGAGAACTGGGACTCCCAGGCCGTGTGGATCGACAAGCGCTACGCCAACTCCGGCAAGTGGACCGACGCCGCGACCGGCAAGACGTTCACGCCCAAGCAGCACTACTACGTGGGTGGCAACACCAAGGTCTACGGCGCGATCCTCTTCCGCTTCCGTGAGCGCGACTTCGACGAGATCCGTCACGTCGACGGCATCTCGCCCGCCTGGCCGATCTCCTACGCCGACCTCGACCCGTGGTACGACCGGGCGGAGCGGCTCTACCAGGTGCACGGCGAGCGGGGGACGGACCCGACCGAGCCGCCGGCCTCGGTGCCCTACCCGTTCCCGGCCATCAGTCACGAGCCCCGCATCCAGCAGCTCTCCGACGACCTCCGCGCCGCGGGACTGAACCCGTTCCCGCTCCCCAACGGCATCCTCATGGACGAGGCGGCGCCGTGGAAGTCGGCCTGCATCCGCTGCGCGACGTGCGACGGCTACGCCTGCCCGACCAACGGCAAGGCCGACGCCGCGGTGATCGCGGTCGAGCCCGCCCTGCGCCACCCCAACGTCACGCTGCGGACCAACTCCGTCGTGACCCGGCTGGAGACCGACGCGTCCGGCCGGACGGTCACCGGTGTCGTGGTCGAGCGTGACGGCGCCGAGGAGCGCTACTCGGCGGACGTCGTCGTCGTGGCGGGCGGGGCCATCAACTCCGCCGCGCTGCTGCTCCGGTCGGCGAGCGACGCGCACCCCGACGGCCTCGGCAACGGGTCCGGCCTGGTCGGCCGGAACCTCATGCTGCACAACAACTCGTCCCTGATCGCGTTCTCGAGAATGCCCAACCCGACGAAGTTCCAGAAGACGCTGGGCATCAACGACTTCTACTTCGGCGACGAGGACAACGACTGGGGGTTCCCGCTCGGCGCGATGCAGATGCTCGGCAAGAGCGACGCAACGCTCATCGGCTTCGACGTCAAGGACGCCGCGGACCCGGCCGAGGTGGCCCGGCACGCGCTGGACTTCTGGCTGACGACCGAGGACCTGCCGCTGCCGGACAACCGGGTGACGGTCGACGCCGACGGCGCGATCAGCCTCCGCTACACCCCGACCAACCTCGAGGCGCACCAGCGGCTGCGGGCGAAGTTCGAGTCACTGCTGTCGGCGATGCAGTGCCGCGCCGACGTCTACGAGAACCTCTCGTACGTCGGCGGCCGGCTGGGTCTCGCCGGCGTCGCGCACCAGAACGGCACTGTGCGCTTCGGCACCGACCCGGCCACCTCGGCCCTGGACCTGGACTGCAAGCTGCACGAGGTCGACAACGTCTACGTCGCGGACTCGAGCTTCTTCGTGTCGAGCACCGCGGTGAACCCGACGCTCACGATCATCGCGAACGCCCTGCGCGTGGCGGAGACTGTCGCGTCCCGGCTCGGCGCGAGCACCCTCGGATCCGAGCGGGTCGAGCTGCCGCAGCAGGGGCCGCCGGTGGCGGCCGCGGTGTCGAGGTGATGAGCCCAGCGCTCGCGAGGGTCGCGCGGGGCGAGACCGGCTTCACGACGTACGACACCGCCTTCCGCGAGGTCCTCGGCGACAGCCCCGGCCTGCGCCTCGTCGCGGACGTCGACGCCCACGAGGGCCCGGTCTACGCGCCCGCCGAGGACGCGCTGTACTTCACGTCCCGACCCCTCCTCGGCCGGGTGCACATCAAGCGGCTCCAGCTGGACGGGACCTGCTTCCCGCGGTCGGCGGCGGACGTCTCGGTCGTGCCCGCGGACACGGTCGCCGCGAACGGGATGACCGTGGCGGCCGACGGCGCCCTGCTCGTCTGCGAGCAGGGCTCGATGACCCGCGGCGCCCGGATCAGCCGGGTGGTGCCCTCGACCGGGCGCACGACCGCGCTCGTGACCGGCTGGCGAGGGCTGCCCCTGTCCTCGCCCAACGACGTCGTCGTGCACCCCGACGGGTCGGTGTGGTTCACCGACCCGTCCTACGGGTGGCTCCAGGGCTTCCGGCCGCCGCCCTCGACCGGCGACTTCGTCTACCGCTCCGACCCGGAGACCGGCGTCACAGACGTCGTCGACGACTCGTTCGACAAGCCAAACGGCATCGCGTTCTCGCCCGACCACCGCACGCTCTACGTCACGGACAGCGGTGCGAACCAGGAGCCCGGCAGCTATCACGTCGACCGGCCGCACCACGTCGTGGCGTTCGACGTGACCGCCGACGGACGCCACCTCGCCAACCGGCGGCTCTTCGCGGTGACCACACCGGGCTTCCCCGACGGCATCACCGTCGATGCTGCCGGTCGGGTCTACGTCTCGTCGTTCTCCGGCGTGCAGGTGCTCTCCCCAGAGGGAGACCTGCTCGGGCAGATCGACGTGCCCGGGGCCGTGAACTTCACCTTCGGGGGGCCCGGGCGCCGGGTCCTCTTCATCACCAACGACACGGCCGTCTGGGCCGCTGTCCTCGACACGCACGGAGCCTGACCGCCATGACCCAGCAGACCACCCGCCCCCCCACGTCCCTCGTCCGGACCCGCCACGTCCTCACGCCCGAGGGCGTCGACGCCGTCGTCGCCGCCGCGGAGCGCTTCGCCCTCGACGGCGGCCAGCGCGTCGTCATCGTCGTCGTCGACGCCTCCGGTCGCGTTCTGGCACTGCGCCGGACGCCCGAGGCGCAGCCCGCCAGCGACCAGGTCGCCATCGACAAGGCACGCACCGCCGCGATCTTCGTCCGGCCCAGCCGCGTGCTGGAGGAGCAGGTGACCAGCGGCCGGCTCGGCGCGCTCGCCCTGCACGGCGCCCGCGCCCTCATCGGGGGGATCCCCCTCACGGTGGACGGCGAGGTCGTCGGCGCGATCGGCACCAGCGGCGAGACGACCGACGCCGACGAGGCGGTCTCGATCGCGGGAGCGGCCGCCACGTTCACCACCGTCGAGGTCCCGGCGCTGACCTCCGCCGCCGCACGGCTCGTCGCCGACGCGGTCGACGGCGTCTCGACCGAGCGCGGTGTCGCGCCCGTCGTCGCCGTCGTCGACACCGGCGGCGAGCTCATGGCCATCGCCCGCCCGGACGCCGCGCAGGTCGCGAGCGTCGGCGTCGCCACGGACAAGGCGCGGACCGCGGCGCTGTTCCGGCGGCCCAGCAAGGACTTCGAGGAGCAGGCGACCAACGGGCGGCCCTCCGCCCTGCACCTGGCCGGCGCCGTGCCGCTCCAGGGCGGGCTGCCGCTGACCGTCGACGGGCACGTCGTGGGCGCCGTCGGGGTCAGCGGCGCCTCGTCCGCCGACGAGGACCAGGAGCTGGCCGGGATCGGCGTCGCGTCCCTCGAGGCGGCACTGTCCGCGTCCGCCTCGGCCGACGCCGTCTTCTTCCCGAGCCAGCAGGTGCGCGAGCGCTTCGCCACCGGCGGGCTGCTCCTCGACGACCGCCGCTACAAGGTCGACGCGGGCCGCCGCGAGGCACCCGGCGAGGTGGAGTACCACGAGACGGTCGCCGACATCATGCACGTCGTCGAGGGCAAGGCCACCGTGGTCACCGGCGGCGCCCTGCGCGAGCCGCGCGGCGTCGGCCCCGGCGAGCTGCGGGCGGCGTCGATCGACGGCGGCACCGAGCACCAGCTCTCGGAGGGCGACGTCCTCGTCGTGCCCGCCGGCGTCCCGCACCAGTTCGTCGACGTCTCGGACCCCTTCCTCTACTTCGTGGCGAAGGTGGAGTCCTGACATGGCCCGCCTCGCCCCCACCCTGCCCAGCCCGCCGCAGCTGCTGCCCGGGCGCCCCGACGCCGTGGTCGACCTGCAGACCGACGAGGGCGCGGCACTCGTCGGCGCCCGCTGGCGCTACAGCGACGCCCGCATCGAGGAGGTCGACTTCGTCGAGCTCGGGTCGCCCGAGGACCCGCTCGGTCCCGGCACCCGCCCCAACCGGACGTACGACGTCGTGCCGCACGCCGAGTCGCCGGACTTCGACGACTCCGGCTGGGAGCACCTCGCCCCGGAGGACACCCAGCGCCGGCTGAGCAACGGCCTCGTCTGCGTCAACTGGTACCGGCTCGACGTGACCGTGCCCGACCGCGTCGGCGACCTCGACCCCACCGGGGCCACCGTCGTCTTCGAGGTGGTCATCGACGACTACGCCGAGGTGTGGGTCGACGGGCGGCTGCCCGCGGCCATCGGTGACAGCGGCGGCCCGGTGGTCGCCGGGTTCAACGCCCCCAACCGGGTGGTGCTGACCACCGACGCCACCCCCGGCCAGACCTTCCACATCGCCGTGTTCGGCATCAACGGCCCGATCTCGGCGGCCCCCCACAACTACATCTGGCTGCGCAGCGCCACCCTCGACTTCTTCACCCCGGCGCGGGCCAGGGTCAGCGAGCCGGCCGACCTGCACGTCGTGCGGGCCAGCGACGCCCTCGACGCGCTGCTGCCGCCCGACGCGGAGCTCGAGCGCGTCGCCGGGGGTTTCGAGTTCACCGAGGGCCCGGTGTGGGCCCATGACGGCGCACTGCTGTTCAGCTCGCCCAACACCAACCAGATCTACCGGTGGGCGCCGCCCGGCCAGGTGACCGTCTTCCGCTCGCACAGCGGCTACACCGGCACCGACATCGGGCTCTACCACCAGCCCGGGTCGAACGGCCTGACGTTCGACCCGCAGGGGCGGCTCACCATCTGCCAGCACGGCAACCGCCGCGTGGTGCGCGTCGAGCCGCACGGGAACATCACGGTGATGGCCGACTCGTACGAGGGCAAGCGGCTCAACAGCCCCAACGACCTCGTCTACCGCTCGGACGGCACGCTCTACTTCACCGACCCCCCGTTCGGGCTGCCCAAGGCCTTCGACGACCCCAAGAAGGAGCTGCAGTTCAGCGGCGTCTTCGGGGTCCGCGACGGCGAGGTGTTCCTCGTCGACGGCTCGCTCTCCGGTCCCAACGGCCTCGCGTTCTCACCCGACGAGCGCTACCTCTACGTCGGGAACTGGGACGACGACCACAAGGTCGTCATGCGCTACGAGGTCGGCGCCGGCGGGCGCGTGTCGCCGGGCGAGGTGCTCTTCGACATGACCGACGCCGAGGGCGACGACGCGATCGACGGCATCAAGGTCGACGAGCTCGGCAACCTCTACGTCTGTGGACCCGGTGGCGTCTGGGTGCTGTCCCCCGAGGGCACCCACCTCGGCACCCTCGGGCTCCCCGAGGACCCGCACAACCTCGCGTGGGGCGACCCCGACGGGCGCGCGCTCTACGTCACCGCCCTGACCAGCATCTACCGGCTGCGGCTCTCCGTCGCCGGCATCCGACCCGCCGACAAGACCTCGGCCTAGCGAAGGGCTCACCATGAGCAAGGGACTGACCGTCGGGGCCGTGCTGCCCGACTTCGAGCTGCCCGACGACACCGGCACGATGCGCCGGCTCTCCGAGCTGCAGGGCGACGACGCGCTCGTGCTCCAGCTGGGACGCGGCGAGCACTGCCCGCGGGAGCGACAGCACCACAAGGAGCTGCTGCGGCTGCAGGAGCTGCTGCCCGTCGCGTTCACGTCACTGGTGACCATCCTGCCCAACGACCAGCACGACACCAACAAGATGCGCATCGCGACCGGCGCCTGGTGGCCGTTCCTGTCCGACGCCGACCTCGCCGTGCAGCGGGCGCTGGAGATCGACGAGTACACCGACACCCACCACGCGGCGACCGTGCCGCACACGCTGGTGCTCGCGCCGGGCCTGGTCATCGACAAGGTCTACTGCGGCTACTGGTTCTGGGGCCGACCGTCGGTCGACCAGCTGTGGGCCGACCTGCAGGACCTGTTCCGGCGTACGAAGGCCGACTTCGACCCGACGACGGACGAGGCGCGCGCGGCGTGGAAGGCCTCCCAGGAGCCGGTCGAGCTCCCGCGGTCGCGCGGCAGGGCGAAGGCCGCCGCTCGCTGACGCCGCGCGGCCGGTGACCGGAAGCGGGAACCCGCGGCCCGCGCGCCGGTGTAGACATCCTGGGAGCACGGCAGGAGGGAGCGGGGACCCGATCCGGTCCGACGACGACGCAGAGGTCCTGGCCCGGGTGCGCGCGGGTGACCGCGACGCCTACGCGGAGCTGGTGACCCGCCATGCCCCGGTCGCGGTCCGCACGGCCGCGCTGCTGGGCGCAGGACCGGACGCGGAGGACGTCGTGCAGGAGGCCTTCGTCAAGGCGTACGCCGCCCTGGGCCGGTTCCGGCAGGGTTCCCCCTTCCGGCCGTGGCTGCTGCGCATCGTCGTGAACGAGACCCGCAACCTGCACCGGGCGGCAGGGCGCCGGTCGGCGCGCGAGCGGTCGGCCTGGGAGCGGACCAGCCCGCTGCTGGCGGGTGCCGACCTCGACGACCCCGCGGCCGCCGCCCTGTCGGCGGAGCGCCGGGCCGAGCTCGTGCGCGGCCTGGCGGGACTGTCCGAGGCCCACCGCGCCGTCGTGACCTGCCGCTACCTGCTCGACCTCGACGAGACCGAGACGTCCACCGTCCTGGGCTGGCCACGGGGGACGGTCAAGTCGCGGCTGCACCGGGCCCTGCGCCGGCTCGCCGCGGTGCTGCCGCCGGCGCTCGTCCGACGGCGAGGGTGCGTCGGGCTCGCAGGAGGTGACGCATGGCCGCTGACCGGGCGTACGACGTGCTCGCCGCTGACCTGAGGTCCCTCGGTCGCTCCGTGCCGGACCCCGCGGTGGGTCCGGACCTGGCGGCGACCGTCGTCGCGCGGCTGGCCGACGAGCCGGTGCCTGCCGCGCCGGGCGCGCTGGCGTGGCGCGTCGGTCCGCCCGTCCGGGCACGTCGCCGCGTACTCGCCGTGGTGGTCGCGCTCGTGCTCGCCGCGGTCGCGACCCCGCCGGTCCGCGCGGCCGTGGCCGACTGGTTCGGCTTCGGCGGCGTCCTGGTGCGCCAGGACCCGTCCCCGGGCCCGACGTCGGCCCCGCCGCCGCCCACGGTGGGTGCCGCCGCCGCGCTCGACGAGGCCGTCGCGCTGGTCGCGTTCGACGTGGTGGCCCCCGCGGAGCTGGGCACGCCCGACGGCGTCGCCGTCTCCGCCGACCGCCGGGTGCTGTCCATGAGCTGGAACGGCACCGCGGACGGCGACCTGCGTCTCGACCAGTTCGACGGGCGGCTGGACTACACCGTCATCAAGACCACGCCCGGTGTGCGTTTCACGTCCGTCGGCGACGACGCGGCGCTGTGGTTCGACGCGCCGCACGAGGTCGTGATCCTCGCTCCCGACGGCACCCGGCGCGCCGAGACCGCCCGCCTCGCCGGGCGGACGCTGGTCTGGGAGCGCGACGGCACCACGATCCGGCTCGAGGGTGACCTCGCGCTCGGTCGCGCGCTCGAGATCGCCCGGTCGGCCGCCGCGATCGGCTGAGCCGGAACCTCGCGTCGCCCCGCGGTGTACCCAGCACCAGTCGACGCCAGGAGGTCGCCATGCGCGCGTTCCGTGCCGTTCTCGTCGTGCTCGCCGTCGCCGCCGTGTCCCTGCTCGGGGCAGGCTCCGCGTCCGCGGGCGGTCCGACCAGCGCGCTGCTGGTCGCCCCGGGGAGCGGCCAGTCGGCCTCCCTGTACTTCACGGACAAGGACTACGAGCTCCTGGGTGCCGTGCTGGGGGCATCGGGTGAGCGGGCGGTCGAGCCGGACAGGTCGGGGTCCTCGCACGACGTCGGCCCGAGCGTGACCGTGACGTGGCTGGCCCACGACGTCCATGTCTGGCGGGTCGACCGGGTCTACCCGCGCGCCCCCGGCGGCCCGTGGATCGCGACGCAGCAGGCCGTCGGCAGCGGCAACATCTGGGACGACTCGGTCGTCTGGCACCGGGCGACCGAGGTCGGCCTGCTCGAGTCGCTGCTTCGCCGGCTGGGCGTCATGCCGGGCGGCGGGGCGGCGCCCGTCGCCGCCGAGCCACCGGTCGCCGCGGAGCTGCCCGGCGCGGCGGAGGCGCCTGGCGCGGCGGAGGCGCCTGGCGCGGCGGAGGACGCGGGTGCCGCCGAGCCTGCGGCCCGCAGCACGCCGGCGGCGCAGGGTGACCCGTCCGTCGCGGGCTGGTGGTGGGGGCTCGGGGGACTCGTCCTCGGCGCCGCGGTCGCGACCATGGCCATGAGGACCGCCCGGTCCGGGGCCCGTCCCGAGTCGCCGCCCGAAGACTTGTCAGCGACGCCGCTCGACGAGTCGTCACCGACGCCGCGCGGCGAACCGTCTGCGGCGCCCGCCGGGCCGTCCGCGACGCCCGCCGCGGTCGACGACTGGTCTCCCGACGACGAGCTCGCCTCACCCGGTCTGCGCCTGGGGTGAGCCCCGGGCACTCAGCGGGCCATGATCGGAGACCGTTCGTCGAGAAGGAGACCGCGCTCCGGCTCCGGGCGACGCGGCCGAGGGGGACACGCCCGGTCAGAACCGGCTGGGCACCCTCGTGCGGCGGCCGGCCGGCCACGCGCGCAGCCGCTCCACCGGCAGGACGTACCAGTGACGGCCGAGGCAGTCGACCCGTGCCATCACGACCGGGCCGGGTGAGCCGTCCACCGCGTCGGTCCAGGCGACGGTGGCCGGCTCGGAGCACTTCGGGCAGACGACCAGGTCCATGGTCGGCTCCCTTCGGGTCCGACGACCGGCCCACCCGCGCGCGGCGCGCGGGCGTACGTGCGGCCCGGCCGTCGGGAAGGCAGAGGCGGCCGCGGGGAACGGTGATACGTCAGCCGAGCCCACCGCTGGCGACGAGGAGTAGCAGCGCGAGCGTGGAGAGGAAGCCCACGACGACAGCGAAGACCGCCCGGCCGCGACCGTGCGTGCGGGTCCTGCTCGCGATCCGCAGGGCCCAGATCCCGAGGCCGAGGGCGACCGGCCCGAGGAACCAGGCGACCGTCGCGAAGAGCGCGACGTATCCCGCGGCGATGGACTGCCAGCTCCGGCCGGTCGGGACGAGCCAGTGCACAGGGTCGGACGGCGCCGCGCCGAGCGTCGGGGGCGCGCTGGCCGTCGTGCCGGGGGCCGGGGCTACGTGTTCGGTCCACGAGGCCCCGTCGAAGTAGCGCACGCTGCCGGGGACATAGGGGTCGGCGTACCAGCCGGGGGGCGCCGAGGGCGCTGTCGAAGAGCTCACCGGATCGTCCTCGGCACCCGGAACGTCCGAATTGAGCCTGGCTGCCATGGGTGCTTGGCGGCCCGGGGCGAGGGGAGGGGGGCCGACCCAACCCAGCAACCTCAAGCTGCTCTGACCTCTGACCCTCTGAGCACTTTGCGCCGAGCGGAGCATGCCGGCGCGCGCACCCGGGCGGCGCGCACAGCGGCCGCGACCTCGGCGGGTGTCGACCGGGTGTGCCGCCGCAGCAAGGCGGCCGGTGTGAGGGCGCCCTCGAACACATGGGAGCCGCGGGCGTCGCTTTCCGCGACGGCGGCCAGGGCGGCCGACTCGAGCTGGGCCTGCGCGCGGCGGGCGGCAGTCACCAGGTCGGTGAGCTCGTCGTGGCACAGGTCTCGGACCTGCCCGTCGGAGAGGGCCGCCCGCAGCTGCGAGGCCTGCCTGCGAGGTGCCCAGCGCGGACCGGGTGCTGTCCGACACGGTGCCGAGCTCGACTGCCATGCACGGACGCTAGGCGCAGGGTCGGGCACAACCCGCGCCGTCGCGACCGTACGGAAACCCTGTGTGGACAACGGGTTCCGCGTCCACCGGCAGCAACCACTCGTGCATGATCACCGCGGGGAGGTGGCGGGGCGTCAGTCCTTGTCGCCGGGCTTCTCCTCGTCGGGCGCCGAGCCGACGACGGCGAAGCCCTCGTCGAGCTGGACGTCGACCTGGCTCCCGTCGGGGAGGGTGACCTCGACCTCGTAGTAGCTGTCCTCGTCGCCGACCTCGGTCTCGGTGACCTTGCCGCCGCCGGTGCTCGCCAGGGCCGCCTCGCTCGCCTTGTCCAGAGCCGCGCCCGTGATCGGCTTCTCGGCGTCGTCGGTCACGCCGCTCGCGACGGCGATCCCGGCGCCGGCGCCGACGACGAGCACGACGCCCGCCGCCGCCGCGGCCCACTTCGTGGTCTTCCTCATGGCTGTCTCCTCTGTGCGCTGGATATGCCGGGAAGCCTGACGCGCCGGGGCTGAAGGCCTGCTGAAGGCTTTCAGCGGCCCCTGGAGAGGACGCGGGTCAGCGCGCCGCGGCCTGCCGGGGCACCGCGGCCGCCCCGAGGTCCGAGCCAGGGCCGGGGCCGGGGTCGGTGTCGGGCACCGGGGCCGCAGGCGTGGCGTCCTTCTGGAGCAGCCCCAGCGCGATCGTCGGGAAGACGAGGACCGAGAGCAGGCCCGCGGTGACCATGGCGGCCGCAGTCACCTCGGAGAGCCGGCCGATCTCCACGCCGATCTGGGACGCGGCCACGATGAACGGCAGGGACGTCGCCTGCAGCAGGGCGGCCGCGAGCGCCGGGCGGCGGCCCATCGTGCGGACGTACATGAGGGCGGGAAGCCCCCGCATCAGCAGCAGCGCGACCAGGAACACGGGCACGCGCAGCAGCGCCGACGGGCTCTCGATCAGGCCCTCCAGGTCCAGCCTCACGCCACTGGTGACGAAGAACACCGGCACGAGGAAGCCGAAGCCGACGGCCTCGAGCTTGGTGCGGAAGTGCGGGTGGCCCGCCGAGTCGCGGTCGACGACGCTGATCAGCACACCGGCCAGGAACGCCCCGAGGATGCTCTCCAGCCCGACCCGCTCGGCCAGCGCGGTGAAGGCGACCAGCAGCACGACCGCGAGGCGCACCCTGATCTCGGCCGTCGTGTCCTGCAGCCGCTGCAGCACCGACCCCAGGTGCATCGACATGCCGACCCGGCCCAGGCCCAGGCCGGTGCCGACCACCAGCAGCGCGAAGACGACGAGCAGCACGATGCGGCTGCCGGCGCTGCCGTCCGAGGACGAGAACAGCAGGGACAGCAGGACGATCGCGGCGAAGTCGGCGACCGTGGCCGCGACGATCGTGGTCTGGCCGACCTCGCCGTCGGCCTTGCCGGCGTCCTTGAGCACGGGCACGACCAGGCCCAGCGACGTCGCCGACAGCGCGATGACGACCAGCACCGGTGCGCTGACCCAGCCGGCCGCGTCGAGGCCGGCACCGATCGGCACGCCGATCGCGAGCGACACGACGTAGCCCAGCAGTGCCACCCGCAGCAGGCGGCCGCGCAGCCGCTGGGCGTCGATCTCGAGCCCGGACAGGAACAGCAGGAACGCCAGGCCGATCAGGGCCAGGATCTCCACGGGGAGGTCCGCCTCGACCCACCCGAGGACCGACGGGCCGAGGACCACCCCCGCGACGATCTCGAGCACCACGGAGGGCACGCGGACCCTCGGCAGGTAGCCCAGCAGGAGAGGCGCCAGCGCCCCCACGAGGGAGATGACGAACAGGTTGTCGAACGACACGTGCGGCATGACTTGTCTCCTACAGCCCGTACTGCTCCAGAAGGCGCAGCCAGACCTCGCTGATGGTGGGGAAGGACGGCACGGCGTGCCAGAGACGGTCGAGGGGCACCTCGCCGGCGACGGCGACGGTGGCCGAGTGGAGGAGCTCCTGGACGCCGGGACCGGTGAAGGTGGCACCGACGAGGACGCGGCGGGCGTCGTCGACGACGAGACAGCTCGTGCCGGTCACGCCGTTGCCGGAGGTGTAGGCGCCCGCCACGTCACCGGTGCCGTAGTGCACGACGCGGACGTCGAGCCCGCGCTCGCGGGCCTCGGCCTCGGTCAGCCCGACCGCGCACACCTGCGGGTCGGTGAAGGTCACGCGCGGGACGATGTCGTGACTGGCGAGGTCGCGGGCGTCCTGCCCGAGGATGACGTCGGCCGCGACCCGCGCCTGGTACTTGCCCATGTGCGTCAGCTGCGCCCGGCCGTTGACGTCGCCGACGGCGTAGAGCCAGCCGTCCGGGACCCCGGTCGCGCGGAGCCGGTCGTCGACCTCGACGACCCGGCCCGGGGTGACGCCGACGGTGTCCAGCCCCAGCTCCGCGGCCATGACGCGGCGGCCGGCGGCGACGAGGATCTCGTCGGCCTCCACGTCCTCCTGACCGGCCAGCCGCATGGTCACCGGACCGTCCGGCCGCTCCCGGCGTACGTCCTCGACCTGGGCGCCCACGACGACCGTCACGCCCTCGGCCCGCAGCGCCCGCGCAACCTCGTCCCCGGCGAAGGGCTCCTCGCGGGCGAGCAGCCGGGGCGCGACCTCGACGACCGTGACCTCCTCGCTGCCCAGCCGTCGGAAGGCCTGGGCCAGCTCGACGCCGATGGCACCCCCGCCCAGCACGAGCAGCCGCCGCGGGATGCTCTTCGCCGCGGTGGCCGCCCGGTTGTCCCAGGCGCCCACGTCCGCGAGCCCGGTCACCGGGGGGAGCGCGGCGGTGGTCCCGGTGGCGAGCACGACCGCGCGGCGCGCGCGCAGCCGGCGTACGACCGCCCCGCCGCGCTCGACGACGACCTGCCGCGACCCGTCGAGGCGGCCGGAGCCGCGGACCAGCTCGATGCCGTGCTCCTCCAGCCAGGGCAGCTGGCCGGTGTCGTCCCAGCTGCTGGTCATGTAGTCGCGCTGCGCGAGGGCCGCCGCCACGTCCGGCCCACCGGTGACCGCCTCGACGGCGCCGGGCACGCGACGGGCCGCGGCCAGCACGTCACCGGGCCGGATGAGCGTCTTGCTGGGGATGCACCCCCAGTAGGAGCACTCGCCGCCCACCAGCTCGCGCTCGACCAGCGCCACGGTCAGCCCGCCGTCCGCGCAGCGCCCCGCGGCGGTCTCGCCCGCCGGTCCGCCGCCCACGACGACGACGTCGAACTCGTCCATGCGCTCGGGTCCCTTCCGATCGGTCATGCGTCCGTGAAGCCGGCCACCGGCCACGGCAGCCCGGAGTACCGCTGGGTCACCGGGCCCGGCACCGCGGGGGTCCGGCCGAACAGGCCGGCCGCGACCTCGAGGACGTCGGCGTGCCCGATGCGGGCGAACGGGTCGTCCACCGCGTGGTCGCCGCGGCGGACGGTGACCGCCCCGGCGAAGTGCGACGAGTCCCGCACGAACGTGCTGACCGCGTCCGGCGGCGGGCCGGCGAGAACCCGTCGCAGCGCGCCGGAGACCGCGGGGTCGTCGAAGAGCAGCTCCCGGCCGCGGGGGACCAGGACGAGGGAGACCGTGGCGGCGGCCCCGTCGGGGTCCACCACGCGGGCGTCGGCCCGCACCGCCCCCGCGGTCGGCTTGCGCCCCGCCGGCCACGCCGCCAGGAACCCCGCCGGCCGGCCGTCGAGGCTCACCGCGGCCGCGGCCCAGGCGTCCGCGGGCTCGTCGTCCACCCGCGCGACCCAGCACCACGTCACCGCGGCACCTCCCAGTCGGGGCGCACCGACCGGGTGACCGCGCGCAGGTCCTGGCGGAGGTCCTCGAGGGTCGGACGGCCCCAGAACCAGTAGCCGTTGTAGGTCGAGTGCACGGTCAGGTCGGGCCGCAGCACGAACGTCGTCGGGACGTACGGCCGGTGCACCGTGTCGGTCGTCTCGCGCAGGCCGAGCTCGTCGACGTAGCGCTCCGCGGTGTCGGACAGGAAGGTCCATCGCGCGCCCAGCCCGGCACGGAACGCCGACTGCGCGACCGGCTCGTCGATGCTCACGGTCACCATCCGCGCGTACGCCACCTCCATCTCGTCCTGCAGGTGCGCGAGACCGCGGAAGAACGTCTGCTCCTTGGGGCACCACCACCCGCGGAAGAACACGAGGACCACCGGGTCGCCCTCGGCCAGCTCGGACAGGCGGCGGACGACGGCGTTGTGGTCGGGGAGCTCGAGGTCGGGGAACACCGCACCCGGCCCCAGGTCGGGCGGTGCGGCAGGCGTCTCACCCGAGGCATGCGGCGGCATGGGGGAGCAGTCACCGCACGGTGTCGCGCGTTACGTAACGCCGCGGACCTGCGAAGGACTGAGCCGTAGTCACCCGACCGCCCCCGGAGGCCTGCATGTCCAGCACCCCCATCGCCGACCACGCCCTGCTCTCGGACCGGCACTCGGCCGCCCTCGTCACCCGCGCGGGGTCGGTGGACTGGCTCGCGTTCCCGCGGTTCGACAGCCCGTCGGTGTTCGGGCGGCTCCTCGGCGTGGACGCGGGCCACTGGCAGGTGCAGCCGACCGGCGAGTGGACCAGCAGCCGGCGGTATCTCGAGGACGCGCTGGTCCTCGAGACGACCTTCTCCACCGGCTCCGGGACGCTGGTCGTCACCGACGCCATGGCGCTGGGCCCGGACAACGGGGGCCACCGGCTGGGCAAGGACGTGCCCCACCTCCTGGTCCGCCGGCTGGAGGTCACCGACGGCGAGGTCGAGGTCGAGGTGGACTACCGGCCGCGCCCCGAGTACGGCCTCGTCGTGCCGCTGCTCAGCCACGTCGACGGTGGCCTCACGGCCCGCGGCGGTGCCGAGTGGCTCGTGCTCACCTCGCCGGTCGACCTCACGGTCGAGACCGGTGCCCGGGCCCGCGGCACGGTCACGCTGCGCCCGGGCGAGCCGACGTTGCTCGCGCTGCACCGGTCGACCCTCGACGAGACCCCCGCGCGCGTGTGGGGCCAGGACGAGCTGGCTGCGACGCTGGACAGCACGGTCGCGGCCTGGCGGTCCTGGTCGGAGCTGCACCAGTCCTACGACGGGCCGTGGGCCGACCTGGTCCACCACAGCGGCCGGGTCCTGCACGGGCTGTCCTACCAGCCGAGCGGTGCCGTCGTGGCCGCCGCGACGACCTCGCTGCCCGAGGGCGCCGGTGGCGAGCGCAACTGGGACTACCGGTTCTCCTGGGTGCGCGACTCCAGCTTCACGATGCAGGCGCTGTGGGTCGCCGCCTGCCCGGACGAGGCCGACGACTTCTTCGCGTTCATGACGACGGCCGCGGCCTCGTCGGTCGGCCCCGAGACCGGGCTGCAGATCATGTTCGGCGTCGGCGGGGAGCACGACCTCAGCGAGCGGACCCTGCCGCACCTGGAGGGGTGGAAGGACAGCCGCCCGGTCCGTGTCGGCAACGGCGCCTGGAACCAGACGCAGATCGACGTCTACGGCGAGATCCTCGGGGCCGCGCACCGGCTGTCCGACCAGCTCGAGTCGATCGACGACGACACCAAGCGCTTCCTCGCCTCCTGTGCCGACGCCGCCGCCGCGCACTGGACCGAGAAGGACGAGGGCATCTGGGAGGTGCGGGGGGGCCAGCAGCACTTCCTGTACTCGAAGGTCATGTGCTGGGTCGCGCTCGACCGGGCCATCGCGCTGGCCGACAGGATCGACGCCAGCGGGAAGGTGGACGGGTGGAAGCATGCCCGCGAGGAGATCTTCGAGATGGTGGTCCGCGACGGCTGGAGCGAGAAGGCCGGCGCGTTCACGCAGTACGTCGGGTCCGACGCCCTGGACGCCTCGAACCTCATGATGGCGATCGTCGGCTTCCTGCCCGCGGACGACCCGCGGATGGTCGCGACGATCGACGCCATCGAGGCCGGTCTGACCGACGACCGGGGCCTGGTCTACCGCTATCGCACCCAGGAGGGCGTGGACGGGCTCGCCGGCGAGGAGGGCACGTTCCTCATCTGCACCTTCTGGCTGGCCGAGGCACTGGCCATGGCCGGCGAGGTCGAGCGGGCCACGGCCGTGTTCGAGCGGGCCGTCGCGTTCGCCAACGACGTGGACCTGCTCTCGGAGGAGGTCGACCCCGACACCGGTGAGCAGCTCGGCAACTTCCCGCAGGCCTACAGCCACATCGGTCTCGTCAACGCCGCGTGGGCGATCTCCGAGGCACGGGCGCGGGTGGCCGGATGACGGCTGCGGCCCTCCTCGAGCGCCCTCCCGCCGACACCCGGGCGCGGCTACAGTCGATGGCGACCCCTGCCCGGGAGGCGCCCGCCATGGCTCGAGACACCGCGCCGGACCTGACCCTGCCCCAGCCGCGGCTCTCGGTGGAGGACGACGTCCTCCGCCGGCTGCGGGCCGGCGACGAGGGCGCGTTCGCCGAGATCGTCGGCTCGTGGTCGCCGATGATGCTCCGTGTCGCGCGGTTCCACGTCTCGACCGAGGCCTCTGCGGAGGAGATCGTCCAGGAGACCTGGATGGCCGTCGTCCGCGGGCTCGACGCGTTCGAGGGCCGATCCTCGCTGCGCACCTGGGTGTTCCGGATCCTCACCAACCTGGCCAAGACCCGGGGGGTGCGCGAGGCCCGCACCGTCCCGATGTCCGCGCTCGCGCCCGAGACGCTCGACGACGGTCCCGCGATCGACGCCGACCGCTTCCGCCCCCCCGACGACGACTGGCCGGGTCACTGGACCTCGATCGGCGCCCCCTCGTCCTGGCCGACCCCGGAGGGCTCCGTCCTCGGCTCCGAGATCCGCGCCCGCGTCGGCGAGGCGCTGGCCCGGCTCCCCGAGCGCCAGCGCGTGGTGGTGACCCTCCGCGACGTGCACGGCATGGACTCCGAGGAGGTGTGCACCGTCCTGAGCATCAGCCCGGCCAACCAGCGCGTCCTGCTCCATCGCGGGCGAGCGCACGTCCGGGCCGAGCTCGAGGACTACTACCGGGGACGAGACGACGGGGAACGACGATGAACGACCGAGAAACGCCCGGCCTGTCGATCGACTGCCGCGGGGTCGTCGAGCTGGTCACCGAGTACCTCGAGGGAGGGCTCCCGCCCGACCTGACCTCCGAGGTCGAGGCGCACCTCGCCCTGTGCGAGGGCTGCCAGGTCTACCTCGAGCAGATGCGCCGCACCATCGATGAGCTCGGCCGGGTGCCGGTCGAGACGCTACCCCCTGACGCCCAGGCAGAGCTGCTGGCCGCCTTCCGCACCTTCCGCGCAGGGGACGCCGCCCCGGCCGACACGCCCGTGCCGCCCGCGACACATCCGGTCGGCACCTCGGCGCCGAAGAACGGTCACGGCACGCCCGACGCACGGCGGAGAGGACCCATGCGGCACATCCCGGACAAGAGGCAGGACATCGGACCCCCCTCCGGCATCGTCCCGCTGCTCCTCGCCGTCCTGGCGGTCCTCGTGGTCGCCGCGGTCGTCATCGGGATCGCAGCGTCGTAGTGGACGGCCCCGGCGCGCCGGCCGGTCCCGGCGACCGTGACGAGATCGCCGGTGGCGCGGAGCCCGGGCACGCGGTCCGGTGGCGACGCCTGATCCCGCCGGGCGGTCGCGGCGCGGGCCTCGCCGGTGCCGTCGCAGCCGTCCTGCTGGCGTCGGTCGTGGGCCCGGGACTGCTGTCCGGCTCGGCGCCGACACCCGATCGGCCGACGGGTCAGCGGGGCGCCGAGCCCTCGTCCCGTGACGCGCGTTCCTGGACCGGTGGTGCGACCCGTGAGCACGGGAACCGCTTCGTCCAGTCCGGGACGCGCCTGCTGCGCCTGCCCGCCTGAGCGCCGACATGACGACCGCGCCATCGGGGGGCGGGCCCGCCGGGCGGCTGCTGTCGGTCAACGTCGGGCTGCCCCGCGACGTGCGGTGGCGCGACCGGACCGTGCACACCGGCATCTGGAAGGTGCCGGTCCGCGGGCCGGTCGCCGTCCGGACGCTCAACCTCGACGGCGACGGCCAGGGTGACCTCGCCGGTCACGGCGGCCCGCACCGCGCCGTGCTCGTCTACCAGGCCGGGGCCTACCGGCACTGGGCCCGCGAGCTGACCCGCGACGACCTGACGCCCGGCGCCTTCGGCGAGAACCTCACCGTCGACGGCCTGGGCGACGACGAGGTCTGCATCGGTGACCGCTACGCCGTCGGGTCGGCGCTGTTCGAGGTAAGCCAGCCGCGGGTCACCTGCTACCGCGTCGGGATGCGGCTGGACGAGCCCCGGCTGCCCGCGCTGCTCGTGGCCCATCACCGCCCGGGCTTCTACCTGCGGGTGCTGCGTGAGGGAGAGGTGCGGGCCGGCGACGTGATCGAGCGGGTCGCTGTCGGTCCCGAGCGGATGACGGTCGCGCAGGTCGACGCGCTGCTCTACCTGCCCGGTCGTGACCCACCCGAGGTCGAGCGGGCACTGCGGATCGAGGCGCTCAGCCCCGGGTGGCGCGGCTCGTTCGAGGCGCTCGTGGCGCAGGCATCGATCCCCGGCTCGTCCGGCAACGCCGGTCTGACCGACGCCGCCCGGAGGCCCGGACCGGCGTGGCCGGGCTTCCGGCGGCTGCGCGTGACCGACCGGGTGCCCGAGACCCCTTCGGTCGTGTCGCTGCGGCTGGGCTCCGCGGACGGCCGGCCGCTCCCGGTGCCGCTTCCCGGTCAGTTCGTCGCGGTCCGCATCGCGGGAGCGGACGGTGTCGAGGTCACGCGCAGCTACTCGCTGTCGGGGTCCCCTGCCGCCCCGCACTACCGGCTCGGCGTCAAGCTGGAGCCGGGCGGCGTCGCGGGCGCCCTGGTCCACGACACGGTCCGCGCCGGCAGCGACCTCGACGTCGCCGCCCCGCGCGGCGGTTTCACCCTCGCCGCCGACGCGTCGCCGGTGCTGCTGCTCTCGGCCGGCATCGGTGTCACCCCGGTCCTCGCCATGCTCCACGCCCTCGCGGAGTCGCCCGGCGATCGCCGGGTGTGGTGGGTGCACGCTGCGCGCAACAGCCGCGAGCACGCGTTCGCCGGGGAGGCGCGGGCTCTGCTCGCTCGACTGCCCCGCGCCCGCGGTGCGGTCTGCTACAGCCGACCGCTCCCGGACGACCGTGAGGGTCGCGACTTCACGCACCGGGGACGTCCCACCGCCGCGCTGCTCGCCTCGCTCGGCCTGACCCCCGGGGCGCGCGCGTACGTCTGCGGGCCGCCGGGGTTCCTCGACGACATGCGGGCCGCGCTCGCGGCGACCGGACTCGACCAGGCCAGGGTCCACACCGAGCTGTTCTCCCCGCTGCCCGGCATCACGCCGGGGATCGCGGTCGCCGCACCGGTGCGCCCGCACCCTCCCAGCGGTCCGCCCGGGCAGGGCCCGGAGGTCGCCTTCGCGCGCAGTGGGCTGTCCACCTCATGGGACCCGCGGTACGCGAGCGTGCTCGAGCTGGCGGAGGCCTGCGACGTCCCGGTGCGGTGGTCCTGCCGGACCGGGGTGTGCCACACCTGCGAGGTCGGTCTCACCAGTGGCAGCGTCGCCTACGACCCGGAGCCGGTCGAGGACCCCGCCGAGGGGAACGCCCTGGCCTGCTGCGCCGTGCCGCTCGACGCCGTCACCCTGGACCTGTGAAGGGCATCGGGCTCACTCGTCGAACTCGATGGAGTAGCTGCCGGCGTACCCCGGCGAGGGGCCGGCCGGACCATGCACCATCCAGCCCGTTCCGGTGTGCCCGCCGGCGGCCCGCCCCGTGGCGCTGCCGTCGCCGCCGACCCCGAGGAGCGCACGGGTGACGGCCTGGCCGCTGTCGAGCAGGTCGTCCAGCGCGCGGGTCACCACGTCGGCCGTGAGCGGCTCGCCCGCGGGACGGCCCGCGGTCAGTGCCTCGAGGACCGAGCGGCGGACGAGCTCCTTGACGAAGGAGGCCGTCACGCCCTCGGTCCTGGCCACCACGTCGTCGACCTCGGCATCAGCGAGGTCCAGCGGGACACCGCGGGTGTAGACGGCGAGCAGCCGGCGCCGGGCGTCGACGTCGGGCAGCGGGATCTCGACGGCGACGTCCACCCGCCCGGGCCGGGCAGCCAGGGCCGGCTCGAGCAAGTCCGCCCGGTTGGTCGTCAGCAGGAAGAGCACGTCCGCGTCGGCGGCGGCGCCGTCCATCGCGTCCAGCAGCGAGAAGAGCACCGGGTTGGGACCGGGGCCGAAGCCACGGTCCTCCGCCACGAGGTCGACGTCCTCGAGCACGAGCACCGCCGGCTGGAGGTCGCGGGCCATCTGCGCGACCATTCCGACCGCGTGCAGCGACTGTCCCGAGAGCAGGATCACCGTGGCGCCCCGGAGCTGCTGCACGACGTAGCGGGTGGTGTGGGTCTTGCCGGTGCCTGGCGGACCGAAGAGCAGCAGGCCGCGCTTGAGGTGCTGTCCGGCTTCGCGCAGCGCGTCGCGATGGGCCATGACGTCCAGCGTGTGCCGCTCGACGCGGCGCAAGGTCTCCTCGGGCAGCACGACGTCCTCGCGCGGCGTCGCAGGCAGGACGGGGAAGACGACAGTGATCCCGCCGGGCCCGGGGACGAGCTCGATGACCTGCCCGCGGTGGACGTTCAGGCGTCGGCGCAGCTCGGCGAGCTCGTGCAGGACAGCCTGCGCCTGGTGGGTCGGGAGGCCCGCCACCTCGACCGACAACAGCGGCTCCTGGTGCCGCTCCGGCCCGCGCACCATCACCACGTAGCGGCCGCGGTCGTCCTCGACCAGCAGGATCGCTCGGCGGAGGCAGGCCTGGGTCCGGTCAGGTCCGGACGGCAGGTCGACCAGGTCGGGTGCCGCGAGCCGCACCGGCCCGAGCCCCTCACCGTGCACGACCTGCTGCAGGACGGGTGGCTCGTAGTGCGGCGGGAGGGCCACGCCGTGGACCGACACGGAGCGGTCGTCCGCAGCCGTCCACACGTCCAGGGCCACCTGCAGGTTCACCTGCTCGAAGACGGGCAGCTCGTTGCCGAGCACCGACTGCTCGACACCCGCGCCCAGGTGGTCGCGGACCAGCGCCACGACGGGGTTGCGCCGGCCGTCGCCGTGGTCCTCGTGGATCCAGTCGAGGAAGCCCCGGAACGCGCGCGCGAACTGCCGCGCCTCGTCGGGGGTGGAGCGCGGGCCGTCGTCGGTCACGCCAGGGGAGCGTACGCGGGTCAGCGTCGTGCGGTGGCCTTCCGGCGACCGGTCACGGCGAGCCCGGTGATGCCCGCGAGCGCCGCGACGGCGAGGAGCGTCAGCCCGACCGTCCCGAGGCCGGCGACCGCCTGGCTCAGCTCGGTCTGCAGCCGCCCGGCGGCGTCGACGACCGGGTCGCCGGTCGAGCGCCCGGACAGCACCCTGATCTCGAACCAGGCGTACCACGCGATGTACGCACCGGCGAGCACCAGGAGCAGACCGCTGATGCGCTCGATGACGGGGGTCGCGTTGCGCAGCCGCTGCACGAGGGACCCCTGCGCCAGTGCGACCGCCATGGCGAGCGCGGTGACCACCGTGCCCATCCCGAGCGCGTACACGACGAAGACCAGCAGGACGCCGCCGGTGTCGGCCGTGCGGGCCGCCGCACCGGTCACCGCGAGGAACGGGCCGATGGTGCACGACAGCGAGGCGGCGGCGAAGGCCACGCCGTAGAGGACCTGGGACCCGAGCGTGCTGCGGGGCGCCAGGCCGACCCGGCCGGCGAACCTGACCCCGGGGACGTGCCCGCCCCGGAGCACCCAGACCCCGAGCGCGACGAGGACGGCCCCGATCACCAGGGTCACCACCGGCAGGTAGCGCTCGACCGAGAGGCTGAGCCGGGCGATGACCGCCCCGAACACGCCGAAGACGGCGACGAAGCCGGCCGTCATGGCCAGGCTGAACCGGGCGGCCCGCAGGACCTGCCCTCGGGTGCCCTCGGCGGCGCCGTCGGGCGCGTCGGTCACGAGCATGGCGAGGTAGGCCGGGAGCAGGGCGAACCCGCAGGGGTTCACCGCGGCGACGGCCCCGGCCACGAGGGCCAGTGCGAGGGGAAGCTCGACGGTGCCCACCGTCAGCCCAGCAGGTCCCGCGCCGCCTGCTCGAAGTCGTCGCCGCCCATCGCGCCGTTGACGACCCGCGCGTTGCCGGCCTCGTCGATGAAGGCGAACGCCGGCTGGCTGATGACCCCGAACGTGCTCCAGATCTCGCCGTCGGTGTCGACCACGTGCACCAGGTCGCCGACCCCGGTGTCGGACACGAACCGCTCCATGTCCGGCACCTCGCCGCGGCCCGGGACGCCGAGGACGGTGACGTCGTCGCCCAGCCGCTCCGCGGCGTCGGCGATCTCGGGAGCCTCGGCCCGGCAGATGGTGCACCAGGGCGCCCAGAACCACAGGACGGTGGGACGGCCGGACAGGTCGGCGAAGTCGAACGCGGCACCGTCGAGCGTGCTCGCGGTGATGCCCGATCCGGCGGGCCCGGCGTCGGCGCGCGCTCCGGACGACGGAGCGGAGCCCTGGCCGGGGTCCGCGCCGGGCTGCTGCCCGGACGTCGTCGTGGCGGCGCCCCCGCACGCGGTGAGCACGAGCAGCGCCGCGCCGGCGAGGCCGAGTCGGAGCCTGGCAGTCATCGGTCCTCCGGTGGGTGGGCTCTGCGCTGGTAACCCGGCGGGGACCCGCATTCGTTCCCGGCGCGCCCGCGGACTGGTTGGACCACGCCGCGCCGTAGGCACGAGCATGACGTACGGCGACCGGCCGGCCGCCGCAGGTCGTCCGCACCGGGAGCGTCGCACCATGAGCTGCAACCCACGACACGTCACGGTGGCCGCGCCGGGGGACACGCGCACCGTCGAGGAGGCCCGCTCTGCGCAGCAGGCGTTCCTGGCCACGATGGCCTCCCGGCGCACCATCCGCGACTTCTCCCCGCGACCCGTGCCGTTCGACCTGGTCGAGACCGCCATCAGGGTCGCGTCGACCGCCCCCAGCGGGGCGCACGTGCAGCCGTGGCGCTTCGTGGTCGTGTCCGACCCGGCGCGCAAACGCCTGCTGCGCGAGGCCGCCGAGGACGAGGAGCGCAGGTTCTACGCGGACCGCGCGTCCGACGAGTGGCTGGACGCGCTGGCCCCGCTCGGCACCGACTGGCGCAAGCCCTTCCTCGAGGACGCGCCGTACGTCATCGTGGTCATGGAGGTGCACAAGGGACCGGCGAGCCCGAAGCCCTACTACGTGAAGGAGTCGGTCGGCATCGCCGTCGGGTTCCTGCTCGCCGCGCTGCACCAGGCCGGGCTGGCCACACTCACGCACACGCCGAGCCCCATGCGGTTCGTCACCGAGATCCTGGGCCGGCCGCGCGAGGAGCGACCGTTCGTCGTGATCCCGGTCGGCTACCCGGCCGAGGACGCCCAGGTGCCCGACCTGAGCCGCAAGCCGCTGGACGAGGTCCTGGTCCACCAGGCGTAAGGGATCGGCAACATCTGCGGGTCATGATGGGTCGGTGACCGCCGACCGCCGCACGCAGGTCCTGGTGGTCGACGACGAGCCGATGGTCCGCGAGGTGCTCGCCCGCTACCTGCGGCGCGAGGGATTCGCGGTGTCCGTCGCCGCCGACGGCGCGCAGGCCCTGGCCCGGCTGGAGGACGCGGACCTCGACCTCGTGCTCCTCGACCTGATGCTCCCGCACGTCGACGGCTACGAGGTGCTGCGACAGCTGCGGGCGCGCGCCGACACGCCGGTCATCATGCTCACCGCTCGGGGCAGCGAGACCGACCGGGTGGTGGGCCTCGAGATCGGCGCGGACGACTACGTGACCAAGCCCTTCTCGCCGCGCGAGGTGGTGGCGCGGGTCCGGGCCGTGCTGCGCCGGACCGCGGGCGGCGCCCCCGCGACCGAGCCCGCCGTGCGCCGGTACGGCCACCTCGTGCTCGACCACGGCCGCCGCGAGGTGTCCCGGGACGGCACCCCCCTGTCGCTGACGCGCAAGGAGTTCGACCTCCTCGCGTACCTCTGCTCCCACCCGGCGCAGACGTTCACCCGGTCGCAGCTGCTCGCCGCGGTCTGGGACTTCGCCTGGGAGGGCGACAGCTCCACGGTGACCGTCCACGTGCGGCGGCTGCGCGAGAAGATCGAGGTCGACCCCGCCGACCCGCGCCACCTGGTGACGGTGTGGGGCGTCGGCTACCGGTTCGAGCCGTGACCGGCCGCTGGCGGGTCATGCTGCTGCCGGCGGCGGTCGCCGCGGCCGGCGCCGCCGGTGCGCTGGTCGTCGCCGCCTCGACGGGCATGGACGCCACGGCCCTGACCGAGCTGGTGTCCCTGCTGCTGCCCGCGGCGGTGGTGACGCTGCTCGTCGCGGCAGGAGTCCGGCCGCTGCTGCGTGCGGCGACGCTGAGCCAGCGGTTCGGAGCCGTGGCCACCCTGGCCGTCGCGTTCGCCCTGGCGAACCTCGCGGCCCTCACCGCGGCCATGTTCGTGAGCACCCACGACGCGACGCTGCTCGCGACCCTGCTCGTCTACTCGCTCGGGGTCAGCGTCGCCGCCGCTCTGGTCCTGGCCGGCGCCACCAGCGACGCCGTCGCCCACCTGGGGCGGACGGCGCGCCGCCTGGGCGAGGGCGACCTCGGCGTCCGCGCCGACCGGCAGGGCGACTCGCGGGTCCGCGACGCCGGGCCCGAGCTCGCCGCGCTGGCCAGGACGCTGGACGACATGGCCGACCGGCTGCAGGCGGCGCAGCGCCGCGAGCAGCACGGCGAGCAGGTCCGTCGTGACCTCGTGGCCGCCGTCTCGCACGACCTGCGCACCCCGCTGGCGAGCCTGCGGGCGATGGTGGAGGCGGTGGCCGACGAGGTCGTGGACGACCCCGCGACGCTGCGCAGGTACGCCGGCGAGATGAGCGTCTCTGTCAACCAGATCAGCCGGCTCGTCGACGACCTGTTCGAGTTCAGTCGGCTCGAGGCCGGGGCGATCGCCGCCGAGACCCGCCGGACGCGCGTGGGGGACCTTGTCGACAGCGCGCTCGCCTCGGTCGCGCACGGCGTCGCGGAGAAGCGGCTGAGCGTCGTGACCGAGGTCGACGGCACCCGGGACGTCACCTGCTCGCCGCGCATCGAGCGGGTGCTGCACACGCTGCTGCTCAACGCCGTCCAGCACACCCCGGCCGACGGCACCGTGCGCCTCGCCGTCACCTGCACGCAGCGCCACCTCGAGATGGAGGTGGAGGACACCGGGTCCGGCATCGCCCCGGACGACCTGGACAGGGTCTTCGAGCCGTTCTTCCGCGCCGACCCCGCGCGCCACGTGCACGGCGCCGGGCTGGGCCTGGCCATCGCCAGACGCATCGTCGAGGCGCTCGGCGGGCGGATCACCGCCGAGAGCGGATCGGTGGGGTCGCGGTTCGCGGTGTCGGTCCCGCGGTGAGTTTCGCGGGCGGACCGCCGCCCGTAAGGACCGGGAAAGAAGTCGCTCCTAGCGTCCATCTCGGGTCGGACCGACCCGCTCCGGTCGCCAGAGAGGAACGCGTCATGAGTCGGACCACGAAGGTCGTCACGCTGACCGCCGCCGCATGCATCGCCGGGGGGCTGGTCTCGCCTCCTGCCCAGGCAGACGGAGCCCGGCACTACCGCGTCAAGATCACCGTCCGGGCGGCGGGTCAGCCGCTGACCCCACCGCTCGTCGCGACCCACCGCCGGTCCTTCGACGTGTTCGACGTCGGCGACCGGGCGCGGCGAGGCGTGCGGGAGATCGCCGAGAACGGCAACCTCGCGCCGCTCCAGGCCCGCCTGGAGCGATCCCGGCGCGTTGCCGACGTGTTCGCGGCCGACGCGCCGCTCGTCGGTCCCACGCTGCCGGGCGCTGCGATGTTCGACCGGTCGGTGACGTTCCGCATCAAGGCCGACCGCGGCGCGAAGCGCCTGTCCTGGGTCTCGATGCTGATCTGCACGAACGACGGCTTCACCGGTGTCGACGGGCTTCGGCTCCCGCGGCACGTCGGCGACCGGGTCACCGAGCGGACGGCCGGCTACGACGCGGGCAGCGAGGTCAACACCGAGGACTTCGCCGACATCGTGCCGCCGTGCCAGGGGCTGACACTGCCGGCGCCGGTCGAGCCCGGCAGCGGCATGTCGAACCCGGCCCTCGCCGAGGGCGGGGTCATCACCCACCACGCCGGTGTCGTCGGTGGCGTCGACCTGGACCCGGCCCTGCACGGCTGGGACACCTCGGCACCGGTCGCGAAGATCAAGGTCGTGCGGGTCCGCTGACGGGACCTGCTCGCGGGGGCCCGTCCGTGCCGGTCGGCTACGGTGCGGACGGGCGCCGCGCGGTGACGCGCCGGACGGAAGGACGGCATGGACAGCTCTGACGGGCCCGGCCCGCGCGGTCGGCGGCTGCTGGTCGCTGCCGGGCTCTCGGCGGTCGTGCTCGGCGGCACCTACCTGTGGAACCCCGAGCTCGTGCGGTCGACGCTCACCACGCCGCGTGCCCTGCTCTTCGTCGTCGTGGTCATCGTCCTGGTCGTGGCCGTCGGGCGGTTCGCGGGGCCGCGCTGGCCGTGGCCGGCGCGGGGCGCGCAGGCGCTGCTCGTGGTGGCGGTGCTCGCCGTGACCGTCCTGCCCAGCGCCTTCGACACGGAGGTCGACGAGGAGCTCGACGTGGCGGTGGTCCCGCGGTCCGGCGCGTCCCCGTCGCCGACCCCGACCGGGTCGCTCCCCGCCACGCCCTCCCCGTCGCCGACGGGGTCGACCCCGCAGGGCGAGTCCTCGCCGGAGGCTTCCGCGCCGGCCGCGACCCTGCTGGGGCAGGGTCGCATGCGCAGCCTGGACTACGAGGCGTCCGGCCGGGCGCGGCTCATCGAGCTGCCGGACGGGGACGTGATCGTCCGGTTCGAGAACCTCGACGTCCAGCCGGGGCCCGACTACGTCGTCTACGTCGTGCCCGGCCGTGCCGCCACCGACCCCGACGGCGGCACCTTCCTGGGCTCGCTCAAGGGCAACAAGGGGAACCAGAACTACGACGTGCCGCGCAGGACGGATGTCGGGGGAGAGCAGACGGTGCTCATCTGGTGCCGGTCGTTCGCGGCGCCCGTCGCGCACGCGATCCTGGCGTGAGCCGGGTCAGCCAGGACAGGCGGCGGGCCCGGACGTAGGAGGCCTCGGCGGCGAGCAGGTTCGTCGAGGTGCTCAGCGTCGGGTAGACGTGGATCAGCTGGGCCAGGTCGCGCAGCCTCATCCTCTGGTGGATCGCGAGCGCCGGCTCGTGGATCATCTCGCCGGCGCTCGGCGCCAGGATGTGCGCTCCGACGAGGCGCCCCTTCGCCGTCACGAGCAGCACCCGTCCCTCGGTCGTGCCGTCCGCTCGGGCCCGGTCCGAGTGGCCGAGGTCCGCGCGCGCGACCTCCACGTCGTCGCCGTGCTCGGCGCGGGCCTCCTCGACGGTGAGGCCGACGTGCGCCAGCTCGGGGTCGGTGAAGGTGGCCCAGGGCACCTGGCTCGTGGGGGTCGACGAGCCGGGGAAGACCATGTTGCGCACGGCGAGGACCGCCTCGTAGCCGGCCGAGTGCGTGAACAGGTAGCGCCCCGCCACGTCCCCGGCGGCGTAGACCGACGGGACGCTCGTGCGGAGCCGGTCGTCGACGACGATGCCGCGGACCGACGTCGTGACGCCGACCTTGTGCAGGCCGAGGCCGTCCACCGTGGGACGTCGGCCGGCAGCGACGAGGATCTCCTCGCCCTCCCAGCGGTGTGGTCGACCGGCCTGCGTCCCGTGCACCACCTTGCGCCCGTCCTCCACGGTGACCCGTTCGGTGGTCACGCCGACCTCCAGCCGGACGCCCTCCGCGCGCAGAGTGGCCATGAGCAGGTCGGCGAGCTCCGGCTCGTCGCGGGGCAGGATGCGGTCACCGCGCTGCAGCAGGGTCACGTGGACGCCGAGCCGGGTGAGTGCCTGGGCCATCTCCACGGCGATCGGGCCCCCGCCGACCACGACGATGCTGCGTGGCGGGCGGTCGATGTCGAAGAACGTCTCGCTGGTGAGGTAGTCCGCCTCGCGCAGTCCGGGGAGGTCCGGCTCGGCCGGGGTGCTGCCCGTGCACACGAGGACGAACCGCGTCGTCAGGTCGCGCTCGTCCACCTCGACGGAGTGCGGGCCGGTCAGCGTGGCCTCGCCGAGGACGACCTCCACCCCCATCTCCCGGTAGCGCTGCGGGTCGTCGTCGGTGGTGGCGATGTCCTGCTGGACCTGGCGCACCCTCTTCCAGACGCGCCCGAGGTCGATCTCGGGCTCGACGGGGTCGAGCCCGAAGCGGTCGGCCGTGCGCATGTGGTGCGCGGTCTTGGCCGCCGCGAGGAGTGCCTTGGACGGCACGCAGCCGGTCCACAGGCAGTCGCCGCCGACCCGGTCGCGCTCGACGGCCGCCACCTTCAGCCCGATCGACGCGGCGAACTCGGCGGCGACGAGGCCACCCGAGCCCATCCCCACGACCACGAGGTCGTAGCGCATCAGGCACTCTCGAGCGGAGCCGTGGCGAACGCGATGGAGAAGGCACGGCACCAGACGACGACGGTGGTGTAGCGGTCGAGGTCGACGTCCGCCGGCACGGCGTACTGCTGGGTGCCCCTGTTGCCCTTGAGCGTCCCGAGGTCCTGGAAGTCCTGGACGTCGCCGTCGCTCTCGACGTCGCCCGCGACGAGGTAGACGCGCAGGTCCGGGCCGTTGTCGGTGTCGAGGTCGGTGAACGTGAGCTTCGTCGAGCCGTCGGCGAGGCGCACCAGGGCGGCCGTTCCCGACGCGTCGTGCGCCACCCCGCTGAACTCGCCGCTCGCCACCCGCTCGTTCCCGGCTCCGGCGGCGACGACCTGCTCGTCGACGGTGTCGTCGCGGAACGTCGTGAGCGACACGACCACGACCAGGACGACCGCGGTGGTGAGGTAGGTCAGCTGCAAGGGCCGGTTCAGCACCGGAACCCGGCGCCGGACCATGCCCAGCGCGAGCAGTGCCAGCACGAACCACACGGCCGACAGCACGAACGACGAGTAGTAGCCGGGCGCGAGGACGCCGGCGAAGAGCCACAGGCCCGCGAGGAGGAACACGAGGGTCGCCGGGACGCCGACCAGCCACGCCAGCCGGCGCGCCAAGGGCGTACCGGCGCGGCCGCGCCCGTCGCGTGCGTCGTCCATCGCACTCCGTCCCGCGCCGCGCGTCAGACGTTACGGCAGGACGAGCCTATGCCGTCGGTGCAACGCGCGCCCGGCCCTCGTACATGTGCCCGAGCACCTTGGGTGCGGACCGCTCGTAGTAGGTGTCCAGCACCTCTACGGTGAACCCGCCCGCCTCGAGCAGGGCCGGGATGTCGCGGTCGAGGTGGCAGCCGCCGGCGAGCCGGCGCTGCAGCGGGGTGCCGCGCCGCTGCCACGTCGCGACCGTCCGGTCCGGCGCAAGGCCGTGCTCGGCGAGGTGCAGCCGTCCGCCCGGACGCAGCACCCGCCGCAGCTCACGCAGCGCCGCCACGGCGTCGGGGATCGTGCACAGCGTCCAGGTCGAGAGCGCGGCGTCGAACCGGTCGTCGGCGAAGGGGAGCACCTCCCCGTCCGGGCCGGAGAAGACGACGGGGACGGGCGACCGGTCGCGGCGGGCCCGCGAGAGCCGCCTCCCGACGACGGAGGGATCGACGGCCCACAGCCCCGACACGCCGGCGGGCAGGTAGGGCAGGTTGTGGCCGCTGCCGAAGCCGACCTCCACGACGTCGCCCGCGAGCCCGGCGCAGACGCGGCTGCGGATCGCCCTCGTCTCGCCGAGGCCCAGCAGCCGGTCCTGGATCCTCGGCAGGACGTGGTCCCGGTACACCGCCATGTCGCACAGCATGCCCGGCGGTGTCGCAGGGCGCGGCATCGGCGCGGCCGCTGGGTAGTCTGCGACGGTGACCGAGCGCCGTCCGCACCTGCTCGGGCGGGCCGGGCGCGACGAGTCGGTGCGGCCGCCCCGGCACAGCCCGTTGACCCTGCCGCTGCTGACCGTCGGGGTCGACATCGGTGGCACCAAGGTGGCCGCGGGGGTCGTGACCTACGACGGCGAGGTGATCGAGCAGGTCCGGCGCGAGACGCCGGACCGCACCAAGACCCCCGACGTGGTCGAGGACACCATCGTCGACGCGGTCCACGACCTGTCGCAGCGCCACGACGTGCACGCGGTCGGCATCGGCGCCGCCGGGTTCGTCGACGCGACGCGCTCGCACGTCCTGTTCGCCCCCCACCTGTCGTGGCGCAACGAGCCGTTGCGCGAGGCGATCAGCAGCCGGCTGCGGCTGCCGGTCGTCGTCGAGAACGACGCGAACGCCGCGCTGTGGGCCGAGTGGCGGTTCGGGGCGGCGCGCGGGGCGACCCACGTGGTGTGCGTGAACCTCGGCACCGGCATCGGCGGTTCCATCCTCGTCAACGGGTCGCTGGTGCGCGGCCGCCACGGCGTCGCGGGCGAGTTCGGCCACATGCAGGTCGTGCCGCAGGGGCGCCGGTGCGAGTGCGGGAACCGGGGGTGCTGGGAGCAGTACGCGTCGGGCAACGCGCTGGTGCGGGAGGCGCGCGAGCTGGCGGCGGCGGGCTCGCCGGTCGCGCAGGCGATGCTCGACCGGGCAGGGGGCGACGTCGCGGCGATCACCGGCCCGCTCGTTACGTCGCTGGCGCAGGACGGCGACCCGGCCGCCCGCGAGCTGGTGCAGGAGGTGGGCGACTGGCTCGGCGTCGGCATCGCCAACCTCGCCGCCGCGCTGGACCCCGGCCTGTTCGTCGTCGGCGGAGGGCTCTCCGAGGCCGGTGACCTGCTCCTCGGCCCGGCCCGCGACAGCTTCCAGCGCTCGCTGACCGGCCGGTCCTTCCGCCCGGTCGCCGGGGTGGTCCGGGCCGAGATGGGCAACACGGCCGGACTCGTCGGGGCGGCGGACCTGGCCCGGCCGTTCGCGCGGCGGTTCCGTCGGGCGCGGGCCCGCGCGGCCGAGCGGCGCCGACGCCGGCCGGGGTCGTCGTGACGGCGCGTGCCCCGGCGTCGCCGGTGCGGATGTCCAACGTCGACGCCGCCTGGCTCGGCATGGACTCACCCGACAACCTGATGATGGTCACCGCCGTGCTGCACCTCGACGAGGCCGTCGACCGCGAGCGGCTCGCGAAGGTGCTGGAGCACCGGCTGCTCGCGAGGTTCCCCAAGTTCTCGATGCGGCCGCTGCCCACGCGCAGCCCGTTCGAGCAGCCGGTGTGGGCCGAGGACCCGGACTTCGCGCTGGACCGGCACGTCGTCGAGGCGGGGCACGCCGTCGACGACGACGCCCTCAAGGCCGTGGTGGCCGGGCTGCTGGGGCGACCGCTGGACATGCGGCACTCGCCGTGGCAGTTCCACCTGGTCGACGTACCGCCGCGGCACGCCGACGACGAGGCGCGCTCCGCCGTCGTCGCGCGCCTGCACCACTGCATCGCCGACGGCATCGCCCTGGCGAGCGTGCTGCTGTCGCTCACAGACGACCACCCCGACGTGCCGCCGGAGCAGACCCAGCGGGTGGTGGGCACCAACCTGCGCGACCCGCGCCGGCCGGGGCTGAGGCAGCGGGTCACCGAGGGCTCGGCCGACGTCGCGGAGGTCACGGGGGTCGATCCCCTCGCGCCACGCAGCCTGCGCCAGGCGGTGGAGGCGGTGCGCTTCGGCTGGCGCGTCGTGGTGACCGGGCTGGGACTGCTCTTCGCCGCCCGCGACCCCCGCACCCGGCTCAGCGGCGACCTGGGGCCCGACAAGAGCGCGTCGTGGACGGGCCTGCTCGACCTCGGCCTGCTCAAGCGCGTCGCGGCCGAGCTCGACGCCACCGTCAACGACGTCCTGCTGGCCGTCACGGCCGGTGCGCTGCGCCGGCACCTGCTGGCGCACGGCGACCGGGCGCACGACCTGCGCATCTTCGTCCCCGTCGACCTGCGGCCCCCGGGCGAGCCCGTGCCGCCGACGCTGGGCAACCGCTTCGGCATCGTCTTCGTCCGCCTGCCCGTCTCCGAGCCCGACCCGGTCGCGCGCGTGCACGCCGTCCGCGAGCGGATGGGGCGGGTCAAGGCGGGCGCCCAGGCAGCCTCGACGTTCGCGATCATCGCGATCGTCGGCGCGCTGCCGTCGTGGGCGCACCGCCTGGCCGTGCGGGTCCTCGGGGCGAAGTCGAGTGCCGTCGTGACCAACGTCCCGGGGCCGCGCGAGCCGGTGTTCCTCGCGGGGGCCCGCCTGGAGCGGCTGGTCTTCTGGGTGCCGCAGGCCGGCACCATCGGCCTGGGCGTGAGCATCCTCAGCTATGCCGGCGACGTGACCGTCGGAGTCGCTGCCGACCGCAAGGTGGTGCCGGACCCGGGTGAGCTCACCCGCGCGGTCGAGGAGGAGCTGTCGGCACTGGTCCGGCAGGCGCTGCCCGTCGACGGGCAGGTCGAGATGTGCGCGGTCGCGTTCGACTCCGACCTGGCGATGTCGCTGATCGACGAGGTGCAGCAGGAGTACGTCCGCCGCTACGGCGGCCGCGACGACACTCCCGTCGACCCTGCCGAGTTCGCGCCGCCGCGCGGCACCTTCCTGGTCGCGCGGCTCGCCGGCGTGGCGATCGGCTGCGCCGGCATGCGCCGCCGGGACGACGGCAGCGTCGAGGTGAAGCGGATGTTCGTCCGCGTCGAGCACCGCCGGCGAGGTCACGCCCGGCGCATGCTCGCGGCGCTCGAGCAGTGGGCCCGGCACGAGGGGCACCGCCGGGTCGTCCTCGAGACGGGCCTGGCCCAGCCCGAGGCGATCGCGCTCTACCGCAGCGCCGGCTACCGGCCGATCGACGGCTTCGGCCACTACAAGGACTCGCCGCTGTCCCGCTCCTTCGCCCGCGACCTCTAGGCGCCGCGCCGACCCGCCCGCCGCCCTCCGGCCCCCCCGCCGAAATGATCACGTGAGCGTGATCAATGGCGCCCGGGCGCGGCGAATTTCGCGCGCTCGGCCGTCACATAGCGCGGTAGGGCCTGCCGTGGCTCACCTGTAGCGTCGGGGGATGCCAGCAACCATCAGCACCACACCCGAGGGCGTCGCCATCAACGGCTACGACCCGGTCGCGTACTTCACCGCCGGCGAGGCGACCCGCGGCCGCCCCGAGCACACGCGGGAGTGGGGCGACGTCACGTGGCGGTTCGAGTCGTCCGAGAACGCCGACCGCTTCGCCGATGACCCGGGCAGGTACGCCCCCCAGGTCGGCGGCCACTGCGCGTTCGGCAACAGCCTCGGGAAGGCCGCCGACGCGTCCCCGACGTCCTGGCGCATCATCGACGGCAAGCTCTACCTGATGCAGGGTCCTGCCGTACGGGCCCTCAGCCGGCTCTTCACCGGCCGGATCATTCGCTCGGCAGAGGACTGGCCGGCGAGCTGACCGCGCTCAGCCCAGCCGGTCGTCGACGTAGCACCAGCGCCACGACTCGCCCTGCTCGAAGCTGCGGATGACCGGGTGTCCCGTCGCGGCGTTGTGCGCCGTCGCGTGCTGTTGGGTCGAGGAGTCGCAGCAGCCGACGTGGCCGCAGCCCAGGCACAGCCGCAGGTGCACCCACTCGGTGCCGTCACGCAGGCACTCCTCGCAGCCCTCGGACGTACGCGGCGTGACCCCGCTCGAGGCCTCCCGCAGGTGCTCGCAGGCCTCAACCCTCGCGTCGCGGTCCGCCATCTGCGCCCCCACCGCGTTGCCCTTGTCGACCAATCGGTCCAGCAGTGACTCCTCGCTGTCGAGCAGCGCGAGCACGTCCCGCAGGATCTCGTCGTCCACCTTGCCCGACGCCCGCGCCTCGAGCACCACGGCCCGCTCGGCGTGGAGCATCTCCTGGCGCACCCGCCGGTAGGTCTCGCTCGGCGTCTCGCCGCTCTGCCCGGACCCCAGCCGCTCCCACGCCGCGTCGGCACGCGACCGGGCCCGCTCCTCGAGGCGGTCGAGCACCGACTGGTCGCGGACCTCGCCGCGCAGCTCGTCCAGCCGGGCGAGCCCGGCGCGGGTCGCCCGGGAGAGCAGCGCCGCCTCCTCGAGCGCGTCCTCGGTCGGGTCCGGGCCCGGCAGGCCGAGCCGGCGGACCAGCCACGGCAGCGTCGTGCCGTGGACGAGCAGGGTGCCGGCCACGACCGCGAACGCGGCGAGGATCAGCACGTCCCGGTGCGGGGTCTCGCCGGGCAGGATGAACGCCGCTGCCAGCGTCACCACTCCGCGCATGCCCGCCCAGGACACGAGCGCAGCGTGGCTCCACTGCCAGGCGTGCGCCCGCAGCGAGGGGGGCCCGAACCGGTAGACCGCCGTGGCGCCGAACACCCACACCACCCGCGCGAGAACGGTCGCCACCAGCACCACGAGGCAGATCACGACGAGCCGCGCGGTCGAGAACCCGTCGTCGCGCGCGTTCTGCAGGATGTCCGCGACCTGCAGCCCGATGAGCAGGAACACCGCGTTCTCGAGCAGGAACTGCACCGTGCGCCAGTTGGTCTGCTCGGAGAGCCGGGACGCGGCCGACTGCAGCACAGGTGACTTGTGCCCGAGCAGCAGACCGGTGACCACGACGGCGATGACGCCGCTGGAGTGGATGGCCTCCGCCGGCAGGTACGAGATGAACGGCGCGGCCAGCGACAGCGTCGTGTCCAGCACCGGGTCCTGGACCCGCTTTCGCGCGGCGCCGAGCAGCAGCGCCACCACGCCACCGACAGCGATGCCGCCGCCGGCGGCGAGGGCGAAGTCGACGCCGACCGACCAGACAGTGACCGTCGCGGTCGCCGTGACGGCCGCGGCGGCCGTGCGCAGGGACACCAGCGCCGTCGCGTCGTTGACGAGGCTCTCGCCCTCGAGGATCGCCACGATGCGCCGTGGCATGCCGACCCGGCGGGCGATGGTCGTGGCCGCGACGGCGTCGGGTGGGGCGACGACGGCGCCGAGCGCCAGCCCCGCCGCCAGCGGCACGCCGGGGACGACCGCCCAGACGACCAGGCCCACCGCGCCGACGGTGAACACCACGGCACCGACCGCGAGGATGCCGATGGCCTGGCGGTTGGCGTGGAAGTCGACCAGCGACGTGCGGATGGCGGCGGCGTAGAGCAGCGGCGGCAGCAGGCCGAGCAGCACGACCTCGGGGTCCAGCCGGTACTCGGGGACGCCGGGTACGAAGGACGCCAGCACCCCGGCGACGACCAGCACGATGGGTGCGTTCAGCCCGAGACGTCGCGCGCCGGCGGCGACCACCGCCACCGCGACGACGAGCGCCAGGATCTCGACGGCCTCACCCACGGGTCACCTCAGCGCGCAGGCCCGCCGAGGCATTCCGCCGCCGGCTCAGCGGTACTCGGGGTTGGGGTGGTCGAAGCGTGCCCCCGCGTCCCACTCGGTGCGCTGGTTGCCGTGGGCGGGGACCCCGCCGGCGTCCTTGAGCATCTTCGCCAGGTGCATGAGGTTCCACGTCATGAACGCCGTGTTGCGGCGGGTGAAGTCGTTGTCCGGGCCCCCGGATCCCTCGTCGAGGTAGCTCGGCCCGGGGCCGGCCTCCCCGATCCAGCCCGCGTCGGCCTGGGGCGGGATCGTGCATCCCAGGTGCTGCAGCGAGTAGAGGACGTTCATCGCGACGTGCTTGATGCCGTCCTCGTTGCCGGTGACGATCACCCCGCCGACCTTGCCGTAGTAGGCGTACTGGCCGCGGTCGTTGAGCTCGGCCGAGTTCGCGTACAGCCGCTCGACCACGCGCGTGCACACGCTGCTCTTGTCGCCGAGCCAGATGGGCGTGCCGAGGACGATGATGTCGGCTGCCTTCACCGTCTCGTAGATCGCCGGCCAGTCGTCCCGCTCCGCACCGTGCTCGCGCATGTCCGGCTGCACGCCGGGCGCGAGCTCGTGGTCGACGGCGCGCACCTCGTCGACGTGCACCCCCTGCGCGCGCATGATCGCCACGCTGTTGGCCATGAGCCCTGCCGTGTGGGACACGGCGGGGGAGGGCTTGAGGGTGCAGTTGAGGTAGATCGCGCGCAGGCCGGACAGGTCCGGCCCGTCGGTGGACTCGGGCACGGTGCCTCCTAGGCGGTACGCCGGGCGGCGCTCTTCTTGGCGGTCGACTTCTTGGCCGTCGCAGACTTCCGGGCGGCGCTCTTCTTGGTCGAGGACTTCTTGGATGCCGCCTTCTTGGCCTTGCCCGCCGCGGACTTCTTCGCGGTGCCGGCCTCGCCGCCGTCGCCCTCGCCGCGCTTTGCCTTGGCCTCGGCCACGCTGCGGCGCAGCGCCTCCATGAGGTCCACGACCTGGCCGGTCGACTCCGGCGCCTCGGCCGGAGCCTTGACCTCGCGGCCGGCGACCTTGTCGTTGATGACCTCCTCGAGCGCCTCGCGGTAGCCGTCGGCGAACTCGCCGGGCTCGAAGTCGCCGGAGAGCGCCGAGATGTAGGACTCGGCCATGGCGAGCTCCTGCTGGCGAACGGTCACGTCCTGGTCCTGGAACTCCAGCCGGGGCGTGCGCACCTCGTCGGGCCACAGCAGGGTCTGCAGGATGAGGACGCCGTCCCGCGCGCGCAGCATCGCCAGCCGCTCGCGCTGCCGCAGGGCGACCTTCACCACCGCCACACGGTCGGCCTTCTCCAGCGAGTCGCGCAGCAGGACGTAGGGCTTGGCGTCGGCGCCGGTCGGGTCGCAGTAGTAGGGCTTGCCCATCTGCACGGCGTCGATCTGGTCGGCGGGCACGAAGCTGAGGACCTCGACCGACCGCGAGCTCGTGATCGGCAGGTTCGCGAAGTCGTCGTCGTCGAGCACGACCATCTCGCCGTCGGGGAGCTCGTAGCCCTTGGCGATGTCGCCGTAGGGCACCTCCTCGCCGTCGATGGAGCACACCCGCTTGTAGCGGATGCGCCCGCCGTCCTCGCGGTGGACCTGGCGGAAGGAGATGTCCTTCTCCTCGGTCGCGGAGAACAGGCGGACGGGGATGGAGACCAGCCCGAAGGAGATGGCTCCCTTCCAGACGCTCTGTGGCATGCAGACATGATCGCCCGTCCGGGGGCTCTCACACCAGGGACCTGCCGGTTCGCGGTGGAGCGGGACCGGTTTGTCGACAAAGCGCCCGACACGCCGCCCGCCTCCGCGGTTGTGTCCGGGGGGCGTGTCACCGTGTCGGGCATGACAGGTTCCGCGGCCCCACGACGCGCCGCGCTCCACCTCGACGTCGTGCGCTGGTGCCCCAGCTGCGCCGACGACGTCTTCCTCGAGCGGCCCGACTGCACCGACGAGCACGGCGCCGACTGCCCCGAGCGGGTGTGCGTGCGGTGCGGCGTCGGGCTCTTCGTCGGCTTCGACCTGCCCTCCCCGGCCCCGGCCCCGGCAGCGCGCCGTCGCCGGACCGGCCGAGTGGCCTGACGGCCCGGGTGACAGGCCAGCGGGGCAAGGACGGCTCCGACGAGGAGCCGCCGCGCTACGTCCGCATCGGCAACGCCCTCCTCGCGATCACCGAGGACGTCATCTACGTCGGCATCGCCATCATCCTGTCGATCGCCGCGGGTGCGCTGCTCGTCTCGGCAGGGCGCGGCCTGTTCGACCTCGGGGGCGACGAGGCGGCCAGCGAGGTGGCGCTGTCGATCCTCGACACGCTGCTGCTCGTGTTCATCGTCGTCGAGCTGCTCTTCGCCGTGCGGGTGATCCTCGGCAAGCGCGAGGTCGTCGCCGAGCCGTTCCTCGTCGTGGGCATCATCGCCTCGATCAAGGAGATCATCGTGCTGTCCGTCGAGGCCGCCGACGTCATCGGCAAGGGCGACGAGTTCCGCGACTCGATGATCGAGGTGGGGGTTCTCGGGGTGCTCGTGCTGGTGCTCTCCGTTGCCGCGATCCTGCTCCGCGCCAAGGAGCGCGAGCCGCAGGAGGGCGACCCCGACTCCGTCGGCAAGTCGCGGCGCGACGGCGAGGCGCTGACACCCGGCCAGGGCGACCCGCGGGCCTGACCGTCGCCCGCTGACATACTCGATGCGGTGAGCACCGAGGCCCTCACCCGGCCCGACGCCGTCGACGGTCCCGAGGCCCCGGCGCGACCCGTCCGCGCCGGGAGGGGGTGGCCGGCGAGAGTGCCGGTCGGGCTCGACCCGCCGGTCGCGCTGACGATGACCTGGGTGCCGCTCGTCCTCCTGCTCGACCGCGGCGCCGGCATCTGGTGGCAGCGGCTGCTCGGGCTCGGGACGTGGGCGCTGCTGCTGGCCCTGCTGCGCCGCGAGGCCCCGCTGGTCCGGGCACAGGTGGCGGTCGTGGTCGTGTTCGCGACCGCCGTCGAGTACACGTTCTCGCCGTTCCTCGAGGTCTACGTCTACCGCCTCGAGAACGTCCCGGCGTTCGTACCGCCGGGTCACGGGCTGGTCTACCTCTGCGCCCTGGCGATGGGCCGCAGCGCGTGGGTGCGCAGCCGGTTGCCCGCCTGCGTGGCGCTGACCGTCGTCGCCGGTGGGGCGTACGCCGCCTGGGGGCTGCTCCTGTCCTCCCGGCCCGACGCGCTCGGGGCGTTCTGGTTCGCCTGCCTGGCCGGCTTCCTGCTCTGGGGCCGCTCCCGCGGGCTCTACGTCGGCGCGTTCGTGGTCGTGACCTACCTGGAGATCCTCGGCACCTGGCTGGGGACCTGGGAGTGGCAGGCCCACGACCCCACCGGCATCGTGTCGATCGGGAACCCCCCGTCCGGCGCGGCGGGCGGCTACGGCTGGTTCGACCTCGCCGCCGTGCTGGCCGGCCCCTCGGTCCTCGCCGCCGTCACCCGCCTCCGACGCGCCCGGCCGCAGTCGACCACGTAAGGCAGGCAGGTGGTCCCTTCGGGAGGCGTGTACGCCTGCCGAGGTGATCACCCGCCTCCCGTACGTGGTCGACTGCGAGCGGCGGGGACGACGGGGCGGTACGACTCCCCAACGAATGCTTGACAGTCGCGGAGGTCAGGGCGGATACTCCCCAACATGTCTTCGGGAGTCAGTGACGCCGGGCGGGTCGCGGCGCTTCGCGCGATGGCCCACCCGCTCCGGCTGCGGATGCTGTCGATGCTCACCGGCACCGCCATGTCGGCGGCGGAGGTGGCCCGCGAGCTCGACCTGACCCACGCCAACGCGAGCTACCACCTGCGCCAGCTGCGCGATGCACGGCTGCTCGTCGTCGCCGAGGAGGAGTCGGTTCGCGGCGGGAAGGCCAAGCGCTACCGCTACGACGTCGACGCACCCGGAGCCACGGCCGAGGGCCCCGACGACGCCCCCGCCTACTACCAGGCGGTCGCCGGCGAGCTGGTGCGCCGGTCGGCGCACTGGCAGCCCGGTGCGCGTGGCACCAGCAGCGACGCCGAGCTCTGGGTGGCCGCCGATGCCTGGGACGACGCGGTGCGCCGGGTGGCCGACGCGGTCTCCGACCTGCACCGCGCCGCGCGCCGACCCCGTGACGAGGGCACCGTGCACGTGAGCATCACGACCGCGCTGTTCCTGATGCGGGACGACCGATGACCTGGCGCGCGGCGATGCAGCCGCTGTCCTTCCGCGCGTTCCGGCTGCTCCTGGTCGGGCGGCTCGCCGACAACCTGGCCCACGCCATCGCGCCGATCGCGCTCGCGTTCGCGGTCCTCGATCTCGGTGGGTCGCCGTCACAGCTCGGCCTCGTGCTCGCGGCGCGCGCGATCCCGACCGTCGTGCTGATCCTCGTCGGCGGCGTCATCGCGGACCGCCTGCCGCGTCACCTCGTCCTCGTCGTCGCCAACGTGGTCGGCGCGAGCACGCAGGCACTCGTCGCGGTGCTGCTGCTCACCGGCTCGGCCGAGATCTGGATGCTCGCCGCGATCGAGGTCGTCAACGGCTCGGCGAGCGCCTTCCTCTTCCCGGCCGCGTCGGGGCTCACCCCGCAGACCGTCCCCTCGTCGCAGCTGCAGCCCGCCAACGCCATGCTGCGCATGGGTCACAACGTCGCCTTCATCACCGGCGCGGCCGGCGGAGGCCTCCTCGTCGCCGTGTTCGGGTCGGGTTGGGCCTTCGCGGTCGACTCCGGCCTCTACGTCGTCGGCGCCGTGCTGCTCTCCCGCCTCCCGATCTCGCGCAAGGCCCGGGTCGCGTCGAGCAACACGCTGCAGGAGCTGCGCGAGGGCTGGGGCGAGTTCGTCAGCCGCACGTGGGTCTGGGCGGTCGTCGTGGTGTTCGCGTTCGTCAACGCCGGGTTCGCCGCGGGGTTCGCCACGCTGGGCCCGATCGTCGCCGACGACACGATCGGTCGGGCGGCGTGGGGCACGGTCCTGGCGGCGCAGGCCGTGGGCATGGTCGGCGGCGGGCTCGTCGCCATGCGCAGCCGGTGGGACCGGCCGCTGTACGTCGGCATGGTGGCGATGCTGCTCACGACACCGTTGCTCTTCGTCCTCGGTCTGCGACCGGGCGTCGTGCTGCTGCTCGCCGCCGCCTTCCTGAGCGGGCTCGGGATGGAGACCTTCGCCGTCGCCTGGGACGTCGCGCTGCAGTCCAACGTGCCGGAGGACCGGCTCAGCCGCGTCTACGCCTACGACTGGTTCGGCTCGCTGGTGTTCATCCCGCTCGGGCAGATCGCGGCCGGGCCGCTCGCGTCGGTTGCCGGGCTGAGCCGCACGATCGTCGGCTGCGCAGCGGTGATGCTGGTGGCGACGCTGGCGGCCCTTCTCCTCCCGAGCGTTCGCGGCCTGCGCCGGGCCGCGGCCCCCCACGACGCCGTCGTCACGGTCTGAGCGCGCTCAGACCGACAGGCGCTGCACCACCTCGTCGTGCAGGAGCCCGTTGGTCGCGACGGCACTCCCGCCGGAAGGACCGTCCGCGCCGGCGAGGTCGGTGAAGCGACCGCCGGCCTCGGTGACGATGATCGACGGCGCCGCCAGGTCGTGCAGCGCGACCTCCGGCTCGGCCGCGACGTCGACGGCGCCCTCGGCCACGAGCATGTACGACCAGAAGTCGCCGTAGGCGCGTGTGCGCCACACGTCACGGGTCAGGCCGAGGAAGGCGTCCTCGCGCCCGAGGTCGTGCCAGCCGGAGAGGCTGGAGTACGAGAAGGAGGCGTCGGTGATGCTGTCCACCTTCGAGACGGCCATCCGGCTGGCCGAGGTGAGGCTCTTGCCGGTCCAGGCGCCGGACCCGGAGCCCGCCCACCAGCGGCGGCCGAGGGAAGGGGCGGAGACGAGTCCGGACACGACGGCGTCCCCGTCCATGAGGGCGATCAGGGTCGCCCAGACCGGCACCCCGCGGACGAAGTTCTTCGTGCCGTCGATCGGGTCGACCACCCAGCGGCGCGGCCCGTGGCCGGTGTCGGGCATCTCCTCGCCGTGCACCGCGTCACGGGGGCGGGCCCGGCCGAGGGTCGACCTGATGGCCTCCTCGACGCGCTTGTCGGCGTCGGAGACCGGAGTCAGGTCGGGCTTGGTCTCGACGACGAGGTCCAGGGCGCGGAAGCGCGACATCGTCACCGAGTCCGCGGTGTCGGCGAGGACGTGCGCCAGCCGGAGGTCGTCGTCATACGCCGTCATGTAACGAACCGTACAAGTCTCTGGTGGTTCGGCCCGGGACCGCCGCATACTTCCTAGTCCGGAGGTCCCGCGACGGCATGGGGGGTCGGCATGCACCTGTTCCGCCGTCGCGGCACGCTGCACGACATCGAGCCTGCCGCGATCCCGGTGCCACGCTTCTCCATCGACGGCTGGACCCTGGCCGGCACGCCGCTGGCCACGAAGCTGAGCACCCGGCTCGCCCGGCCCGACCTGCGCGAGCTCGAGACGCTTCTGCACGGTGTCGCCGTCGAGGTCGACACCCCCTACACCTACGAGCGTGCGGCCGTGCTGCTCGAGCGCTCCGACGAGCCGGGTCCCGCGCTGTCCGTCTGCGAGGCGTGGCTCGCTCACCCGGCCTCCCGCTGGCCCGAGTACGTCCACCACACCCGTGGGATCGACAAGCACCGGGCGCGCCTGCGCACCCGCCTCGGCAGCCGGCCGGTCGACGCCGCAGCCGGCTGACACCGGCAAGTCGTGACCTTCCGGTGACCGCGCCCGCGGTCGCCCGGTGGCAGAGTTGATCTGTGTTCGACACCGTCCTGGGGCTCCCGGTCCACGCGCTCGTCGTCCACGCGGTCGTCGTCCTGGTGCCGGTCGCGGCGCTGGGCGTCGCCGCCATCGCCGTCGTGCCCCGGTGGCGGGGACGGTTCGGACCGCTCGTGCTGGCGGTCGCGACCGCCGGGCTGGCCATGGTCCCGGTCGCGACCCGCAGCGGGGACGAGCTCGAGGACCGCATCGGTGCCGGCGGGGTGGTCAAGCGCCAGATCGACGAGCACGCCGACCTCGGCGACCTGGTCATCTACCCGACGGCCGCGATGTGGCTGCTGGCCGTCGCACTCGTCCTCATGACCCGCCGGCGGGTCGCGGGCCGCGCCCTCACCGTGGTCGCGGTCCTCGCCGTGCTCGCCGCCGGTGTCGCGGCCGGCGTCGTGACCCGCGTCGGCCACCTCGGTTCGACCGCGGTCTGGAGCTGCACGATCGGCTCCGACGCCTGCAAGTGACGGCGCCGCACCGCTAGGCGCCGTCGTCCTCCTGGTCGCGGCTGCTCAGCAGCCGGCGCAGTGACACGAGGCGCGCCGGGTCGCTGTGGCCGGCCGCCACCCAGTCGTCCAGCGCGCACTCGGGCTCGTCGTGCGTGCAGGACCGCGGGCAGTCGACGGTGCCGGGCTCGAGGTCGGGGAACGCGCCGATGACGCGGTCGAGGTCGACGTGCGCGAGCCCGAAGCTGCGCAGCCCGGGGGTGTCGATGACCCAGCCGCCGCCCGGGCAGCTCGAGCGCGATCGCCGACGACGACGTGTGCCGGCCGCGGCCGGTGACGAGGTTCACGCTGCCCGTCGCCCGGTCCGCGCCGGGCACCAGGGCGTTGACCATCGTCGACTTGCCGACGCCGGAGTGGCCGACCATGACGCTCACGCGGTCCCGCAGGTGGCTCGTCAGCTCGTCGAGCGCCTCGTCACGGCGCACCACCACGTGGTCGACGTCGAGGGCGCGGTAGGTCTCGAGGACCTCGTCCGGGGATGCCAGGTCGGCCTTCGTCAGGCAGAGCAGCGGCCGCAGGCCGGCGTCGTAGGCCGCGACGAGGCAGCGGTCGACCAGGCGCAGCCGCGGGGCGGGGTCGGCGAGGGCGGTGACCACGACCAGCTGGTCGGCGTTGGCGACGATCACGCGCTCGACCGGGTCGGTGTCGTCCGCCGTGCGCCGCAGCGACGACGAGCGCGGCTCCACCCGGACGATGCGGGCCAGGGTGTCCGTCGTCCCGGACACGTCCCCGACGAGCGCGACGCGGTCGCCGACGACGACGCTGCGCCGGCCCAGCTCGCGGGCCTTCATCGCCACGACTTCGCGCTCGTCGATGCGGCAGGTGCACCGGCCCCGGTCGACCGCGACGACGATGCCGATGACCGCGTCGTCGTGCGCGGGTCGCTCCTTGCTGCGCGGTCGCGACCGTCGCGACGGCCGCACCCGTACGTCGTCCTCGTCCAGCTCGCGCCGCCGGCCCGTCGGGCTCACGCGGGGGCCCGGCCGGCGAGCATCGCGTCCCACAGGTTTACGAAGCCGGGCAGGGTCTTGGCGGTCGTGGCGACGTCCTCGACCTCGACGCCGGGCACGCACAGCCCGATCACGGCCGCCGTCGTGGCCAGCCGGTGGTCCTCGTAGGTCGCGAAGACCCCGCCGTGCAGCGGCCGGGGCCGCACCTGCAGCCCGTCGTCGGTCTCGCGCACGTCGCCACCGAGCCCGTTGATCTCGGTGCTCAAGGCGCTCAGCCGGTCCGTCTCGTGGTGGCGGAGGTGGCCGATGCCGCGCAGCCGCGACGGTCCCTCCGCGAACGCGGCGACGGCGGTGAGCACCGGCGCCAGCTCGCCCACGGCACCGAGGTCGAGGTCGACGCCCAGCACGCGGTCGGGGCCGGTGACCGTCAGCCCGTCCTCGTCGAGGTGCACCTGGGCGCCGAACCGCGGGAGGATCCGGCGCAGGGCGTCGCCCGCCTGCGTCGTGCGCGCCGGCCAGCCCGGGACGGTGACCACGCCGCCCGTGACGACGGCCGCCGCGAGGAAGGCCGCCGCGTTGGACAGGTCCGGCTCGATCACCTGACGGTCCGTGTGGAGGGGGCCCGGCTCCACGCGCCAGGTCACGGCGTCCACGTGCTCGACGATGGCGCCAGCCGCGCGCAGCATCTCCACCGTCATGTCGATGTGCGCCCCCGAGGGCACGCGCGGGCCGGTGTGGCGGATCTCGCAGGCGTCGGCGAAGCGCGGCGCTGCCAGCAGCAGCGCGCTGACGAACTGCGAGGACATCGACGCGTCGACGGCGACGCGGCCCCCGAGCACCCAGCCGCGGCCGTGCACGGTCAGCGGCAGCCGGTCGTGCCGGGCCTCGACGTCGACCCCGAGCGACCGCAGGGCGTGCACGACGGGCGCCAGCGGTCGCTCGTGCGAGCGGGGGTCGCCGTCGAACCGGACGTCGCCCGCGGCGAGAGCGGCCACGGGCGGCAGGAAGCGCATCACCGTGCCGGCGTTGCCCACGTCCACGTCGGCCGGGCCGTGCAGCGGGCCGGGCTCCACCAGCCAGTCGTCGCCGGCGTCGTCGACGCGGGCGCCCAGGGCGCGCAGCCCGGCGGCCATCAGCGCGGTGTCGCGGCTGCGCAGCGGGGACGTCAGGCGGCAGGTGCCGCTGCCGAGCGCCGCCAGGACCAGCGCGCGGTTGGTCTGCGACTTCGAGCCGGGCAGCCGCACGGAGGCCCGTACCGGATCGTCGGCGACGGGGGCCGGCCACGGCTCGGACATGGCCGGGAGCGTAGTGGCGTCGTCCCCCGCAGGGGGAGCGGCGACCGTCAGCCGGGGAGCTTCCGACCTGCCGCTCGGCGCGTACGCCGGGTGCCCGCCGCTGCGTGACGGGTCGCGTGCCGGGTGCGCCAGGCGAGGCCGGGACGGCCCTCGGTGTCGACTGTGGCAAGCATCAGGCCGCCGAGGAGGCCGAGGTTCTTGAGGAACTGGACCTTGTGCTGCGACTTGGCGTCCGGGTCCGTCTGCTCCCAGAACCGGTGACCGGCGAGGGTGGTCGGCACCACGCTGGCGGCGAGCAGCACCGAGGAGAGGCGCGGGAAGCGGCCCAGCGCCAGCATCGAGCCGGCGACGACCTGGACCGCACCGTTGATCTTGACCAGCGTCTCGGGGTCCTCGGGCAGGAACGGCAGCCGTGCCGCGATGGGCGGGGCGACTGTCTCGGCCGCGGGGACCTTCGGCCCGGGGGCGCGCAGGGCGTCGACACCGCCCGCGAGGAAGGACGAGGCGAGCAGGGGACGGGCCAGGCGGCGCACGACGGTCATGCCGCGCCCTTGCCCGACCTCGCGGACGGATAACCCTCTGGCAGGCTGGGCCGCGTGTGCGGACGCTACGCGGCCAGCCGGGACCCGGACGACCTCGTCGAGGAGTTCGAGCTCGTGGGGGAGCCGGAGTCGGCGCTGCCCGCGAGCTACAACGTCGCGCCGACCGACGACGTCTACGCCGTGGTCGAGCGTCCCCCTCGCGGTGAGCCCGACGAGCCGGCGCAACGGACGCTGCGCGTGGTCCGCTGGGGTCTGGTGCCCTCGTGGGCGAAGGATCCCTCGATCGGCAGCCGCATGATCAACGCCCGCATGGAGACGGTCGCCGAGAAGGCCGCGTTCCGGCGGGCGTTCGCCCGGCGTCGCTGCCTGCTGCCCGCGGACGGCTACTACGAGTGGTACGGCGAGACGAAAGGGAAGAAGCAGCCGTTCTTCATCCGCCCGTCCGACGGTGGGGTGCTCGCGATGGCCGGGCTGTACGAGCTGTGGAAGGACCCGGCTGCGCCACCCGACACCGACCCCTGGCTGTGGACGTGCACGGTCCTGACGACGTCGGCCACCGACGACCTCGGCCGCATCCACGACCGGATGCCGATGCTGGTGGAGAGGGCGCGCTACGCCGAGTGGCTGGACCCCGCGCACGACGACCCGGAGGAGCTGACCGCCCTGCTCGTGCCCGCGGCGCCGGGACGGCTCACGGCCTATCCCGTGTCCACCGAGGTGAACAGCGTGCGCAACGACGGCCGCCACCTGGTGGAGCCGCTCCCGGTCGACGGCGACGTGCCCGAGCCCGCGGGGACCGAGCCCGACCGGCTGTTCTGAGCGTGGCGCCGATGGACGCGACGACGGTGCGCACCCCCGTGGGCGAGGCACGCGCCCACGTCGCGCAGGCCCGGCGCACCCGCGCGACACTGGTGCTCGGGCACGGGGCCGGCGGGGGCATCGAGGCGGCCGACCTGGTCGAGCTGGCCCGCGTCCTTCCCGGTCGTGGCATCACGGTGGTGCGGGTGGAGCAGCCGTGGCGGGTCGCGGGGAAGCGGGTCGCGGGACCACCCGCGACCCTGGACCGCGCGTGGACCGCGGTGCTCGCCGCGCTCGCGCTGCCGGGGCCGGTGGTGGTCGGTGGCCGCTCGGCCGGCGCCCGCGTCGCGTGCCGGACCGCCGGTGAGGTGGGCGCGTCGGCGGTGGTGGCGCTGGCCTTCCCCCTGCACCCGCCGGGCCGCCCGGAGCGCTCCCGGCTGCCCGAGCTCGCGGGGTGCCCGGTCCCGGCGCTCGTCGTGCAAGGAGAGCGCGACGCGTTCGGCGCACCGGGCGACTTCCCGCGGCCCCGGACGTACGACGTGCACGCCGTGCCGGGCGCGGACCACTCGTTCCGCGTGACGGGCGGACACGACCGGGCCGCCACCCTGCAGGCCCTGGCCGCGGCGGTGGCGGACTGGGTCCTCGACCGGCTGCGCTGACCGGGAATCGTGGGGCCGGGGCACCGGTTGCACCTCGACAGCCCATCCACAGCGCATCCAGCCGGAGGTCCGCCCGCGATGTACGCCCTCGCGCCCGCAGCCCGTCATCTCGACGGGCTCGCCTCGTGGTCGGCGCCGCAGTGGCCCGGCACGGGCGGCGGTGACCATCGCACCCGCGGGATAGCATCAGGCACGATGACCCAGCCAGCGACCGAGACCGTCGACGAGCGCAACGCGCGCTTCGAGCGCGACGCCCTGCAGTACCTGGACCAGCTGTACTCCGCCGGCCTGCGCATGACGCGCAACCCGGCGGACGCCGAGGACCTCGTGCAGGAGACCTACGCCAAGGCCTACGGCTCGTTCCACCAGTTCCAGGAGGGAACGAACCTCAAGGCCTGGCTCTACCGCATCCTGACCAACACGTTCATCAACACCTACCGCAAGGCGCAGCGGCAGCCCAAGCAGGCCGGCACCGAGACGGTCGAGGACTGGCAGCTGGCCCAGGCCGAGTCCCACATGTCGACGGGCCTGAAGTCGGCAGAGGCGGAGGCGCTCGAGCACCTCCCCGACTCGGACGTGAAGGAGGCCCTCCAGCAGATCCCGGAGGACTTCCGCATCGCGGTCTACCTGGCGGACGTCGAGGGCTTCGCCTACAAGGAGATCGCCGAGATCATGGGCACTCCCATCGGCACCGTGATGTCGCGGCTGCACCGTGGCCGACGGCAGCTGAGGGACCTGCTCGAGGACTACGCCCGCGAACGGGGCCTGGCCCCTGCGGGCGCCGGACGTGACGGAGGCGAGAGCTCGTGAGCTGTGGCGACCCGCACGACATGCCGTGCTCCGAGGTGCTGGACCGCGTCTACGAGTACATCGACGGTGAGCTCGACGGCGGCCGCACGCACGAGATCCGACACCATCTCGACGAGTGCTCCCCCTGCCTGAAGGAGTTCGGCCTCGAGGAGGCCGTCAAGGCCATCGTCCGGCGCAGCTGCTCGGACCCTGCTCCGGCCGAGCTGCGGGCCAAGGTGCTCTCCCACATCGCGGCGGCACGCACCGGGATGCAGCACGAGCGCTGACGACACCGCGGCACGGCACGGCCCGGCCCTCCGAGGGAGGAACCGGGCCGTCGTGTTTGGGTCGCGTCAGCTGTTGGGACGCTTACCGTGGTTGGCCTTGTTCTTCTTGCGGGCCTTCTTCTTGCGTGACTTCTTCGCCATGCCGCCCATCCTCCCACGCCGCCTCGACCCCGAAGGACCCGCCTGTGCTCGCCACCGTCATCCACGGCCCCCGCGACATCCGGGTCGAGGAGGTCCCCGACCCGGTCCTGCACCGGCCCACGGACGCCCTGGTCCGGGTCGTCGCGTCCTGCGTCTGCGGGTCCGACCTGTGGCCCTACCGGGGGGTGACCGAGACGACGGAGCCCGGTCGCATCGGCCATGAGTTCGTCGGCGTGGTCGAGGACATCGGCGCCGAGGTGTCGACGGTTCAGGCCGGGGACTTCGTCATCGCACCCTTCGCCCTGAGCGACAACTCGTGCGTGCACTGCCGCAACGGGGTGCACACGTCCTGCGAGCGGGGGGCCTGGTGGGGCGGCGAGGACGAGCACGACCTGCCCATCGACGCCGGCCAGGGCCAGGCGGTCCGCGTCCCCATGGCCGACGGGACGCTCGTCGCGACCCCGGAGATGCCCGACCCAGACCAGGTGCCCGGCCTGCTGACGCTCTCCGACGTGATGGGCACCGGCCACCACGCGGCGGTCGCCGCGGGTGTCGGGCCCGGCCGGACCGTCGTCGTGGTGGGTGACGGTGCCGTCGGCCTCTGCGGGGTGCTGGCCGCCCGGCGCCTCGGGGCCGAGCGGGTGATCGCGATGTCGCGGCACGCCGACCGTCAGGCCGTGGCGCGCGAGTTCGGCGCGACGGACGTCGTGGCGGAGCGGGGCGACGACGGCGTCGCCCGGGTCGAGGAGCTCCTCGACGGCATCGGCGCCGACGCGGTGCTCGAGTGCGTCGGCACCAAGGAGTCGATGCAGCAGGCGATCGACGCAGCCCGGCCCGGCGGGCGGGTGGGCTACGTCGGCGTGCCAGCCGGCGGGGCGGAGCTGCCGATCCGGCAGCTGTTCGGCAAGAACGTGTCGGTCGGCGGTGGCGTCGCGCCGGTGCGCGCGTACCTCCCGGAGCTGCTCGCGGACACGCTGTCCGGCGCGATCGACCCGGGGCGGGTGTTCGACGTCGAGCTCCCCCTGGAGAAGGCTCCCGAGGCCTACGCCGCGATGGACGAGCGACGCGCGATCAAGGTGTTGCTGCGACCCTGACCTGCTCCGTCCTCAGCCGGTCAGCTGCCGGTTGAGCGCCGCGAGCACGGAGCGGGCGACGGCGTCCGCCTCGTCGCCCCGCACGGCGGCGGAGCCCGTCAGGACCTGCTCGCCGGTGCGGGGCACCATCACGGTCAGCACCGAGAGAGCCACCTCGCGGGCACCGGTCGCGACCACGGTGGCCGACTCGACCTCGCACGGCTGGCCGAGCAGCTCGTCGACGGCGTCGAGCGTCGCGACGGCGACCAGCCGCGACCGGTGGCTGTGGCCCGCAGGGCCCTCGCTGACCCCCTCGAAGAGCTGGTCGCCGATCGCGAGGGTGACCGACGCCTCGGTCACGCCGTTGCCGCTGCGGACCATGATGGCCGCGATGGCCGGCCGGACGACCGGTTCGCCGCTGCTGTCGGCACCACCCTTCGCGTCCCCGGTGCCAGGCTCGGCGGGCGTGCCGTCGACCGTGCTCACCGTGCGCACCTCGTCGTCGCCCATCTGCACGACCGACACGATGCGGTGGTCGATCTCGATGTCGTAGCGCGCGAGCGCCAGCGACTGCACGTCACGAACCACCTGCTTGGCGGCCTTGCCGGGCGTCGCGAGCACGTGCACCTCGGTGGGCACGGCGTCGGGACCCGTCACGACGCTCGCCGCCTTCACGCCGGGGATGTGACGCAGCGAGTCCTCGAGCTCGGGCAGCAGGCGCAGGGTGGGCATCGTCGTGGGACCCCTCGGGCTAGTCGTGCGTGGGACGGGCGGGCCGGGCGGGCGCGGGACCGGCCGAGGACGGGAGCCGGCTCCGCCGCTCCAGCCTGCTCGCTGCGGCTCTCGCAGGCCGCGAGGCCGGCCCCGGCGTGTCGCAGGCGACCGGGTCGTCGGGACAGGTCCCCATCTGGCGCCGCTCCCTCGGGTCTGTCCTGCGTCGAACTGTGGGCGGAGATTACGGTAGGGCCGGTGCGGTAGACGGACGAAACGGGTGGTTGCACCGCGTTGGCGTCGCAGGTACACCGATTCGGGCTCGTCAGGACGTACTAGTTCTTATGGACGATCTCTGGGGGGCAAGTAGACCCAAATCGGCGAAAGCCTTGACGTGAGGTTTACCCGCCCCCTTCACTTTGCAGTGCGATTGAGCCGAGGTGTCTCCGCAGGAGGACCCCGGCTCTCCCGTGCCAACAGGGGGCCGCACGAGTGCGGGGAGCTTGACAACTGCAGAGAGCGTGATCGGGATCGGCAGCACATCGATGTGTCGATCAACAGCAGCATTTTCTTCGCCTGCACCACCGATCGTCCCAGCGGAGCGGATCTTGCACGGGCTGTAAGCAGCGGTGCCCGTGACTTGAATCCGAAAGGGGATGAGAGTCAATGAAGAAGATCGTGTCCGCTGTCGAGCAGTTCCTTCAGTCCGGCGCCAACTGGCGGTGGTGAAGTTTCCGCAGCACCCCTGCGCTGCCGGTCCCCGTCATTCTCTCTGTGGTTCATCGACCTGAAGGAGCGGCGTGTCCCCGTTGCCGATCAGAGCGCGCGTCTTCATCGCGCTGCTGATCGCGGCTGCGATTCCTCTGGTCGTGGTGTCGGTCTGGCTGGGAAGAGACACGTTCAGCTGGACGGACCTGCTGCTGCTCGCTGCTCTGTATGTCGTGAGCGACTCGATCGGGGCACGCGGGTCACAGGACTCGGCCATGATCGCGCTCGGGTCCATCAGCGCCCTGGCGGCGCTCCCACTGATCGGCTCCTACGGCGCTGTCATCCTGGCGTGCAGTGGGGCACTGGTCGCCTACAGGTCGCCTGTCGTGAAGCGCGTCTTCAATGCGGCGCAGCTGGTGCTGGCAGCCGGCGCGGCTTCGCTCGTCTACACCGTCCTCGGCGGTGAAGCGATCCGCAGTGACAGCTTTCCCTGGCTGCTCGTGCCGTTCGTCGCTGCCTTGGCGGCTCACTGCACCGTGAACGGCTTCCTCGTGGCCGTCATCGTCCACCTCGCTCAGGGCCTACCTTTCCGGATCATCGTGCAGGGCACGATGGTGAAGTCGTTGCCCGGCTATGTCGGCTACGGACTGTTCGGGCTCCTCCTCGCAGTCCTCTGGGACAAGGACGGTGCGGCGATCGGGCCGGCATCTGCCCTGCTCCTCCTGGTGCCGCTCTTCGTCGCGCGATGGGCGTACGCCCAGTACGCCGAGGAGCAGCAGGCCTACGACCGGACGGTGCGCGCGCTCATGGCGGCCGTCGAGACGAAGGACCTCTACACGCGCGGCCACAGCGAGCGGGTGTCGGCGGGCTCGGTCCTCATCGCGCGCGTCATCGGGATGCGCGAGGACCGGGTCTCCTCGCTGCGCTACGCCGGGATGCTGCACGACGTCGGCAAGCTCGGGGTCCCGACACGGGTCCTGCAGAAGAGCGGCCGGCTCACCGAGGGCGAGTTCGCGGCGATCCAGCGACACCCCATGCAGGGCCACGAGATCGTGCGCGAGATCGAGTTCCTCGACGAGGCGATGGCCGGGATCATGCACCACCACGAGCGCATCGACGGCATGGGCTACCCGATGGGGCTCTCGGGCACGGACATCCCGGAGTTCGCCCGGGTGATCGCCGTGGCCGACGCGTTCGACTCGATGACCACCACGCGCTCCTACCGCGGGGCCCGCACTGTCGAGGAGGCCATCGTCGAGCTGCGGCGCTGCGCGGGCACCCAGTTCGACCCCGCCTTCGTCGAGGCGATGATCGAGGCCGTCGAGACGCAGGGCTGGTCCCCGGAGGTGACGCCGGTGTTCGACCCGCCCGCCGACGAGGGCCTCGAGGAGCAGGTGCAGACCTTCGACCACGACGACCCGACGCACGCCGACTCCATCGCCCGGGGGAGCTCGGTGTGACTCGTCCGCGACTCCGGTTCGACGACCCGGGGACGACCGGGACCGTGGTGGTCGTGGCGTCGGGCTGCCTGCTCGCGCTCGTCGCCGTCATGGTCACGGCGTCGCCCGGCGGCTTCGTCGACGTGCAGATCGCGGCCGCGTTCGCGGCGTTCATCGCACTCGGTGAGCTGGTGCGGATCACCCTGCCCGGAGGGCGCGACGCCGCGCCGATCTCCACGGCCGGTGCCCTCGCCTACGCCTTGCTGCTGCGCTGGCCGGGGGAGGACGTCGACCACGGAGCGCTCCAGGTCGTGTCGGTCACGGTGGTGGCGATGCTCATCGGCGTCGCGCCGCACGTCGTGGGCGGCCGGGCACCCTCACTCGAGTCGATGGCCCGGCGGCTGCTCGCCGTCGGCTTCGCGGCACTGCTGTTCCGGGGGACGGACCTCGCCGAGTTCGTCGGAGACCTGCGCGGTGCCGCGCTCGCGCTGGTCATGGTCTGCTTCGTGCTCGCCACGCTGGCCGTGGACGCGGTCCTCGCCGCGGCGGTGCAGGCCGGCGCCGCGGGAGCGCCCTTCCGGGCCGTGCTGCGCAACGAGCTGCAGGTGCAGGCGGGCATCGGCTCCGCGATCGGCACGACGGGAGCCCTGATCGCTCTCGCGGCGAGCATCATGGGCGTCTGGGCGCTCCCGGTGTTCGTGGTGCCGCTGCTGCTGACGCAGTTCGCGTTCCGCCGCTACGCCGCGATCCGTCAGACGTCGCTGCAGACCATCCGGGCGCTCTCCCGGGTCACCGAGCTCGGCGGCTACACCGAGGCCGGGCACTCCCGACGGGTCAGCGTGCTGGCCGTCGCCGTCGGTCGCGAGCTCGGCATGAGCGACGCCGACCTGCGCGACCTCGAGTACGCCGCGCTCATGCACGACATCGGGCAGCTCTCGCTCGCCGAGCCGATCCCCGGCGGCGCGACGGTCGTCGCCGCCCCGGGCGACCAGCGGCGCATCGCCGGCCTGGGCGCCGACGTGATCCGGCAGACCGGCGTGCTCGACCAGGTCGCGACCATCGTCGACCAGCAGGCCGAGCCCTACCGTCGCGCGCACCAGATCGACCGCGCCGAGGTGCCGCTCGCGAGCCGCATCATCAAGGCGGTCAACGCCTACGACGACCTCGTGGGCGAGTCCACGGAGACCGGACGCCGGCTCGAGGCGCTCGAGCGGCTGCGGCTCGGCATGGCCTACGAGTACGACCCCACAGTGGTCGACTCCCTGTCCAAGGCGGTCGACCGGGTCTCCCGCCTCGGCCCCTGACGCCCGCCCGAGGACACCAGCAGCAGGCCGACGCCTGCCGCCACGAGCACGTCCCCGGGGCTGACCACCTGCGGCCGCCACGGCAGCGTGACGGGAACCACGTCGCCGAGCAGCGGCAGCAGCGTGTCGTCGTCGACGGGCTCGCGCATCGCGTCCCGCGTCAGCCCGAGGTCGGCCCGGGACAGCCCTGCGTCCGAGGCCGCAGCCAGCGACACGGGCATGGCGCCGTTGGCGGCCACGACCAGCACGTTGAGCAGCAGCCCGGCCCCGATCAGCGGCGTCCCGGCCACCCGGCGGTTGCCGACGACGAAGAGCCCCACCAGCGCCGTGGTGAGGACGAGCGCCGTCAGCCGCGCCGCTCCCGACTCGGGCACGAGCGCCGACGTCGTGACCTGCACGACGGCTGCGGCCACCAGCAGGCGCACCGCGCGCAGCCGGACCGAGGCCAGCCGCGCGCCGCCGATGAGGGTCGCCGCGAGCAGGCCGAGGGCGGCGACGAGGAGGACCAGGACCACGCCCGTTAGTCTCGCGTGCCGTCAGCGTCAGACCGTGGAGGCCAACCGTCGTGTTCGAGAGCGTTCTCGTGGCGAACCGGGGCGAGATCGCCCGGCGCATCATCCGCACCGTCCAGCGGATGGACATGCGGGCCGTGGCGGTCTACTCCGACGCCGATGCCGACCTGCCGTTCGTGGCGGAGGCGGACGAGGCCGTGCACATCGGCCCGGCGGCCCCGGCGCAGAGCTACCGCGACGTGGACGCCGTCATCGAGGCCGCGCGGCAGACCGGAGCGCAGGCCGTGCACCCGGGCTACGGGTTCCTGGCCGAGGACCCGGCGTTCCCCACCCGGGTGGAGCAGGCGGGCATGGTCTGGGTGGGACCGTCCGCGGACGCCATCCGGCAGATGGGCGACAAGATCCGCGCGCGCAACCTGGTCGCCGAGGCCGGCGTCCCCGTCTCGCGGGGCACGCAGAGCCCGGTGAAGGACCTCGACCAGGCGCTGCGGGCGGGCGAGGAGATCGGCTACCCCCTCATGGTGAAGGCCTCCGCCGGCGGCGGCGGCATGGGCATGGCCGTGGCCGAGGACGCGGGGGCGCTGCGGGAGCAGTTCGAGCGCGTGCAGGGCTTCGCCGACCGTACGTTCGGGGACCCGGCCGTCCTCCTCGAGCGGTTCTTCCCCCGCGTGCGGCACGTCGAGGTGCAGATCCTCGGACTGGCCGACGGCCGGGTCGTCGCCCTGGGCGAGCGGGACTGCTCGGTGCAGCGGCGCAACCAGAAGCTCGTCGAGGAGTCACCCTCGCCGGCCGTGGGACCGGCTCTGCGCGAGCGCATGATCGCGGCGGCGGTCCGGGCCGGCGAGGCGGTCGGCTACCGCAATGCCGGCACGGTGGAGTGCCTGCTCGACACCTCGACCGGCGAGTTCGTCTTCCTCGAGATGAACACCCGCCTGCAGGTCGAGCACCCGGTGACCGAGATGGTCTACGGCGTCGACCTCGTGGAGCAGCAGCTGCTCGTGGCCGCCGGCGCCCCCGTCAGCTTCGACCCCGACGACCTGCGGCCGACCGGTCATGCCGTCGAGATGCGGGTGAACGCCGAGGACCCCACGCGGTTCTTCCCGGGCCCGGGGGCGGTCTCGGTGTGGGAGGAGCCCTCGGGCGACGGTGTGCGGGTCGACGCGGGCTACCGGGCGGGCAACACCGTGACACCGCACTACGACTCGCTGATGGCCAAGCTGGTCGTCCACGGCGCCGACCGGGCTCAGGCCCTGGACCGCGCCCGTGCGGCGGTCGCCGGCTTCCGGGTCGAGGGCCCCAAGTGCAACCTGGCGTTCTTCACCGAGCTGCTGGCCAACCCGGAGTTCGTGTCCGGCGACTACGACACGGGCCTGGTCGCGCGGATGCGCGGCTGACACGGCGGCCCGGCGCCGGCCCGACCGTGTGGTTGGATGCTCCCCGTGGCTGAGATCCGTGCGGAGATGGTGGCGAACGTCTGGAAGGTCCTCGTCACCCAGGGTGACTCGGTCGCCGACGGTGACACGCTCGTCATCCTCGAGTCCATGAAGATGGAGATCCCCGTGCTCGCGGAGAGTGACGGCACGGTGGCCGCCCTCCACGTTGCCGAGGGCGACGTCGTCCAGGAGGGCGACGTCATCGCGGTCCTCGACTGAGCCACCGGACCCCGCGGGGGACGAATCCGCCCTCAAGGTGTGCTCCCGGTCGCCCGAAACCTCTGTCGTGAGCGGATCGGAGCAGCCCCAGTCTGTCGTGCCCTTCCTGCGGGCCCTCAGTGAGGTCGGCGGGTCGGACCTGCACATCAAGGTGGGGTCGCCACCGCGGGTGCGCATCGACGGCCGCCTGCGCAAGCTGCAGGCGCCGAACCTCACGCCCACCGACACCGAGCACATGGTCAGCGAGGTGCTGCGCGACGACCTCGTCGAGGAGTTCTCGCGCAGCAACGAGGCCGACTTCGCCTACTCCGTTCCCGGGCTCGGCCGCTTCCGGGTGAACGCGTTCCGCTCCCGCGGGTCGGCCGGCATGGTCTTCCGCCGGGTGAGCGTGGGCGCCATCCCGCTCGACGACCTCGGCCTGCCGCCCGTGCTGAGCGCTCTCGCGATGGAGCCGCGCGGCCTCGTGCTCGTCACCGGACCGACCGGCTCCGGCAAGACGACGACGCTGGCCGGCATGATCGACCACGTCAACAACAACCGCGAGGTCCACGTCGTCACGATCGAGGACCCGATCGAGGTCCTGCACTTCGACAAGCTCTCGATGATCAACCAGCGCGAGGTGCGGCTCGACACCGCCGACTTCGCCGTGGCGCTGCGCGCCGCCATGCGCCAGGACCCCGACGTCATCCTCGTCGGCGAGATGCGCGACCACGAGACGGTGAAGGCCGCCCTGGCCGCGTCCGAGACCGGCCACTTCGTCATGTCGACGCTGCACACCACCGACGCCGCGGAGACCATCACCCGCGTCATCGACTTCTTCCCGCCGCACGAGCAGAAGCAGGTCCGGCTGTCGCTGGCCGGCGCGCTGCGCGGCATCATCTGCCAGCGTCTGGTGCCCCGTGCCGACGGCCAGGGCCGGTGCGTCGCCATGGAGATCTGCGTCGCCACCGGCCGCATCGCCGACGCGATCGCCGACCCCGACAAGACCGCCACCATCGGCGAGCTGATCAAGGAAGGCGCCTACTACGGCATGCAGACCTTCGACCAGCACCTCGTGGCCCTCATCCGCGACGGGGTCATCACCCTCGAGGGTGCGATGGCCGCCTCGACGAACCCGCACGACCTCACCGTCGAGCTGCGCCGCCTCGGGCTGGTCGCCTGACCTCAGGCGCCGGTGAGCACGCCGTGCTCGCTGCACCGCGCGGTCCAGCCGCGCGGGAGCACCTGCACGACCATCCGCCGGCGGCACCGCGCGCAGTAGCGCGGCGGCTCCAGCGACCGGCGGGCGGCGCAGGCGGCGTGGTCGCCGGCCGGCTCCCCGCACTGGTCGCAGTAGCGCTCGTCCACGGTCCGTAGGCTAGCCCGGTGCCGATCGAGCCCGGGCTGAGCGCGAGCGTGCACCACGAGGTCGCGCCCGACGACACGGCGCGCGCGCTCGGCAGCGGCGACCTCGACGTCCTCGGCACCCCACGCCTGCTCGCCTGGTGCGAGGAGGCGACTGTCCGCGCGCTCGACGGCGAGATCGCTCCGGCGCGCACGACGGTGGGCACCCGTGTCGAGCTGGCCCACGAGCGGGGGAGCCCGGTCGGCGCAGCCGTGACGGTCCGGGCCGACCTCGTCCACGTCGATGGCCGGCTGCTGCGCTTCGATGTCGTCGCGGAGCACGCGTCGCCAGACGGCACCGCGGTCGTGGCGAGAGGCCAGGTGACGCGGGTGATGGTCGAGCGTGACCGGTTCATCGCGCGCCTGTGACCGGAGCACCGCGCTCAGACGAGGTCGAGGACGTACGCCACGAGGCGCGTGTCCTCCGTCGGCCACCAGTCGCGCTCGGGCGCGCGGGCGAAGCCCATCCGCTCGTAGATCCGGTGGGCCGTGTGCATCTCCGGCAGCGAGCTGAGCACGACCGCGGTGCAGCCCTGCTCGCGGGCCCGGTCGACGCACCACTGCGCCAACGCGCCACCGATGCCGCGTCCCCGGGCCTCGGGGGCGACCGCCAGCATCCGGAACTCCGCCTCACCCGGTCGGGAGATCTCGGCCCAGGGTGACTCGGGGAGGGCGAACGTGACGGTGCCGAGGAGCGTCCCGTCGTGGGCGACGGCCACGACCAGGTCGGCCGCGCTGGCCCGCTCGTCGGCGGCGAGCAGCTCGCCGGCGTAGGGGTCCTCGGGGGTGAGGAAGCCGTCCGCCGTGTAGGCCGCGAGCGTGAGCAGCCCGACCGCCCCCACCTCGCGGGGCTCGGCGGGTCGGACGATCACCCGCCGAGCCTACGAGGTGCGGCGCGGGGTCAGTGACGCAGCGCGTAGGGCACCGACGGGAGGCGCCCTCCGCTCCAGTCGGGGTGGCTCGACGGCGGGGAGCTCGGGCGACCGGAGCGCAGGGTGCGGACTCCGGCGACGATCTCGACGGCGACGAGGGCGGCGATGAGGACGAGGAAGTAGGTCATGGCAGTAACTATGCGCCTGGCAAGTTCCCGCCACCAGTGGCAGTATTGACAACATGCATCAACTTCCTGCCATACTACGGCCGTGATCCGAACCGTCGCTGTCCCGGTGATCGGCCGGGTGTCGCTGTTCGAGCTCGGGGTGCTCACCGAGGTGTTCGGCAGCGAGCGCCCCGACGAGCCGCTGCTGCCCTCGTTCGACTTCCGGCTGGCCACCGACGTCCCCGGCCCGGTGCCGACGGGGTCCGGCTTCTCCCTCGACGTCCCGCACGGCTTCGACGTGCTCGCCGACGCCGACCTCGTCGCGGTGCCCGCCATGGACGTGGTGGGCCCCGCACCCGAGGCCCTGCTCGAGCAGCTGCGCGCCGCGCACGACCGCGGCGCCTGGCTGCTCAGCGTCTGCACCGGTGCCTTCCTGCTCGCCGAGGCGGGCCTTCTCGACGGGCGTCGCTGCACGACCCACTGGCGGCACGCCGCCGAGCTGCAGGAGCGGGTGCCGACCGCGCTCGTCGACCCGGACGTGCTCTACGTCGAGGACGGCAACGTGCTGACCAGCGCCGGCACCGCGGCCGGCATCGACGCGTCGCTGCACCTGGTGCGCAAGGAGTTCGGCGCCCGGGCGGCCAACCTGCTCGCGCGGCGCATGGTCGTGCCGCCGCACCGCGACGGCGGCCAGCGGCAGTTCATCGACCAGCCGGTGCCGTGCGAGGTCGACACGCTGGCCGGCACGCTGCAGTGGATGCAGGAGCACCTGCGGGACGAGATGCCGGTCGACCAGCTGGCCGCCCGCGCACACCTGTCCCCGCGGACGTTCGCCCGCCGGTTCCGCGCCGAGACGGGCACGACGCCGCACCACTGGCTCACCGACCAGCGCATCCTGCACGCCCAGCGGCTGCTCGAGGAGACCGCGACCCCGGTCGAGTCCGTGGCCGACCTCGTGGGCTTCGGCAGCGCGTCGGTGCTGCGTCACCACTTCACGCGCCGGGTCGGCACGACGCCGCAGGCCTACCGCCGCACGTTCACCGGCACCGTCGCGAGCTGACCGTCCGCGTGCCCCGCCTCCCGGCGCTGCGGTCGCTCGCCCGCGCGGTGACCGCCGACATGAGGGGCCACGACGTGGCGCTCTACGCCGGTGGGCTCACGTTCTACGGCGGCATCGCGCTGCTGCCCACGACGCTGGTGGCCCTCTGGCTGAGCCGGTTCCTGCTCGGGGCCGACCGGGTGGAGCGACGGGGCCGTGACGTCGCCGCCGCGCTGCCCGACGGCCTCGGTGCTCCGGCGCTCGTCGTCGACCTGGTCGAGGCCGGCGCCGGGCTCGGCTGGCTGACGGCGCTTGTGGCGCTGGTGCCCGCGACGCTCTACGGCGAGGGCCTGCGGCGCGCCTTCGTCCGGCTCGAGGACCACGACGAGGCCTACATCGGCTGGCGCGGCCGCCTGCGCATCGTGCCGCTGCTCGCGCTCACGCCGCTGATGGCCTGCGCCGTGCTGGTCACGGCGCCGCTGCTCGCCGGGCTGACCGACGACGGCTTCTGGCCGGGGGCGCTCGCCGTCTACGTGGCGCTGTGCCTGGACTGGGTGCTGCTCACCCCGCCGCTGGCCTACGTCTACCGCGCGCTGGCCCCGCACCGTCCACCCTGGCGCGTGGCGCTGCTCGCCGGCACCGTCACGGCGTCGTTCGTGTCGGGGTTCATCCAGGGCTTCGTGCTCTTCCTGGCGATCCCGCTCGACCTGGGGCTGCCCTTCGGCGGCCAGGTCGCCGTCGGTGCCGTGGTGGCCGTCGCCCTCTGGCTGTGGGTCCTGCACCTGCTGGTGCTGGTCGGTAGCGGCCTCAGCCGCGCGCTCGCCCGTCGTGCCTGAGGGCCGGCTCAGGCCAGGTTGGTGCTGCGGGGGTAGGCGACCTCAGGGTCGGTCGCGACGTTGACCAGGTAGGGCACGCCGGCGGCGAAGGCGCGGTCCAGTGCCGGGCCGACGTCCCGCGCCCGCGTCACGAGCTCGCCCGCGCCGCCGAGGGCGCGCACGACCTCGTCGTAGCGGGTCTGCGGCGCGAGGTCGGCGGCGACGTCGTAGCCGTAGAGGAACCGCATCGGGTGCTTCTCCAGCCCCCAGCCGCCGTTGTTGCCCATCACCATCACGACCGGCAGGCCGTGGCGCACGAGCGTGTCGACGTCCATCAGCGAGAACCCTGCCGCGCCGTCGCCGAGCAGGAGCACGACCTGCGCCGAGGGCCGGGCGAGGCGGGCCCCGATCGCGTAGCCGAGGCCGGTGCCGAGGCAGCCGAACGGCCCGGGATCGAGCCACCCGCCCGGTCCGCGCGGCTCGACGTACTTCCCCGCGAAGGACACGAAGTCCCCGCCGTCGCCGATGACGACCGCGTCGTCGGCGAGCCGCGGCACGAGCTCGCCGTAGACGCGCGCCGGGTGCACCGGGTCGGCGTCGCTCGAGAGCAGCTCGCGGTCGCTCGCCACCGCCGTGCGCGCGTGCTCCTGCAGGGTGCGGACCCAGGGCTCGTACGCGGCCCGGCGCGCGGACCCGGCCCACGCCTGGCACACGGCGTCGAGCAGCAGGCCCAGGTCGCCCGCGGCGGAGGCGGCCGGCGTCACGTGCTTGGCGACCTGCCCGGGAGAGTCGGCGAGGTGCACGACCCGCGCGGGCTCGGCGCCGTCCTTGCCGCCGAACGACCCGAAGCCGAGGCGGAAGTCCAGCGGCACACCGACGACCACGACCAGGTCGGCGCCGCCGAAGGCGGGCCCGCGGGCCCGGGTCACGAGCAGCGGGTGGCCGGCGGGGAGGATGCCGCGCCCCATGCCGTTGGTGACGACCGGCACCCCCGCGGTCTCGGCCAGGCGACGGGCCTCCTGCTCGGCCCCGTCGGTCCACACGTCGGAGCCCAGGACGAGCACGGGGCGCTCGGCCGCGGCGAGCAGCCGCGCGACCTCGGCGACCGCGTCGGCGTCGGGCGCTGCCCGCTCCCGCACCGGCGGTGCGGGCAGCTCGACGTCCGCCCGGCTGAACAGCTGGTCCATCGGCACGTCGAGGAACACCGGGCCGCGGTGCGGGGCCGTCGCGGTCGACAGCGCCTCGTCGAACGCGGCGGGGATCTGCTCGACCGACGCGACGGTCGTCGCCAGCTTGGTGACGGGCGCGAGCAGCGGCGGGTGGTCGAGCTCCTGGAGGCTGCCCGCCCCCCACCGGAAGGCAGGGGCGCGCCCGCCGACCACGAGCACGGGCGAGCCGTTGAAGTGGGCGGTTGTCACCGCGCTCACGCCGTTGGTGACGCCGGGCCCCGCTGTCAGCACCGCCAGGCCGGGCCGCCGGGTCAGCTTGGCCGTGGCCTCGGCCGCGAACACCGCGGTCTGCTCGTGCCGCACGTCGACGATCCGCATCGGCGGGTCCGCGGTCACGGCACCGTCGTACATCGGGAAGACGTGCGCGCCCGAGAGGGTGAACATCGTGTCGACACCGTGTGCGCGCGCAACCGCGACGGCATGGTCGCCGCCGTGCCCCTCGACCATGGGCTGCAACCTAGCCGGGCGGCATCGGCGTCAGTGCACCACCTCGGGGATGTCGCGCAGCCGCGGGTCACCCTGGTCGGCGAAGTACTCGTCGGGCTTGGTCGCGTCCACGCCGTCGGGCACCTTCATCGCACGCAGCACCACCGTGGCGATCGCGCAGACCGCGAGGTTGGCGACCAGCGCGAGGAAGCCTGCGTAGATGGACCATGTCGTGTCGAGGCCGAGCTTCTCCAGCGGGAAGCCCGAGCCGCCGAAGTGCTCCTTGACGATGGTGATGGTGCCGTCGGCGTTGAAGAGCTTCTGCTGGATCTGGTAGGTCGTGAGGAAGCCCACCAGCATCCCGGTGGCCCAGCCGCCGATGAGCGCCCAGCGGTGGAACCACCGGGTGTAGAGGCCCAGCGCGACTGCCGGCAGCGTCTGCAGGATGATGATGCCGCCGATGAGCTGCAGGTCGATGGAGAACTGCGGGTCGAGAGCGAGGATCGCGAGCAGGGCGCCCACCTTCACCACGAGCGAGGCCAGCTTGCTGCTGCGGGCCTCCTGCTTGGGCGTCGCGTCCTTGTTGAGGTACTCCTTGTAGATGTTGCGGGTCCACAGGTTCGCCGCGGCGATCGACATGATGGCGGCCGGGACGAGCGCGCCGATGCCGATCGCGGCGAACGCGACGCCGGCGAACCAGCTCGGGAACATCTGGTCGAACAGCAGAGGCACGATCGTGTTGCTGTCGGCCTTGCCGGCGTCGTCCGTGATGGGGGTGACGCCGGCCTTGATGGCCATGTAGCCCAGCAGCGCCAGCAGCCCGAGGATGAAGCTGTAGGCGGGCAGCGCGGCCATGTTGCGCTTGATGACGTTCCGGTCGCGGGACGCGAGCACCGCGGTCACCGAGTGCGGGTAGAGGAAGAGAGCCAGCGCGGACCCGAAGGCCAGCGTGGCGTACTGCAGCTGTGACGGTCCGGCCAGCAGCACGCCGTCACCCGGGTTGGGCGACTCGCTGAACTTCGCCTCCGCCGCGCCGAAGATCTCGTCCCAGCCCCCGAGCTTGTAGGGGATGACGATGACGGCGACGATGATGACCAGGTAGATCAGCGTGTCCTTGACGAACGCGATCAGCGCGGGTGCGCGCAGGCCGGAGTTGTAGGTGTAGGCCGCGAGGATCGTGAACGCCACGATGATCGGCACGTGGCCGGTGACGCCCATGGCCTTGAGGACGGCCTCGATGCCGACGAGCTGGAGCGCGATGTAGGGCATCGTGGCGACGATGCCGGTGACGGCGACGAGCAGGGCCAGCGTGGACGACCCGTGCCGGGCCCGGACGAAGTCGGCGGGGGTGACGAACCCGTGCACGTGAGAGACCGACCACAGGCGGATCAGCACGAGGAACACGATGGGGTAGACGACGATCGTGTAGGGCACGGCGAAGAACCCGATCGCGCCGGCGCCGAAGACGAGCGCCGGGACGGCGACGAACGTGTAGGCGGTGTAGAGGTCGCCGCCGAGCAGGAACCAGGTGATCCAGGCGCCGAAGTTGCGACCCCCGAGGCCCCACTCGTCCAGGTGCTCGAGGTCGTCGGCGCGGCGCCAGCGGGCGGCCACGAACCCCAGCACGCTCACGGCGACGAACAGGATGGTGAAGACCGTCATCTCGACCGCGTCGACGTCGTCGAACATCGCGCTCAGCCCCTCGTCCGGCGGAACACGACGAGCGTTGCGGTCACGCCGATGGCGATGGCGGCCAGCTGGTACCAGTAGAAGAACGGGATGTCGAAGAACCGCGGGCTCTCCCGGTTGTACAGCGGCGGGAACAGCGTCGCGAGCAGGGGGAGGACGAGCAGCCAGTTCCAGTGGCTGTGGTCGGAGCGCTCCGCGCGCCGCGTGCCCTCGGCGACCGCGCCGTCGGGCCGCGTCTCGGGTCGGTCGGGCTCGTGCACGGTCACGGGTGCCTCCGGGGGCCGGTGGGACGAGTCGGCCCGGAGATTATCCCGATCTGTGCCGTTACGAAACCGTTTGCGCGCGCTCGACCGGCCTCAGATGGTCTGCGAGAGCGCCTTCACCGGCATGCCGAGGTCGCCGAGCAGGCCGAGGTCCTCGTCCGGCGACCGGCCGAGCGTCGTGAGGTAGTTGCCGACGATGACAGCGTTGATGCCGCCCAGCATGCCCTCACGGGTGCCGAGGTCGCCGAGGGTGATCTCGCGCCCGCCGGCGTATCGCAGGATCGTGCGCGGCAGCGCCAGCCGGAACGCCGCGATGGTCCGTAGCGCGTCCGGTCCCGCCATCACCGGCAGGTCGCCGAACGGCGTGCCGGGGCGGGGGTTGAGGAAGTTCAGCGGCACCTCGTCCGGCCCGAGCTCGCCGAGCTGGGCGGCGAACTCCGCCCGCTGCTGCAGCGTCTCGCCCATGCCGACGATGCCGCCGCAGCAGACCTCCATGCCGGCGTCGCGGACCATCGACAGCGTCGACCAGCGCTCCTCCCAGGTGTGCGTGGTGACGACCTGCGGGAAGTACGAGCGGGCGGTCTCGAGGTTGTGGTTGTAGCGGTGCACGCCCATCTCCGCCAGCGCGTCGACCTGCTCCTGCGTGAGCATGCCGAGGGAGGCGGCCACGTTGATGTCGACAGCCTTGCGGATCGCCGCGACCCCCTCACGCATCTGGGCCATCAGGCGCTCGTCCGGGCCACGGACCGCCGCCACGATGCAGAACTCGGTGGCGCCGGTGGCAGCCGTCTCCTGCGCGGCCTTCACCAGCGAGGGGATGTCGAGCCACGCCGCGCGCACCGGTGAGGAGAACAGGCCGGACTGCGAGCAGAAGTGGCAGTCCTCGGGGCACCCGCCGGTCTTGACCGACACGATGCCCTCGACCTCGACCTCCGGGCCGCACCACCGCAGCCGCACCTCGTGGGCGAGGGCGAGCAGGTCGGGCAGGGAATCGTCGGGCAGCTCGAGGACCGAGAGCACCTGCGACTCGTCGAGGCCCCGGCCGCCCTCGAGGACCTGCGCGCGGGCGACGTCGAGGATGTCGATCGTGTCGAGGGCGGGCTCAGTCTGCGGTGGCGTGGGCACGGCGGAAGTCTGCCGCATCGAAGGCGCCGCCCAGCCCGGGCCCCAGCCCGTCGCGGGCCGCGAGCAGGAACTCGTGGGCCGGCAGGTCACCGGCTCCGGCGCGCAGCGCGCCGGACAGCGGGCGCGCGGCGAGCATCTGGAGGTCGCGGACGTTGCTGCGGCAGGCAAGGTCCGGCCGCTCCGGCCAGGAGCCGAGCACCAGCCCGGCCAGGGCGACCCCGCGGTGGGCCATCGCCTCGAGCGTCAGCGCCGTGTGGTTGAGGGTGCCCAGGGAGGGCTCCGCAACGACCAGCACCGGCGCCGCCAGGTCCCGGGCGAGGTCCGCGACCGTCGCGCCGTCCTCGTCGTACCGCACGAGGAGGCCACCCGCGCCCTCGACGAGCACCAGGCCGCGGTCCTGCGCGAGCTCGCGCACCCGCCGCGCGCTCTCGTGCAGGTCGACGCAGGGGAGCCCGGAGCGGCGTGCCGCGGCGGCCGGGGACAGCGGGTCCGGGAAGCGGGCGTGCTCGTGCAGGTCGGTGACCCCCGCGAGCCGGCGTACGTCCTCGAGGTCGCCCGGCTCGCCGGGGCCCACCCCGGTCTGCGCGGGCTTGACGACCGCGACGGCCGTCCCGCGGGCCGCCGCGAGGGCGGCGACGGCAGCGGTGACGACCGTCTTGCCGACCCCGGTGCCCGTCCCGCTGACGACCAGCACGCTCACGTCAGCGCCTCCTCACCGTGTCGCCATCGGGCCGAACTGATCACGCTCGCGTGATCAGTTGTCACCGAACGCGCCGAATTCGTCGCGGTCGGGCGTCAACGATCACGCGAGCGTGATCATTCCGGGCGGGCGTCCGGTTGGTACGAGCGACGGGTCAGGCCTGCTTGGTCTCCCAGAAGATCTTGTCGATCTCGGCGATCTTGTCGAGCAGCTTCTGGGCGGCGTCGGCGTCCATCGAGCCCTTGGCGCCGGCGGCCCCGGCCAGCTTGGTCGCCTCGTTGAAGAGCTGGTGCAGCTCGGGGTACTTCTCGAAGTGCGGCGGCTTGAAGTAGTCGGTCCACAGGACCCACAGGTGGTGCTTGACCAGCTCGGCCCGCTGCTCCTTGATGAGGACCGCCCGGGTGCGGAAGTCCGCGTCGTCGTTCTCGCCGGCCTTCTGGATGATCATCTTGACCGACTCGGCCTCGATGCGGGCCTGGGCCGGGTCGTAGACGCCGCACGGCAGGTCGCAGTGGGCGTGGACGACGGTCTTCGGGGTGAACAGACGCGACAGCACTGGACGGTCCCTTCCTCGAACGCTGAGTCTCCGGAGGACACTACTCCGGGCCGGTACCCCTCCCCAGGGGACCCATGCGCGCCCGGACGGTGAGTGAGGGGTGTCACAGTGCAGCGGTTCGCGCTCGGTCGGGTCGTCGTCCGGGGGCGGTCCATGGAGCCGACGCTGCACGACGGCGACCACCTGCTCGTCCGCTGGGGGGCGCGGCCCGTGCCCGGCCGGATGGTCGTCGTGCGCTGGCCCGGACGGCCGCTGTCGGTGAAGCGGGCCGTCCACCGCGACCAGGACGGGTGGTGGGTCCAGCGCGACAACCCGGTCGAGGGGGTCGACTCGTGGTCGGCCGGCCCGGTGCCCCCGGCCGACGTGCTCGCCACCGTGGTCGCGCGGCTGTGGCCGCTCAGGCGCCGTGCACGCGCTCGGTGACCGAGACCCGCGCCGCGGCGAGGTGCGCCTCGAGCTCGGCGATCGCGCCCGACTCGTCGCCGGAGCGCATGAGGGTCAGCAGGCGGCGGTGGTCGGCCACCTGCTGGCGCGCGTTGCGGCGCTGCCGCTCCACGGAGGCCAGGGCCAGCCGCAGGTCGGCGGTGAGCCCGTCGGCGCCCGCGACGAGCCGGGAGTTGCCGAGCAGTGCGACCAACGAGGTGTGGAACTCGAGGTGTGACTGGGTCGCGACGACGGCGTCGTCGGCGACGGCGGCCTCGGCATAGGTGGCCAGGGCCGTCGCGGCCGGTGCCAGGTCGGCGCCCGCGGCCCCTGCCCGGACTCCCGCGCTCTCGAGCACCAGCCGAGCCTCGAAGATCTCCGCGATGTCGCGCTCGGTCAGCTCGGTGACGGTGACGCCCTTGTTCGGCTGGCGGGTGACCAGCCCCTCGGTCGTGAGGACCTGCAGCGCCTCGCGGACGGTGGACCGCGCCACCGAGAAGCTCTCGGCGAGGGTCACCTCGCGCAGCGGCTCGCCAGGGGAGAGGTCGCCGGCGAAGAGCAGATCGCGCAGCGCGCCGGCCACACGGTCGGTGGTGCTCGACCGGTCGATCACGGGCACGTCGACCACGCGCTTGACACTAGCGGAGCCCAGGCCTCACACTCCGGTTGTCCGACAATTTTTGTCAGACAATCCGGCAATCGAGGTGAGGAGCGTCGTGACCGAGATCCGTCCGCTGTCGTGGGGCCGGCGCTACCTGATGTGCCGTCCCGAGCACTTCCGGGTCGACTACGCGATCAACCCCTGGATGGACGTCGACTCGCCCGTCGACCCCGAGCGTGCGCTGGCGCAGTGGGACCACCTCGCGGCGACGATCGAGCGGGCGGGGGCGACCGTCGAGCGCATCGCCCAGCAGCCGGGCACGCCCGACATGGTCTACGCCATGAACTACGGGCTCGTCGACGGCGACCACGTCGCGGTGACCAACTTCCGCTACGACCAGCGCCGGCCGGAGGCGGAGGCCGCGGAGTGGTGGTTCGGCGAGGCCGGGCTGCGCACGACGCGCCTCGCGGACTACGGCGTCGGCGCGTTCGAGGCGGGCGACGCGTTCCTCTACGGCGACTCGCTGCTCGTCGCGGACGGACCGCGCACCGACCGGGCCGCCCACGGTGTGCTCTCCCGCGAGCTGGGCGTACGCGTCGCGTCGGTCGGGGTCGTGCACCCGTCCCTCTACCACCTGGACCTGAGCTTCTGCCCGCTCGACGAGACCCGCGCCATCGTCGCGCCGAGTGCATGGGACGCGGCCGGCCGGGCGACCGTGGCGGGGCTCGTCCCGCAGCCGCTGGTCATCGACGAGCGGGAGGCGTTCACCTTCTGCGCCAACTCGGTCGTCGTCGGTGACGTCGTCGTGATGCCGCGGGGCACGCCGCCGCGCGTCGCCCGGCAGCTCGAGACGTGGGGCTTCGCCGTCGAGACCGTCGACGTGAGCGAGCTGCACAAGGGCGGCGGCTCGATCCGCTGCATGACCCTGCCGCTCGACACGGTGCTCGACGAGGCCCGCGTGACCTCGGCGGTGCCGGGGCGACGCCACGCCGACATCGAGCTCGCCATCGCCTGACGCTCGGTGCGGCGCAGTTCGCCGCGCCCTCGTGTGCCACACTGCCCCCTTCGGGCAACCCCCGCATCGCAAGCCGTTCGCCGTACGCCATCCCGTACGCCGTCCGGCGCACCAGTCGAGCGAGGAGGACGCCGGAGATGGCAGTGCAGGAGAGTCGGCCCGTGGACCCGAGCAAACCGGCGTACGACAAGGACGACCCTGCGTTCGCCCTGCACGTGGGCGGCAAGCTCGAGACCGTGCCGACGGTGCCGTTGCGCGACCGGGACGACCTGTCGCTGGCCTACACGCCCGGCGTGGCCAGGGTCTGCTCGGCCATCGCGGCGATGCCCGAGCTGGTGCACGACCTGACGTGGAAGTCCAACGTGGTGGCGGTGGTGACCGACGGGTCCGCGGTGCTCGGCCTCGGTGACATCGGACCGGCCGCTGCGCTGCCCGTCATGGAGGGCAAGGCGGTGCTCTTCAAGGCCTTCGCCGGCGTCGACGCGGTGCCGATCTGCCTCGACGCGACCGGCATCGAGGACATCGTCGAGACCGTGGTGCGCATCGCGCCGGCGTTCGGCGGCATCAACCTCGAGGACATCAGTGCCCCGCGGTGCTTCGAGATCGAGGCGCGTCTCGTGGAGGCGCTGGACATCCCGGTGTTCCACGACGACCAGCACGGCACAGCGGTCGTGGTGCTCGCCGCCCTGCGCAACGCAGCGCGGCTCACCGGCCGCGCGCTCGGCGACCTGCGGGTCGTGGTGTCGGGCGCGGGGGCGGCCGGTGTGGCCGTGACGACGATCCTGCGCGAGGCGGGCATCGGGTCGATCTCGGTGGCCGACCGCCAGGGCGTCCTGCACGCCGGGCGTGCCGACCTCACCAGCGTGAAGCGGCGCCTCGCGTCGGTCACCGACGGGGCCGCCCACCCCGGGACGCTCGTCGAGGCGATGACCGGCGCAGACGTGTTCATCGGCGTCTCCGGCGGCGTCGTGCCGGAGGAGGCGGTGGAGTCGATGGCCCGCGACGCGATCGTGTTCGCGCTGGCCAACCCCGAGCCCGAGGTGCACCCCGACGTCGCCCGTGTGCACGCCCGCATCGTGGCGACGGGACGCAGCGACTACCCGAACCAGATCAACAACGTCCTGGCCTTCCCGGGCATCTTCCGCGGCGCCCTGGACGTTCGGGCGCGCGCGATCACCGAGCCGATGAAGCTGGCCGCGGCGGAGGCGATCGCGGCGGTCGTCGCCGACGAGCTGACCGACGAGTGCATCGTGCCGAGCCCCTTCGACGAGCGGGTGGCGCCTGCCGTGGCCGCCGCGGTCTCGGCCGCCGCCGTCCGCGACGGTGTGGCCCGGGGCTGACCCCGGCCTCACACGTCGCACCGGGCATCGCGCCAGGCACCGCAACAGGGGCCGCAACCGGGCGCCACCGGGGCCGCAACAGGGGCCGCAACAGGCTTGGGCGGGCGACAGCAGGCCGCGCCGCCTCGTGTCGCCCGCCCCCGCCTACCCCACGTGGTCGACTCGGCGGCTGGGTCGATCGGGGGCTGGGTCGACTCGGGGGCTGGGTCGATCGGGGGGCTGGGTAGGGTCCGGCCATGCTCGCCGCGACCGCCGTCCGTCTCGACGCCGACGACCCGCTGTCCGGTCTGCAGGTCGGCGACCACCCGGACCCGCATCCGCGTGAGGGGTGGGCCACGGTCCGCCTGCGGGCGGCGTCGCTGAACCACCACGACCTGTGGAGCCTGCGTGGTGTGGGCCTCACGGCCGACCGCCTGCCGATGGTTCTGGGCTGCGACGGTGCAGGCATCGACGAGGACGGCAACGAGGTGGTCGTCCACGCGGTCGTCGGCGACCCCGACTTCCGCGGCGACGAGACGCTGGACCCCCGGCGGTCGCTGCTCTCCGAGAGGTACGACGGCACGCTGGCCGACCGGGTCCAGGTCCCGCGCCGCAACCTCGTGCCCAAGCCTGCCGAGCTGAGCTTCGAGGAGGCGTCCTGTCTCCCGACTGCGTGGCTCACGGCGTACCGCATGCTCTTCACCCAGGCCGGAGCGCGGCCCGGGTGGACCGTCCTGGTGCAGGGTGCGGGAGGCGGGGTGGCCACGGCGCTGGTGGCCCTCGGCAAGGCGGCGGGGGTTCGGATGTGGGTGACCAGCCGTGACGAGTCCAAGCGCGCGAGGTCGCTCGAGCTGGGAGCCGACCAGGCGTTCGAGTCCGGCGCCCGGCTGCCCGAGCGGGTCGACGCCGTGATGGAGACGGTTGGTGCGGCGACCTGGGAGCACAGCCTGAGGTCGCTCACGCAGGGCGGCACCGTCGTCGTCAGCGGCGCGACCGGGGGACACGAGGCCGTGACCGACCTTCGCCGTGTCTTCTTCCTGCAGCTGCGGGTCGTCGGGTCGACCATGGGCACGCGCGACGAGCTGGAGAGGCTGGTGCGGCTGATGTCCGTCACCGGTCTGCGGCCGGTTGTCGACTCGGTGCTGCCGCTCGAGGACGTGGCCGAGGGCTTCCGCCGGCTGGCCGGGGGCGACGTCTTCGGCAAGGTCGTCCTCACCCGTCCGGCCTGACGCGTGGCCACCGAGATCGTCGCCGGTGGGCCGGGCTGGCTCGACGGGACCTGGCTGCGGGAGGCGCGGGCCTGGGTCGTGGCCCGGCTGGCCGAGCGCGGTGTCCGTGTGGAGAGGGACGAGACGACCCGCGTGACGCCGTGGTCGGTGCTGGTGCGGGTGCAAACCGGCGCAGGGACGTTCTGGTTCAAGGCCAACGCGACGGGCGTCGCGCACGAGGCCGGCCTGCTCGAGGTGCTCGCCCGCCGCGCACCCGGGCACACGCTCGCGCCGGTCGCGGTGGACGCCGACCGCGCCTGGATGCTGCTGCCCGACGGTGGGCCCACGTTGCGCGAGATCGGGAGCGAGGCCGCCGAGCCCGCCATGTGGGAGCGGCTGCTCGTCGAGTACGCCGCCATGCAGCGGACCCTCGAGCCGTACGTCGATGAGCTGCTCGCGGTGGGCACGCCCGACCGGCGCCCCGACCGGCTCGTGGCGGTCCGCGACGCCCTCCTCGCCGACCGCTCGCTCGTGATGGTCGGCGACGCGAAGGGGCTCAGCGAGGCGCAGTACGCCGAGCTGCTGGCCTGCGGTCCGGAGTTCGCGACGATGTGCCGGGACCTGGAGCACTCCGGCATCCCGGCGACGGTCCAGCACGACGACCTGCACGACAACAACGTCTTCGCCCCGCAGGCACCGGGCGGCTCGTTGCGGGTCTTCGACTGGGGGGACTCGGTGGTCGGGCACCCGTTCGGGACGCTGCTGGTGACGCTGCGCGTCGTCGCGGACAGGACGGGCTGGACGTACGGCTCCAAGGGGCTGCTGCGGCTGCGCGACGCCTACCTCGAGCCGTGGACCGGTGACCACGACCGCGCGATGCTGGAGGAGGCCTGCGGGCTCGCGCTGCGGGTGGGCACGGTCCTGCGCGCCGACTGCTACCGCCGGGCGCTGCTGGAGGCGACTGCCGTCGGTCGCGAGGCGTTCGGCGACGGGGTGCCGGGCTGGCTGTCCGAGCACGCCGGGCCGACGCCGGTGGACGACGCGCCCGCCACTGCCTGAGCGGTGCCGTGGGCGGTGCGAATGGCCCGATCGGGCTATTCCTCACGACCCTGTGACGCTGTGATCATCTGCCCCGATCGGTCCTCCGGACCGCTGGACTCTCGACGGGGAAGAAGGACGCACATGCACAGACCTCTGACTGCCCTCGTGGCCGTGACCGGGCTCGCCGTGACCGGGCTGATGACGACCGCACCGGCCGCCTCGGCGGCGCCGAGGGCGACCGTCGTCGCCAAGGGGCTCGACAACCCCCGCCAGCTGTCCTGGGACGAGAAGTCCGGATCGCTCGTCGTCGCCGAGGCCGGCCGCGGCGGGCCGACCTGCTCGGAGGAGGGCTGTGTCGGCGCGACCGGCTCGGTCTCCCTGATCCGCAACCCGGCAGCGGCCGAGAAGGTGCGCCCGACGGTGCTGCTGCGCGGCCTGTTCTCCGTCGGTGCGCCGGACGGGTCCTTCGCCGTCGGTGCCGACGGGGCAGACGTCCGCGGACGGAGCCTGTTCACCATCGTCACGACGGGTGCGCCGGAGTCGCCGGACTTCCCGGCGGGCAAGCAGTCGGGCTGGCTGCTCCGGTCGCGCTACGGGAAGACCTCGCAGCTGGCGAACATCGCGAAGTTCGAGGAGAAGCACAACCCGGACGGCAAGCAGGTCGAGAGCAACCCCTACGCGACGCTGGCCCTGCAGTCGAGCCGCCGTGTGCTCGTCGCCGACGCCGCGGGCAACTCGGTCATCTCGGTCGACCCGCGCACCGGGCGGCGCAGCGTGTTCCACGAGTGGACGCCGCGCAAGGGGAAGCCGGAGTTCGTCCCGACCTCGCTGGCCGAGGACTCGCGCGGCAACATCTACGTGGGCGGCCTGGGCAGCGAGCGCAAGGGCAAGGCGAAGGTCGTGCAGTTCAACCGCAACGGTGACCGGCTGCGCGCCTGGACCGGGTTCACCGGCATCACCGGTGTGGCCGTCGACCGCTTCGGCGTGCTGTACGTCTCCGAGCTCTTCGGTGGCAAGAAGGGCTTCGGCCAGGTCGTCAAGGTGACCGCGGGGGGTCGCGACACGGTGGCCGTGCCGTTGCCGGCCGGCATCGCGGTCGACCGCGACCGCAACGTCTACGTCGCCGCGTGGAGCGTGGCCGACCGTGACGGCAGCCCGGGCGGCGAGGAAGCCCCGCCGCTGAAGTCGGGCCGGATCCTCAAGATCCGGTTCTAGCCGCTCACCAGCCGGCGGACGTCGTCGAGGGTGCGCTGCAGCACCGAGCGCACCTCGGCGACGTCCACCGCGGTGAGCCGGCGGCCACGGGTCATGGCGCGGACCTCGGAGCGGAACCAGTCGAGCGTCGCGTCGACCTCGTCCTGGTGGGGGTGGCTGCCGTACCGGCCGGCCTGTCGAGCCTCGCGGGCCGCATGGCGGCGCTCCCGTCGTACGTCCTTGGCCGCGGTCCTCAGCTCGGCCTGCAGGTCCCGCACGGACCCGCGGACCTCCGACCGGATCTCGGTCGCGAGGTCGCGCACCGAGCCAGCGATCTCCTGCTCCAGGTCGTCGAGGTCGTCCCGCCGGTCGCCGAGCTCGGCGCGGCCCGCGTCGGTGATCCGGTAGACCTTGCGGCCCTCGGTGACCTCGTGCTCGACGAGGCCCTCGGCCTCCAGCCGCGCCAGCCGTGGGTAGACCGTGCCGGCGCTGGGGGAGTAGAGGCCCATGAAGCGGTCCTCGAGCTCGCGGATCACGTCGTAGCCGTGGCGGGGGCTCTCGTCGAGCAGCTTGAGCAGGTACAGCCGGAGCCGGCCGTGCCCGAACACCGGGCTCATGCCGGCGTCCTCCGCAGCAGGGTGACGTCGCCGGACACGGTCTTGGCGGTCAGCCGCCCGTCACCCGCGCCCACCTGCCCCGTCATCTTCGACGAGCCCGGCCGGCGGTCGGTGGTCACGCCGTCGAAGGCACTGTCCAGCGAGCCGCTCATCGTCCTCGCCTCGACCCGCAGGCCCGTGGTCTCCGGCATCCGCACCGTCACGTCCCCCGAGACGCTGGTGCAGTCGATGCGGCCTCCGGGGCGCAGGTCGAGGTCCAGCGTGAGGTCGCCCGAGACGGTCTCGGCCGTGACCGTGTCGCTCTCGCCCTTGACGACCGTGAGGTCGCCGGACACCGTCCGGAAGCTGAGGCTCCCGCCGAGCTCGCGGGTCTCGAGGTCGCCGCTGACCGTCTGGGCGGAGATGTCCGAGCGCACGCCGTCCAGGGTCACGTCCCCCGAGACGCTCTTCACGGCGGTGCGGTCGGCCGCGATGCCCGAGACCACGGCGTCGGCCGACACGACGCCGAGCTCGACCGGGCAGTCGGCCGGCACGGACACCGACACGACGGCGTCCGCGCGGCGGTTGCTGACCCAGTCGAGCAGCCCGCCCCAGGTCAGGCGCTCGTGGTGGACCGAGAGGACACCGTCCTTCAGGGTCACGACGAGGGGGCCGGAGACCTTGGTGACCTCGACCTGGGCGGCGCCGGCGTCGGCGTCCTCCGTGCGCCCGACGACGTCGACGCTGCCGCCGATCATCCGGACCTCGAGTCGTCGGACGCCCTCGACGTCGATCGACTGCGGCTGCTCGATGCGCCACTCCTGCATGGCTCTTCTCCTATCACGATGTATCGCGTCTTGAGAGAGACGATATATCGCGTCTTGCAGATGTCAAGCACCCAGACGATCCGGCGACCCGGTCCGCGCCTGCCGACCCGACCTCGACGACCCCTCGACGGCCCCGTGGACGTCGGCCCCGACCGCGCTGACTGGTGCCCGAGCGCGCCGTATTCGCCGCGCTCGGGCGGAAATGATCACGCTCGCGTGATCATTTCGCGGGGAGGGGTCGACCGCCCGTCAGTCGTCCTCGTCGTCGAGGCGGGCGAGCCAGGTGGCCAGGCGCTCGACCGGGACCTCGAAGTCGGGGTTGAGGTCGACGAACTCCTGCAGCCGCGACGCCAGCCAGGCGACGCTCACCTGCTCGTCGCCGCGGCGGGACTCGAGCTCCTCGATCCCGCGGTCGGTGAAGTACATCGGCCGCGCCGCGGTCAGAGCGCCAGCGCGCGCTCGACCAGCGCGCGCTGCTCGGCGTCGTGCTTCTTGTGCGACCCGGTCGCGGGGGAGGCCGACGCGGTCCGCGACACGCAGACGAGCTGGCGGCCCGACAGGTGCGCCGGCAGGTTGAGGGCCATGAACGGCCACGGCCCCTGGTTGGCCGGCTCCTCCTGCACCCACATCAGCTCGGCCTGCGGGTAGGCGGCGACCGCCTCGGCGACCTCGCGGCCGGGCAGTGGCGCGAGCTGCTCGACCCGCAGGATCGCGACCTGGGCGGCCTGCGCACCCTGCCCGCCCGCAGCCTGCTTGGCCCGCTCGGCGAGCAGGTCGTAGTAGACCTTGCCCGAGCACAGCAGCACCCGGCGCACACCGGCCGGGTCGATGCCGTCCACGGTCTCGGAGATGACCGGGCGGAACGTGCCGCTCGTGAAGTCCTCGACCGGCGAGGCCGCGGCCTTCAGGCGCAGCATCGACTTCGGCGTGAACACGACCAGCGGCCGGCGCGGCTCGCGGTAGGCGTGCTCGCGCAGCAGGTGGAAGTACGACGCCGGGCTCGACGGGTGCGCCACGGTCATGTTGTCCTCGGCGCACATCTGCAGGAAGCGCTCGATGCGGCCGGAGGAGTGGTCGGGGCCCTGGCCCTCGAAGCCGTGCGGCAGCAGCAGCACGACCGAGGAGCGCTGGCCCCACTTCTGCTCCGAGGACGAGATGAACTCGTCGATGATCGTCTGCGCCCCGTTGAAGAAGTCGCCGAACTGCCCCTCCCAGAGCACGAGGGCGTCGGGTCGTGCGACGGAGTAGCCGTACTCGAAGCCCATCGCCGCGAACTCGGACAGCAGGGAGTCGTAGATCCAGAACCGGGCCTGGCCCTCGTCGAGGTGGGCCAGCGGCATCCACTCGTCACCGGTGGCCTTGTCGGTGAGCACGGCGTGGCGCTGCACGAACGTTCCGCGGCGGCTGTCCTGACCCGCCAGCCGGATCGGCTTGCCCTCCAGGAGCAGGGAGCCGAAGGCGAACAGCTCGCCCATCGCCCAGTCGATGCCACCCTCGGAGGCCATCGCCGCGCGCTTCTGCAGCAGCGGCATCAGCTTGGGGTGCACGGTGAAGCCGTCGGGCATCGTGACGTGCGCGTCTGCGATGCGCTTGATCACCTCGAGGTCGACCGCTGTGGCGCGCGCCGACCCGACCGACGCCTTCTGCTCCGACGGCGCCTCGATGCCCTCGCCGGTGCTCTCGTCCGCCGGGGCGGTGGTCGCCTCGCGGGTCTCGGTGAAGACGCGCTCCAGCTGGCCCTGGTAGTCGCGCAGCGCCTGCTCGGCCTCCTCGACCGAGATGTCGCCGCGACCGATGAGGGACTCGGTGTAGATCTTGCGCACCGATCGCTTGCCCTCGATCAGGCGGTACATCAGCGGCTGGGTCATCGACGGGTCGTCGCCCTCGTTGTGGCCGCGCCGGCGGTAGCACACCAGGTCGACGACGACGTCCTTCTTGAACGCCTGGCGGTACTCGAAAGCGAGCTTGGCGACGCGGACGCACGCCTCGGGGTCGTCGCCGTTGACGTGGAAGATCGGCGCCTGGATCATTCGCGCCACGTCGGTGCAGTAGAACGACGACCGCGAGGCGGCCGGTGACGTGGTGAAGCCGACCTGGTTGTTCACGATGACGTGGACGGTGCCGCCGGTGCGGTAGCCGCGCAGCTGGGAGAGGTTCAGGGTCTCGGCCACGACCCCCTGGCCGGCGAAGGCCGCGTCGCCGTGCAGCAGGACCGGCAGCACCGTGAAGCCGCTCTCGCCCTTGTTGATGCGGTCCTGCTTCGCTCGGGTGATGCCCTCGAGCACCGGGTTGACCGCCTCGAGGTGCGAGGGGTTCGCGGCGAGGTAGACCTTCGTCTTGCTCCCGTCGGGCGCCGTGAACTCGCCCTCGGTGCCGAGGTGGTACTTCACGTCGCCGGACCCCTGGACCGAGCGCGGGTCCTGGTTGCCCTCGAACTCGCGGAAGATCTGCCCGTAGCTCTTGCCGGCGAGGTTGGCCAGGACGTTGAGGCGGCCGCGGTGCGGCATGCCGATGGTGACCTCGTCGAGCCCGGCCTCGGCCGCGCTGGTCATCACCTCGTCGAGCAGCGGGATGACCGCCTCGCCGCCCTCGAGGGAGAACCGCTTCTGGCCGACGTACTTCGTCTGCAGGAACGTCTCGAACGCCTCGGCGGCGTTGAGCCGACGCAGGATCGTGAGCTGGTCCTCGCGGTTCGGCTTGGCGAACGGGACCTCGACGCGCTCCTGGATCCAGCGACGCTCCTCGGGGTCCTGGATGTGCATGTACTCGATGCCGATGCGCCGGCAGTACGACTCGCGCAGCACGCCGAGGATCTTGCGCAGCGTGGCCATCGGCTCACCGCCGAAGCCGCCGGTGGCGAACTCGCGGTCGAGGTCCCACAGGGTGAGGCCGTGGGTGATGACGTCGAGGTCAGGGTGCGAGCGCTGGCGGAACTCCAGCGGGTCGGTGTCGGCCATCAGGTGGCCGCGCACGCGGTAGGCGTGGATGAGCTCCTGCACCCTCGCCTGCTTGGCGACGTCCTCCTCGTGCGAGGCCGGGATGTCGCGCACCCAGCGGATGGGCTCGTACGGGATGCGCAGCGCGCGGAACACCTCGTCGTAGAAGCCGTCCTCGCCCAGCAGCAGCCCGTGGATGCGGCGCAGGAAGTCGCCGGACTGCGCGCCCTGGATGATGCGGTGGTCGTAGGTCGAGGTCAGCGTCATGGTCTTGCTGACCGCGAGCCGGGACAGCGTCTCGGGGGCGGCACCCTGGTACTCGGCGGGGTATTCCATGGCGCCGACGCCGATGATCGTGCCCTGGCCGACCATCAGGCGCGGCACGGAGTGGACGGTCCCGATCGTGCCCGGGTTGGTGAGGCTGATCGTCGTGCCGACGAAGTCGTCGGCGGTGAGCTTGTTGTTGCGCGCTCGCCGCACGATGTCCTCGTACGCGGCCCAGAACCCGGAGAAGTCCATCTCGTCGGAGGCCTTGATCGACGGCACGAGCAGCGTCCGTGAGCCGTCGGACTTCTGGACGTCGATGGCCAGCCCGAAGTTCACGTGCTCCGGCTGGGTGACCGCCGGCTTGCCGTCGACCTCGATGAAGCCGCGGTTCATCTCCGGCATGACGGCCAGGGCCTTCACGACGGCGTAGCCGATCAGGTGGGTGAAGGAGACCTTGCCGCCCCGGCCGCGCTGCAGCGCGTTGTTGATCACCGTGCGGTTGTCGATGAGCAGCTTCGCGGGGACGGCGCGGACGCTGGTCGCCGTCGGGACGCTCAGGCTGGTCTGCATGTTCGCGACGACCCGGGCCGCCGGGCCCTTGAGCCGGACGGGCTCCGGCTGTGAGGTCGCGGCCTTCTCGGACGCCTGGGCGGACGGCGGGTCGGACGGCTTGGTCGCCGCGGGCTTCTCGGCCGGCGCGGCAGCCGGCCTCTCGGCGGCGGCCTTCTCCGGCGCGGTCTCCTCCGGCGCGGTCTTCTCGACCGGCGGCGGCCCGTCGGCCCGACTCACCGGGGCGGGGTCGGCCGGCGCGGGCGGTGCGGGGGTCGGGGTCTCCTCGCCCGCCGTCTGGCGCGACTCCCCGCCGTTGGCCCGCAGGCTGGACTGGTCGGCGGGCCGGTAGTCCTCGAAGAAGTCCCACCAGGCCTTGTCGACGGCGTTCTTGTCCTGCAGGTACTGCTGGTAGAGCTCGTCGACGAGCCACTCGTTGGGTCCGAAGCCGGTATGCGTCCGGCTGCCCTGGCCCGATGACGGTGTCGGCTCTGACACGGCGTGGATCGCCCTCTTCCCCTGCTGTTCTCGGTCATGGTCGCGGCGGTGCGGCAGGCCCGACCAGCCTAGTCGCCCATCCTGGTCGCGTCAGAGCCGGTGAAACCACCGGTCACCGGCGGCGTGGCAGGTACCGTCGGGGCGCCATGACTGGTCACGGGGAAGCACGGCGGCGGCTCGCCGCGGTCGCGGTTCTCGCCGTGCTGGCGCTCGCCGGGTCGGCACAGCCGGTGGCCCAGGCCCGGCCGCGGGAGGCCCGCGACGAGGTGCTGCTCCGCGAGGCGCGCCAGTTCGCCCTCCGGCAGCTGGCCCGCACCGACCGTCGGCTGCGCACGGGGCGCTTCCCGACCGTCGCGGTCGGGAGCACCCGCTGGCGCACGAGCGACACGAGCGGCTGGCTGGCCGGCTTCTACCCCGGCCGGCTCTGGATGGCCTACGAGGCGACCGGCCGGCCGGTCTGGGCACGGCGGGCCGCGTCCCGCCAGGCGCCGCTGCGGGTGCGCGCTGACGACACCTCCACCCACGACCTCGGCTTCCTGCTGCAGACCAGCTTCGGACGGGGCGCGCGCCTCACCGGCAGAGCGGACCACGAGGCGGTCACGGTGCGCGCGGCCGCGTCGCTGGCGAGCCGCTGGGTGCCCGGGTCGGGGCGATCCGCAGCTGGGACGGCCCGCCCGGCCGGGTCAGCGTGATCGTCGACAACCTGGTCAACCTCGAGCTGCTCTTCTCCGCCGCTCGCAGCGCCGGGCGTCCCGACTGGCACGACATGGCGGTGCAGCACGCGCTGACGACGGCGAGGGAGCACGTCCGGCCCGATGGCAGCACGACGCACGTCGTCCGCTTCGACGAGGACACCGGCGGGCCGGTCTGGAAGGGCACGGTGCAGGGCCTGCACGACACGTCGACCTGGGCGCGGGGGCACGCCTGGGCTGTCTACGGCTTCACCGGGGCCTACCGCGACTCGCGCGACGCGCGGCTGCTCGACGCCGCTCGGCGCACGGCGGACTTCGCGGTCGCGCACTCGCCGCGCGACGGGGTGCCGTTCTGGGACTACGACGCCGCCGCGACCGGCGACCGCACGCGTGACACGACGGCCGGGTCGGTGCTCGCCTCCGGCCTGCTCGAGCTCGCGCGGGTGGACCCCGACCCGGCGCGCCGCGCGACGTTCGCCCGGGCGGGGCTGCGCACCCTGCGCTCGCTCGCGGGCCCGCGCTACCTGGCACGGGGCACCGGGTCGCGGGCCGTCCTGCTGCACGGCCGCCACGACGCGCGCTACCCCGACGCCGGGGTGACCTACGGCGACCACTACCTGCTGGAGGCGCTGCTGCGCGCTCAGCTGCTGCCCTCGGACCGGCCGGTGCTGCCGGCGCGCACGAGCACCGGCCGGTCCGGGCGCGCGCGGGCCGACCTCGGGGGGCTCCGCCGGGTGAGCGCGGTCTCGCTGCGCTGGGTCGGCGGCGCGGGCCGCGCCGTGCGATTCCGCGTCGCCACGTCGGTGGACGGGCGCCGCTGGTCGAGGGCGCGCGGCGGCGTGAGCAGCGGGCGAACGGGTGCCTTCGAGACCTACGACCTCCTCGACCGGCCGGCCCGCCACGTGCGGGTCACGGTCCTCGGCCCGGGGTCGCTGCGCGCCCTGCGGGTCCGCGGGTGACCTCTCAGGGGTAGCGCTCCCGGGGTGCCGTGAGCCAGGTGGCGAAACCCGCCAGCGTCAGGAGCGTGGCCAGCGCCAGCGTCGCCGCCACCAGGGCGGACTCGACCGGCTCCCCGCCGTCCCCGACCAGCAGGTCGCCGGTGACCTCGTTCGCCAGGGTGTAGATCACCGAGAGGCCGCCGAGCAGGCCGAGGAGGAACGCCGCCAGCCGGCCGACCGTCCCGTCGAGGCTGCTCGTCACGGCCAGCACCACACCGGCCGCGGCCGCCGCGAGAGGCGGCGCCAGGCCGGTGCCCCAGTCGAACAGCCAGTCCTCTCCGACCCGGTCCGGGTCGCCAGGGTCGCCCAGGAACGACAGGTCGTGGGGCACCTCGTGGTCCACGGCGACTCCGGCGGCCGCGATCGTCACGGCGACCCAGGCGAGCGCGAGCAGGACGAGGACCTTGCGCACGGTCCCGATCGTGCCAGGTGCCCGGTCAGCGGTCGCGCAGGCGGACGACGAACCGCAGGGCCGACCACGTGTCGTCCACGGCGCAGACCTTGTTGTCGACGAGCCCGGTCGGCAGCACGAGGTCACGCAGCACGTTCTCGTCGAGGTCCGTGGCCACGCCGCTGGACCGCTTGGGCCACGCGAGCCACAGCCCGCCGTCCGGCACGACCCGCAGGCGCAGCCCGTCGAGGCGGCGCTCCAGCGTGCGCCGGTCGCGCAGGAACGCCAGCACGACGTCGTACGGCAGCCGGCCCGCCCGGCGGTGCACCTCGACCTCCGGCAGCGGCCCCAGGTCGAAGCCGTCCGGAGCCGCGACCAGCAGCACCCGCTGTCCCCGCGCGATGCCCAGCTTGCGCGGCAGCGGTGTCCCCGAGTAGCCCGCGCTCACCCGCGCATTCGACCACGCGAGCCGGCTGCCCCCGCTCAGGGCGCGACGGGGACGCCGGTGCGGGTGGCGTCGGGGGACCTGGCCTGGCCCGGTACGCCCGCGGGACCTCGTGGCAGGAGGCAGCCGATGGCCGCACCGCCCTCGGCCGAGCTGCCGAGCTGCACCGTGCCGCCGTGCGCCTCGACCGCCGCCCGCACGAAGGACAGGCCGAGACCGCTCCCCTGCCGCTTCTGCGAGCTACGCCAGAAGCGGTCGAAGACGAACGGCGCGTCGGCGGGCGCGATGCCCGGCCCGCCGTCCTCGACGGCGACCAGCACGGCCGCCGCGGTCGGCCTGCACACGACGCGCACACGCTCGTGCGGGCTGGTGACCTTCACGGCGTTCTCGATGAGCGCGTCCAGCACCGCGCGCAGCACGTCGTCATCCACCGGTGCCCTGAGGGTCTCGGGGCAGTCCAGGGACCACCGTCGTGCCACGGATGCGGCCCAGCGTGCATGTGTCTCGCGCACGAGCGCCGCGACATCGACCGGACGGACGCTGAGGGTGTCGGGTCGCTCGAGCTCGGCGATGGCGAGCAGGCGGCTCGCCATGCGGTCGAGACGGTCGAGCTCCGCGAGCGCCACCTCTGCGTCGGCACGCACCCCGTCGTCCCGGGCGGACTCGTGCAGCAGCTCGATGTGACCCCTCGCGATCGTGAGAGGAGTGCGCAGGGCGTGCGAGGTGTCGCGGGCGAACTCGTGCTCGCGAACCCGGGCCTCGCGTTCCTGCTGCATGAGGAGCTCGACCTGCTGCTGCGCAACGACCCTGCGCCGGGCGTGCCAGATCATCGCGCCGACGATCAGTGGCATCAGCACGATCTCGAACAGCTCGTCCCCCGGGATCTCCCCGGCCCTCCAGTCGGCGAACAGGACCGAGCCCGTCGAGAGGATCACGGCGCCGAGGACGAGGACCGTGACGGGCAGGGGCCAGGTCCGGTAGCCATAGACGGCGGCGAACACGACGAACATGACGTGGTAGGGAACCGTCGCCGCTCCGTCCAGGGCGACCATGGCGGCGAGCAGGAGAAGTGCGGTCAGCGCGAAGCCGACGTCCACCCCGCGACCCAAGCCGCGGCCGGGACCCCCGGCCCGGTCAGACCGCAAGGGCATAGCCGACGTTGCGGACGGTCTCGATCAACGTCACGCCCAGCTTGTTCCGGAGCCGGCCGACCGTGACGTCGACGACGTTGCTCCCCGGGTCGAACGCATATCCCCAGACCTCCCGCAGCAGCTCCTCGCGCGTGCAGACCGACCCGGAGTGCTGCATGAGGTGCTGGACGAGGAGGAACTCCCGGGGGCTGAGCTCTGTCGAGTGGCCGCACCAGGTGACCCGCCGGCGCACGAGGTCCAGCTCGATCCCCGCCGTGGCCATCACCGCTCCCGCCGCCCGGGGCCGGTCGGCCAGCCGCGACCGCACCCGCGCCGTGAACTCGCGGATCGCGAACGGCTTGCTGATGTAGTCCACCGCGCCGCGTTCCAGGCAGGCGACCCGCGAGTCGGTGTCCCCGAGCGCGGACAGCACCAGGACCCGTTGCTCCGGCTTGCGCTCCAGGAGCACGCCCAGGACCGCGGTCCCCGGCAGGTCCGGGAGCAGCAGGTCGAGGATGATCAGGTCCCAGCTCTCGTCGCACGCCAGCCGGAGTCCGGTGATCGCGTCGGGTGCGGTCGCCACCATGTGCCCCTCGGGTTCGAGCACCCTCCGGAGCAGTCGGCGCAGCCCGAGCTCGTCGTCGATGCACAGGATTCTGGCCATCACGAAGCCCCTCCCCAACCCCGCCCGCTAGCGCCGTGCCGACGCTCCCCACACCTTTGTCCGGCGTGCGGCGGCTCCCGACAATCGCCCGTTGGGGGGGTGCCCGTAGTCACTCCGGGCCAGGGCGCGGCCGGTCGGGCGTCGTGTCTCACGCAACGGTCGCCGACCATGACGCGGGGTGATCACGAGGCGGGTCCACCAGCCGCGGCACAGCCGGTGCGCCACCGGGTGTTGGATGCCGTCATGACCGATGCCGCGCCGACCGCGGAGCCGTCGCCGCGGCTGCGGTTCGGCGAGGCGCGGGCACGGTGGGTGATGCTCGCCACGGTGCTCGGCTCGGGGCTGGCCTTCCTCGACGCGACGGTCGTGAACGTCGCGCTGCCCCGCATAGGCCGCGACCTCGACGCCGACATCTCCGGCCTGCAGTGGACGATCAACGCCTACACGCTCACCCTCGCCGCTCTGATCCTGCTCGGCGGGTCGCTGGGTGACCGCTTCGGGCGCCGGCGCATCTTCGTCGTCGGCGTCGTGTGGTTCGCGGTGGCGTCCCTCGCCTGCGGGCTCGCACCGGACATCGAGACGCTCGCCGTCGCCCGCGCCGTGCAGGGGGTGGGCGGCGCGCTGCTGACGCCCGGCAGCCTCGCGATCCTGCAGTCCAGCTTCCGTCCCGAGGACCGGGCCCGCGCCATCGGCGCCTGGAGCGGGCTCGGTGGCCTGGCCGGGGCGCTCGGCCCGTTCCTCGGCGGCTGGCTCGTGGACAACGCCGGCTGGCGCTGGGTGTTCCTCATCAACCTGCCGGTGGCCGCCGTCGTCGTCGTGGTCGCCGTCCGGCACGTCCCGGAGAGCCGCGACCCCGAGGCATCGACGAGCCTGGACGTGCTGGGCGCCGTGCTCGGGGCGGCGGGGCTCGGTGCGCTGACCTACGGGCTGATCGCCTGGCAGGAGAGCGGGCCCGGGGCGGCGATGGTGCTCGTCTCCCTCGTCGGCGGGGTGGCCGCACTCGTGGCCTTCGTGCTGCGGGAGGACCGGGCCCGCGAGCCGATGCTGCCGCTGGGCATCTTCTCCTCGCGGCTGTTCAGCGCCACGAACGCCGTGACGTTCGCGGTCTACGGCGCCCTGAGCGGGGTCTTCTTCTTCCTCGTGCTGATGCTCCAGGTCGTGGCCGGCTTCTCGCCGATCGCGGCGGGGGCGGGCCTGCTGCCGGTCACCGTGCTGCTGCTCCTGCTCTCGGCCCGGGCGGGGGCCCTCGCCACCCGGATCGGGCCCAGGCTGCCGATGACCGTCGGGCCCGCCCTTGCGGGTCTGGCCGTCTTCTGGATGAGCCGCTTCGACGAGGACGTGTCCTACTGGGGCGACGTGCTGCCGGCAGCGTCGCTGTTCGGGCTGGGGCTCGCTCTCACCGTGGCCCCGCTCACGGCGACCGTGCTCGCCGCGGCGCCGGAGCGCCACGCCGGCCTGGCCAGCGGGGTCAACAACGCGGTGGCGCGCGTCGCCGGCCTGTTGGCCGTGGCGGCACTGCCACTGGTCGCCGGTCTGGACGGCGTGGCATATTCCGACCCGGAGCGGCTGCTGCCCGCCTACCGGACCGCCATGTCGGTCTCTGCGGTCCTGCTGCTCGTCGGCGCGGCGCTCGCGCTGCTGACGGTCCGCACGCCTGGTCGGGCCCAGGCCGCCGAGGCGGAGGCCCACCACTTCCACCACTGCGCGGTCGGCGGGCCCGCGATGGAGGGGTGCCCTCACCACGGCCCGGTGGTGACGACCGCCGCCGGCCGCGAGGCGCTCGAGGAGTGACCCCCGCGGTGCCCGACGGACGGGCACACCGAGGTCAGGCGGACTCGTCGACCCAGCCGCGCAGGTGCTCCAGCGCCTCGCGCTCGATCTGGCGGACCCGTTCCCGCGAGACGCCGAGGCGTCCGGAGATCTGCTCGTAGGTCTGCTTCGGTCCGGGGACGAGCCCGTAGCGGCAGCGGATGACCTCGGCCTCGCGCTCGGTGAGGCGGTCGACCATGCCCACGAGGCCGGCTCTGGTGTCGCGGTCGACGACGAGGTCCTCGGGCCCCGGGTCCGCGGCGTCGACGAGGTCGCCCAGTGTCGTGCCGCCGTCGTCGCCGACGAGGGCGTCGAGGCTGGTCGGCGTCCGCGAGATGGCGTCGAGGTGCTGCACCTGGTCCAGCGGGATGCCCATGTCCTCGGCGACCTCCTCGTCGGTGGGGTCGTGCCCGAGGCTGGTGGCGAGCTCGCGCCGGGTGCGCGCCAGGCGGCTGAGCTTCTCCACCTGGTGGACCGGGAGCCGGACGGTGCGGCTCTGCTCGGCGATGGCCCGGCCGATGGACTGGCGGATCCACCACGTGGCGTACGTCGAGAACTTGTAGCCGCGGGCGTAGTCGAACTTCTCGACGGCGCGGACCAGGCCGACGTTGCCCTCCTGGATCAGGTCCAGCAGCGGCATGGACGCCCGGCTGTAGCGCCGGGCGAGCGACACGACGAGTCGGAGGTTCGCCCGGATGAAGGCGCGCTTGGCCGTCTCGCCATCGTCGGCGAGACGGGCCAGCTCGGAGGAGCTGGCGAGCTTGCCGGCCGCGCGCAGCTTGACCGCGCGCCGGTGGCCGAGGCCGTCGAGCAGGTGGCGCGCGTAGAGCCCGGCCTCGATGCGCTGGGCCAGGTCGACCTCGGTCGCCGCGTCGAGCAGCGGGGATCGGCCGATCTCGTCGAGGTAGAGCCGGACCAGGTCCGGGGTGGCCACCTCGTCGTCGTGGATGTCGCGGGGGATGTCGGGGTGGGCGTCTGGAGTCGTGGCAGGGGAGTCGGGACGGGACAGAGGCTGTGTCGTCATGCGGTCCCTCGGGTGCGGTGTTGTTCGTCATCTGTCCAACGAACGACAGTTCCGGAAGATTTCCGGACGTAGACCGGCCGAACGCGGGTAGGGCAGCCGCCATGCACCCCACGGCCGGTCATGCCCGCGAGCTGGTCACCGGCCTGCGCCCCGACCTCGACGACCCGGTGGAGCGCACGGCGCGCTGGGTCCACGATCTGCATGACAAGGACTTCCTCGACCTGCCGCTTCCTGGACGCGGCTCCACCGGAGAGCGGTTCGCGGCGCTGCAGGCGATCGGGGCCGCGGACCTCGACCTCGCGCGGCTGGTCGAGGCTCACACCGACGCGCTCGCCGTGCTCGCCGACCTGGGCGTCGGCGACCCCGCACCGGGCGTCTGGGGCGTCTGGGCGGCCAACCCGCCCACCGCCCCGCTCGTGGCGTCCCGGGACGGTCGCGACTGGCGGCTGACCGGCACCAAGCCCTGGTGCAGCGGCGCCGGCACCTGCGACCACGCGCTCGTCACGGCGGGCGCCGCCGACGGCTACCGGCTCTTCGCCGTCGACCTGGACGGCTCGACGGCGAGGCCGGTCGAGGGCACCTGGCCGTCCCCGGCGCTGCCGGGCAGCGACAGCCGCTCGGTCCGGTTCGAGGCCCACCCGGCCGAGGCCGTGGGCGGGCCGGAGGCCTACCTGCAGCGGCCCGGCTTCTGGCACGGCGCGGTCGGGGTGGCCGCCGTCTGGCTCGGTGGCGCGACCGCGGTCGCGGGGGCGCTCGCGGCCGCCCACGCGCGGCGGCCGCTGCACGCCCACGCGCTGGCCCATGCGGGTGCGGTGGACGTCGCGCTGGCCGCGGCCGGGAGCCTGCTCGACGACGCGGCACGCGCGGCCGACGCCGACCCGACCGACGCCGCGGGCACCGCGCGGCGCACCGCCGGTCGGGTGCGCGCCGTGGTGGAACGCACCTCGGTCGAGGTCATGGACCGCGTCGGGCGTGCTCTGGGCCCGGCGCCGCTGGCGATGGACCTCGACCACGCGCGGGCTGTCGCGGGCCTCACCCTCTACCTGCGTCAGAGCCACGCCGAGCGCGACCTCGAGGAGCACGGCCGCGGCGCGCTCGAGACCGGGACCTGGCCGTGGTGACCGGGATTCGGCCGGGCCACGGCACCGACGAGCAGTGCTGGGCGCAGTGGCCGGAGCGCGCGCAATGGCCTCGGCTGGACATGACCGACCTCGGGCCTCGGGTCGTGGTGCTGGCCGCGCACCCCGACGACGAGGTGCTCGGCGCCGGTGGTCTCGTCGTGGCTCTCGCCGCGTCCGGTGCCGACCTGCGCTTCGTCTGGGCGACCGACGGCGAGGCCTCGCACGTCGGGTCCACGGCGGTGGCACCGGGGCGGCTCGCCGCGCTGCGCCGGGCCGAGTCGGCCGCGGCTCTCGCGCTGCTGGGCGCCGGCGAGGCGCCCGGTCATCGCCTGGGGCTGCCCGACGGCGGCCTCGCCGGTCGCGAGGCCGACCTGGTCGAGGCCTTGCGCGAGGTGGTCCTCCCCGACGACGTCGTCGTCGCGCCGTGGTCCGGCGACGGCCACCCCGACCACGAGGCATGCGGTCGCGCCGCCCGGTCGGTCTGCGCGAGGGTGCTGGAGTACCCCGTCTGGATGTGGCACTGGGCCCGGCCCGGCGACGACCGGGTGCCCTGGTCGCGGGCCCGGCGCCTCGACCTCGACGCCGGGGCGCGCGAGCGCAAGGCCGCGGCCGTGGCCTGCTTCGTCTCGCAGGTGCAGCCGTTGGGTCCGGCCCCCGTGGACGGCCCCGTCCTGCCACCCCAGGTCCTGGCGCACTTCGCCCGCGACCACGAGGTGGTGCTGCGATGACGCTGCCGGTCGAGTACTTCCAGCGGATGTACGCCGAGTCCGAGGACCCCTGGGGGTTCCGGTCGCGGTGGTACGAGCGGCGTAAGCGCGAGCTCACCCTCGCGGCGCTGCCCCGGCCCCGCTACACCCGCGCGTTCGAGCCGGGCTGCTCCGTCGGCGCCCTGACCACCCTGCTGGCCGGCCGGTGCGACGCGCTCGTCGCCACCGACGTCGACGAGAGCGCGGTGGCGTCCGCGTCCGCGGCGGTGCGCGATCGCCGGCACGTCGCGGTCCGCCGGCTGCGGGTGCCTCAGGAGTGGCCCGCCGGCGGCTTCGACCTGGTCGTGCTCTCCGAGATCGGCTACTACCTGGACCCGGGCGACCTGGCGATCCTCGTCGACCGCGCGGTCGCGTCGTTGACCGACGGCGGCACGCTGCTCGCCTGCCACTGGCGGCACCCGGTCGCCGACTACCCGGGCACCGGTGACGCCGTGCACGACGCCCTGGGCGCTCGTCCCGCCCTCGTCCGGGCGGTCGGCCACGTCGAGGAGGACTTCCTGCTCGACGTGTGGACCAAGGGCTCGACGGCCTCCGTGGCACGCCGCGAGGGGCTCGTCGGATGACCGTCACGGGTGTGGCCGTGGTGGTGCCGGCCCGCGACGAGGAGGAGCTGCTCCCGGGGTGTCTCGACGCCCTGCGGACGGCGGCCGAACGGGTGGAGCACGACGGAGTGCCGGTGGAGGTCCTCGTCGTGCTCGACCGGTGCCACGACGCGAGTGCCGACGTGGTGGCCGCGCGGCCGTGGGCGCGGGCGATGGCGGTCGTGGCGGGAAACGTCGGTGCCGCCCGTGCCGCCGGGTTCGCCGACGTGCTCGCCGGGCACCCGCCGTCAGCCCTCGGGACGCTCTGGCTCGCCACGACCGACGCCGACTCGCGGGTGCCGGCTGACTGGCTGGCCCGGCAGGTGGCGCTGGCCGGGTCCGGGGCCGACCTGGTGCTGGGTACCGTCGAGGTGGACGACTGGACCCAGCACCCGCCGCAGGTCGCGAGCCAGTGGCGAGCTGCCTACCGGCCCGAGGATGGGCACCCGCACGTCCACGGCGCGAACGCCGGTCTGCGGGCCGAGGCCTACGTCCAGGTGGGCGGGTTCGCGGCGCTCGACCACGGCGAGGACGTGGCCCTCGTGGCCGCCCTCGCCCACCGCCGCGTCGTGCGCACGGGCGGCATCCCCGTCGTGACCAGCGCCCGGTGCGACGCGCGGGCACCGCGCGGCTTCGGCGAGCACCTTGCGGGACTGGGCGCTCCCGCGCGCGTCAGTGGGCCGGCAGCCAGCGCTCGGGGTCGACCAGGCTCGAGTTGACGTAGAGCTCGAAGTGCAGGTGGCAGCCGGTGGAGTAGCCGGTCGAGCCCACCCGTCCGATGACCTGGCCCGTGCCGACCCGCGCACCCACCTGGGCGCCGAGGCCCTCCTGGTGGTTGTACGTCGTGGTGAGCAGCACGCCGTCGACGACGCCGTGCGAGACGACGGTCCGCCAGCCGTACGCGCTGTTCCACCCGGCTGCGGTGACGACGCCGTCCCGGGCGGCGCGCACCGGGGTGCCGCACGGGGCGCCCAGGTCGGTGCCGGTGTGCAGCTTGTAGACGCCGGTGATGGGGTGCACCCGCATCCCGAACGGCGAGGAGAGCCTGCCCTGCACCGGCCAGGCGAGGGTTCCGGCCTTCGCGGGCACCGTCGACCCGTCGCGCGAGCCCTCGGGGCCGAGCTGCTGGCCGGCCTGGGCGGCCAGCTCGGACTGCAGCTCGCCGGACACCGAGTCGCGCCGGGCACGCGCCGCGTCGTCGTCGGCCTGGGCGGCCCGGGCCGCGGCGAGGGCCGCCTCGCGGGCGGCCACGAGCCGGCCGACCGTCGCCTCTGCCTCGCGGGCCTCCTGCTCGAGCTCGACGACCGCCCGGAGCTCGCGCTGGGCGCGCTCGTCGGCGCTGGCCAGGGCATCGCGGACCGCTTCCAGGCCCTGGGTCCGGTCGCCGAAGGACTCCTGCACCGTCTCGAGGTCGGAGAGCACCGAACGCTGCGACGAGACGACGGTCTGCCAGGACACGAGGCGCTCGGCGAAGTCCGCCGGGGAGCGCGCCTCGAGCAGCATCGACACCTCGCCCAGCGAGCCGCCGGCCTGGTAGGCGGCCCTGGCGAGACGCCCGAGGCGGGCCTGCTGCTCCTCGACCTGGTCCGCGGACGCCTCGGCCTGCTGGTTGCTGAGGATGAGACGGACCTGGGCCTGCGCGCGCAGGTGGGCGGCCTCCTCCTGGCGGCGCTTCGCGGTCGCCAGGAGGCGGGCGGCGTGCGCCGCGGTCTGCTGCGCCCCCGGGAGGGCGGACTCGGCGAGCCGGAGGTCGGCGGCGGCTCGGACCATCGCCTCGCTGGACTCGGCCAGCTCCTCACGGACCTGCTTCAGGACGTCGTCGAGATCGGTGCCGACCCCCGTGCTGCCGATCTGCGCGGGATCGTCGTCGGCGTACGTCGGGGCGATTGGGGCGGCGGCCAGGGCGAGGACGAGCAGCACCAGGAGCCCGCGCACGGCGCGGCCGGGCACTCGGCGTGGCATGGACGTCCTTCGTGGCTGGGCACCCGACACGGGTCTCCCACCTAGCGTCGGCTCGCCGCACGGCCGACTTGACGCTCACGGCCGCTGGCGTCGCTGCAGCTCGCTGATGAGGTCGCGTCGGCTCATCGCCGAGCGGCCCTGGATGCCGGCCCGGCGGGCCAGCTCGTAGAGCTCGGCCCGGGGAAGGTCCAGCCGACGCGGCGGGCGCTCGTCGGTGCCGGCCTCGCGCAGCGCCTCGTCTCGGCGGGTCTCGTAGGCCCCGCCGAGCCGCCGGATCTCCCGGCGGGGGACCGCCGCCTCGAGCGGGCCGAGCACCTGCTCGGCGAGCAGGTCGGCATGCACTCGCAGCAGCCGCTCGAGCCGCTCACAGGCCGAGCCCATCTCGGGCCCGCCGATCGCCGAGGACGCGAGGGCGTCGGTGACCGTCGCGACCTCGTCGTCGACCGGCCGCAGCCGCTCCGCCACCCCGGAGGCGTCGAGGACCTCGGCCTCGGCCGCCGCGTGCGCGCGCAGGAGCTGCACGAGCTCGTCGCGCCACCGGTCCTGGCTCGGACCGGGGGAGCAGGCACGCCGGGCCAGCCGCAGCATGCGGTCGTGGTCGAGCGCGACGAGCCGGACGACGCTGCTGGGCATGTGGGCCGACTACCCGCGCTGGCGCCGGTCACACTCCGTGTCGGTCCTCCGGCGGCTGGAGCGAGACGCTGCGCGGGACGACGTACCAGAGGAGGACGAAGACCGAGAGGAGCAGCGCGGCGAGGACGTAGGACGCCGGACGCCCCAGCACGACGTCGAGGATCAGCAGCACACCCCCGTTGAGCGCCAGGACGAGCATCGCCAGGCCGCCCCGGGCCATCAGGTCGGTCACCGAGACCAGGCGAGGCTTGAGTCCCTTGCGGAACACGTGCCGGTGGAAGGGCACCGGCCCGATGAGCAGTGCGGCCGCGACGCCGGTCGCGAGCAGCGTCGCCACGTACAGCCACTTCTGCCCGTCGGTGATCTGGGTGAACCGCCGCGTGAACGCGAGCGTCAGGAGGAACGCGAACAGGAGCTGCACGCCGGTCTGGGCGACGCGCAGCTCCTGCAGCAGCTCGCTGTACTGGCGGTCGGCCTGCTCGTCGGGAGTCTCGTCCCGCCGATTGCCGGCCGCCATGAGGCGGAGTCTCCTCCTAGCTCACGTCACCGCGCCACCCGCCGGTCTCGGTGCCGCGGCTCTCGATGTACTCCTTGAACCGGTCGAGGTCGCCCTTGACCCGGTGCTTCACGATGCCCAGCTTGTCGGCGGCCTGCTCGGCCAGCCCGTCCGGCTCGAAGTCCATCTGCACCATGACCTTCGTGGTGTCCTCGGACAGCCGGTGGAACGTCACGACGCCCGCCTGGTGCGGCTCGTCGACCGTGCGCCAGGCGACGCGCTCGTCCGGGTGCTGCTCGGTGATCTTGGCGTCGAACTCCCGGGACACGCCGCCGATGCTGGTGACCCAGTGCGTCATGGTGTCGCCGGTCTGCTCGATGCGGTCGACGCCCTCCATGAACTCGGGGAACGACTCGAACTGCGTCCACTGGTTGTAGGCGGTGCTCACCGGGACGGATACCTCTACGGACTGCTCGATGGTGGTCATGTCTGTCCCTTCTGATCTAGGGGTGGGTGCGGATGCTCAGAGCTGACGCGTTTCCAGGGACGGGTCGCCGGCCCGGCCGTCGTAGGGGGCGCCGGCGGGCTCGCGCTGCGAGCTCCGCAGGTTGACCTCCGCCTTGATGGTGTCCTTCTCGCGCTCGGCGCTGGTCAGCCACTGCTCCCAACGGGACTGCATCGGACGGATGAGGCCGCCGCCGGCGCCGACGACGATCACGCCGCCGATGGTCGCGAGGATCGTGATGAGCACCGGGGTGGTCACCGTCGTGGCGACCTCGACCTGGTTGAGCGCGGCGATCACGCCCAGGAACAGGATGAAGATCGACGCGATGTTGGCGAGCACGTTGCCGTAGGACAGACCGCCGAGCATGTTCTGCACGAGGTCCTTGACGGCCTTGGCGATGGCCGCGGCCACCACGACGATGACGATGGCGACGATCAGCCTCGGCAGGAACGCCACGACGTCCTGCAGCAGCTCGCTGATCGGGTTGGGCCCGAACACGTTGAACGCGATGACGAGCGTGAGCAGGATGATCGCGTACTTCACGAGCTTGGCGACCATGTCCGACGCGTCGTACTTGCTCTTGGCCAGCGCCTTCTTGATCCCGCCGCGCTCGACGGCGTTGTCGAAACCGACCCGCTCGAGGACGCCGTCGGTGAGCTTGGCGGCCGCCTTGGCGATCAGCCAGCCCACGAGCAGGACGACGAAGAAGAACAGCAGCTTGGGGATGAACGTGGCGATCGTGGTCCAGGCGTCGGAAATGCCGCCCTGCCAGTCGACCGCTTGCACGGATCGTGCAGACATCGAAGTACCTCCGGGGTCGTTGTCGTGGGGGCGCCGGTTCCCGCACACGGGCGGCGGAAACCGCGCAGTGCGTTTCTCTCTCGCCCCTGCCCGCAGAACGTTGCGAGCGCATGACGAACGTCCGTCGGTCCGGCGAAGGACGGAGCGACGGACCCGGTGTGGCCCTAGGGCTGTGCCGGGGACTCAGCCGGGAGGTGCCGGCGCGACTGCACGATGCGGAACCGGCTCGCGACGTACGCCGCGTCGGTCAGCGCCGAGTTCGCAGCCGGGTTCGCGCCGGTCGCGTGGAAGTCGGAGAAGGCGGCCGACTGGTTGACGTACACCGTCTCGGTGAGGTTGCACGAGAGCGCGACACCCGACTCCACGGCCGCCTCCTCGGCGGCGTCGAGCACCTTCTCGTCGGTGGAGTAGACGGCGGCGGTGATGGCGCCGTGCTGCTCGACCGAGTCGCGCATGAGCGCCAGCGAGTCGGTGGTGCTGTCCGTCGTCACGAGGAAGGACACCGGCCCGAAGCACTCCTGGCCCCAGACGGCCTCGTCGCCGCGGTCGACGCGGACGACGGTCGGTGTGCGCACGCGCGCCTCGGGGAAGTCCGGGTGTGCGATCGACCGCGAGGCGAGGAGGACCGTCCCGGACGAGGGCGCGCTCTCCAGCCGCTCGACGACCGCGTCGTTGACCACGGCGCCCAGGAGTGCGGTCGCCCGGGCGTCGTCGCCGAGCAGTCCCTCGACGGCGCCGGCCAGGTCGGCGGCGAGCTCCTCGACGCTCTTGTGCCCGCCGTCGGCGGTGATGCCGTCGCGGGGGACCAGCAGGTTCTGCGGGGTGGTGCACATCTGGCCGCTGTAGAGGGACAGCGAGAAGGCGAGGTTGGCGAGCATCCCCTTGTAGTCGTCGGTCGAGTCGACGACGACGACGTTGACGCCTGCCTTCTCGGTGAACACGGCGGCCTGGTGGGCGTTCTGCTCGAGCCAGGTGCCGAACGGGGTCGACCCCGTGTAGTCGATGACCTTCACCTCGGGTCGCAGGGCGAGGGTCTTCGCGAGCCCCTCGCCCGGGCCCTCGGCGGCGAGCGTGACGAGGTCGGCGTCGAAGCCCGCCTCGGTCAGCACCTCGCGGGCGATCGCCACCGTGATGGCCAGTGGCAGCACCGCGCCCGGGTGCGGCTTCACGACGACGGCGTTGCCGGTGACGAGGCTGGCGAAGAGGCCGGGGTAGGAGTTCCACGTCGGGAACGTGTTGCAGCCGATCACCAGGGCGACGCCGCGGGGCACGACGGTGAACTTCTTCGTCATCCGCTGCGGCGGGCGCTTGCCCTGCGGCTTCTCCCAGACGGCCTCGCCGGCATGACGGGTCATCTCTGCGTACGAGTAGGCGACCGCCTCCAGCGCGCGGTCCTGCGCGTGCGGCCCGCCGGCCTGGAAGGCCATGGCGTAGCCCTGCCCCGAGGTGTGCATGACGGCCTGCGCCAGCTCGTGGCTGCGCGCGTTGATGCGGTGCAGCACCTCGAGGACGACGCCCGCGCGGGTGTCGGGGCCGGCGTCGCGCCAGTCGGCGATCGCGTTCCGGGCGGCCGCGAGCAGGCGGTCGGGGTCGGCGTGGGGGTAGGTCACGCCGAGGTCGATGCCGTAGGGCGAGCGCTCGCCGGTGACCTCGCCGTCCGTGCCGGCCTGCTGCAGCGGGAACGGCTTGCCGAGGTAGGCGTCGAAGGCCTCCTTGCCGGCGGCGGCCGACTGGGTGCCCTCCTCGCCGTACGCCTTGAGGTTCTCGGGGTAGGCCGACCAGTAGGTGCGCTCCCGGATCGCGGTGAGCGCGCGCTGCAGGGTCTCCTGGTGCCGGGTGACGAGGTCCGCCGCTGTGGTCATGCCCGCGACCCTAGCCGCCGGTGGGGTACACAGTTCTCATGCCTCCGGTGCCGGTGACGTTGCTCGACGGCGGGCTGGCGACCGAGCTCGAACGGCGCGGCCACGACCTCTCCGACGACCTCTGGTCGGCGCGGTTGCTGCGCGACGACCCGCAGGCCGTGCGGGACACGCACCTCGCCTTCTTCCGGGCGGGGGCACAGGTGGCGACGACCGCGAGCTACCAGGCGAGCTTCGAGGGCTATGCCGCGGCCGGCGTCTCCGCGGCGCAGGCGGAGGCGCTCATGAGGTCGAGCGTCTCGCTCGCTCGGTCGGCGGCGGACGAGGCGGAGGCGACCGACGGCGTACGCCGCGAGGTGGCCGTCTCGGTCGGCCCCTACGGCGCCGTGGTGGCCGACGGGTCCGAGTACCACGGTGACTACGGGGTGACGGACGCGTTCCTCCGCGACTTCCACGCCCGGCGTCTGGACGTGCTCGCCGACGCCGGCGCCGACCTGCTGGCTGTCGAGACGATCCCGTCCGAGCAGGAGGCGACGGTGCTCCTGGGCCTGCTGTCGGCACTGCCCGCCGGGACCCGGGCGTGGCTGTCGCTGACGTGCGCCGACCGCTCGCACACCCGCCGGGGCGAGGACGCCGGCCGGGTGTTCTCGCTCGCGCGCGAGGTCGACGCCGTGGTCGCGGTGGGCGTGAACTGCACCGCGCCGGAGCACGTGGCCGACCTTGTGTCCGCAGCCGTGGAGAGGAGCGGGAAGCCCGCCGTCGCCTACCCGAACAGCGGGGAGAGCTGGGACGGTGCGGCGCGGACGTGGGGCGGTGACGGCGCCGGCGTCGACCCGGTCGCCGCGGAGGAGTGGGTCGCGCGCGGGGCGCGCTTCGTCGGTGGGTGCTGCCGGGTCGGGTCGGAGGACATCGCGCGGCTGGCGTCGGCCCTGCGCGCCTGACCGGTTCGCCGGAGCCCGCGCGCTCGGGCAGCGACCTGGCATCGATCGCCGTCCCGTTCCCCCCTTCTCCTCGGTGATCATGCACGAGTGGTTGCGGCCGTGGGTTCCTGCAGGTCAGCGCCCCCTCCCACCGCCGGTGATCATGCATGAGTGGTTGTGGCGGGCGGGTGGAGGAGGTTCGCACGGACGCGTTCGGCAGTCGGTCGACGTCGAATGGAGCCGGAGCCCGGTCGCTCTCACGACGGTCGGGCTCCGATCATGGAACTGGCACGGCCAGCGTCTCCACGCCGGCCGCTGCCGTCGCGGGCCCGCACCTGGCTCAGCGTCTGCGGAACCGCGCGCGCAGTCCGGTGTCGAGCCGCACGTCGAGCAGGTGGGCGCCGGCGGCGAGAGCGAGGAACAGCGCGGCCACGGCAGTCGCGTTGAGCAGCACGCGCGGGTAGCCGAGGTCGCTCACGTCGAGGAACGGGTAGGGATAGAAGCCGCCGACCAGCGGGCCGCGCACCAGGGCGAAGGCGAGCCACAGCAGCGGGAACGCCACCGACAGCCCGACGACGCGCCACGACGTCTTCCCCCGCGGCCCGAACAGCAGCCAGCCGAGCACGCACAGCACGGGAGACGCGGTGTGCAGCAGGAAGTCGGCCAGCCGCGCAAGGCCCTCCAGGTCTTGCAGCGACGACAGCGCGAGGTGGAAGACGGCGAACGTCACCGCGATGCACACCACACCGTCGAGGCGCAGCACCCGCAGCCAGGTCGGCGTCCGGCGGACCCGTACGGCGAGCAGCGCGCAGGTCACCATCACGATGAGGTTCGACTGCACCGTGAAGTAGCAGAAGACGTTCGCCACCCGGCTCGCGTCGGAGTCGAAGTAGCCACGGTCCAGCCGGGCGGTGGCGACGACCTGCACGACGACGCCCGTCGCGACGACCAGCGCGGTCGCGCCGAACCAGAGACGGGCGACCAGGGGGCGGATCACGGAGGTCACCGTACGCAGGGGCGCCCCCGGTAGGATTCGAACCTACGCCACCGCCTCCGGAGGGCGGTGCTCTATCCCCTGAGCTACGGGGGCCCGGGCAAAGCCGAGGTTATCAGCCGGTCGAACGCCCTTCGCGCCGCCGGTTCGCCCCGTAGCCTCGGCCCGTGGGTGGCACTCTCGGGCGGGTCCTGGTGGTCGACGACAGCGACGTCATCCGCAGTCTCATCTCGGTGAACCTCGAGCTCGAAGGCTTCGAGGTCGTCACCGCGGTGGACGGCCGCGACGCGCTGGACAAGGTCGTCGAGACCGCGCCGGACGTCATCACGATCGACGTCAGGATGCCGCGGCTGGACGGCTTCGAGACGGTGGCGCAGCTGCGCGCCGACCCCCGGACGAAGCACCTGAAGGTCGCCATGGTGACGGCCTGCGCGCAGGAGGCCGACGTGCAGCGCGGCAAGGACGTGGGCGTCGACGCCTACGTCACCAAGCCGTTCGACCCCGCGACCCTGGTGCGCACGGTCCGCGACCTGGTCGAGCAACCGGCCTGCTGACCAGCCTCGATAGCCTGGCGAGGTGACCCCGGCCGATCTCTCCTCCGCAGTCCGGGCGGCCGTGCAGTCGGCCGTCGACTCGGGCGACCTCAGCGTCGCCGTGCCCGACGAGGTGCGGGTGGAGCGGCCCAAGGTCAAGGAGCACGGTGACTACGCGACCTCGGTCGCGCTGCAGCTGGCCAAGCCCGCCGGGCGGCCGCCCCGCGAGGTGGCGGAGGCCGTCGCGCTCCGGCTGCGCGACGCGGAGGGCATCGCCGAGGTCGATGTCGCGGGCCCGGGATTCCTCAACATCACGCTCGACTCCGCCGCTCAGGGCGAGCTGGCCCGGACGGTCGTGGACGCCGGCGAGTCGTACGGCCACAACACGCTGCTGTCCGGGCAGAAGGTGAACCTCGAGTTCGTCTCGGCGAACCCCACGGGCCCGGTGCACATCGGCGCCGTCCGGTGGGCCGCCGTCGGCGACGCCCTCGCCCGGCTCCTCACGGCCAGCGGCGCCGCCGTGACGACCGAGTACTACTTCAACGACGCCGGGTCGCAGATCGACCGGTTCGCCCGCTCGCTGCTCGCCGCGGCGCGGGGCGAGCCGACGCCCGAGGACGGCTACGCCGGGGCCTACGTCGACGAGATCGCGAAGGCAGTCGTGAAGATCCGCAGCGACGTGCTGACCCTGCCCGACGCCGAGGCCCAGGAGTGCTTCCGGGTCGAGGGCGTGGACCTGATGTTCTCCGAGATCAAGACCTCGCTCACGGAGTTCGGGGTCGGCTTCGACGTCTACTTCAACGAGAAGGACCTGCACACCAAGAACGAGCTCGACGAGGCGCTGACGCGGCTGCGCGACCAGGGCCACACCTACGAGCAGGAGGGCGCGACCTGGCTCCGGACGACCGACGCCGGCGACGACCGCGACCGGGTCCTCGTCCGTGGCAACGGGGAACCGACCTACTTCCTCGCCGACTGCGCCTACTACCTCGACAAGCGGCTGCGCGGCTTCGACAAGGTCGTGATCATGCTGGGCGCCGACCACCACGGCTACGTCAACCGGCTCCGCGCGATGGTCTCCTGCTTCGGCGACGACCCCGACCAGACGCTCGAGGTGCTCATCGGGCAGATGGTCAACCTCGTGCGCGAGGGCGAGCCGGTGCGCATGAGCAAGCGGGCCGGCACCGTCGTCATGCTCGACGACATGGTCGACGCCATCGGCATCGACGCCGCGCGCTACGCCCTGGCGCGCTACTCCACCGACTCGCCGATCGACCTCGACCTCGACCTGTGGGCGCGCCACACCAACGACAACCCCGTCTACTACGTGCAGTACGCGCACGCCCGGGTCTCGAGCCTGCTGCGCAACGCCGCCGAGCTGGACATCGACAGGGGCGACCTCCACCCGGAGCTGCTCGACCACGACCGGGAGGGCGCGCTGCTAGGGGCGCTCGGCGAGTACCCGCGGGTCGTTGCGACCGCGGCCGAGCTGCGCGAGCCGCACCGCGTGGCGCGCTACCTCGAGGAGCTCGCGGGCACCTACCACCGCTTCTACGACGTCTGCCGGGTGCTGCCGCGCGGCGACGAGGAGCTCACCGACCTGCACCGGGCGCGGCTGTGGCTGGTCGAGGCCACCAGGGTGGTCCTGGCGAACGGCCTGGGCCTGCTGGGCGTCGCCGCGCCCGAGCGGATGTAGCGGCGCGGTGCGCGTCCACCCGGCCGGTCCCCGGTCCGGCGAGCTCGCCCACGAGGCCTCGCACGCAGGCCCCCCTGCCGACCTCGGCGCGCTCGACCCGGCCGTGTGGCCGCTCGGCGCTGAGCGCTCGGACGCCGGGCACCTGCTGCTGCGCGGCCACGACGTGCGGGCGCTGGTGGCCGAGCACGGTTCGCCGGTCTTCCTGCTCGACGAGGCCGACCTGCGGCGCCGCTGCCGCGACTACCGCGAGGCCTTCGGCCGGGCCTCGGTGTTCTACGCGGCCAAAGCGTTCCTCTGCACGAGGCTCGCGCGGTGGGTCGAGGAGGAGGGGCTCGGCCTCGACGTCTGCACGGGAGGAGAGCTGGCGGTCGCCGTCCGCGCCGGCTTCCCCGGTGACCGGCTGCTGCTGCACGGCAACAACAAGTCGGTGGCCGAGCTGGAGGCCGCCCTCGACGCGGGGGTCGGACGCGTCGTGGTCGACTCGCTCGACGAGGTCGAGCGCCTGTCCGCCCTGTGCACGGCCCGCGGCATCACCCAGCGCGTCCTCGTCCGGGCCACGGTCGGCGTGGAGGCGCACACGCACGAGTTCATCGCGACCGCGCACGAGGACCAGAAGTTCGGCTTCTCACTCGCCGGAGGCGACGCCCTGGACGCAGTGCGCCGGGTGCTGGCGGCGCCAGGGCTCGAGCTCGTCGGGCTCCACTCGCACATCGGCTCGCAGATCTTCGACGCGGGTGGCTTCGAGGTCGCAGCCCACCGTGTCGTCGGACTGCTCGCCCAGGTGCGCGACGAGCTGGGGGCCGTGCTCCCCGAGCTCAACCTGGGAGGTGGCCTCGGCATCGCCTACACGAGTGCCGACGACCCGGCCGACGTCCTCGAGATGGGCCGGTCGATCATCGCCATCGTCGAGCGCGAGTGCGCGGCGTACGGCCTCCCGGTGCCCTTGCTCGCCGTCGAGCCCGGGCGCGGCATCGTCGGACCCGGGACCGTGACGGTCTACGAGGTGGGCACCGTCAAGCCGGTCGAGGGGCTGCGGACCTTCGTGTCGGTCGACGGCGGCATGAGCGACAACATCAGGACCGCGCTCTACGACGCGGACTACACCGTGGCCCTCGCGTCCCGGTCGTCCGACGCGCCGCCGATGCTCGCCCGGGTGGTCGGCAAGCACTGCGAGAGCGGCGACGTCGTGGTCAAGGACGCCTGGCTCCCCGCAGACCTGGCGCCCGGCGACCTGCTCGCCGTCGCGGCGACCGGCGCCTACTGCCGGTCGATGGCCTCGACCTACAACCACGTGCCGCGGCCACCGGTCGTCGGGGTGAGCGAGCAGGGCTCCCGGGTCCTGGTCCGCCGGGAGACGGTGGAGGACCTCCACGCGCTCGACGTCGGCTGACGCCCTTGCCAACCTGCGCCCGGCGCTGGACGGTGGGCTCATGCGCATCGGCGTCCTCGGGACGGGGACGGTCGGCACGACACTGGCGACCCGGTTCGTCGAGCTCGGCCACGACGTGGTCATGGGGTCGCGCACCGCCGACAACGCGGCGGCGGTGGGCTGGGCGGGTGGGACCGGTGGGCGAGGCACGGCCGGCACGTTCGCCGACGCAGCGGCCCACGGCGACGTCGTGGTCAACGCGACCGCCGGCGTGAGCTCCCTCGTGGCCCTGGAGGCCGCGGGCCGGGACAACCTGTCAGGAAAGGTCCTGATGGACGTCGCCAACCCGATCGCCGCCTACGGCCCGCCGATCCTGCTAGACCCGGTCGGTGACGACAGCCTCGCCGAGCGCATCCAGCGGACCTTCCCCCAGGCGCGGGTCGTGAAGGCGCTGAACACCGTCACCGCCTCCGTCATGGTCGACCCGGCCGCGCTGCCCGGCAGCCACGACGTGTTCATGGCCGGCGACGACGGCGACGCCAAGGCGACCGTGCGCTCCCTGCTCCAGGAGACGGGCTGGGCGGCGGAGAACATCCGCGACCTCGGCGGCATCTCGTCGGCTCGCGGTCTCGAGATGTACCTCGTGCTCTGGCTCGGCCTGGCCGGCTGCCTCGGCCGCTACGACATCAACATCCACGTCGTCACCCCCTGAGAGGCGGCGCGGCGGCCGGATCGCGGTCGGAGCCTCCGTCCGCGGGTCCCGTCTGAGAGGCTGGCGCTCATGCCAGGACCCGCGCTGAAGGTCGCGCTTCTCGGGTGCGGCGTCGTCGGTAGCGAGGTCGCCCGCCTGCTCTCGACGCACGCCGACGATCTCGCGGCCCGTGTCGGGCGACCTCTGGAGCTGGCCGGCATCGCGGTGCGGCGCCCCTCGCGGGCGCGCGGCGATCTCCCGGTCGACCCCTCGCTGTTCACCGGCGACGCCGAGTCGCTGGTCGCCCGTGACGACATCGACGTCGTGGTCGAGGTGATCGGAGGGATCGAGCCGGCCCGCGCGCTCATCCTGTCCGCGCTCGAGCACGGCGCGTCGGTGGTCACCGCCAACAAGGCCCTGCTGGCCGAGGACGGGGCCACGCTGTTCGAGGCCGCCGACAAGCACGGCGGGGACCTCTACTACGAGGCCGCGGTTGCCGGAGCGATCCCGCTGCTGCGCCCGCTGCGCGAGTCGCTGGCGGGCGACCGGGTGCGCCGCGTCCTGGGCATCGTCAACGGCACGACGAACTTCGTGCTCACGCGGATGACCGAGAGCGGCGCCGGGTTCGCCGAGGCGCTGGAGGAGGCGCAGGCCCTCGGCTACGCCGAGGCCGACCCGACCGCCGACGTCGAGGGTTTCGACGCGGCCGCCAAGGGCGCCATCCTCGCCGCGCTGGCCTTCCACACCCGCGTCACGGCGGCCGACGTGCATCGCGAGGGCATCACCGAGGTGACGGCGGCCGACGTGGCCAGCGCCCGCGAGATGGGGTGCGTGGTCAAGCTGCTGGCCATCGCCGAGCTCTCCGACGACGGCCGGGCCGTCGGGGTGCGTGCCCATCCTGCGATGATCCCGCTCACCCACCCGCTGGCCGGCGTCCGCGAAGCCTTCAACGCCGTGTTCGTCGAGTGCGAGGCCGCCGGCGAGCTGATGTTCTACGGGCAGGGTGCCGGCGGGGCGCCCACCGCGAGCGCCGTGCTCGGTGACGTCGTCGCGGTCGCGCGCCACAAGGTGTCGGGCGGGCGCGGCCCCGGTGAGTCCGCCTACGCCGACCTCCGGCTGCGCCCGATCGGCGAGACCCTGACCCGCTACCACGTCAGCCTCGACGTGGCCGACCGCTCCGGCGTGCTGGCCCGGGTGGCGACGGCCTTCGCCGAGCACAACGTGTCGATCGAGACCGTGCGCCAGGAGAAGCGCGGCGAGGACGACGCCGTCCTCGTCATCGTCACCCACCACGCGCCCGACGCGGCGCTCTCCGCGACGGTGGAGACGCTGGCGGGGCTCGACGTCGTGCGGCGGGTGCTGAGCGTCATGCGGGTGGAGGGCCAGTGACCGCCCGGCTCTGGCGGGGTGTCGTCGCCGAGTACGCGGCGCGGCTCCCGCTGGGCCCGGACGTGCCGGTCGTGACCCTGGGCGAGGGCGGCACCCCCCTGGTCCGGGCCGGGCACCTCTCCGGGCTGACGGGGTGCGAGGTGCACCTCAAGGTCGAGGGGGCCAACCCCACCGGCTCGTTCAAGGACCGGGGCATGACGGTGGCGATCTCCTCGGCCGCGAGCGAAGCCGTCGGCGCGGTGATCTGCGCGTCGACGGGCAACACGAGCGCGTCCGCCGCGGCCTACGCCGTGAAGGCCGGCCTGGAGTGCGTGGTCCTCGTCCCCCACGGCCGGATCGCGGCGGGGAAGATGGCCCAGGCGCTCGTGCACGACGCGCGGCTGCTGCAGGTCGAGGGCGGCTTCGACGAGTGCCTGCGACTCGCCCGCGATCTCGCCGACCTCTACCCCGTGTCGCTGGTGAACTCGGTGAACCCGTTCCGCATCGAGGGCCAGAAGACCGCCGCGTTCGAGGTCGTCGACGTGCTGGGCCGGGCGCCGGACGTCCACTGCCTGCCCGTCGGCAACGCGGGCAACATCACCGCGTACTGGAAGGGCTACGTCGAGTACGCGGCGGACGGGCTGTGCGCCCACCCCCGGATGTGGGGGTTCCAGGCCGAGGGCGCCGCCCCGCTCGTGCTCGGGTCTCCCGTGGCGAACCCGGACACCGTCGCCACCGCCATCCGGATCGGTGACCCGGCGTCCTGGGACGGAGCGGTGACCGCCCGCGAGGAGTCCAAGGGCCGCATCGACGCCGTGAGCGACGACCGGATCCTCGACGCGCAACGGCTGCTCTCGGCGCGCGAGGGGGTCTTCGTCGAGCCGGCCAGCGCCGCGTCCGTGGCCGGCCTGCTGCAGTGTCACGAGCGGGGAGAGCTCGAGCCCGGCCAGCTGGTCGTGTGCACCGTCACCGGCAACGGCCTCAAGGACACCGAGACGGCGCTCTCGCGCCTGGACGTGCGCAGCGACACCGTGCCCGCCGACGCGCCGGCCGCAGCGGCCGCGCTCGGCCTCCGGTCGTGACCCTGGCACCCGGGACGGAGGTCTCGGTCCGGGTCCCCGCCACCAGTGCCAACCTCGGGCCCGGCTACGACTCGCTCGGCCTCGCGCTCGCGATCTACGACGACGTGCGCGTCCGCGTCGAGCCGGGCTCCGCACCGCCGGTCACCGTGCACGTCGAGGGCGAGGGTGCCGCGAGCGTCCCGCGCGACGGCTCGCACCTGGTGGTCCGTGCGGTCCACGCAGCGCTCGACGCCCTCGCCCTGCCGCGGGCGCCGCTGACGATCTGGTGCTCCAACCGGGTCCCGCAGGCGCGCGGTCTGGGGTCCTCCGCCGCCGCCGCGGTGGCCGGGGTCCTCGCCGGTCGCGCGCTGGCCGCGGCGGAGCGGGACGAGCAGGCCGTGCTCGCCCTGGCGAGCGCGATCGAGGGTCACCCGGACAACGCCGCCGCCGCCCTGATGGGCGGGCTGACCGTCGCGTGGACGGACGGGGGCGCCGCGCACGCGGCGCGCATCGAGCCGTCGCCGGAGGTGGGCGTCGCGGTGCTCGTGCCTGAGGAGGAGCTGTCGACCTCCACGGCGCGGGCGCTGCTGCCCGCCACCGTCCCGCACGCCGACGCCGCGCACTCCGCGGGGAGGGCCGCCCTCCTCGTCGAGGCCATGACGCGACGCCCTGACCTGTTGCTGGCGGCGACGGAGGACCGGCTCCACCAGGCCTACCGGGCCGCCGCGATGCCGGCGACGGCGGAACTGGTCACACGGCTGCGGTCCTCGGGCCTGGCCGCCACGGTCTCCGGGGCCGGGCCCAGCGTGCTGGTCCTGACCACGGGGGAGCCTGTCGGGCTCGAGGCGCCCGAGGGCTGGACGACCCATCGGCCGGCGATCGACCGGGCCGGGGCGCAGGCACGGGTGACCCCGGGCTGAGCGGGCGGGGCGCGGCGCGCGCCCATTCGTGCGGTCGGGACGATCCGGCGGTGGGGGGTGTTACGCTCGGCATCGCACCAGACGCCACCGCGAGTGGCCCGGTGCTCCGCCACGATCTCGGGCGCTCCGGCGCCCGGCGTCCTCGGACGACAGTGGCCTCCCACCCCCCACGACTGCGCGTTCGTCGCAGCCGCTGAGTCGGCGAGGCCTGGGGGGATCACCGCGGAGCGGGCCGTCGCAACGGTCGTGTCGGGTGAACGATTTCCCCCTCCAGATGGACGTCTCGACGAGACGAAGACGGGCACCGCGGACCGGCCCCTGGGCGGACCGCAGCCGACAGAGCACGGCAGGGGCCACGGGGACGCACCCGAGGACCTCGTCGATGAGGAAGGACCAGTCAGTGTCCGACAGCACAGAACTCCTGGACGCGCCCGCCGACGGCGGGACGGCCGAGACCAAGCCCGCCCGAAAGCCCGCGCGCAAGGCGGGTGGCGGCCTCTCCGGCATGGTCCTGGCCGAGCTCCAGGGGCTCGCCTCCGAGCTGGGCATCAGCGGCACGGGGCGCATGCGCAAGGGCCAGCTCATCGAGGCCATCAAGGAGCGCCAGTCCGGCGGCTCCGGTGCCCCGGCACAGGCGTCGCCGCCGGCGGCCGAGACCGCGGCGCCCGCGGAGCAGCCGTCCCGGGAGCAGCGCGGCGAGCAGCAGGAGGGCGACCGGCCGCAGCGCGACCGCCCGCAGCGCGACCGGCAGCAGCGGGACCGGCCGCAGGGCGACCGGCAGCAGGGCGACCGGCAGCAGGGCGACCGGCAGCAGGGCGACCGGCAGCAGCAGCAGACCGGCCGCAGGGCGACCGGCCGCAGGGCGACCGGCCGCAGGGCGACCGGCAGCAGGGCCCGCGCGACGGCGACGACGACGAGGACGGCCGCGGTGGGCGCGGCCGTCGGCGCGGGCGCTACCGCGACCGCAACCGCAACCGGCGCGGGGGCCGCGACGGCCTGCCCGGCGACGCCGACGGCGCGCTCCCGGAGATCAGCGAGGACGACGTCCTCGTCCCGGTGGCCGGCATCCTCGACATCCTCGACAACTACGCCTTCGTGCGGACGTCGGGCTACCTGCCCGGTCCCAACGACGTCTACGTGTCGCTCGCCCAGGTCCGCAACAGCGGGCTGCGCAAGGGCGACGCGATCACGGGCGCGGTGCGACAGCCGCACGAGGGCGAGCGCAAGGAGAAGTTCAACGCGCTGGTCCGCCTCGACTCCGTCAACGGCGCCGAGCCCGACCAGGCGCGCAGCCGGGTGGAGTTCACCAAGCTGACCCCGCTGTACCCGCAGGATCGGCTGCGGCTCGAGACCGACCCGAGCGTGCTGACGACCCGGGTCATCGACCTCGTGGCGCCGATCGGCAAGGGCCAGCGTGGCCTGATCGTCTCCCCGCCCAAGGCCGGCAAGACGATGGTGCTGCAGGCGATCGCCAACGCGATCACCCAGAACAACCCCGAGACCCACCTCATGGTCGTGCTCGTCGACGAGCGTCCGGAGGAGGTCACCGACATGCAGCGGTCGGTGAAGGGCGAGGTCATCGCCTCGACCTTCGACCGGCCGGCCGAGGACCACACGATGGTCGCCGAGCTCGCCATCGAGCGTGCCAAGCGTCTTGTCGAGCTGGGTCACGACGTGGTGGTCCTGCTCGACTCGATCACCCGGCTGGGCCGCGCGTACAACCTCGCGGCACCGGCCAGCGGCCGGATCCTCTCCGGAGGCGTCGACTCCACGGCGCTCTACCCGCCGAAGCGGTTCTTCGGCGCGGCGCGCAACATCGAGAACGGCGGGTCGCTGACCATCCTCGCCACCGCCCTGGTCGAGACCGGGTCCCGCATGGACGAGGTGATCTTCGAGGAGTTCAAGGGCACCGGCAACATGGAGCTCAAGCTCGACCGCAAGCTCGCGGACAAGCGGATCTTCCCGGCCGTCGACGTCGACCCGTCGGGCACCCGCAAGGAGGAGATCCTCATGCCGCGCGAGGAGCTCCAGATCACCTGGAAGCTGCGCCGCGTGCTGCACGCGCTGGAGACCCAGCAGGCGCTCGAGCTGCTGCTCGACCGGATGAAGAAGACCAAGAGCAACGCCGAGTTCCTCATGCAGGTCCAGCAGACGATGCCGGTGCCTGGCAACGGCAACGGCAACGGCAGCGACGAGGACTGACCTCCTGCCCCCAGACGTCGCCTGATCGGGCTACACCGATCAGGCCGGTCGATCGCCCGCGAGGCCCATTCAGCGGGCGCGGGACCGTGCCGAGACATCTCCTGTATCGACGCGCCTCCGGGGTGCGTCCCGTGCAGGAGGAGCAGGATGCGGGTCTCGTTGGTTCTCGCGCGGACGGCTCGGCTGGTCGTCGCCGCGCTCGCGATCGCCCTCCTGGGGGTGCTCTGGGCCCCCGGAGCGTCTGCCGCCGACGCCGCGAAGAAGTCGCTGACTCCGTTCGTCGACTGCTACTTCCTCAACGCTGACGGGACGGTCACTGTCAGCATCGGGGTCACGAGCACGAACGCCACGACGGTCACGGTGCCCGTCGGCGGGGAGAACAAGGTCACGAACGTCGCAGCGGCTGTCAAGGACGACCTCGGACAGCCGACCGTCTTCCTGCCGGGCACCCGCCGCAACGTCTGGGCCCCCACCGTCACGATGCGCGACATCGACAAGGGTGCGGACTGGGAGCTGACCGGGAACAAGGTGCAGCTTGCGGCCTCCGTCACCAGCTGCTCCGAGAAGCCCGTGCCGGCCGAGGGCAACGCGCTCGCGGTCCTGGCCTTCGCTGCCGTCGTCACGGTCGCGGGGGCGCTGGCCTTGTCCGGGCGCCCCGGTCGTCGCACTGGTCGGGCGCCCGCGTGACAGCCCTGCTGCCTCGCGTCGCCGTCGTCATCGTCCTGGTGCTGATGGGCGTGACGGCCCTCCTCGCGCGCCCGGCCTCGGCGGCGATGGTGGAGTGCCCGCCCATGGGCTCGGGCACCTGCAAGCAGCTGCAGCCGGTGGCGGAGTGCTACTGGCGCAACGGAACGGGGTCGACCACGATCGTCTGGGGCTGGGACAACCCGACCTCGGACACCGCCGTCGTCGCAGTGGGAAGCCACAACCGGGTGTCACCCGGGGGGGACGACCAGGGTCAGCCCACGGTGTTCGCCCCCGGGCGGCACACGAACGCGTTCGTGACGACCTCGGGCAGCGAGGAGATGTCCTGGCGCCTGGGCAACCGGACCGCCGAGGTCGAGATCGACGACGACGAGGTGGAGGACCTGCGCCGATGTGCGACGAAGCCGGTGTCGCAGGTGGGTAACGTCGGAGCGCTGCTCCTCGGCGTCCTGGCCGTTGTCGTGACGGGCCTGCTCGTGGTCGTCGCGCGTCCCCGCCGCCTGGTGGTGACGCCGTGAAGGTGCTGGCGATCGGGGCCCACCCCGACGACATCGAGCTCGGCTGCGCGGGTGCGCTGCTCCGCCACGTCGCGGCCGGCGACGAGGTGACGATGCTCGTCATGACGCCGGGCGAGCACGGGCCGCAGGGGCTCACCACGCGCGTCCGCGAGCAGGAGGCCGCCGCCGCGGTCATCGGCGCGAACCTGGTCTGGGGCCCCTTCAGCGACGGTCGGGTGACCAACGGCCCCGAAGCGGTGGCCGCCCTTGACGAGGTCGTCGCCCGGGTGGGCGCCGACGTGATCTACGCTCACGCGCCGCACGACACGCACCAGGACCACGTCGCGACCTCGCAGGCCGCGCTCGCGGCGGGGCGACGGCTGGCCCGCGTCCTCTTCTACCAGTCGCCGTCGACCACCTCGTTCGACCCGACCGTGTTCGTCGAGGTCGACCAGACGCTCTCCGGCAAGCTCGCCGCGCTGCGGGCTCACTGGTCGCAGGTGATGCAGTGCCCGATGGTCGACCTGGACGCCGTCGAGGTGGGCGCACGCTACTGGGGGTCGCGCGCCAAGGTGGGCTACGCCGAGGCGTTCGAGAGCCCGCGCTTCGTGTGGGACATCGGCCACGGGTCCTCGTCGCGCCAGATCGACGACGAGCTGCTGGAGCTGGAGCGTGAGGCCGCCGACGCCGCCGACGCTGCGGAGCCGTCCGGAAACACCGGCCTGACGCGCCTCCTGCCGTGAGCACCGCGCACACCGCCACCGTCACGTCGAGCGGGGCGAAGGCCGACGCCGCCCCCTGGACCTTCCTGTGGATCGTCGGTGCGGGAGCGCTTCTCGTCGCCGTCGCCGGCGTCGACCGGGCCATCATCACCGCGTCGGTGCTGGTCAACCTCGCGTTCCTCGTCTTCTTCCTGCGCCACGTCGCGTTCGCCTCAGCCGCGGTGCGCTGGGCACCGCGCGACCTCTACGACGTCGCGGAGGTCGACCTGGCCTACCGCCCGAACGTGTCGGTCCTGGTCGCCTGCCACAACGAGGCGCTGGTCGCAGACAACCTCGTGCGGGGTCTGCGGGCGCTGCACTACCCGCGGTCGCGGCTGGAGATCATCCTCGTCGACGACGCGTCCACCGACGGGACCGGCGAGCTGCTCGCGTCGTTGACGGCCGGCGAGCGGCACATCACGGTGCTCAACCGGCCGGCGGGTGCCGGCGGCGGGAAGTCGGGCGCCCTCAACGACGCCGCGGCGATCGCCCGCGGTGAGATCATCGTGATCTTCGACGCCGACCACATCCCCCGCCGCAACGTCGTGGAGCGGCTGGTCCGGCACTTCCAGGACCCCCGCGTGTCGGCCGTGCAGGGCCGGTGCATCGTGCGCAACTCCATCCAGTCGAAGCTGGCCCGGTCGATCGCGATCGACTACTTCTCCGGCTACCTCGTCAACGAGTACGGCCGTCAGGCGCTGTTCGAGCTGCCGGCGTACGGCGGGGCCAACTGCGCCGTGCGGGCCAGCACGCTGCGCGCGCTGGGCGGCTGGAACGTCGACAGCGTCACCGAGGACACGGACCTGACGCTGCGGGTCGTGCTCCGGGGTGACCGGGTGCGCTACGACATCACTGCGGTCGACACCGAGGAGGGGGCCACGACCCTCGGGCGGTTCGTCAAGCAGCGCTACCGCTGGGCGCGCGGCCACCAGCAGGTCTGGCGCGACTACCGCCGGCACGTGCTGAGCAGCACCCGGCTCGCCCCGCTGGAGAAGGTCGAGACGATGCTCTTCCTGCTCGTCTACCACGTGCCCGTGCTGTGCACGGTCACGCTGCTGATGACGGTGCTGCGCATCGGCGGGCTCGGCCCGCAGGTCACGCTGTTCGAGATGCTGCCGCTGGCCGCGCTGCTCTTCGCCGGCCCCTTCTGCGAGCTGGCGGTCGGGCTGATGGTCGGCAGGGCGCCCCGGCGCTCGGCCTGGTCGATCGCCTGGATGACCCCGATCTTCGTCGTGTTCATGCTCGTGTGCACCAAGGCGTGGGTGGACGGCCTGCTCGGGCGTCGCTACGCGTGGGTCAAGACCGCCCGCTCCTCGTGGTCGGCACTGGAGGGTGCCGAAGGCCCGGCGGGTGCGGGGGTGCACGGATGACGCGGCGCCGCTTCGTCGTCTTCGGCTTCCTCGGCCTGGCGCTGGCGGTGGCGCTGGGCGGCTTCCGCCTGCTCAACGCCCCGGTCCGCCGCCTCGAGTCCGAGCTCGTGATGGGCCTGCTGAGCCCGTTCGGCGGCCGCGCCTCGGTGGTGAACGAGACGTTCTTCCAGCTGCTGCCACCGGACCAGGAGGCCTTCCGGGCGCAGCTCACGCCGTACTGCTCCGCGGTGATCCCCGTGCTCGCCCTCGCCTGCATAGGGTTCTTCATCCTGTCCGGGCCCTGGCCGCGGCGGCTGTTCGCCGTCGGGGTCGCGGCCGCGCTGGTCCTCGCCTGCAACGTGCTGCGCATCACGATGTCGCTGTGGGCGGGCTACGAGCTCGGCGGCGGCGCACTCGTGCTCTTCCACGACTGGATCGGCACCTTCTTCGCCCTGGCCTACACGCTGGTCGGCTTCTTCCTGATGCTCTACCTCCTCCTCCCCACCGCGACGGCGCCCATGCCGCGAGCGGCCCGAGTGAGCGACGTCCTCTAAAGGCGACGTCCTGTTCATCCGAATGGAGCAGTGTGGACGTTCTCGCGGTGACGACGGACCAGCAGCAGTCGCTGGTCCTGGGCATCGCGCTGCTCGTGGCCATCACGGCACTGCTGGTCGCGGCGTGCTGGCGGCTCGCCCGGCTCCTGCGCGTGCGCCGTGGCGTGACGGCGGGGCTCCGCGACCCGGACCCGGCGGTCCGGGAGGTGGCGGTCCTGCAGGCCGGCGAGATGGGGCTGGCCTCCACGGCACCCGCGCTGCTGCGCGCGGTCCGGTCCGAGTCCGACCCCGCCGTCCTGTCCGCAGTCGTGCGCACCGTGGCGAGCCGGCAGTGGGAGCCGGCCTCGACCGGCGCCGTCGTCGAGCTCCGGCTGTGGGCACGGGCGCACACCGAGAAGCATCCAGAGCTCCGCAACGGCGGGGCCACGGCGCCGATGCTCCCCGGGGTCGCCGGCGCCGTCCCTCCGCCGTCGCTGGACCCGGCGCGGGCCGAGGAGTTCCGCACGCGCAAGGACCACGTCCACGAGCCTGCTGACGCCGACCCGGCGCCGGCACAGCGGCACGAGCCGCTCCCCGACCCCGAGCGCCTGTCCCCGGTCCGGGTCCTCGTCACGGGGGCGGGCGGCCCGGCCGGTGTGGCCGTGATCCGCGCCCTGCGGGGGCGAGGGCACCACGTCCTCGCCGTCGACGCCGACCCGTCGGCCGTCGGGCTCCGCCTCGCCGACGAGCACCACGTCGTGCCGATGCGCACCGACCCGCAGTACGTCGCCGCGCTGCTGCGGTTCGCGACCGTGTCGAGGGCGAGGGCGATCGTCTGCACCGTGGCCGAGGAGTACGCCGCGCTGGTCCCTGCTGCGGACTACCTCGAGGAGGCCGGCGTCGCCACGATGTTCCCGAGCCTCGACGCGGTCGAGAGCTGCACCGACAAGTGGCGGTTCCACACCGTCCTCGCGGCGAGCGGGGTGCCGACGCCCGCGACCGGCCTCGGCAGCGCAGAGGGCGTGCCGGGGCCGTGGGTCGTCAAGCCCCGCTTCGGACGCGGCTCGCGCGACGTGGTGACCGCCTCCACGCGGGCGCAGCTGGCCAGCGCCCTGCGCGTGGTGCCCGACCCGATCGTCCAGACCATGATGACCGGTCGCGAGTTCACCTGCGACGCACTGGTCGGGCCCTCGGGCAACCTCGCCGGCGCGGCGGCCCGGTGGCGGCTCGCGACCCGAGGTGGCATCTCCACCCTGGGCGAGACGTTCCTCCACGACGAGGTCGCCAACGTCGTGGCACTGACCCTGAAGGCCGTGGAGATCACCGGACCGGCCAACGTGCAGGGGTTCGTGCAGGACGACGGCAGCGTCGTCGTGCTCGAGGTCAACCCGAGGTTCTCCGGCGGGCTGCCGCTCAGCCTCGCCTCCGGCGCGGACCTGGTGGAGGAGTACCTCCGGGCGGTGCTGGGGCTGCCGCTGCGTGCCGAGCGGCTCGTCGCCCGACCCGGGGTGCGGATGATGCGCCACTTCAGCGAGGTCTTCGAGGGATGACGCAGCCGCTGCGGATCACGGTCCCGGTGGGGACCAGGCCCGAGGTCATCAAGCTGGCCGGCGTCGTCGGCGCCCTGCGTGCCCGCGGTCACCGGGTGCGGTGCGTCGCGACCGGGCAACACGTCGACGCCGGGATGTACGGCCAGGTGTTCGCCGACCTCGGGCTCGCACCCGACGCCGTCTGGGAGCTGGCCGGGACCGAGGGGGAGCGGGTCGGTGCGCTGCTCGCGCGCTCCTTCCAGGAGGTCGGGGAGAACCGGCCGGACCTCGTGCTCGTGCTCGGCGACACCTGGACCGCGCCTCTGATGGCCATGGCGGCCCGCCGTCACGGGGTCGGGGTGGCCCACCTCGAGGCGGGCCTGCGGTCATTCAACGAGACCTCGATGGAGGAGAGCAACCGCCGGATGGTCGCGGCCCTGGCGACACTGCACCTCGCGCCGACGGACCTGGCCGCGCGGTTCCTGGCCGACGAGGGGGTCCCGGCCGAGCGGGTGCGCGTGGTGGGCAACCCCGTCATCGACACGCTGCGCCTGCGCGGCGTCCCGGCCGTCCCGCCGGCCGACCGACGGGGCGTGCTCGTCACGGCGCACCGCGCCACCAACGTCGACGACCCGGTGCGGCTGCGGGAGCTGACCCGGCTCGTCGCGGACCTCGGCGAGCGCCACGGGCCCGTGCTCTTCCCGCTGCACCCGCGGACCCGGGCCCGGCTCGCCGAGCAGGACCTGCTCGCAGACCTGTCGGCCGCCCCAGGCGTGACCTGCACCGACCCGCTGCCCTACCCCGCGCTGCTGGCGGCCCTGGCTGCGAGCCGGGTGGCCGTGACCGACAGCGGCGGGCTGCAGGAGGAGGCGTCCTGGCTCGGCGTCCCGGTCGTCGTGATGCGCACGACGACACCGCGGTGGGAGGGCGTCCGCAGCGGGGCGGCGGTCCTCACCGGGCTCGACCGCGACCGGGTGCTCGCGGCCGCCGACGCGCTCACCGACCCCGCGGCCCTGGCGCGGGTCGCCGGCCTGCCCTGCCCCTACGGCGACGGGCACACGGCCGACCGGGTCGTCGAGGTGCTCGACGAGCCGGCCGTGCGCGACCTGCTCGCCCCGCGCGAGCCCGGCCTCGGGCAGCAGCCGACCCCGGCCCTCGCCGGGCCCGCCCGGTGACCGGCGCTCCGGTCCGGGGCGTCACCGTCGACCTGGACGACACGCTGTTCCCGCAGGAGCGCTGGCTGGCCGGCGCCTGGCGGGCGGTCGCCGCCCGCGGGGGCCTGCTGGGGCTCCCCGAGGACGAGCTGCTGGCGGCGCTGCACCGGGCCGCCGCGGCCGGGTCCGACCGGGGCGGCATCATCGACCGGGCGCTCGCCGAACTGGGCGGCCCCGCCGGGCACGTGCCCGACCTGGTCGACGCGTTCGCGGGGCACGCACCGTCGCGCCTCGCGCCGTACCCCGGCGTGGTCGACGCGCTGAGCGCGCTCGCCGCCCGGGCGCCCGTCGTGTGCGTCACGGACGGCAACCCCCGCATCCAGCACGCCAAGCTCGACGCGCTCGGCGTCCGTGGCCTGCTCCAGGCCGTGGTCGTCTCCGACGAGCTGGTCGCCGACGGGGCCGCCGGCCGCGCGCTGCGCAAGCCCCACCCCGCGCCGTTCCGCCGCGCCCTGGACCTGCTGGGGCTGCCGGCGGGCCAGGTCGTCCACGTCGGCGACCGGCCGGCCAAGGACGTGGCCGGGGCGCTGGCGGTGGGCATCCACCCGGTGCGTGTCCTCACCGGGGAGTACGCGGCCGAGCCGGACGGTCCCCACCGGCCCTGGCGGACGGTCGGCTCCTTCGCCGCCGCCACCGGGCTGCTCCTGTCGCTCCTGCCCGCGGCGCGGGAACACCGTGGGGCCTCCGTCGGGTTGTGAGGGAGGCCCCGGTCTCTGGCAGACTGGCGCGCTGGTTCCGGTTCACGCCTGCCGTCCGAGGCCCGGCGACCCGGCGACCGACACCACGAGGAGATCACCAGTGAAGCCCGACATCCACCCGGAGTACGTCGAGACGACAGCCACCTGCAGCTGTGGCAACACGTTCACGACGCGCAGCACCGCGAAGAACGGCGTCATCCACGCCGAGGTCTGCTCGCAGTGCCACCCCTTCTACACCGGCAAGCAGAAGATCCTCGACACCGGCGGCCGCGTCGCCCGGTTCGAGAAGCGCTTCGGCAAGTCCGGCAGCAAGTAGCTCGGTACCGGCGTCGGTCGCGCACCCCCACGGGTGCGGGCCGGCGCCGTTGTCGTCGTTCGTCATGTCGCGGGTCGTCACGGAGAGGAGCCAGCCGTGCTGGAGGCACCGGCCGAGCTGCTCGCCGAGCACGCACGGCTCGAGGTCGAGCTCGCCGACCCCGCCGTCCACGGCGACCAGGCGCGCGCCCGGGCGCTCGGCAAGCGCTACGCCGCCCTGACTCCCGTGGTCGAGGCGCACCGTGCCCTGCAGGTGCTGGCCGCGGACCTCGCCACGGCGCGCGAGCTCGCGACCGAGGACGAGTCGTTCCGGGCCGAGGTGCCGGTCATGGAGGCACGCCGCGCCGAGCTGGAGGAGCGCCTGCGGATGCTCCTGCTGCCCCGCGACGAGAACGACGACAAGGACGTCATCGTCGAGATCAAGGCGGGGGAGGGCGGCGAGGAGTCCGCGCTGTTCGCGGGCGACCTGCTGCGCATGTACCTGCGCTACGCCGAGCGGGTCGGCTGGCGGACCGAGGTCCTCGAGGCCACCGAGACCGACATGGGCGGCTACAAGGACGTCCAGCTCGCGGTGAAGTCCCGCGGCACGCCCCCGCCAGGCCACGGGGTGTGGGCGCGGCTGAAGTACGAGGGCGGGGTGCATCGTGTGCAGCGCGTCCCGGTCACCGAGTCGCAGGGCCGCATCCACACCAGCGCCGCGGGGGTGCTCGTGCTGCCCGAGGCCGAGGAGGTCGACGTCGCGATCGACCCGAACGACCTGCGCATCGACGTCTACCGCTCGTCCGGTCCCGGCGGTCAGAGCGTGAACACCACCGACTCGGCCGTGCGGATCACCCACGTCCCGACCGGCGTCGTGGCGTCCTGCCAGAACGAGAAGTCCCAGCTGCAGAACCGCGAGCAGGCGATGCGCATCCTGCGGGCCCGACTGCTCGCCGCGGCCCAGGAGGAGGCCGACCAGGAGGCCTCCGACGCCCGGCGCAGCCAGGTGCGCACCGTCGACCGGTCGGAGCGGGTGCGGACCTACAACTTCCCCGAGAACCGCATCGCCGACCACCGGGTGAACTACAAGTCGCACAACCTCGACCAGGTCCTCGACGGCGACCTCGACGCGGTGGTGCAGGCGCTCGTCGACGCGGACACCGAGGCCAAGCTGGCCTCGGCGCGATGAGCCGGCTGCGCGAGGGCATCGCGTCGGCCACCCACCGGCTGACCGAGGCGGGAGTGCCCTCGCCGCGGTTCGACGCCGAGGAGCTCGCCGCCCTCTCGCTGGGCGTCGACCGGCGCGAGCTGTGGCGCCACGACCACCCCGGCGAGCAGTTCGAGGCGTACGTCGCGAGGCGGGCCGGCCGGGAGCCGCTCCAGCACATCACCGGCAGGGCGCACTTCCGGCACCTGACGCTCGAGGTCGGGCCCGGCGTGTTCGTGCCGCGTCCCGAGACAGAGGTGGTGGCCGAGGCGGCCGTCGCCGCCGCGCGCGACCTGCCGGCACCGGTGGTCGTCGACCTCTGCACCGGGTCCGGGGCGATCGCGCTGTCCGTCGCCCAGGAGGTGCCGGCCGCCGCGGTGCACGCCGTCGAGGCCGACCCACGAGCCCACGCGTGGGCGGTCCGCAACTGCGCGGGGACCTCGGTGGACCTCGTGTGCGGCGACATGGCCGGTGCCTTCCGCGAGCTCGACGGCTCGGTCGACGTCGTCGTGAGCAACCCGCCCTACATCCCGGTCGGCGCCCTGATCCGCGACGCCGAAGTGGTGGAGCACGACCCCCCGGCTGCGCTGTGGTCGGGCGAGGACGGGCTGGACGCGGTGCGGGTGGTCGAGCGGGTCGCCGCCCGGCTGCTCCGGGCAGGAGGTCTCGTCGTGGTCGAGCACGCGGACCTGCAGGGCGAGGCGGCGCCGGCGGTGTTCGTCGCGGCCGGGCGGTGGACCGGCATCCGCGACCACACGGACCTCGCGGGGCGCGACCGCTTCGTCACCGCGGTGCGGGGGGATCGCTGATGGGCTGGATCCGCCGCTTCGACATGTCGGTGCCCTCGGAGCGCCCGGTCGGCATCGAGCAGGCCGCCGACGCGGTCCGCCGCGGCGAGCTGGTGGTGCTGCCCACCGACACGGTCTACGGGCTGGGCACGGACGCGTTCTCGCCGGAGGCCGTGGCCGGGCTGATCGCGGCCAAGGGCAGGGGCCGTGACATGCCCGTGCCCGTGCTCGTGGGCTCCCCGCGCACCCTCGACGGCATCGCGACCGGGCTCTCGCAGACCGCCCGCGACCTGGTCGACGCCTTCTGGCCGGGCGGCCTCACCCTCGTGGCCAGGGCCCAGCCGTCGCTGCGGTGGGACCTCGGCGACACCGGCGGCACCGTCGCGGTGCGGATGCCGCTGCACCTCGTGGCGATCGAGCTGCTGCAGGCCACCGGGCCGATGGCGGTCAGCAGCGCCAACGTCACCGGCCGCCCGCCGGCCACGACGGCCGACGAGGCGGTGGACCAGCTCGGGGAGGCCGTGTCGGTCTACCTCGACGGGGGAGCGGCGGGCGAGCCGGTGCCCTCGACGATCGTCGACGTCACCGGCGAGGCGCCGCGCCTGCTGCGGGCGGGGGCGGTCGGCGAGGAGACGCTGCGCGCGGTCGCGCCCGACCTGCTCACCGAGCCGTACAGTGACTCGTCATGAGCCGCTCCACGCCGTTCTGGGGCCCTGACTTCCAGGCCCTGCAGGACGAGGACCCGGAGATCGCCGACGTGCTGGTCGGCGAGCTGGACCGGTTGCGCAGCGGCCTGCAGCTCATCGCCAGCGAGAACCTCACCTCTCCGGCCGTGCTGGCCGCGCTCGGCTCCACGCTGTCCAACAAGTACGCGGAGGGCTACCCGGGTCGCCGCTACTACGGCGGTTGCCAGGAGGTCGACAAGGCCGAGGACATCGGCATCGCGCGGGCCAAGGAGCTCTTCGCGCCGCCCGGCACCGACATCCACGTCAACCTCCAGCCGCACTCCGGCGCGAGCGCGAACCTCGCGGCCTACGCCGCCCTGGTGCAGCCCGGCGACACCGTGCTGGCCATGTCGCTCCCGCACGGGGGCCACCTCACCCACGGCAGCAAGGTCAGCTTCTCGGGCACCTGGTTCCGGCCGGTGCCCTACACGGTGCGCCGGGACACCGAGCTCATCGACTACGACGAGGTGCGCGACCTGGCGCTCGAGCACCGGCCCAAGATGATCATCGCGGGCGCGACCGCCTACCCGCGGCTGATCGACTTCGCCCGGTTCCGCGAGATCGCCGACGAGGTCGGCGCCTGGCTGATGGTCGACGCGGCGCACTTCATCGGGCTCGTCGCCGGCGCCGCGATCCCGTCGCCCGTCCCGCACGCCGACGTGGTGACGTTCACGACGCACAAGGTGCTGCGCGGGCCCCGCGGCGGGATGGTCGTCTGCCGGCCCGAGCTGGCGGCGCGCATCGACAAGGCGGTGTTCCCGTTCTCGCAGGGCGGGCCTCTCATGCACGCGGTGGCGGCGAAGGCGGTCGCGCTGCGCGAGTGCCTCCAGCCCTCCTACCGCGACTACGCCCACCAGGTGGTCGCCAACGCCCAGGCGCTCTCGCACGCCCTCGAGGCCGAGGGCATGCGTCCCGTGTCCGGCGGCACCGACACGCACCTCGCCCTGCTCGACCTGCGGGACCTCGGGGTCACCGGCGCGGAGGCGGAGCAGCGCTGCGACGCGGCGAGGATCACGCTGAACAAGAACGCGATCCCCTACGACCCGCAGCCGCCCATGACGGCGTCGGGCATCCGGGTGGGCACACCGGCGGTCACCACACAGGGCATGACCGAGACGGCGATGAAGGAGGTCGCGAGCCTCATCGGCCGGGCGGTGCGCGACGCCGACGGCTCGGCGGCGGGCGAGGTGGCCGACGCGGTCGGCGCCCTGGTCGGGCGCCACCCGGCGTACCCGCGTCCGGACTGACGCGGCAGAGACGTGCGCGAGTACCTGCTCACCGCGGTGGTGGCCGCCGCGGTCACCTACCTGCTCACCCCCGTCGCCCGCCGCATCGCCCTCCGCTGGGGCGCGATGACGCCCGTGCGGGACAGGGACGTGCACGCGATCCCCACACCCCGGCTCGGGGGCATCGCCATGATGGGCGGCTTCGGGGCCGCGCTGCTGGTCTCGGACAACCTCCCCTTCCTGGGGCCGCGGCTCAACAGCCGAGACATCGTCGCGGTGCTGTCCGGTGCGGTCCTCATCTGCCTGCTCGGCGTCGCCGACGACCGGTGGGAGCTCGACGCGGTCACCAAGCTCGCGGGCCAGGTCCTCGCCGCCGGCGTGATGGTGCTGCAGGGCGTGCAGATGCTGTTCCTTCCCTTCGGCGGCCTGGGCAGCGAGGGGCCCGGCGAGGCGCCCGGTGCGGTGGTGCTCGGCCCTCCCGAGGGCGCGGTGCTGACCATCCTGGTGATCGTCGTGACGATCAACGCGGTGAACTTCGTGGACGGGCTCGACGGTCTCGCGGCGGGCATCGTGGCGATCGCGGCGTCGGCGTTCTTCGCCTTCTCCTACCTGCTGACCGTCGAGGAGGGGCTGCTCCGGGCGACCACGGCGGGGGTCGTCGCGGCAGCGCTCGTCGGGGTCTGCGTCGGGTTCCTGCCCCACAACTTCAGCCCCGCGCGGGTGTTCATGGGCGACTCGGGGTCGATGCTCATCGGGCTGCTGCTGGCGACGACCACGATCACGCTGACCGGCTCGGTGAACCCCAACGACGTGGGCACGGACATCGCGCCCGCCCTGGTCCCGCTGCTGCTGCCGCTCGCCGTGATGGTCGTGCCGTTCCTCGACATGCTCCTCGCGATCGTGCGCCGCACCGCGGCCGGCCGGTCACCGTTCACCCCCGACAAGCAGCACCTGCACCACCGCCTCCTGGAGCGCGGGCACTCCCACGCGCGCGCGGTGCTGGTGATGTACCTGTGGTCGGCGGTCCTGGCCTTCGGCGGGGTGGCGGTCGCGTTCCTCGACACGGTGCCGCTCGTGGCGAGCGTCGCGAGCGTGACGCTGGTGGCGCTGCTGCTGACGATGAACATCCCGCGGCTGCGGCGCGGGGAGGGCTCGTTCACCGGGCTGCGTCGGGGGCGGACGCCGTGACGTCCCGGGCCGCCCACACGGAGCGAACTCTGCTCGGTCGGGCGGTGACCCTCACCCTGGTGACCGGCGTGGCGTCCGTCGTGGTCGCCGCCGTGACGGTCGGTCGCACGGGCCTGCTGGCCGCGCTGGTCGCGCTGGGTCTCGTCCTCGGGTTCCTCGTCCTGGGCCAGCTGCCCGTCGCCCAGGCCGCGCGGGGGCACCGTGGGGCCGGGGCCGCGCTCCTGCTGCTGCTCTACTCGGCCCGCATCGCGATCCTGCTCGGCACCTTCCGGGTCTTCTACTCCTCCGACGACCTGGACCGGGACGTGCTGGGGCTGACGGTGATCGCCTGCGCCGCCGGGTGGACCATCGGCACCGTGTGGTCGGCGCTGCGCTGGAAGCCGATGGTCGTCGAGCCCGACGAGCCGGCCGGCGCCGGTCGCCGGTAGGGTCGCCAGGCCATGTCGGACGAGCCGCCGCAGGACCCGCCGGCGCGTGAGGTCGACGCCTGGGCGGTGGTCAGCTACCTGCTCGGTGGCGTGATCCTCTACGGCGGGATCGGCTGGCTGGTCGACCGCTGGCTGGACACCCGGGGCTTCGTCGCGGTGGGCATCGTCGGCGGGGCGGCCGCCGGAGTCGCGATCGTGTGGCTCCGGTACGGTAGGACCCGATCCTGAAGCAGTTCGCACACACCTGATGCACCGCGCCGGAGATGGAGACGCCTTGCACCTGGTCAACGTCGCCCAGGCAGCCGAGGGGGAGGAGTTCAACGCCCCCGGGCCGGGAGACTTCGAGTTCCCCCCGCTCTTCGGCGACGGGACCTTCTTCACCAAGCCGATGCTGATCATCGTGCTCGGGACCCTGGTGATCGGTGCGTTCTTCTACCTCGCGTCGCGCCGGGCGACCTTGGTCCCCGCCAAGGTGCAGTACATGGGCGAGGGGGTCTACGGCTTCGTCCGCAACGGCATCGTCGGCGACGCGATCGGGCACGAGGGCCGCAAGTTCGTCCCGCTGCTCACGACCATGTTCTGCTTCATCGCCGTGCTGAACCTGGCGGGCATCGTGCCCGTGCTCCAGCTGCCCGCGACCTCGAAGATCGCGATCCCGCTGTTCCTCGCCCTGATCTCGTGGGTCGTCTTCAACGCGGTCGGCATCCGGCGGCACGGGTTCCTCGGCTACTTCAAGGCCATGATGTTCCCGCCCGGCCTGCCCAAGCCGATCTACCTGCTGCTGGCTCCCCTGGAGCTCTTCTCGACCGTCATCATCCGGCCGATCACGCTCACGCTCCGTCTCACGCTGAACATGTTCGCGGGGCACCTCGTGCTGCTGGTCACCATCCTCGGCGGCGAGTACCTCCTGGTCGAGAAGGGCGGGGTGCTGGCCGCGGTCAGCATCGTGCCGTTCGCGTTCAGCATCATCCTGACGTTCTTCGAGGCGTTCGTGCAGGTCCTCCAGGCCTACGTGTTCGTCCTGCTCTCCGCCCTCTACATCGCCGGCGCCCTGGCCGACGAGCACTGATCGACCGCACCAGCACGAACCGACCTGCACCACCCCCTGGGAAAGGAACACAGCAGCAATGGACGGCAGTCTGAACATGGTGGGCTACGGCCTCGCGGCCATCGGCCCCGGCGTCGGCATCGGCCTGATCTTCGCGGCATACATCAACGGGGTGGCTCGCCAGCCGGAGGCTCGCGCTGTGCTCCAGGGCATCGCGATCCTGGGCTTCGCCCTCGCTGAGGCGCTGGCGATCATCGGTATCGGCCTCGCGTTCGTCCTCTGACGATGACGTACGAGATCGCCGCGCTGCTGGCCTCGGAGGAGGGCGAGCCGAACCCTCTGCTGCCCCACCTGTCCGAGCTCATCGTCGGCACGATCGCCTTCGTCCTGCTGTTCCTGTTCCTGCGGGCGAAGGTCTTCCCGGTGTTCGAGAAGACCTTCGCCGAGCGCCGGGACGCCATCGAGGGCGGCATGGAGCGGGCCCAGGCGGCCGAGGAGGAGGCGAAGGAGACCCTCGCGCAGTACCGCGAGCAGCTCGCCGACGCCCGCCACGAGGCTGCCCGGCTCCGCGAGGACGCCCGCGAGCAGGGTGCGGCGATCATCGCCGAGATGCGCGAACAGGCGCAGTCCGAGGGGCGCCGGCTCACCGAGCAGGCGCACTCCCAGATCGAGGCCGACCGGGTGCAGGCGCTCAACCAGCTGCGCACGCAGGTCGGGTCGCTCGCGACGGACCTCGCCGGCCGCATCGTGGGCGAGACGCTCGAGGACGACGACCGCGCGCGTCGCGTGGTCGACCGCTTCCTCGACGACCTCGAAGCCCGCGCCGAGGCCGCGGACCGCGCGTGAGCGCCACCGGCCTGCAGGGCGCCAGCCGCGAGTCGCTCGCCGCGGCGCGCGACACGCTGGGCACCCTGCTGCGCGCCGGGGACACCGACCTCGCGGCCCTCAGCGACGAGCTCTTCGACGTGACGTCCCTGCTCGACCGCGAGAGGGGGCTGCGCCGGGCTCTCACCGACCCTTCGCGCAGCGGCGACGACCGGGCCGGGCTGGCTCGGGCGCTGCTGTCCGAGCAGGTGGGCAGCTCCGGCCTCGACGTGCTCGTCTGGGCGGTCCGGGCCCGCTGGTCGGCGCCGCGCGACCTGGCCGACGCGCTCGAGCTGCTGGCAGTCGAGTCCCGGGTCGCTGCGGCCGAGAAGGCCGGCCGGCTCGACGCGGTCGAGGACGAGCTGTTCCGTACCGCTCGTGTCGTCGCCGGCTCGCCGGACCTGCGCGTCGCGCTGGCCGACCGCGCCGCGCCGCTGGACTCGCGTGCCGCGCTGGTCGAGGACCTGCTCGCCGGCAAGGCCACCGACGAGACGCGGCAGCTGGTGCACCGGGCGGTGGTGGCCCCGCGCGGGCGCAGCTTCGACCGCACGCTCGAGGAGTACGCCGAGGTGGCCGCCGAGCGGCGCAGCCGCCTGGTGGCGACCGTGACCGCGACCGTGCCGCTCACCGAGCAGCAGCGCGACCGGCTCGGCGCGGCGCTGGCGCGGCTGTACGGCCACGCGGTGCAGCTCAACGTCCAGGTGGACCCGGCGCTCATCGGCGGGATCCGCGTCGAGATCGGCGACGAGCTCATCGAGGGCTCCGTCGTCTCACGGCTCGACGACGCCCGCCGCCGGCTCACCGGCTGACCAGAGAGACCAACAGTGACGACAAGAGAGCAGGGAACCTGACATGGCCGAGCTGACCATCCGGCCGGAGGAGATCCGGGACGCACTCGAGCGCTTCGTCTCGTCGTACGAGCCGGACGCTGCCGGGCGCGAGGAGGTCGGGCACGTCACCGAGGCCGGTGACGGCATCGCGCGCATCGAGGGCCTGCCCTCGACGATGACCAACGAGCTGCTCGAGTTCCAGGACGGCACGCTGGGCCTGGCGCTCAACCTCGACGTCCGCGAGATCGGCGCCGTCGTGCTCGGCGAGTTCCGGGGCATCGAGGAGGGCCAGACCGTCAAGCGGACGGGCGAGATCCTCTCCGTGCCCGTCGGCGACGGCTTCCTCGGCCGCGTGGTCGACCCGCTGGGCAACCCGATGGACGGCCAGGGCGAGATCGCCTCGACGGCGCGCCGTGCGCTGGAGGTTCAGGCACCCTCGGTCGTGCAGCGCCAGCCGGTGAAGGAGCCCCTGCAGACCGGCATCAAGGCCATCGACTCGATGACCGCCATCGGCCGCGGCCAGCGCCAGCTCATCATCGGCGACCGGCAGACCGGCAAGACCGCCGTCTGCCTGGACACGATCATCAACCAGAAGGACAACTGGGCCTCCGGCGACCCTCAGCGCCAGGTCAAGTGCGTCTACGTCGCGATCGGCCAGAAGGGCTCGACGATCGCGGGCGTCCGGCAGGCGTTGGAGGAGAACGGCGCGCTGGACTACACCACCATCGTCGCGGCCCCTGCGTCCGACCCGGCCGGGTTCAAGTACCTCGCCCCCTACACCGGCTCGGCGATCGGCCAGCACTGGATGTACGACGGGCAGCACGTCCTCATCGTCTTCGACGACCTGTCCAAGCAGGCCGACGCCTATCGCGCCGTCTCGCTGCTCCTGCGCCGCCCGCCCGGTCGCGAGGCGTACCCGGGCGACGTCTTCTACCTGCACTCGCGGCTGCTCGAGCGCTGCGCCAAGCTCTCGGACGACATGGGCGGCGGGTCGATGACCGGGCTGCCGATCGTCGAGACCAAGGGCAACGACGTGTCGGCGTTCATCCCGACCAACGTCATCTCGATCACCGACGGCCAGTGCTTCCTCGAGACCGACCTGTTCAACTCGGGCGTCCGCCCGGCCATCAACGTCGGCATCTCGGTGTCGCGCGTCGGCGGCTCGGCCCAGGTCAAGGGCATGCGCAAGGTCGCCGGCCGCCTGCGGCTGGACCTCGCGCAGTACCGCGAGCTCGAGGCGTTCGCCGCCTTCGGCTCCGACCTCGACTCGGCGTCGAAGGCGCAGCTCGCCCGCGGTGCGCGGCTGGTGGAGCTGCTCAAGCAGCCCCAGTACACCCCGTTCGCGGTCGAGGACGAGATCGTCAGCATCTGGGCCGGGACGCAGGGAAAGCTCGACGACGTCCCGGTCGAGGACATCCGCCGGTTCGAGAGCGAGCTGCTCGACTACCTGCGCCGGGAGCAGAAGAGCCTGATCGAGGGTCTGGCCGAGACCAAGGAGCTCCCCGACGACACGGTGACCGCCCTCGAGGACGCCGTGGAGACGTTCAAGAAGACCTTCGAGACCTCTTCGGGCGAGCTGCTGGTCAAGGACGAGCCGGTCGAGGCCATGGACGAGTCGGAGGTCGAGCAGGAGACCATCAAGAAGCACGTCCGCAAGCCGGCCGCGAAGAAGTAGCCGATGGGAGCCGAGCTGCGGGTCTACCGCCGGAAGATCCGGTCGGTGAACGCGACCAAGAAGATCACCAAGGCGATGGAGCTCATCGCCGCCTCGCGCATCGTCAAGGCGCAGGCGCGGGTCGCCGAGTCGACCCCGTACGCCGAGGCGATCACCCGCGCGGTGTCCGCGGTGGCCAGCTTCTCCAACGTCGACCACCCGCTGACCAGCGTCAAGCCGGCCACGGAGGAGGAGGACAGCGGTCCCGCCCGCGCTGCGATGCTGCTGCTGACCAGTGACCGCGGGCTCGCCGGGGCGTACTCCTCCAACGCGATCAAGGAGGGCGAGCGGCTCTCCGGGCTGCTGCACGACCAGGGCAAGAAGGTCGTGCCGTACGTCGTCGGCCGCAAGGGTGTCGGGTTCTACCGCTTCCGCAGCCGCGAGATGGCGGGGGAGTGGACGGGCTTCTCGGAGAGCCCGACGTACGCCGACGCCAAGGAGGTCGCGGACGCCCTCATCGAGGCCTTCCTCACGCCCAACGACGAGGGCGGCGTCGACGAGATCCACATCGTCTACACCCAGTTCGTCAACCTGGTCACCCAGAAGACCGTGACCCGGCGGCTGCTGCCGCTGGAGTTCGAGGAGACCACCGAGGAGCCCGAGGGCGGGGCGTTCCCGCTCTACGAGTTCGAGCCTTCCGCCGAGGCCGTGCTCGACGCCCTGCTGCCGCGCTACATCGACAGCCGGGTCTACAACGCGATGCTGCAGTCCGCGGCGTCGGAGCTCGCGGCCCGCCGCCGGGCGATGAAGTCCGCCACGGACAACGCCCAGGAGCTCGTGAAGTCGTACACACGTCTGGCCAACGCCGCACGTCAGGCCGAGATCACCCAAGAGATCAGTGAGATCGTCGGTGGCGCGGAGGCCCTCGCCAGCGCCACATCCGGAAGTGAGTGAGAGATGACTGCCGTAGCCGAGAACAGCCAGACCACCAAGCCACCCGGCGGGGTCGGACGCGTCGCCCGCGTCATCGGGCCCGTCGTCGACGTGGAGTTCAGCGTCGACACGATGCCCGAGATCTACAACGCGCTGACGGTCGACGTCACCCTGGGCGACGACACGAACATGCTGACCCTCGAGGTCGCCCAGCACCTCGGCGACAGCCTGGTGCGCGCCATCTCGATGCAGCCGACCGACGGCTTGGTCCGCGGTGCCGAGGTGACCGACACCGGAAGCGCGATCATGGTCCCGGTGGGCGACGTCACCAAGGGCCACGTCTTCAACGCCCTCGGCAAGCCGCTGGACGTCGAGGAGTCGAGTCTCGAGATCACCGAGCGCTGGCCGATCCACCGCCGGCCCCCGCCCTTCGACCAGCTCGAGTCCAAGACCGAGATGTTCGAGACCGGCATCAAGGTGATCGACCTGCTCACGCCGTACGTCCGCGGCGGCAAGATCGGCCTGTTCGGCGGCGCCGGCGTGGGCAAGACCGTCCTCATCCAGGAGATGATCTACCGCGTCGCCGAGAACTTCGGTGGCGTCTCCTGCTTCGCCGGCGTCGGCGAGCGCACGCGTGAGGGCAACGACCTGTTCCTGGAGATGACCGAGACCGGCGTCATCGACAAGACCGCCCTCGTGTTCGGGCAGATGGACGAGCCGCCCGGCACCCGGCTGCGGGTGGCGCTCTCCGCGCTGACGATGGCCGAGTACTTCCGCGACGTCCAGAAGCAGGACGTGCTGCTGTTCATCGACAACATCTTCCGGTTCACCCAGGCCGGGTCCGAGGTGTCGACGCTGCTCGGCCGCATGCCGTCGGCCGTGGGCTACCAGCCGACCCTCGCCGACGAGATGGGCATCCTGCAGGAGCGCATCACCTCGACCCGTGGCCACTCGATCACCTCGATGCAGGCGATCTACGTGCCCGCCGACGACATCACCGACCCGGCGCCGCACACGACGTTCGCCCACCTCGACGCGACCACGGTGCTGTCCCGGCCGATCTCCGAGCTGGGCATCTACCCGGCCGTGGACCCGCTCGACTCCACGTCGCGCATCCTCGACCCGCGCTACATCGGCGACGAGCACTACGCGGTGGGCGCGCGCGTCAAGGAGATCCTGCAGCGCTACAAGGACCTGCAGGACATCATCGCGATCCTCGGCATCGACGAGCTCTCCGAGGAGGACAAGATCCTCGTGGGCCGGGCCCGCCGGATCCAGCGCTTCCTGTCCCAGAACACCTTCGTGGCCAAGGCGTTCACCGGCCTGGACGGGTCCTTCGTCCCGCTCGACGAGACGATCGACGCGTTCAAGAAGCTCACCGAGGGCGAGTACGACCACATCCCCGAGCAGGCGTTCTTCATGTGCGGCGGGCTCGAGGACGTCGAGGCGAGGGCCAAGGAGCTGGAGAAGAATGGCTGACCCGCTCCAGGTCGAGCTGGTCGCCGCCGACCGCACGGTGTGGACCGGTGAGGCGGCCATGGTCGTCACCCGTACCGCGGACGGCGAGGTGGGGATCCTGCCCCACCACGCACCGCTGCTCGGCACGCTGGCCGACGGCACCGTCCAGATCCGCCAGGAGAGCGGGGACGACGTCGTCGCCGTCGTGCACGGCGGCTTCCTGTCCGTGGCCGACAACCGGGTGGGCATCCTGGCGGAGGAGGCCGCCCTGGCGGCCGAGATCGACCTCGCCGAGGCCGAGCGCGACCTCGCCGAGGCGCGGGCCTCGAAGGACGACGACGCGATCCACCAGGCGCGCCGGGCCGAGGCCCGCATCCGCGCGCACGGCATGGCCTTCTAGCAACCGGGCATGCACGGGCGCCGATCGGTCGGGTGGGGGGCCGCATGGCGCTGGTGATCACGCTCGACGTCCTCGTCGGGCTCGTCGTCCTCGCGCTGCTCGCGCTCGGTCTGCTGGCGCTGCGCCGGCGCCTCATCACCCGCCGCGGCGGGACCTTCGACTGCAGCCTGCGCCTGCGGCAGGGGCAGCACGGCAAGGGCTGGGTGCTCGGCATCGGCCGCTACGCCGGGGAGGAGCTCGAGTGGTACCGCGTCTTCAGCTATGCCACCAGGCCGCGGCGCTCCTTCTCCCGGCGTGGGCTGCGCGTCGTGGAGAGCCGCGCGCCCGACGGCGTGGAGGTCTACTCCCTGCTGGCCGGCGCCGTCGTCGTCCGGTGCCTCGACACCGACGGTCCGGTCGAGCTCGCGATGGGCAGCGACTCGCTCACCGGGTTCCTGTCCTGGCTCGAGTCGGCACCCCCGGGAGTGCCCCGGGCCTGAGCGGCGTCGGACCGGCAGCCGCGAAGGCTCGAGATCGCAACCCGCCCACACAAAGGGCACCAGGATGCAGCTCGATGCGGGCGCTCCTCGCTCGTGCGGGCCCATCTGCCGCCGAGCTCCGACACCATCGTGTGGCGGGGTTGCGATCTTGTGAGCTCTGGCCCACAGCCGGTGTAAACGGCTGATCCAGCCGTAGGATCCGCCCGTGGCGACGGGGCTCGAGAGGCTCACCGCGCAGCAGAAGCGGCTCGTCGGCGAGTGGCTCCCCGGCGCGACCGTCGAGGAGGACCACAGCTGGGACCTCGTCGAGACGACGGTCCTCCGGCTGGTGCACGACGGGTCGCGGCTGATCGTCAAAGCCGGCGGCGAGGGCGACACGCACATCGCGCGCGAGATCCACGCGCACCAGCACTGGCTCGCGCCCTGGGCCGGCATCGGCCGTGCCCCGGCTCTGCGGCACTTCGACGCGGCGTCGCGACTGCTCGTCACGACCTACCTCCCCGGACATCTCGTGCTCGGCAGCGAGCACGCCGATGACCCGGGCACGTACCGGGAGGCGGGTCGGCTCCTAGCCCTGCTCCACGCCCAGCGGGCGCGCGTCGACCACGACTACGAGTCCGAGGCGAACCGCAGGGCCCTCGCCTGGCTGGACAGGCCGCACCGGATCGAGCCCTGCGCCGAGGCGCGGCTGCGCGCCGAGATCGCGTCGTGGCCGGCGCCCGCCGCGACGCTCGTGCCGACCCACGGTGACTGGCAGCCGCGCAACTGGGTCGTCCACGACGGCATCGTCGGGGTCATCGACCTCGGGCGGGCCGGGCTGCGACCCGCGATGTCGGACCTCACGCGGCTGGCGGCCCAGGACTTCCGCCGGGTCCCGGCGCTCGAGTCGGCGTTCCTCGACGGCTACGGCCCAGACCCTCGCGAGACCCGCGCCTGGCGCCGGACCCGCGTGCGGGAGGCGATCGGCACCGCGGGCTGGGCGTACGGGGTGGGCGACGAGGCGTTCGAGGCCCAGGGTCACCGCATGATCGCCGAGGTCCTCGCCGATCGTGGCCGCGACTGACCGGTCGTCAGCGGTTCGCGCCGGGGACCCAGACCACGTCCCCGACGGACCGGTTCGCGTGCCGGGCCAGGACGAACAGCAGGTCCGAGAGCCGGTTGAGGTACTTGGCCGTGAGCGGGTTCACGGTGTCCGGGTGCGCCTCGACGGCTCGCCAGGTGGCGCGCTCGGCCCGGCGGACGACCGTCCGGGCGACGTGCAGGTGCGCGGCCGCCGGAGTACCCCCGGCCAGCACGAACGACCGCAGCTCCTCCAGGTCGGCGTTGAACCGGTCGATCTCGCGCTCGAGGGCGTCGACCTGCTCCTGCACAACCCGCAGGGGCGGGTACTTCGGGTCCGGCTCGATCGGCGTGCAGAGGTCGGCGCCGACGTCGAACAGGTCGTTCTGCACACGGGTGACCACGGCGGCCACGTCGTCGTCCATCGAACCGGACGCCAGCGCCACCCCGAGGAACGCCCCCGCCTCGTCGCAGTCGGCGTAGGCCTCCAGCCGCGGGTCGTTCTTGCTGATGCGCCCGCGCCCGCCGTAGCCGGTCGTGCCGTCGTCGCCGGTGCGGGTGTAGATGCGCGTCAGGTTCACCATGCGGGCGACTCTACGATGCCTGCCATGGAGAGGTTCCGCGTCGTCGGTGGCGCCCGGCTCGCCGGCGACGTGAGGGTGACGGGCGCGAAGAACAGCGTGCTCAAGGTGATGGCCGCCGCCCTGCTGGCCGAGGGCCGCACGACGCTGACCGACGTGCCGCACATCCTCGACGTCGAGATCATGGGCGAGCTGCTGCGCCGGCTGGGCTGCGAGGTCGACTACGACCAGACGGCGGCCACGGTGGCCATCGACGTGCCCGCGACGCTGGGGCACCAGGCCGACTACGACCTCGTACGCCGGATCCGGGCCTCGATCTGCGTCCTCGGCCCGCTCATCGCCCGGTGCGGCGAGGCGGAGGTGGCGATGCCGGGAGGCGACGCCATCGGCAGCCGCCCGCTCGACTTCCACATCGCCGGCCTGACCAAGCTCGGTGCGGAGCTGACCGGCGAGCACGGCTACATCGTGGCGCGGGCACCGCAGGGGCTGACCGGCGCCACCGTGTGGCTGGACTTCCCGAGCGTGGGCGCGACCGAGAACGTCCTCATGGCTGCCGTGCTCGCCCGCGGGACCACCGTCATCGACAACGCCGCCCGCGAGCCCGAGATCGTCGACCTGTGCCAGATGCTGCAGCAGATGGGCGCCAAGATCGACGGCATCGGCACGTCGACGTTGACGATCGAGGGCGTCGACGGGCTGACCCCCGCGACCCACGCGATCGTGCCCGACCGGATCGTGGCCGGCACCTGGGCGTTCGGTGCGGCGATGACCCGGGGCGACGTCACCGTCCACGGCGCGCGCTCGGAGCACCTGGAGATCGCCCTCGACAAGCTGATGACCGCCGGCGCCACGGTCGACGTGCGCGACGACGGCTTCCGGGTGGCGATGGACAGGAGGCCCGACTCGGTCGACGCGGTCACCCTGCCCTACCCGGGCCTGGCCACCGACCTGCAGCCGCTCGTCATGGCGCTGAACTCCATCGCCGACGGGGCCGCCATGGTCACCGAGAACATCTTCGAGGGCCGCTTCGTCTTCGCCAGCGAGCTGGCCCGGCTGGGGGCGCACGTGCGCACCGACGGTCACCACGCCGTCGTCCGGGGGGTGCCGCGGCTCTCCGGGGCGCCGGTGCGGGCCAGTGACATCCGCGCGGGGGCGGCCCTGACGCTGGCCGGCCTGGTGGGGGAGGGCGTGACCTACGTCAGCGACATCTTCCACGTCGACCGCGGCTACCCGGGCTTCGACTCCCAGCTGCGCGCGCTCGGCGCCGACGTCACGCGTGAGCCGGACCCCGACGCCGAGCTCTTCGACTGAGGCGGGTCAGAGCGCGAGCAGCCGCCGGGCCGCCGGCTCGTCGTCGCGGAAGACCATGAGCCGCGGGCCGTCGGCGGTCGTGACGAGCTGGGCCTTGACGCCGGCGGCGACCAGCCGCTGCCTGACCACCTCGCCCTCGACGAACGTGCCCGGCGAGGCGATCGAGACCATCAGTCCGTAGTCGCCCTCGTGGCCGGCCCGTGACCGGCGCTCGACGAGCGACCGGCTGCGCCCGCCGTACGCCCAGCGGAGCAGCAGCGCGAGGACGCCGACCATGGCCAGGGCGATGAAGTAGCTCTTCCAGTCCAGCTGCACGGGTCCGATTCTGCCCCCTCGGCAGGCCGGATAGGCTCCCGCGGTCCCCCCGAACGCCGCGCAGAGGAGCCCGCCAGATGCCCACCACACTCGCCGTCGTCGGCGCCGGCCTCATGGGCTCGGGCATCGCCCAGGTCGCCGCGGTCGCCGGGCACGACGTCGTGCTGCGCGACGTGACCGAGGAGGCGCTCCAGCGCGGCCGGGACGGGATCGCGCGCTCGCTGGCCCGTTTCGTCGGCAAGGGGTCGCTGGACCAGGCGGTCGCCGACGCGGCTCTCGAGCGGGTCACGACGACCACGGACCTGGACGCGGTGGGGTCGGCCGACCTCGTCGTCGAGGCGGCGTTCGAGAAGCTCGAGGTGAAGCAGGAGATCTTCCGCGAGCTCGACCGGATCTGCCGGGACGGGGCCGTCCTGGCCACCAACACCAGCGCGATCCCGATCACCCAGATCGCCGCGGTGACCGAGCGGCCGGAGCAGGTCGTCGGCACCCACTTCTTCTCGCCGGTGCCGATGATGGCGCTGTGCGAGCTGGTGCGCGGCTACAAGACCAGCGACGAGACGCTGGCCACGGCACGGGGGTTCGCCGAGTCGGTCGGCAAGACCTGCGTGGTCGTCAACCGCGACGTGGCCGGCTTCGTCACCACCCGACTGATCTGCGCGCTGGCGATGGAGGCCGTGCGGCTGGTGGAGAACGGCGTGGCCAGCGCCGAGGACGTCGACACCGCGTGCCGGCTGGGCTTCGGCCACGCGATGGGGCCGCTGGCGACCACCGACCTGACCGGGGTCGACATCCTGCGCAACGCAGCCCTGAACATCTACGCCGACACCTCGGACGAGAAGTTCTTCCCGCCCGAGACGCTGGCCCGCATGGTCGCCGCGGGCGACCTCGGCCGCAAGAGCGGCCGCGGCTTCTACACCTACGACTGACCCCCCACGGCCGCCCGGGCGGGTGTCACATCAGTCACATCCGTCACAGCGTGGCGCGCAAGAGTTCTGCAAGTCAGGCGGCTACCGTCCTGGTGCACAGGGACCAGATCGGCCGCCCTCCGGTGCAACCATCCGCGTCCTCCGTGCGTCATCAGTGGGGAAGGGGGTGGCCGCCGTGGTCGTCAGCATCGCGTCGGGGTGCGAGATCGCGCTCGAGGGGCGCCTGGACGTGCACTCCGTCTCCGACGTCCGCGCCACCCTGCACGCCGCCATCGACGCGGGGAGCGGGGACCTCGTCGTCGACGTGTCCGGCGTCGAGCTGGTCGACGCCACCGGTCTCGGGGTGCTCGTCGGGGCCGACCGCCGGGCCAAGCTGGCCGGCCGCCGGGTGGTCCTGCGCGACGCCGCCCCGCGCCTGCTGCGCATCCTGCGCGCCACCCGCCTGCACCGCGTGCTGACCGTCGAGACCGGGGCCGCGGCCTAGCCAGGTTACCGGCCAGTAGACTCCGGGCAGCCGAGCCGCCGGAGGCGCCTGTGCGGGACCGACCCTGGGTCATGCGGACCTACGCGGGCCACTCCTCGGCGGCCGAGTCCAACGCGCTCTACCGCCGCAACCTCGACAAGGGCCAGACCGGTCTGTCGGTGGCCTTCGACCTGCCCACCCAGACCGGCTACGACCCCGACCACGAGCTGGCCCGCGGCGAGGTCGGCAAGGTCGGCGTCCCGGTCAGCCACCTCGGCGACATGCGTGCGCTCTTCGAGGGCATCCCCCTCGGGGAGATGAACACCTCGATGACCATCAACGCCACGGCCATGTGGCTGCTGTCGCTCTACCAGGTGGTCGCCGAGGAGCAGGGGGCCGACCTCGCCTCCCTGGCGGGCACGACGCAGAACGACATCGTCAAGGAGTACCTCTCCCGGGGCACCTACGCCTTCCCGCCGGCCGCCTCGATGCGGCTGACGACCGACCTCGTCGCCTACACGGTCACCGACGTGCCGCGGTGGAACCCGATCAACATCTGCAGCTATCACCTGCAGGAGGCGGGCGCGACGCCCGTGCAGGAGATCGCGTTCTCGATGTCGACCGCGGTTGCGGTGCTCGACGCCGTGCGCGACGCGGGCCAGGTCCCGGCCGAGGGGTTCGACGAGGTCGTCGGGCGCATCTCGTTCTTCGTCAACGCCGGGGTGCGTTTCGTCGAGGAGATGTGCAAGATGCGCGCGATGGTGCGGCTCTGGGACGAGCTGACCGCGTCGCGCTACGGCGTCGCCGACGCGAAGGCCCGCCGCCTCCGCTACGGCGTGCAGGTCAACTCGCTGGGCCTGACCGAGGCGCAGCCGGAGAACAACGTGGCCCGCATCGTGCTCGAGATGCTGGCGGTCACGCTGTCCCGGGACGCCCGCGCGAGAGCGGTGCAGCTGCCGGCGTGGAACGAGGCGCTCGGCCTGCCCCGGCCCTGGGACCAGCAATGGTCCCTGCGGATGCAGCAGGTGCTGGCCTACGAGTCCGACCTGCTCGAGCACGAGGACCTGTTCGCCGGCTCGCACGTCGTCGAGGCGAAGGTCGACGAGCTCTGCGCGGCGGCGCGCGAGGAGATGGCGCGCATCGACGGGATGGGCGGTGCGGTCGCCGCCGTCGAGAGCGGCTACCTGAAGTCCGAGCTCGTGACCTCGCACGCGCGGCGCCGGGCACGGGTCGAGTCCGGCGAGGACGTGGTGGTCGGCGTCAACCGCTTCACCAGCACCGAGCCGAACCCGCTGACCGCCGACCTCGACACGGCCATCCAGACCGTGGACCCCGCCGTCGAGGCCCGCGCGGTCGAGGCCATCCGCGCGTGGCGGGCCGCCCGTGACCCGGCGGCGGTCGACGCGGCGCTCGCCCGGCTGGGCGAGGACGCCGCGGCTGAGGTCAACCTCGTGCCCGCGTCCCTCGCGTGTGCGCGGGCGGGCGTCACGACGGGGGAGTGGGCGCAGGCGCTGCGCGGTGTCTTCGGCTCCTACCGCGCGCCGACGGGGGTGACGGGCGCCGTGGGTGCAGGCGCCGCGGGCGAGGACCTGGTCGCGGTGCGGGAGGCCGTACGCCGGACCGGCGACGAGATCGGCGCCCGGCTGCGGCTGCTCGTCGGCAAGCCCGGGCTGGACGGCCACTCCAACGGCGCCGAGCAGATCGCGGTCAGGGCCCGCGACGCGGGCTTCGAGGTCGCCTACCAGGGCATCCGGCTCACGCCGGCCCAGATCGCCGCCGCGGCGGTCGAGGAGGGCGTGCACTGCGTGGGGCTGTCGATCCTCTCGGGCTCGCACCGCGAGCTCGTGCCCGAGGTGCTGCGGCTGCTGCGTGCGGCGGGCGCGGGCGACGTGCCGGTCGTCGTGGGCGGGATCATCCCCGACGCCGACGCGCGGTGGCTGCGCGAGCAGGGGGTCGCTGCCGTCTTCACACCGAGGGACTTCCAGATCACCGGCATCATCGCGCGGCTGGTCGACGTGGTCCGCGCTGCCCACGGCCTGTCCGTGGGCGAGCCCGCGCTGCCCTAGGACTCGTCCCGGCGCTGCCAGCGGAAGCCGCGCAGCGCCAGCACGAGCGCGGCAACGGCCCACAGCGCCATGACGAGGGCCGTCCGCCACAGCTCCCACGAACCCGCGACCTCGCGCTGCTGGAAGCTGTCGGGGAGGAAGACCGAGCGCATGCCCTGGGCGAGCCACTTGAGCGGGAACAGCGCCGAGAACTGCTGCATCCACGGCGGCAGCTCGTCGTACTGGAAGAACACCCCCGACGTGAACTGCAGCACCAGGACGACAGGCGACACCAGCGCCGCCGCGCCCCGGCCGCTGCGCGGCAGCGACGAGAACGCGATGCCCAGCAGCGTGCAGGTGACGAGCCCCAGCACGCTCACCCAGGCGAACGTCAGCCAGCTCGCGGCGTCCGAGGGCAGCCGGACGTCGAACAGCAGGACGCCGATGGCGGCCATCGACACGACCTGCACCACGTAGACGACGAGGACCAGCCCGACCTTGCCGACGAAGTACGACGCCTTGGGCATCGGCGTGCCCTGCAGTCGCTTGAGGGTGCCGTCGTCGCGTTCCTGGGGGATCGAGATGGCCAGGTTCTGGAACGACGTGTAGACGATGCCCGAGGCGATCATGCCGGCGAGGAAGTACTGCGTGAACGAGATGCCGGGTGCCACGTCACCCTGGAACGCCGACCCGAAGACGACCAGCAGGAGCACCGGCAGCACCATCGTGAAGAACGCGGCCTCGCGGTCCCGGACGAAGGTCCGCAGCTCGATCGAGACCCGGCGCAGGCCGACCGTCCAGGCTCCCGGCACCGGTGGGTGGGTCTGCGTCGACGTCACTGCTCACCGACCAGGGAGAGGTAGGTGTCCTCCAGCGTCGGCCGGCTCACGACGAGGTCGGGCACCTCGCCGTCGTCGAACGAGGCCGCGAGCTCGCGCACCGTGCGCGTCGGCTCAGCCGTGACCACCGAGCGGGCCGTGCCGTCGCCGTCGGTCCACGCGACCGTCGCGTCGGCCTGCCGACGGGCGCCGAGCTCGGCCGGCGCCGCGACCTCGAGGATGCGCCCCTCCGCGATGACGCCGACCCGGTCAGCCAGCCGCTCGGCCTCGTCGAGGTAGTGCGTGGTCAGCAGGATCGTCGTGCCCTCGCGGGCCAGGTCCTCGACCAGGGCCCAGAACAGCCGGCGCGCCGCCGGGTCGAAGCCGGTCGTGGGCTCGTCGAGGAAGAGCAGGTCGGGTCGGCCGAGGATGCCGAGCGCGACGTCGAGCCGGCGCCGCTGGCCACCGGACAGCAGGCGGGTGCGCTGGTCGGCGCTGCCGGCCAGGCCGACGGTCTCGACGACCTCGTCGGGGTCGCGCGGCCGCGGGTAGTAGCCCGCGAAGTGCCGCACGGTCTCGCGGACCGTCAGCTCGGACAGGTCGGCCACCGACTGCAGCACGATGCCGACACGGGCACGCCAGGCCGGGGTCGGCTCGGCCGGGTCCTGGCCCAGCACGCTGACCTCTCCCGCGTCGCGGGGGCGGTAGCCCTCGAGGATCTCGACCGTCGTGGTCTTGCCCGCGCCGTTCGGGCCGAGCAGCGCGAAGACCTCGCCGTGGGCCACGTCCAGGTCGACGCCGTCGACGGCCGTACGCTCGCCATAGCTCTTGCGCAGGCCGCGCACGACCACGGCCGACCCGAGTTCGCTCACGGGTCGAGCATGCCGCACCACGCGGGACGGAGGGGCACGGTGCCGGGACCGCGCGTGTCGAGGCTTCGCCACGTCGCCGTCGACCTGCGACCGCTGCGCCACGACCACTTCCGCCGTCTCTTCGTCGGTCAGGGGGTGGCGTTCGTCGGCTTCCAGCTGACCGCGGTGGCCGTGGCGCTGCAGATGTTCGCCATCACCCGGTCCTCGTTCTGGGTGGGCGCGATCGGGCTCGCCGCGTTCGTGCCGCTGGTGGTGTTCGGCCTCTACGGCGGCTCGGTCTCCGACGCGGTCGACCGCCGCGTGCTGCTCGTCTCGTCGTCCTGCCTGGTCTGGGCCGTCACCGGCGGGCTGCTCCTGCACGCCGTCCTCGGGCTCGAGAGCCGGTGGGTGCTGCTCGCCCTCGTCGCCGTGCAGTCGGTGGGCTTCGCCCTCTCCGCGCCCGCCCGCGGGGCGATCGTGCCGCGCATCCTGCCCCTGGCTCTCGTGCCGGCGGCCAACACCCTGACGTTCACCGCGAGCACTCTCGGCATGGTCCTCGGGCCGCTGCTGGCCGGCATCGTCATCGTGCAGGGCGGCTTCGCGTGGGCCTACGCCGTGGACGCCGTGCTGTTCACGGTCGGGCTCTACGCGGCGGTGCGGCTCCCGGCCGTCCCCCCGCTCGGCGAGCCGAGCCGTCCCGGCCTCCGGTCGGTGGTCGAGGGGCTGTCCTTCGTGGCGCGCCGACCGGTGCTGCTGATGTCCTTCGCCGTGGACATCGTCGCCATGGTCCTCGCCATGCCCCGTGCGCTGTTCCCCGAGGCGGCGGAGACGCGCTTCGGCGGGCCCGGCTCCGCGGGCTGGCTGTTCGCGGCCATCGCCATGGGGTCGGTCGTCGCCGGGCTGGGCTCGGGCTGGATCGGCCGGGTGCGCCGGCAGGGCCTCGCCCTCGTCGTCGCGGTCGTGGTCTGGGGGCTCGCGGTGGCCGTGGCGGGCCTCGCGCAGTCGCTGTGGCTGGTCGTCCTGCTGCTCGCGGTGGGCGGGGCCGCCGACCTCGTGTCCGCGGTCTACCGGCAGACGATCCTGCAGACCTACGCACCCGACGCGCTGCGCGGGCGGCTGCAGGGGGTGTTCGTCGTGGTGGTCGCCGGCGGGCCGCGTCTGGGCGACCTCCGGGCCGGTGGGACGGCCGAGCTCGTCGGTGACACGGCCTCGTGGGTGGGTGGCGGCCTGGCCGCCGCGGTCATCGCGGCGGCGCTGGCCGTCGCGGTGCCCTCACTCGTGCGCTACCGCACCGACCTCGGCGCCTGACAGCAGGGCCTCGACGCCGGCGAGGACGTCGTCGGCGCACCCCCACGACAGCGTGACGCCGGCGCCCCCGTGCCCGTAGCAGTGCACGACGCCTCCCGGGCCACCGTCGGGGTGCGGCACCGGCTCCAGCCGTACGGCCGCCCGCGCCGGCCGCAGCCCGACTCGGTGGCCCAGCACCGGGGCCCGGCGCAGCTCGGGCACCAGCTCGGCGGCACGCGCCAGCACCCGCTCCGCGACGGCCGGGTCGGGGCGCAGGTCCCAGGCGTCGGGCTCGGCGGTCCCGCCCACCACGATGTCGCGGCTGCGCGGCACGACGTAGAGCGGCCTGGCCTCGTCGGAGGACTCCAGCAGCCACTCCTCGAGCCCGACCTGCCCGACCCGCACGACCTGCCCGCGCACCGGGTGCAGCGACGTGTCGCCGGCGACCGCGCGCGACGCCAGCCCGGTCGCGTTGACCACGACGCCGGTCGAGGGCAGCTCGGCCAGCCACTGGCGGGTCAGGGTGCCGCCCGCCTGGTCGAGCCGGTCGGTCAGGTGGGCCAGGTAGACGTCCATCTCGGCCACCGGCAGGTCCAGCCGCCAGCCGCGGTCGTATCCCGGCCGCGGGTCGCGGACCGTCTCCAGCGAGGGGACCGCTGCACGCCACCAGGGCTGCCCGGGCGCACCCGGCCCGAGCAGCTCGATGCCGGGACGCAGGTGGACGCCGGTGCCGGGCCGGCCGGCCAGCTCGCGGAGCACGTCGTAGGTCCGGGCCGACCAGACGACGACCCGGTCGTGGGGCAGGGCCCGGTAGGGGTACCAGAGCGCCGCCGCGACGGCCGAGGTCGTCTCGGGCGGCAGGTCCCGCGCGAGGACGTGCGTCTCGTGGCCCGCCTCGGCCAGCCGGACCGCGCAGGTGAGGCCGACCACCCCGGCCCCGACGACGACGACGCGCACCTGCCCATCCTGGCAGGTCAGAACAGTCGCGTGTCCGGGTCGTCGAAGCCGCGCAGGGCGTCGTAGTCGAGCACCACGCAGTCGATGCCGCGGTCGGTCGCGAGCACCCGGGCCTGCGGCTTGATCTCCTGCGCGGCGAAGACCCCCCGCACCGGCGTCAGCAAGGGGTCGCGGTTGAGCAGGTCCAGATAGCGCGTGAGCTGCTCGACGCCGTCGAGCTCGCCGCGTCGCTTGATCTCCACGGCCACGGTGGCTCCGGAGCCGTCGCGCGCCAGGATGTCCACCGGCCCGATCGCCGTCGGGTACTCGCGGCGCACGAGCCGCCAGCCGGGGCCCAGCGTCTCGATCTGGTCGGCGAGCAGCGACTGCAGGTGGGCCTCGACGCCGTCCTTGACCAGGCCCGGGTCGACGCCGAGCTCGTGGCGCGAGTCGTGGTGGACCTCCTCGACGGTGATCACCAGCCGCTCGCCGGCCTTGTTGGTGACCGTCCAGGTGCCGGCGTCCTCGCCCGACCCCTCGGCGAGCGTGCACGGCGGGCTCATCCAGTTCAGCGGCTTGTACGCCCGGTCGTCGGCGTGGACCGACACCGACCCGTCGGCCTTGACCAGGATCAGCCGGGTCGCACTCGGCAGGTGGGCGGTGAGCCGGCCGACGTAGTCGACCGTGCACGTCGCGATGACGAGCCTCATGCCGTACGACGGTAGTGGCGACCCACGCGGCGGTTCACTACGGTCGGCCACATGACTGCCGAGGACCTCGAAGCGCGGCTGTTCCCGCCCTCCGCGGGCGACGAGCGCACCCTTCTGCTGGGCTTCCTGGAACGCCAGCGCGCGCTGCTCGCCTGGAAGTGCGAGGCGCTCGACGCCATTGGCATGGCCACGACGGTGGCCGTCTCGACCGTGACCCTCGGCGGTCTGCTCCGGCACCTGACCTGGACCGAGTGGTACTGGTTCGACCACTGGCTGCTCGGGGCCGCAGAGGCGCCTCCGTTCGTGCTCGCGGACTGGGACGAGCACTGGGCCACGGCATCGAGCGCGACGCCCGGCGACCTGCGCTCCGAGTGGGAACAACAGGTGGAGCACTCCCGGTCGAACGTCTCGCAGGTGCTGACGGCCGGAGGCCTCGACCAGCCGGCGAAGCGCTCCTGGTCCACCGACGACACGCCCAGCCTCCGCTGGATCCTGCTGCACATGATCGAGGAGTACGCCCGCCACATCGGTCACGCAGACCTGATCCGGGAGTCGATCGACGGGCAGGTCGGCGAGGACCCACCGCTCCCTGACGCCTGAGGGCATCGAGCCTCCCCGAGGCGTCGGCGAACTCCACCCCGCTCATGCCGCGGGGACGCCCCCTGAGAGACTCGCCGGTCATGGGACGGACGTTCAGCACGATCGGCGTGGTGGGCCTGGGCACCATGGGCGCGGGCATCGTCGAGGTCTTCGCCCGCGAAGGCCTGCAGGTCGTGGGCGTCGAGCCCACCGAGGAGTCCCTGGAGCGCGGCCGCGGGCACCTGCAGCACTCGACCGACCGGGCAGTCGCCCGCGGCAAGATCAGCGAGGAGGACCGCGACGCGCTCGTCGGGCGGGTGCTGTTCACGACCTCCATGGAGGACCTCGCCGGCGTCGACATGGTCATCGAGGCCGTGCCCGAGCGGCTCGACCTCAAGCAGGAGATCTTCGCGGCCGTCGACAAGATCTGCGGGCCCGACACGATCCTCGCGACGAACACCTCGTCCCTGTCGGTGACCGAGATCTCGGTGGCGACCAGCCGGCCGTCCAAGGTCGTCGGCATGCACTTCTTCAACCCGGCTCCGGTGCTCAAGCTCGTCGAGGTGGTCCGCACCGTCGTCACCGAGCCCGAGGTGGTCGCCGACATCGAGGCGCTGGCCGCCCGGCTCGGCAAGGTGCCGGTCGTCATCGGCGACAAGGCCGGCTTCATCGCCAACGCGCTGCTCTTCGGATACCTCAACCACGCGGTGTCGATGTTCGAGTCGCGCTACGCCACCCGCGAGGACATCGACTCCGCGATGCGCCTCGGCTGCGGCTACCCGATGGGCCCGCTCGCACTGCTGGACCTGATCGGGCTCGACACGGCGTACGAGATCCTCGACACGATGTACCGGCAGTCCCGCGACCGCCTGCACGCGCCGGCGCCCATCCTCAAGCAGATGGTCACCGCCGGCCTGCGCGGCCGCAAGACCGGCAAGGGCTTCTACACCTACGAGGCGCCCGACTCGCCCCTGGTCGTGGCCGACGACCTGACCCCCGTCGCGGGCCACCACGCGGGGGTGACCCGGCCGGTCGAGCGCATCGGCGTCGTCGGCTCCGGGACGATGGCCGTGGGCATCGTCGAGGTGCTGGCCAAGGCCGGCTACGACGTGCTCTACGTCGCCCGGGGCGAGGAGAAGGTCACCCGTGTGCGGTCGGCCCTGGAGCGCTCGCTGGACAAGGCGGTGCTGCGCGGCAAGCTCGAGCAGGCCGACCGCGACGCGGCCCTGGCCCGGGTCACCGGCTCCGCCAGGCTGGACGACCTCGTCGACCGCGACCTGGTCCTGGAGGCCGTGGTCGAGGAGCTCTCGGTCAAGCAGGCGCTGTTCGCGACGCTGGACGAGATCTGCCGGCCCGGCGCCGTGCTGGCGACGACCACGTCGTCGCTGCCGGTCGTCGACCTCGCCGCCGCGACCGGACGGCCCGCCGACGTCGTCGGGCTGCACTTCTTCAACCCGGCTCCCGTGATGAAGCTCGTCGAGGTGGTGCGCACCGTCTCGACCGCCGACGACGTCGTCGCGACGGCGCGCGCCGTGTGCGACCGCGCCGGCAAGCACGCCGTCGAGTGCGGTGACCGCGCCGGGTTCATCGTGAACGCGCTGCTGTTCCCCTACCTCAACGACGCGGTCAAGATGCTGCAGGCGCACTACGCGAGCGTCGAGGACATCGACAGCGCCATGGTGGTGGGGTGCGGCTACCCGATGGGGCCCTTCGACCTGCTCGACGTCGTGGGCCTCGACGTGTCGCACGTGATCCAGCGCACGCTCTACCTGGAGTTCCGCGAGCCGGGGTTCGCGCCGGCGCCGCTGCTCGAGCAGCTGGTGACCGCGGGCTACCTGGGGCGCAAGACCGGCCGCGGCTTCCGCGACTACCACTAGCGCCGTGAGCGAGCACCACCTCTCGACCTACGGCGGCCCCGACGAGATCCGCGCCGCGACGGTGCTGCCCTCGCGGCGGACGCCGCTGGAGCTGCAGACCGCCGATGGGCTGCGCCTCGTCGGTGAGCTCGCGGTGCCGGTCGACCGGGACCCGGTGGCGACCCTGGTGACCCTGCACCCGCTGCCGACGCACGGCGGCTTCATGGACAGCCACGTGATCCGCAAGGCGGCCAACCGGCTTCCGGCACTGGCCGGTGTGGCGGTGCTGCGCTTCAACACCCGGGGCACGTCGTCCCCGGCGGGCACGAGCGAGGGCGCCTTCGACGACGCGGTCGGCGAGCGGTTCGACGTCGCCGCGGCCATCGAGTACGCCGAGTTCCACGAGTCGCCGCCCCTGCCGAACCGGTGGCTGCTCGGCTGGTCGTTCGGCACCGACCTCGCCCTCATGCACGGACTCGACCCGTCCGTCACCGGCGCGATCCTGCTGTCTCCGCCGCTGCGCTACTCCGACGACGCGCACCTGGACGCCTGGGCGGCCTCGGGCAAGCCGCTGGTCGCCGTCGTGCCCGAGGACGACGACTACCTGCAGCCGCCGGAGGCGCGGCAGCGCTTCGCCCGCGTCCCACAGGCCGAGGTGGTCGGTGTCGAGGGTGCCAAGCACCTGTGGGTGGGAGAGCCGTCCGTGCGCCGGGTGCTCGACGAGGTCGTCAAGCGGGTGGCCCCGGCGGCCTACCCGCTGCCGACGAAGGTGCCCGCCGCGTAGCCCCCCGCGGCATGATCGCTGGTATGGGGTCGACGGCGGGGACCGAGCCGGACGGTGCGGTGCGGCTGCGCGTGCTCGGGCCGTTCGCCGTCGAGGTCGGCGGCGAGCCCGCGACCTTCCCGCCCACGGCGGGTCGCAAGGCGCGGACGCTGCTCAAGCTGCTGGCCGTCGAGCCGGGCCGACTGGTCCCGACCGACCGCGCGCTGGAGGTGCTCTGGCCGGAGGGGCTGCCGGCCCGGCCGGTGGAGAACGTCGCGGTCCTGGTGAGCCGGCTGCGCTCGTGGCTGGGACCGTCCACCGTCGAGGGCGGCCGCGAGGGCTACCGCCTCGGGCCGGGTGTCGAGGTCGACGTCGCCCTCGCCGAGGCGCTGACCGAGCGGGCCGAGAGCGCGCTCGCGAGCGGCCACGCGGGCGTGGCGCTCGGTGCGGCCGAGCAGGCCTGCGCGCTCCTCTCGGGCGGGCCGGCTCTCGAGGACGAGCCCTACGCCGCGTGGGCCGAGCCCGCCCGCCGCGAGCAGGCCGGCCTGCTGCGACGGGCCCGGCTCGCCCACGCGGGTGCGGCCCTCGCGGCGGACGAGCCCGCGCGGGCTGCCGCGACCGCGGCCTCCGGCGTCGCCGACGACCCGCTCGACGAGGAGATGGGCCGCCGCCTCATGGCGGCGTACGGCGCCGCAGGGGAGCCGGCCCGGGCCCTCGAGGCGTACGCCGGGCTGCGGGCTGCGCTCGCGGACGAGCTGGGCACCGACCCGTCGCCCGAGACGGAGGCCCTGCACGTCGCGCTGCTGCGCGGTGAGCCGCTGCCGGAGCCGGGCCCGGCGGACGGTTCCGCGGGCCGGGGGCAGGCGGCTGCCGGGCTCGTCGAACGCGACGGTGAGCTGGCGACGATGCGCGACGCCTGGGGCGCCGCGGTCACCGGCCGGCCGTCGGTGCTCCTGGTGGTGGGCGAGGCCGGGATCGGCAAGACCAGCCTGGCCGAGGCGCTGGCCGCCGAGGTCTCGGCGTCCGGCGGGCGCGTGCTGCGCGCGCGCTGCTACGAGGCGGAGCGCTCGCTGTTCCTGCAGCCGCTGGTCGATGCCGTGACCCCTGCCGTCGCCGCCCTGGCACCCCACCGCTTGCGGGAGGCGGCCGGCGCCCACGCCGACGCCCTCGCCGGGCTGGTGCCGGCGGCAGCGCTCGCCCTGGGCCCGACCGCCACGACGGGACTGCGGGCCGAGGAGGCGAGACGGCGCTCCTTCGAGGCGTTGCTGCACCTGCTGCGCAGTGTGGCGGAGACGACTCCGGTCCTGCTGCTGCTCGACGACCTGCAGAACGCGGGCACCACGACCAGCGAGGCGGTGCACTACCTGGCACGGCACGCGCTCGGGGCCCGGCTGCTCGTCGTGGCCACGGTGCGCCGCGAGGAGGGCGCGGCGGCCCTGTCGGTGCTCGACGACGTGAGCTCGCAGGTCGAGCCACGGGCGCTGTCCGAGACCGCGGTCGCGCACCTCGCCGAGGCCGCCGGCCTGGCCGACCGGGCGGACGACATCGCCCGCCGTACGCGCGGGCACCCGTTCTTCGTCACCGAGGTCCTCACCGGGCTCGCCGCGGGCGAGGGTCCGGTCCCGGAGTCGCTGCAGGGGGCGGTGCTGACGCGGGTGTCGCGCGCAGGGAGCACCGTCGAGCGGCTCCTCCGCGCCGCCTCGGTCTTCTCCGCCGAGGTCGCCCCGGCGACGGTCGCGGCGATCCTCGGGATAGGCGGCGATGAGGCCGCCGAGCGGTGCGAGCGGGCCCTCGCCGCGCGCCTGCTGACCGTGTCGGGGCGTGACTACGAGTTCGCCAACGACCTCATCCGCGAGGTGCTCTACGCATCCACGCCCGCGCCGACCCGGCTGGAGTGGCACCGCCGTGCGGCCGACCTCGCCGGTGACAACCACGAGGCCCTCGCGCACCATGCCGAGGCCGCGGACGAGCCGGCGCGAGCGGCCCGGGCGTGGCTGCTCGCCGCCGAGGAGGCGTTCGCGAGGTCGGCCGCGAGCGATGCCGAGGAGCTGGCCTCGCACGCGGCCACGACCGCTGCCGGGGCCGGCTCGGCCGAGGTGCTCGGCCGGGCGCTGCTCGTGCGGGCACGGGCGCTCGAGGTCCGCGGGGCCTACGCCGACGCCCTGGCCGACCTCCGCACAGCCGTCGAGGTCGCCCGCGAGCACGGCGACGAGCGGCTGGAGATGACGGTGCAGCGGGCGCTCGGCGGCGACGTCGCGGTCGCGCTCGGGCTGGGGACCCGCGCCTGCGACTCCCACGTCGAGCGGGGGCTCGTGCTCGCCCGTTCCCTCGGCGACCGCAGCATGGAGGCAGACCTGCTGGCCCGCCGGGCGGTGATCGCCAGCAACAGGCTGCGGCTGACCGACGCCGTGGCCGCCGGGGAGGCGGCCGTGGCGGCTGCCCGGTCCTCCGACGACCCGGCGGCGCTGGTGTCGGCGCTGGACGGGCTCAAGACGGCGTACGTGTTCCTCGGGGACGTGCGGTCCAACGCCGCGGTGCTCGACGAGCTGGAGCCCGCGCTGCGTCGCCGGGGGGACCTGTGGCGGCTGCAATGGTGCGTCTTCGACTCCGCCTACCCGGCCGTGGCCGCCGCGGACTGGGGGCTCGCCGAGGCGCGGATCCGGGCGGCGCTCGAGGTCAACGAGCGCAGCGGCTACCGCGCCTACGGCCTGTGGTTCCGGGCCCGCCTCGGCTGGCTGCTACGCCTCGCCGGGCGTCCCGAGGAGGCGCTGGAGGTGGGCCGGGCCGCGGTCGCCGAGACCGTCGGCGGCGAGCACCCCTGGTGGCGTTCCACGGCCTGCCTGATGCTGGCCGGCACGCTGGTGGAGGTCGGCGAGGGCACCGAGGCGGCGGACCTGCTGCGGGAGGGGCTCGCCGCCGCGGAGCAGGACGACGCCGAGGCGTACGTCCTGGGCTGCCGGGCGTTGCTCGCCGACGTGACCGGTGACCTCGCGCAGCTGTCGGCCGCGGACGCCCTGCTGCGCGACGTCCAGGCGCCCGAGGGCCGGGTGTGGCTGCTCGGCGCGGAGTCCTACCTCGCGCTCGCGCGGGCCTGGCTGGCCGCCGGCGACCACGTCCGGGCGCGGGAGGTGCTGGCACCCCTCGTCGGCGCGGCCCGGTCGCAGGGTTGGGTGCCCGTCCTCGCCGAGGCTCTTCTCCAGCAGGCCACTGTCGCCCGGTCGGTCGGTGACCCCGCGGCCGCGGCGCTGTCCGCGGAGTCGCTCTCGCTGGCCACTGCGGCCGGCATGGGCCGGGTCGCCGACCGGGCGTCCGCGATCGCCCGCGCCTGACCCCCCTCCTGCCGTCGGTGATCATGCACGAGTGGTTGTGGCGGCGGGTGCCTGCAGGTCCGCGCCCCCTCCCACCGCCGGTGATCATGCACGAGTGGTTGTGATCGAGAGTCCGCAAACCGTTGTCCATGCACCACCACGACGGACGCACCATCGGACCCGAACCCCACCCACCCGGACACAACCGACCACCACCCGACCTGCGCGAGTGAGGAACCAGCCGAGGGGGCAGCGCGGACTCAGGAGCCTGAGCCACTCGGTAGCGGCACATACCGAGCGCCCGCATTGCGGCATGGTCGGACCCCACTAGAACGGTGGGGGTCCAACGATCTCGATGCCGCCGTTCTGCTCGGCGCTCAGGGCGATCCTGGCGAAGTCGACGATGCAGGCCGATCCTTCGAAGGGCTCGCTGGCGCCGCGGTAGAAGGGTTCGCACTCGCAGGTCGGCTGGATGCCGAGCACCTTGGCGGTCGGGCTCTTGACGACAAAGGCGTGTGGCACGCCCGCGGGCACCATGACGAAGTCGCCGGCACCGAGTTCGTGTTCATCTTCGTTGACGCGGTACTGGATTTGCCCCTCAAGCACCCACATGGACTCCGAGACCGGGTGGGTGTGGATCGGGGTCCACTTACCCTCGACCATGTCGACCTCCCACAGGCCGATGTCCTCGTTAGCGCTGCTGAGCTTCCAGGTGAAAACGCCACCGCCGAAGAACCATCGCTTCTCGCCCTCGCCGGCCTTTCGGATCACCGGCGCGAGCGTCGTCCGTTCCGTCATCTGACACTCCGATCGTTCGTGAGACTTGAGTCTTGTCATGAGATTGACATATCATGAACGCCATGTCAACGGACTACCTCGAGTCGGGTCGCACGCGGCAGAAGCAACGGACCCGCGACCAACTGATCGCCGCCGCGCGCGAGCTGATCACCGCGGGCGACACGCCCCGCGTCGAGGAGGTCGCCGAGGCTGCCGGGATCTCTCGCCCGACCGCCTACCGCTACTTCGCGTCACAGGCCGAGCTTCTCGCCGCGGCATTCCCGGAGACAGGAGCCGCGTCGGTCCTTCCCGACCCGCCGCCGGAAGCGCTGGACGAACGCGTGGCCGCCGTTGCCGGGTTCGTCATCGGCCTCGTGCAGGAGAATGAGCCGCAGCAGCGTGCGATGTTGCGGCTCTCGCTGGGCGAGGTGCCGCACGAGCTGCCGCTGCGCCAGGGCCGCGTCATTCCGTGGTTCCTTGAGGCGCTCGCGCCCATCGCCGAGTCGATCGGGGAGGAGAGCCTCCACCGGCTCGCGCTGGCACTCCGCGCCGCATGTGGCATCGAGACCCGCGTCTGGCTGAGCGACGTCGCCGGACTCGCGCCCGGAGAAGTCAGCGCCCTCCAGCAATGGATGGTCGACGCCCTCGTCAAACAGGCCCTCGAAACACCGCCGACGTAACGGATCGCTGCACTGATCTCGGCATGAGCGGCGGTTCAGCGTCGCTCGGTAATGCCGGATCAGTCCGGTCGCCTGCCGCGGAGCCAGCTGCACACAGCGGAGGAGGCGGCGGCGCCTACGGGTGCTCAGAGCAGTTCGGCGATGTGCCGGGCCGCGCGCGCCGCCCCGTCGGTGGCGACCGCCGCGTACGACACGGGCTTCCCGACCTCGGCGGCGATCGCGGCGGCGAGCTGCTCGGGCACGGTCTCGTCGTAGTCCAGCCGGCGGCCGGCCCCGTAGCGGGACAGCCGGTGAGGGACGTGGAAGGTCTGCTCGAAGTGGTGGCGCAGGGGGACGTACAGGAACGGCCTGCGGTTGGCCACCAGCTCCATGCAGGTCGTGAGGCCGCCCTGCACGACGCCCAGGTCGCTCGCGGCGAGCAGGCGGTAGAGGTCGGGGACGTAGCCGTGCACCTCCACGCCGGCCGGTGCGCCCAGCGACGTCGGGGTCGATGCGCGGGCCGGCGACGACGACCATCCGCAGTCCCGGGGTCGCGGCGACCGCGGCCGGGTACGCCGCGACGGCACGGCGCAGCAGCGGGGCGCCGACGGACGTGCCTCCGACCGCGACGACGACGACCTTCTCGTCCTCCGCCCAGCCGAGCGACGCGCGGACCTCCAGGCGCTCGTCGTCGGTCAGCGGCTCGTACCCGGTGACGTAGCCGGCGAAGTCGAAGTGCGACTCGGTCCAGTCGCGGATCGACGGCAGCCCGTCCCCCAGCCCGTCGGGCACGCAGTCCTCGGGGTCGCCGACGAACACGGACCGGTCCCGCAGGCGCGGGAACCGCTCGATCTGCTCGACCATCTCGGCGTTGTAGTCGGTGGTCAGGCGCCGCTCCGGCTCGCCCCCGTCGGGCATCGGCAGCCAGCCGACGAAGTCGGTCAGCCAGAGGTAGGGCGAGGACTTCAGCTCGGGGTTCTCGTGCAGGAAGTAGTCGACGTCCCAGCCCTCGTCGGCGACCCACGCGTCGTAGTGCTCCGACCGGACCAGCTCGTCGAAGACCATGAAGTTGGCGACGAGGATCTCGTCCATCCGGCGGATGGCCTGGAAGGCGTGCAGGTCGTGCTCGGAGGACTCGGACTCGACGTGGTCCACCTCGCTGGCAAGGTGCGCCGAGGCCGGGTGCACGTTGCCGCCGCGAGCGGCGACCACGTCGCTCACCGGGGCCTGTGCGAGCCAGTCGACCTGCACGTCGGGCCGGAGCCGGTGCAGTTCCTCGGCGATGGCGACGTCACGGCGGGCGTGGCCGAGCCCGATCGGCGAGGAGACCATCAGCAGCTTTCGCGGGCGGTTCAGGGGTCGCGTCCAGCTGGCCGGCGCCCGGTGCCGTGGGTCCAGGCCGTCGACGAACTCCCGCAGGAGGTGGTTGACGAGCACGGGCTCGCGCGCCTGGGGTAGGTGACCGGCGCCCTCGAGCCCGAGGAACCGGCCGCCGGTGAGCTCGGCGAACAGCTCGGACCGACGCCGCGGCTGGCACCGGTCGGCCGCGCCGTGCACCGCGAGTACCGGGCAGCTGATGCGCCTGAGCACCGCCTCGACGCCTGCCCGGTCGCTCACGCAGAGGGGAGCCTCGGCGTCGGCGATCATGGCCTGCACGTCGGTCTCCAGGGCCCACCCGACGCAGTCCTCCCACTGCTTCGTCGAGTGCGGCTCCGGCAGCATCTGGTCGAAGAAGAACTCGGCGAAGTCACGCCAGTCACGCTGCCAGTAGTGCTTGTTCTGCTTGTTCCAGCCCTCATAGCGCTCGAGCGGCTCGTCCCACGGCGCGGCGCTGCGGTGCGGGTCGAGCGGGGTGAGGTGGGGCATCCACGCGGACAGCGAGAAGATGGCCGCGACCCGGTGGGGGCTCTCGGCCGCGAGCACGGCGGCCGGCCACACGCTCGCGCACAGGCCGACGAGCACGGCCCGGTCGACGCCGACCTCGTCCATCACGGCCAGCGTGTCCGCGACCAGCTCGGTGTCGGCGTACGCCGTTGGGTCCCGTGGCCGGTCGGAGCGGCCGTTGCCCCGCGGGTCGATGGCCACCACGCGGTAGAAGCGCGCGAGGTAGGGGATCTGTGCCTTCCACGCCCGCGAGTGCACGATCGCGCCCGTGGGGACGAGGACGACCGTCGTCGGCCCGGAGCCGTAGACCTCGAAGCCCACCTTGACCCCGTCGCGCTCGACGAAGCCGTCCCGGTCCGGGTACATCGCGCGCACGGCGGTGCCTTCCCTCGCTCGACGTCTGCTGAAGCAGCGTCCTCGAAGCCATTGCAGCGCTGTTGCAACGAGACTGCAACCGCCGTGGCGACGGTGGCCCCAGGAGGTCGGACCGACCGGCCCCTCTGCACTGGAGGCCGAGATGGCGCTGGACATGGACAAGATCAACGACTTCATCGGGCGGTTCGCTGGCGACCTCGGGGCCACGATGGCCGCCGGGGGCGTGGTGATCGGGCACAAGCTGGGGCTGTTCAAGGGGCTCCTCGAAGGGCCGGCGACCCCGGACCAGCTCGCGGAGCGCACCGGCACCGACGCGCGGTACGTGACCGAGTGGCTGCGCGGCCAGGCTGCCGGGGGGTACGTGACCCGCGCGGACGGCGAGGACGTCTACTCGCTGACCGAGGAGCAGGCGTTCCTGCTCACCGACCCCGACGGTCCGGCCTACCTGCCCGGCGCGTTCGTGCTCGCGCTCGGCAGCCTCAAGGCGGAGCCCCAGATCACCGAGGCGTTCCGCACCGGCGCCGGCTTCGGCTGGCACGAGCACGACGAGGACGTCTTCGTCGGGTGCGAGGCGTTCTTCCGGCCCGGCTACGCGGCGAACCTGGTGCCGAGCTGGATCCCGGCGCTGGAGGGCGTCGAGGCCAAGCTGCGGGCCGGGGCGATGGTCGCGGACGTGGGCTGCGGGCTCGGGGCGTCCAGCGTGCTGATGGCCTCGGAGTACGAGAAGACCCGCGTGGCCGGGTCGGACTACCACCAGGGATCGATCGAGCTCGCCCGCAAGCGGGCAGCGGACGCGGGAGTGGCCGACCGCGTGTCGTTCGAGGTGGCGTCGGCGCAGACGTTCGGCGGCAGCGGGTACGACCTCGTGGCCACCTTCGACTGCCTGCACGACATGGGCGACCCGCTCTCGGCGGCGCGGCACATCCGCGAGTCGCTGGACCGGGACGGCACGTGGCTGATCGTCGAGCCGGCGGCCGGGGACACCGTGGCCGACAACCTCAACCCGGTCGGCCGGGTGTACTACAACTTCTCGTCCTACCTCTGCGTGCCGAACGCGCTCTCGCAGCGCGGTGGCTACGCCCTCGGTGCCCAGGCCGGCGAGGCCGCGATCCGCCAGATCGCGACCGACGCCGGGTTCACCCGGTTCCGCCGGGCGGCCGAGACGCCGTTCAACATCGTCCTCGAGGCTCGTCCCTAGGCCGTCGCGACGGCCGGACCCGGCAGACCAGCTGACGGGTCCGGCCGTCGTCGCGGGTGACGGCGGGCCGGTCAGCTCACGGCGGCGCCGATCGCGACGAAGGCCAGCGTCATGACGAACAGGATCCCGAGAAGTGGCGCCATGAAGCGCACGAAGCGGTCGTAGCCGACGCGGGCGAGCGCGAGACCACCCATGACGACCGCCGAGGTCGGGGTGAACAGGTTCATCCAGCCCGATGCCGACTGGAACGCCGTCACGACGATGGCGCGGTCGACGCCTGCGAAGTCGGCCAGCGGCGCGAGGACGGGCATGGCCAGGGTCGCGTGCCCGGAGCTGGACGGTACGAGGAAGGCCAGGGGGATGTTGACCACGAACATCAGCCCCCCGAACACCGCGGACGACGTGCCGCTGACCGAGCCCTCCAGCGCGTTGAGGATGGTGTCGGTGATCTTCGAGTTGTTCATGATCACCGTGACGCCGCGCGCCAGGACGATGATCAGCGCGGCGCCGATGAAGTCGCCGGCGCCGGACACGACCGTGCCGGTCAGGCCCTTCTCCCCGAGACCGGCGACCAGGCCGATCACGATGGCCATCACCAGGAACAGCGCCGCGAGCTCGGGGAAGTACCAGTCGAGCTGCCAGCCGTACGACGCGGCGTCCGGGCCGCTGATGACCTGCGCCCAGGGGACGATCGCGAAGATCATCATGGCGAACGTGCCGGCCATGAGCCACAGCACCGCCCGGTGCCGCGTGGTGAGCGGCGGCGCCGCGTCGGGCAGCTCGGTCGCCGCCGAGTCCTCAGGGAGGAACCCGACCAGGGACCGCGCAGGGTCGGCCTTGACCCGGGCGGCGTACCTGACCACGTAGGCGATCGTCACGGTGGTCAGGGTCAGGTACATGAGCACCCTGAGCACGATGCCGTCACCGATCGAGATGTCGGCCGCGCCGGAGGCTGCCCCGGTGGCGAAGGGGTTGACCGTCGACGCCAAGGTCCCGACACCGGCACCGACGATGATGACCGCCGCGGCGGTGAGACGGTCGTAGCCGAGGCTGAGGGCCAGCGGGACGACCAGGCCGTAGAAGCCGAGGGTCTCCTCGGCCATGCCCTCGGTGGTCCCCCCGATGGAGAACAGGACCATGAGCACGATCAGCAGCGGGACCCCCCGACCGCCGAACCGGACGCCGACGCGGGCGATCCCCGCGTCGATGGCCCCTGACCGCATGGTCATCGTGATGAAGATGCCGATCGCCACCACGAAGAAGAAGACCCCGGCCGCCCCGAAGAGCTCTCCGGACTCGTAGGGGCCGATGAAGCCGGTCGCGGCGTCGCGGACGCCGTAGAGACCGTTCACCGGGGCCATGAACAGCTGGTAGAGGCGGTCGACGAAGGACAGGCCGGCGTCGACCTCCTCGTAGCTGCCCGGGATCGGCCGCCCCGAGTCGGGGTCGGTCCGGTACTCGCCCGTCGGGATCAGGAAGGCGAGCAGCCACACCGTGAGCGTGACCCCGAACAGGACGGTGAACGCGCTGGGGAAGCGGAACCGGCGGGACTCCGCGTCGTGCTCTGACGCGTCGGGGGCGCTGGTGGCGGCGGACATCCGGGCTCCTCGGTCGCGGGGACAGCCGTCGCTGGTGCGACGTGGTCAGGTGTCTACTGCCACCCGCGGACCCGCGACCGGGCCGGAGGTGGTCCAGGTAGGGGCCGAAGGTCCCGAGACGGACCCCGCGCCGGCTGCGATGCTCGCGCCAGCGCCGGCGACGGCCGGCACCGGGTGAGGAGCGCGCCGTGGTCTACCACGTGGGGTCCGAGGTAGGGAGTCTCCGGCAGGTGATCGTCCACCGCCCCGACCTCGAGATGAAGCGGCTGACCCCGAGCAACTGCCGGGACTTCCTCTTCGACGACGTGCTCTGGGTGAAACGCGCCCGCCAGGAGCACGACGCGTTCACCGACACGCTGCGCGAGCTCGGTGTGGTCGTCCATCACTTCCACGGGCTCCTCCTCGAGACGGTGAGGGATCCACGCGCGCGGGCCTACATCCTCGACCGCGTGTTCGACGAGCGGGTGTTCGGGCCGATGGCGGTCGACGCACTGCGCAACGCGTTCGACGCGATGGACGAGGAGCTGCTCACCACACTGCTCATCGGCGGCGTCACCAAGCGCGAGATGCTCGAACGCATCGAGGAGCCGAAGTCGGTGGCGTTCCGCGCGCTGGACTCCGACGCGCTGCTGCTGCCTCCGCTGCCGAACCACATGTTCACCCGTGACACGTCGGCCTGGATCTACGGCGGGGTCTCGGTCAACTCCATGCGCAAGAAGGCCCGGATGCGGGAGACCCTGCACTACGAGGCGATCTACCGCTGGCACCCGATGTTCGCCGACGGCGGCTTCGAGCACTGGTCGGAGGGCTCCCGGAGCGGCGTCGCGACGACCGAGGGCGGCGACATGCTCGTGCTCGGCCGGGGCGCGGTCCTGGTCGGGATGAGCGAGCGCACCACCCCGGCCGGGGTCGAGCGGCTCGCGTCCCGGCTCTTCGCCCGCGGCGCGGCGACCCGCATCGTCGCGCTCCAGATGCCTCAGGCCCGCGCCTTCATGCACCTCGACACGGTGCTGACGATGCTCGACCAGGACACGTTCACGGCGTACGCAGGGCTCGGGCAGCTCCCCGCCTTCACGATCGAGCCCGGCGACACCGAGAAGGAGCTGAGGACGACCTACCACCCGCCCGAGCAGATGTACACGGCCATCGCCTCCGCCCTCGGGCTGGACGCAGTCAACGTGCTCACCGCGACCCAGGACGTGCACTCGGCGGAACGCGAGCAGTGGGACGACGGCTGCAACGTCCTGGCCGTGCGGCCGGGCGTCGTGGTGGCCTACGAGCGTAACGTCACGACGAACACCCATCTGCGCCGTCACGGGGTGGAGGTCGTCACCGTCACGGGCAGCGAGCTCGGCCGCGGGCGAGGCGGACCCCGGTGCATGACCTGCCCCGTCGAGCGGGACGGGATCTGAGACCGTCTGACCCGGACCACAAGAGCCGGGCCCGAGACAAGGACGCACTGATGACGATCGACCTCACCGGACGGAACTTCCTCAAGGAGCTGGACTTCACTCCCGAGGAGTGGAAGCACCTGCTCGACCTCGCCGCCGACCTGAAGGCGGCCAGGCGGGCCGGAGCCGAGACCCCGCGGCTGGCCGGTCGTACCATCGCCCTCATCTTCGAGAAGACCTCGACGCGCACGCGGTGCGCCTTCGAGGTGGCGGCCTACGACCAGGGCGCCCAGGTGAGCTATCTCGACCCGGCGGGCTCACAGATCGGGCACAAGGAGTCGATGAAGGACACCGCCCGCGTCCTCGGCCGCTACTACGACGGCATCGAGTACCGCGGCTCGTCGCAGGAGGGCGTCGAGACGCTGGGCCGGTTCGCCGGGGTCCCGGTGTGGAACGGCCTCACCGACGAATGGCACCCGACCCAGACGCTCTGCGACATGCTCACGATGCGCGAGCACACCGGGAAGCCCGACGAGGAGATCTCCTTCGCCTACGTGGGTGACGCGCGCAACAACGTCGGCAACTCCCTGCTCGTCGCCGGCGCGTTGATGGGCATGGACGTGCGCGTCGTCGCTCCGAAGGAGCTCTGGAACGCCACGTCCGTCGTCGAGTCGGCGCAGAAGGTGGCGGCGGGGACCGGCGCGCGGATCAGCCACACCGAGGACGTCGGGGCCGGAGTCGCGGGCGTCGACTACATCTACACCGACGTGTGGGTGTCCATGGGCGAGCCCAAGGAGGTGTGGGACCAGCGGATCGCGCTGCTGCGGGACTACCAGGTCTCGATGGACATGATCCGTGCCACGGGCAACGCCGACGTCCGGTTCCTCCATTGCCTCCCGGCGTTCCACGACCGCAACACCACGGTCGGCGCCGAGATCTACGAAAGGACCGGGATGTCCGCGCTGGAGGTGACCGACGAGGTCTTCGAGTCCGAGCACTCCGTCGTGTTCGACCAGGCCGAGAACCGCCTGCACACGGTCAAGGCCGTCCTGGTCGGGACGCTGGCGGGCTGACGGTGCGCATCGTCGCCGCGCTCGGCGGCAACGCCCTGCTGGAGCGAGGTCAGAAGCCCGACGCCGAGGTGCAGCAGCGCAACGTCGCCCGGGCGGTCGACGCGCTCGCGCCCCTGGCCGAGGAGCACGAGCTGGTCCTGACCCACGGCAACGGCCCGCAGGTGGGAGTCCTCGCGCTGCAGAGCGCGTCGGACCCGCACCTGAGCACCCCCTACCCCTTCGACGTCCTCGGCGCCCAGACGCAGGGGATGATCGGGTACTGGCTGCTCCAGTCGCTGCAGAACCACCTGCCGGGGCGTCAGGTCGCCGCGATCATCAACCAGACGCTGGTGTCCTCCGCGGACCCCGCGTTCGACGCCCCCACGAAGTTCATCGGTGAGGTCTACGACGAGGAGGCGGCCCGCCGGCTGGCGGCCCAGCGCGGGTGGACGGTGCGACCGGACGGACCCGGCTGGCGGAGGGTGGTCGGGTCCCCGCGGCCGGAGCGCGTGGTGGAGACGCGGCTGATCCGGCTCCTGCTCACCAGCGGCGCGGTGGTCGTCTGCGCCGGTGGCGGCGGCGTGCCGGTGATCCGCAACGAGGAGGGGCGGTTGCAGGGTGTCGAGGCGGTCGTCGACAAGGACCTCACGGCGTCGGTGCTCGCGCAGGCCCTGGACGCGGACGTCCTGCTGATCCTCACCGACGTGCCGCACGTCTCGCGGCACTTCGGGACCCCCGACGAGGAGCCGCTGTTGCGGGCGACACCGGCGGCGATCCGTCGGGAGGACTTCCCGAGCGGGTCGATGGGTCCGAAGGTCGAGGCCGTCTGCAGGTTCGTCGAGCTGACCGGGGACATGGCCGCCATCGGACGGCTCGAGGACGCGGTCGAGATCATCGAGGGTCGGGCCGGCACCGTCATCACCCCGGCCGGGGACTACGGCAGCCCGGCGGACCTGAGGATCCGGCACCCGACGCACCCGGTGACGGCCGGACCCTGACGGCCGGCCCCGCGGGGCAGCGGGTGGGTACGGTGCACGCATGGTCGTCGACCTGCACGCCCGCGAGGCCGGGTCCGGCACGCCGCTCGTGCTGCTGCACGCGTTCCCGCTCTCGTCGGCCATGTGGGACGGGCAGCGAGACAGCCTCGCCGACCGGTGCCGGGTCGTCACGCCCGACCAGCGCGGGTTCGGCGGCTCCGCCCTCGGCGACGACCCGCCGTCGCTGGACCGCGTGGCCGACGACGTCGCCGCCCTGCTGGACCGGCTCGGCCTCGACGTCGTCGTCCTCGGCGGCCTGTCGATGGGCGGCTACGCGGCGCTGGCCTTCCTGCGACGGCACCCCGAGCGCGTACGCGCCCTGGTCCTCGCCGACACGAAGGCCTCGCCCGACCCGCCGCCGGCCCGCGAGAAGCGGGAGCGCATCGCTGCCCGGCTCGACGCCGAGGGCACCCCGGACGCGCTGGTCGAGGAGGTGCTGCCGGCCCTGTGCGGGCCGACGACCGTCCGCGACCGGCCCGCAGTGGCCGACCGGGTGCGGTCCCTCGTCGAGGCGGCACCGCCGGCCGCCGCCGCGTGGGCGCAGCGCGCGATGGCCGCGCGGCCCGACAACCGTGACGTCCTGGCGGCGAGCGAGGTCCCGCTGCTGGTCGTCCGGGGCGACGAGGACGAGCTGTCCACCGCTGCCGACGCGGAGGCCATGCTCGAGGTGTCGCCACGAGGTCGGCTCGAGGTGCTGACCGGCTCGGGCCACCTCACGGCCCTCGAGGTGCCCGGGGCGTTCGACGCCGTCGTCCGCGACCTCGTGCAGGGCCTGGGCTAGACCCGGTCCATGCGCGGCATCGTCACCTGGCGCACGACGAGCAGCACGGCGGCGGCCACAGGGATCGCGATGAGCGCGCCGACGATGCCGAGCAGCGCCCCGCCGAGCAGCGCCGCGACGACGGTGACCGGCGCCGGCACGTCGACGGCCCGGCGCATCACGCGTGGGTAGACCACGTAGTTCTCGAACTGCTGGTAGGCGACGTAGAACGCGACGCACAGCAGGCCGGCGGTCACCGACTCGGTGAAGCCCAGCAGCGAGACGACGACGGCCGCGATGGTGGCGCCGACGAGCGGGATCAGGTCGAGCAGTCCGACGAAGACGGCGAGCGCGAGGGCGTAGGGGAGCCCGACGGCCAGCAGGAAGGCGTACGAGGTCAGGGCGGCGATGAAGGCCACGGTGAACGCGCCGCTGACGAAGCCGCCGATCCGGGTGAGGACCTCGTCGCCCAGCAGCGTCACCCGCTCGCGCCGGGAGGCCGGGACCAGCCGGTAGGCCTGGCGCTTCATGCTGGGCAGCGCGGCCAGGAAGTAGAGCGTCATGATCAGCACGCTGAGGACACCGAAGACGGCGTTGAGCACCACCCGTCCGACGCCCACCAGGCCGCCGAAGAGCCGCTTGCCGAGGTCGTCGGACGTGACGTACTCCTGGGCGCGCTCGATGACGCCGTACTGGTTGTCGAAGCGGCGGATCGTGCCGTTCTTGCGGAGGTCGTCGAGGTAGCCGGGCAGCTCCTGGACGAACTCGTCGGTCTGCTCGACGACCGGCGGCACGACGGCGAACCCGAAGCCGACGAACGCCGCGATGACCACGAGGAAGACGGTGCCGATGGCCGCTCCGCGGCGCAGGCCGCGCGTCATGAGCCACTCGACGAGCGGGTTGAGGCCGACCGCGAGGAACAGCGAGACGACGATCAGGATGATGACGCCGCGGGCCTCGACGATCGCCTGGGTCAGGAACCAGGCCAGGAACACGCCGAGAGCGCCGAGGAAGCCGAGCATGAAGGGCGAGTCCCGGCGCAGCGGCCGGCCGGGCCGCCCGAACTGCGGGTCGTGGCCCTCGTGGTGGTGGCTGTCGTGGTGGTCCTCGGCGAGGTCGCGCGCCTCCTCGGCGACCCGGCGGGCGCCCTGGGCCTCCTCCCGGGCGAGGTCTGCCTCGCCCGGGAGGTCGCGTGCTCCGCCGTCGTCGGCGTCACCGCCGTCCCGACCGTCCCCGCTCATGCCGGGCGCCCGGTCAGTGCTTGCTCTCGGCCGGCTTCTCCGGGGACACGCTCTGCTTCTCGGCGGGGGCGTCGTCGCTGGCGACGACGTTCGACGGCGGGGTGCCCGGCTTCGCGGCCTCCTCGGCGGTCCCGTCCCCCTCCGCTGCCGCGGCCGGTGCGGCCTCGTCGGCCCCGTCGGAGGCGCCGCCGGCCAGCGGGTCGGGCAGTGACGCGCCGGTCAGCGTCGCGAGCATCTGGCGGACGTTGGTGAGCTGCGAGTTGATGCTGTCGCGGCGCTGTGTCGCCGCCGAGAGCTCGCGCTCGGACTCGGAGCGGATGCGCTCGGCGGTCGCCTTGGCCTCCGCGATGAGGTCGTCGGCCCGGCGGGCCGCGTCGTCCATCGTGCGCTTGGACTTCCGGTCGCTGTCGGCGCGCAGCTTCTCGGCCTCCAGCCGCAGCTGCTCCGAGCGCTGGGTGATCGCGGCCAGCTGCTGCTCGGCACCCTTCATCTGCTCGGTGAAGTCGCGCTCGGACTGCTCGCGACGCTGGGCGAGGGTCGTCTCGAAGTCGGCGGCAGCCTGGGCGGCCTTGGCCCGGTTGCGCTCGAAGAGGGCCTCGGCCTCCTCGCGGCGAGCCTTGGCGTCGCGCTCGGACTCGTCGCGCAGCTGGTCGGCCTGGCGCTTGGCCTCCTGGAGCACCCGCTGCGCCTCGGTGTCGGCGTCGGTCCGCCGCTCCTGGGCGTAGCGCTCGGCCTCCTGGCGGACCTTGTCGGCGTCCTGCTCGGTGAGCGCGCGGTGCTGCCCGGCCTCCTCGGCGGCGGCGGAGCGCAGCTCCTTGGCCTCCTCCTCGGCCAGGCCGAGGATCTGCTCCAGGCGAGCGCCGAAGCCGGAGTACGGGGTGGCCCCCTCCCCGGCCTGCTGGGACTGGACGTGGAGCTCCTCGACGCGGCGCTCGAGGTCGGCGCGACGCTTGTCGGTCGCGTCGAGCTCGCGGGCCATCGCCGCGAGGCGGCGGTCGACCTGCTCGGGGTCGTAGCCGCGGCGCACGATCTCGAAGCTCTCGCGGCCGGACGGGGTGTTGGTCATCGTTGGATCCTTCGGGGCGGAGGGGGGAACCGGGTCATCTTGGCACGTCTGCGTGCGAGACGGAGAGGGCGTCTATGACGCCCGAGAGCCGCCCGAGCTCCGCCGCGATCTCGTCGCGGCGGGTCGTGAGCGCCGCAACCTCCTCGCGGGCGTCGTCGAGCACACGGTGGGCCTCGGTCCGCAGCTCGTCGGCCTCGGTGCGAGCGTCCGCCACGATGCGGACCGCCTCGGCGCGCGCCTCGCGTCGCGCTTCCTCGGCCTCCCGCTGCGCCGTGGCCACCTGCTCGGCAACGCGCTCGCGCAGGGCGCTCACGTTGGCCTCGGCCTCCGTCTCGCGGCGCCCCGCACGGGCGTCGATCTCGGCCACCTTGGCGGTCGCGTCCTCGACGGTGCGTGCCGCCCGGTGGCTGGCGTCGCTGAGCCGCCGCTCCGCCTCGGCCTGGGCCTGGGCGAGCACCTGGTCGGCCTCCGCCTCGACCGCCGCCGCGCGGACCTGCGCCTCCTCGAGGCGCTGGTCCGCGGTCGCCTTGCTGCTGGTCAGCAGGTCCTCGGCCTGCTTGCGCAGGTCGCCCACCGTCCGGGCGGCCTCGGCGTGGGCGTCGGTGCGGATGCGCTCGGCGTCGGTGGTGGCCGCCTCGAGCAGCTCGTCCACGGTCCGCTTGGCCCACGCGGTCTGCTCGGCCGCCTCGGCCAGCACCGCGTCGGCCTCGGTGCGGGCGGACTGCCGGATGTGCTCGGCGTCGGCGTCGGCGATGCCGGCCAGGCCGGCGACCTCCGCGCGGCGGCTCTCGGCGTCCTCCTGGGCCTCGCGCAGGGTCGTCTCGGCGCGGGCGGCCGCGTCGGCGAGCACGGCCTCCACCTCGGCGCGGGCATCGGCGACGAGCCGCTCCACCTCGCCGCCGGCCTCCCCGAGGCGGTGCTGCGCCTCCTCCTCGGCCTCCCGGCGGCGTCGGGCCGCGTCCTCGCGCGCCTCGTTCACGATCTCGTCGGCGTCGTGCTGCGCGCGGTCGCGCAGGTCCTGGGCCTGCGCGCGCAGCGACTCGGCGTCGGCCGACGCGACGTCACGCGTGGTGTCGGCCTCGCGCTGGGCGCGCGCCACCAGCTCGTCGGCGTTGGTGGCCGCGGCCGACGCGACCAGCGCCGCCTGGTCGGCGGCGTCGCCGAGCAGCTGGCGGGCCTCCTCGGCGGCGTCGGCCCGCTGCCGCTCGGTCGCGGTCAGGGCCTCCTCGAGCCGCCGCGCGGCCTCCTCGAGGGCGTCGGCCCGCCGCCGGACCGCCTCCTCCTCGAGCCGGGACGCCTCGGCGTGGCGCTCGGCGATGTCGTCGTGGAGGCGCTGCGCCTCCTGGCGCAGGGCGGCGGAGGCGGCGCGGTCCTCGGCCACCTGCTGCTCGGTCTGCTCGCGCAGCCGGTCGGCCTGCGCCTGGGCGGCGAAGAGCAGGCGGTGCGCGCGCTCGGCCACCTGGCCCGTGTCCGCCCCGTCAGCCTGCTGTGAGGAGTCCCGCTCCATGGGACGCATCGTGTCAGACCCGTGCGCGCTCTGTCAGACCAGGCACCCGCTCCGTGACCATGCCTTGACGCTCCCGCTCAGACGTCGCGGAACCTGTTGATCGCCGTCTCGTGGCGCGCGCGCAGCTCGTGGTCACGCACGCCCAGGCCCTCCTCGGGGGCCAGGCACAGCACGCCCACCTTGCCCTGGTGCACGTTGCGGTGCACGTCGTGCGCCGCCTGCCCCGTGTCCTCGAGCCGGTAGGTGCGCGAGAGCGTGGGATGGATGCGTCCTCGGCTGACCAGCCGGTTGGCCTCCCAGGCCTCGCGGTAGTTCGCGAAGTGCGAGCCGATGATCCGCTTGAGGTTCATCCAGAGGTACCTGTTGTCGTACTCGTGCAGGTAGCCGCTGGTGCTCGCGCAGGTGACGACGGTGCCGCCCTTTCGCGCGACGAACACGCTCGCGCCGAACGTCTCGCGGCCGGGGTGCTCGAGCACGATGTCCACGTCGTCGCCGCCGGTCAGCTCGCGGATGCGCTTGCCGAAGCGCTGCCACTCCTTGGGGTCCTGGGTGGTCTCGTCCTTCCAGAACCGGAAGCCCTCGGCGGTGCGGTCGATGACCAGCTCGGCGCCCATGCTGCGGGCGATGGCCGCCTTCTCCTCGCTGGACACGACGCAGACGGGCGTTGCGCCGCCGTTGAGCGCGAACTGCGTGGCGTAGGACCCCAGGCCCCCGCTCGCCCCCCAGACCAGCACGACGTCGCCCTGCTTCATGCCGGCACCGTTGCGGGACACGAGCTGGCGGTAGGCCGTGGAGTTGACCAGGCCGGGGCTCGCCGCCTCCTCCCAGGTCAGGTGCGCCGGCTTGGGCATCAGCTGGTTGGACTTGACCAGGGCCAGCTCGGCGAGCCCGCCGAAGTTGGTCTCGAAGCCCCAGATGCGCTGCTCCGGGTCGAGCATCGTGTCGTTGTGCCCGTCGGGGGACTCCAGCTCGACGGACAGGCAGTGCGCGACCACCTCGTCGCCGGGCTTCCAGGTGTGCACACCGGGACCGGTGCGCAGCACGACGCCCGAGAGGTCCGACCCGACGACGTGGTAGGGCAGGTCGTGGCGCTTGGACAGCGGCGACATCCGGCCGTAGCGCTCGAGGAAGGAGAAGGTCGACACCGGCTCGAAGATGCTGGTCCAGACGGTGTTGTAGTTGATCGCGCTGGCCATGACCGCCACCAGCGCCTCTCCCGGGCCCAGCTCGGGGGTCGCCACCTCGTCGAGGTGCAGCGACTCGCGCGGGTCCTTGTCGCGACTGGCGCGTCCCTCGAACATGCCGGTCTCGTCGCGGCGGACGGTGATGCCCCGGTAGTGCTCGGGAACCGGCAGCGCCGCGAGCTCCTCGGCGGAGGTGCTTCCCGCCAGGATCGCCTCGAGGATGTCCTTCATCGCGTGCCTCCGGAGCTCGGCTGCCCGGATGCTACTGGCGAGTAACCCACCGGGCCAAGCCGGGTGGAGGTCACTGCCCGGCGGGGGCGGGCTGGACCAGCTCGACGAGCACGCCGAGGGCGTCCTTCGGGTGCACGAAGTTGACCCGGGAGCCGGCGGTGCCGGGCCTGGCCTCGTCGTAGAGCAGGCGGACCCCGCGCTCGCGAAGGGTCGCCGCCACGGCCTCCACGTCGTCCACCGTGTAGGCGACCTGCTGGATGCCGGGGCCGGAGCGCTCGAGGAACCGCCCGATGGGGGAGTCGGGCCGCAGGGGCGCCAGGAGCTGGATGTGCGAGCCGGAGTCCCCGACCGCCAGCATCGCCTCGCGTACGCCCTGCTCCTCGTTGACCTCCTCGTGCACCACGTGCACGTCGAAGGTGCGGGCGTAGAACTCCACCGCCGCGTCGAGATCCTCGACGGCCAGACCGACGTGGTCGATGCGCCTGAGCATGCGGCTATCGTGACAGCGCAGGTCCGAACGCGTCGCAGGAGGTTGCAGTCATGCCCGGTTCCGTCATCGTCGCGGGGGCGCGCACCCCGATGGGCCGCCTGCTGGGCTCGCTCAAGGACTTCTCCGGCGCCGACCTCGGCGGGTTCGCGATCAAGGGTGCCCTCGACCGGGCAGGCGTCGCGCCCGGGCAGGTCGACTACGTGATCATGGGCCAGGTGCTGCAGGCCGGCGCGGGGCAGATCACCGCGCGCCAGGCGGCGGTCAAGGCCGGCATCCCGATGACCGTCCCCGCCCTGACGATCAACAAGGTGTGCCTGTCCGGGCTGGACGCGATCGCCCTGGCCGACCAGCTGATCCGCGCCGGCGAGTTCGAGATCGTCGTGGCCGGCGGCATGGAGTCGATGACCCAGGCGCCGCACCTGCTGCCCGACAGCCGCTCCGGCTTCAAGTACGGCTCGGTCGCAGATGCTCGACGCCATGGCTCACGACGGCCTCTACTGCGCCTTCGACGACTGCGCGATGGGGGAGTCGACCGAGCGCTACAACGCCCGGCTCGGCATCAGCCGCGAGGACCAGGACGCGTTCTCGGCCCGTTCCCACCAGCGCGCGGCGGAGGCCGCGAAGAACGGGCTCTTCGACGACGAGATCGTCCCCGTCGAGATCCCGCAGCGCAGGGGCGACCCGATCGTCTTCTCCACCGACGAGGGCGTGCGCGCCGACACCACCGCCGACCTGCTCGCCAAGCTGCGGCCGGCCTTCGCGCCCGACGGCACCATCACCGCCGGCTCCTCCTCGCAGATCTCCGACGGCGGGGCGGCCGTCGTCGTCATGAGCCGGGCCAAGGCCGAGGAGCTCGGGCTCACCTGGCTCGCCGAGATCGGCGCGCACGGCGTGGTCGCGGGCCCGGACGCCAGCCTGCAGAGCCAGCCGGCCAACGCCATCAGGGCCGCCCTCGCCAAGGAGAAGATGGCCGTGGACGACCTCGACCTCGTCGAGATCAACGAGGCGTTCGCGTCGGTGGGCATCCAGTCGATGCGCGAGCTCGGCCTCGGTGAGGACGTCGTGAACGTCAACGGCGGCGCGATCGCCATGGGACACCCGATCGGCATGAGCGGGGCCCGCCTGGTGCTCACCCTCGCGCTCGAGCTCAGGCGCCGTGGCGGGGGCGTCGGTGCGGCGGCGCTCTGCGGCGGCGGCGGCCAGGGCGACGCGCTCGTGGTGCGCGTGCCGCAGGCCTGAGCCGCGTGCCCCCGAGCCGGCCGACCGACGTCGGCGCGCTGGTCGAGCGCGCCCGCGCCGGCGACGCCCGCTCCGTCGCGCGGCTGATCTCGCTGGTCGAGGACGCCTCGCCGCTGCTGCGGGAGGCGATGGCCGCACTCATGCCGCACGGCGGCAAGGCCACCGTCGTCGGCCTCACCGGCGCGCCCGGGGTCGGCAAGTCCACGAGCACCAGCGCCCTGGTCGGCGCCTACCGCGCGCACGGCAAGCGGGTCGGCGTGCTCGCCGTCGACCCCTCCTCGCCCTTCTCCGGCGGCGCGCTGCTCGGCGACCGGGTGCGGATGCAGGAGCACGCTCTCGACCCCGACGTCTACATCCGGTCGATGGCCAGCAGGGGTCACCTCGGCGGGCTGTCGTGGACGACCCCGCAGGCGCTGCGGGTGCTCGACGCGGCCGGGTGCGACGTCGTGCTGGTCGAGACGGTCGGTGTGGGGCAGTCGGAGGTGGAGGTCGCCGGGCTCGCCGACACCACCGTCGTGCTGCTGGCCCCCGGGATGGGCGACGCCATCCAGGCCGCCAAGGCGGGCATCCTCGAGGTCGGCGACGTCTACGTGGTGAACAAGGCCGACCGCGACGGCGCCGACGCGACGGTGCGCGAGCTGCGCCACATGCTCACCCTCGGCGAGCGGCGGGGGCCGGGCGACTGGCGCCCGCCGATCCTCAAGACCGTGGCCTCGCGGGGTGACGGGCTCGACGAGGTCGTGGAGGCCCTCGAGAAGCACCGGGCCTGGCTCGAGGAGACCGGCGAGCTGCGCCGGCGTCGGCTGCGCCGGGCCGCCGACGAGGTGGAGGCGATCGCGGTCACCGCGCTGCGCTCGCGCATGGGCGACCTGCGCTCCCGGCACGGGGCGAACGGCCTGGACGAGCTCGCGGCCGAGGTCGTCGAGGGCCGCACCGACCCCTATGCCGCCGCGGACCGGCTGGTCGAGGGCCTGACCGCCGGGGGCTGACGAGGTCCGGTCAGGGTGAGCGGGTCGTCGACGGGCTCGGGGACGGTGACTGCACGGGCGGTGAGGTGACCGGGCCGGAGGTGACCGTCGGCGTCGGCTCGGTGCTCGGCAGGGCGTCGCACGTAACGGTCACGTCGTGGACCACGGTCTCACCGTCGACCGTGACGACCGTGCTGCGGACGCCCGCGGCGCTGATCGAGTGCCGGCCGGTCGGCAGGCCGCCGACGCGGTAGGTGTCGCCGTCCTGCAGCCCGCCGACACGCACCGCGAGCCCAGCATCGTCGAGCAGCCGCACCCGCAGGGCCGTGGAGCCGGACCCGCAGCCCGGGCCGATCGTGACCGTGCCGGTCAGCGCGGACCCGGCCTGCACGACGGTCGTCGACGTCGTCCCGTCGCGACTGCACGGCGCGGCGAGCGCGCTGTCGACCTCGGTCACCCCGCCGACGAACGTGGCGGCCCACGTCGCCTCGGCCGCCGACGCCGCCGCCGGCACGTTGAGCCGCCACGGGGCCAGCAGCACCGGCGTCCCCGTGCAGGGGAACGAGAACGTCCCGTCCTCGGCCGTACGTCCGAGTGGCTCGGCGGCCGGGACGAAGCCCTCGGCGCCCGGCTCCCCGGGGTAGACGAAGAGCCCCGACGCGGGCTGCCCGGCGACGCCGACCGCCTTGCCGGCGACCACCAGGTCGCCGTCGCCGGCCGTGTCGTCGGGAGCGGTCGGCGCCTCGGTCACCGGTGCGGCGGCCGCCGCCGCGGGCTCCTCCGGCGTGCGCGAGGCGGCGTCCGGGGCCCCGGCCGCCCGCTCCGCGTCGGACTGGCCCAGGCCGATCTGGTTGCCGGCCGCACGCAGGGCGTCCGGCACGGTCGCCATGGGCTGGTCCAGGGCGAGGCCGCCGGCCAGGCCCGCCACGAGGACTGCGGCCAACGCGAGGGCTCGCGCGGCTTGTCGCTGACGCCGCTCGTTGGCGCGGCGCAGCACGACGTCGAACTCCCCGGACGGGGGCTCGAGCGGGGGGATGTCCTGACGCGGGAACCCGCTCACGGCGCCGCCGTCAGCTCGTCGCGCAGGATGTTCCGGGCGTCGTGCAGGCACCGCTTGACCGTGCCGTCCGGTCGTCCCAGGGCACTCGCGACCTCCGCCACGTTCAGGCCGGCGTAGTAGTGCAGCAGCACCGCGGCGCGCATCCGTTCCGGGAGCCTCTCGACCAGGTCGCGGATCGAGGGGTCCGCCGCGGGCGTCGTGGTCGCGACCGTCTGCTCGAGCCGCTGGCGCAGCCTCCGGTCGCGCTGCTCGCGACGCCAGATGTCGCGGACGAGGTTGTGGGCCGCGACGTAGAGGAAGCCCTTGGGGTCGCGGACCGTCAGCCACCGTGAGAGCAGGCGGACGAACGCCTCCGACGCGACGTCGTGGGCGGCGTCGCGGTCGCCGAGCAGCGCAGCGCACCAGCCGGCGAGCGGGGCGTAGTGGAGGTTCCACAGGACGCGGGCCGCCTCGTCACGCGTCAGGGGGACCGCGGCCGCCCCGGGGACCCCGGCCGTCACCACAGCACCGGACATGCCCCGAGGACGCGCGAACCCCCCGAGAGGTTCGCTGTCGACCCCGCGTTCCGATGGAGCCGGCCTGCAGCGGGCCGGTCGCCCGTCTCCACGGCTGGAGCCTAGGCCCGCCGGGTAGGCTCTGGGAAACATTCCGGGCATGACAGTGCGGCGTTGGTCCGCCGCGCCGGTGTCACGCCCGCCGGGAACGGAAGGGACGTCGTGGACGCCGAGCAGATCGAGGCCGGGCGCCGCCGGTGGCAGCAGCGCTTCGAGGCGTCACGGGTGCGGGACGCCGACTTCACCACGCTGTCCGGGGTCGAGGTCGACCCTGTCTACGGGCCGCGGCCCGGCGACACCGTCGAGGGGTTCGAGCGCATCGGCTGGCCGGGCGAGTTCCCCTTCACGCGCGGGCTCCACCCGACCGGCTACCGCGGGCGCACCTGGACGATCCGCCAGTTCGCCGGCTTCGGCAACGCGGCGCAGACCAACGAGCGCTACAAGATGATCCTCGCGGCCGGCGGCGGCGGGCTGTCGGTGGCCTTCGACATGCCGACGCTCATGGGGCGCGACTCCGACGACGACCGCTCGCTCGGCGAGGTCGGTCACTGCGGGGTGGCGATCGACTCCGCGGCCGACATGGAGGTCCTGTTCTCCGACATCCCGCTGGGCGACGTCACGACGTCGATGACGATCAGCGGCCCCGCGGTGCCGGTCTTCTGCATGTACCTCGTCGCGGCCGAGCGCCAGGGCGTCGACATCTCGGTGCTCAACGGCACGCTGCAGACCGACATCTTCAAGGAGTACATCGCCCAGAAGGAGTGGCTGTTCCCGCCCGAGCCGCACCTGCGGCTCATCGGCGACCTGATGGAGTACTGCGTCGAGCACATCCCGGCGTACAAGCCGCTCTCGGTCTCGGGCTACCACATCCGCGAGGCCGGCTCGACGGCCGCGCAGGAGCTGGCGTTCACGCTCGCCGACGGGTTCGGCTACGTCGAGCTCGGGCTGTCGCGCGGGCTCGACGTCGACATGTTCGCCCCCGGGCTGTCGTTCTTCTTCGACGCGCACATCGACTTCTTCGAGGAGATCGCGAAGTTCCGCGCAGCCCGCCGCATCTGGGCGCGCTGGATGCGCGACGTCTACGGCGCCACGACCGAGAAGGCGCAGTGGCTGCGGTTCCACACGCAGACCGCAGGGGTCTCGCTGACCGCGCAGCAGCCCGACAACAACATCGTGCGGACCGCCGTCGAGGCGCTGGCCGCGGTGCTCGGCGGCACGAACTCGCTGCACACCAACGCCCTCGACGAGGTGCTCGCGCTGCCCAGCGAGAAGGCCGCGGAGATCGCGCTCCGCACCCAGCAGGTGATCATGGAGGAGACCGGGGTCGTCAACGTCGCCGACCCGCTCGGCGGGTCGTGGTACGTCGAGGCGCTCACCGACAGGATCGAGGCCGAGGCGGAGGCGATCTTCGCCCGGATCCGCGACATGGGCACCGACGGCACCATCACCTCCGGCATGCTGCGCGGCATCGAGGACGGCTGGTTCATGGCCGAGATCGCCGAGGCGGCCTTCACGTACCAGACCGCCCTCGAGAAGGGCGAGAAGAAGATCGTCGGGGTCAACTGCCACACCCGCACCGTCGAGGAGCCGCTGGAGATCCTGCGGGTCTCGCACGAGGTCGAGCGGGAGCAGAAGCGGGTGCTGGGCGAGCGGCGGGCCGCCCGCGACATGGTGGCGGCCGGCGCGGCGACCGCCCGGATGGTCGAGGTCTCCCGGACCGGCGGCAACATGCTGCCCGCGATGCTCGACGCCGTGCGCGCCGAGGCGACGCTCGGCGAGATCTGCGACGCGCTGCGCGGCGAGTGGGGCAGCTACCAGGAGCCCCCGCGGTTCTGAGGCACAGGTGCCGTTGGGGGAGGATGGGGGCATGAGCCAGCCCACCTTCAACCCGCACGGCGCCGTCGACCTGTCCTCGCTCGCCCGTCCCGCGAGCGCGCCGGCCGCGGGACCGGCCACCGGCGACGGCAGCGCGTCGGTCGTGGTCGACGTCACCGAGGCCGACTTCCAGGACCTGGTCATCGAGACCTCGATGACGGTGCCGGTCGTGATCGACTTCTGGGCCGACTGGTGCGGGCCGTGCAAGCAGCTCAGCCCCGTGCTCGAGCGCCTCGCCGCGGCCGACGAGGGCCGCTGGCTGCTGGCCAAGATCGACGTGGACGCGCAGCCACGGCTGGGTCAGGCCTTCCAGGTGCAGGGCATCCCGGCGGTGTTCGCCGTCGTGAAGGGCCAGCCGGTCCCGCTGTTCCAGGGGGCGCTGCCCGAGGCGCAGGTGCGGCAGTACCTCGACGAGCTGCTCAAGCTCGCGGAGTCCCACGGCGTGACCGGGCGCGTGCCCGGCGGCGAGCCGGCAGCGGTCACCGACGAGGAGGAGGAGCCGGCGGGCGACCCGCGCTACGACGAGGCCTACGACGCCATCGAGCGGGGCGACCTCGAGGCAGCGGCGGCGGCCTACCGGTCCCTGCTCGAGTCGGCTCCCGGCGACGCCGACGCGCAGGCAGGCCTCGGCCAGGTCGAGCTGCTGCGGCGCACGCAGTCACTCGACGAGCGTGCGGTTCGCGCGGCCGCGGTCGAGCGCCCCGACGACGTCGAGGTGCAGTGCCAGGCCGCCGACCTCGACCTCCTCGGCGGGAACGTCGACGACGCCTTCGGCCGGCTGGTCGACGTCGTCCGGCGCACGGCCGGCGACGACCGCGACCGCGCCCGCACGCATCTCGTGGGCCTGTTGGACCTGGTCGGCAACCAGGACGACCGGGTCGCGGCCGCGCGTACGGCCCTCGCGAACGCCCTGTTCTGAGCCGCACCGCGGCCCACCACTCAGGGAGACCCTGACCGGCGCGACGGGGGAGGTCCCGGGGTGAGGCCAGGGTCGCTCCCCGATGTGGCGGGCACCCTTCCGCGCGCACGCTGCACAGGTGCTGATGTCACCGAGGCCTCGTCGCGGCGTCCTGGGGTGCGTGACGCGCCACCGCACCCTGCTGACCGAGACCGCCCTGTTCCTGGCGGGCGTCCTGGCCTACTTCCTCACCCGTGGGGTCACCGAGGCCGGCTACCCGCTCGCCGCGGCGCACGCCGACCGGCTCGTCGACGCCGAGCGCGCGCTGCGCGTCGACGTCGAGGTCTGGATGCAGGGCCTCGTCCTGCCGCACCAGGCGCTGGTCACCCTCGCGAACTGGGTCTACATCTACGGCCACTGGCCGGTCATCGTGCTGGCCGCCGGCTGGCTGGCGTGGCGCCGGCCCGACACCTACCGCTGGCTGCGGACCGCGATGCTGGTCAGCGGCCTCATCGGTGTCGTGGTCTTCGTGGCCTACCCGGTGGCGCCGCCGCGGCTGATGCCCGACCTCGGGATCGCGGACACGGTGATGCAGCACAGCTCGGCCTACCGGGTGCTCCAGCCGCCGTCGTTCGTCAACCAGTACGCCGCGCTGCCGAGCCTGCACGTCGGCTGGGACCTGCTCATCGGGCTGGCACTGCTCCGTGCCCGCACGGGCCGCGCGGTGCGCGTGCTCGCGGTGGCGGCGCCCGTCACCATGGCGCTGGCCGTGGTCCTGACCGGGAACCACTACGTCGTCGACGTGGCCGCGGGAGTCGCGGTGGCGGGCGTCGGGGCGCTGGTGGCGACGTGGTGGCAGCGGCGGTCCCGCCCGGCTGCCCCGGCTGGGCTGGAGACGCGCGAGCTCGTCATGGCGCGGTGAGGGTGTCGCCGGCGGCGTGACCGTTCCCGCGGCACTTGTCATGGCCGTTGCCGTTCCCCGGCCCGTTGCCGTGGTCGTGCCGGTCCTCGCACGGCGGGGAGAAGGAGACGGTGCCGGCCACGGAGTCGGTGAAGTACGCGGCCGTGGGCTCGGCGGCCACCCAGCCGGCCAGTCCGGCGGCAGCCACCGCGGCCACCAGGACGAGCCCGACGGCAGCCGGCAGAGCGCTCAGGCGGCGACGGGCGCGGTGCCGGGGGCCGAGGTCGGTGCGGTCGGCCGACGGGAAGAACAGGGCCCACGCGAAGGCGACGCTGAGTGCGAGCAGCACCAGCGACGGGACGCCGGTCGGCTGCTGGAGGAACACCAGCACGTAGCCGCCGCCCGCCACGCCGGCGCGGACCCTCCCCACGACGTTCTCCCGCGTCACGGTCCACGGGTCGGGGGAACGGTTCGCGTCCCCCTTGGTGGTCAGGCCGCCGGTCGACGTCTCGTGGACCCGGTGCGTGACGAGTCCCGCTCCCGTGCGGAACGTGACGACCTCGCCGACGCGCGGCAGCTGCCGTTCGACCGGTGCGTCCACGACCAGCGACCCGGTCGGGTAGGCCGGGCTCATCGACCCGGTCTTCACCGCGTAGACGCGGTAGCCCTGGAGCCAGAGCAGGGCGCTCGCGGCGAGCGCGAGGAGCGCGACGACCAGCGTCACGCACACGGTGCGCCGGACGTACGTCACGGATCCCTCCCTCGGCTCGTCGTCACGGGCGGCGCGGAGCGGGACCCGAATGCTCGGGCCCCGCCCCGCGTTGCGGCTAGAAGTGCTCCGCGTCCGGACGCACGCCCGCCTGGGTCGCCACGACCTTGAAGGGCACCTCGGCGACGGGCACGTTCTGCGCCGTCCACCGGCCGGTGACGCCGAAGGTCATGTTGATGACGCCGCCCTGCCCGGAGGACAGGTTGGACGCGATCTTGATGGCGGTCGGCACGCCGCACACCGGCGGCGTGTCGGCGCGGCTGGTGGCCGGACGACCGGCGCCGTGGCCGTTCGCGTCGACCGAGCACGTCGGGTAGCCGGTGGTGCCCGCGTGGGCGAGGTTCCAGCTCTGGAACAGCGCGCCGCCCCCGTCACGCCCCACGGCGAAGTGCCCGTAGCGGCCCAGCCCGCCGTCCGGGTGGACCGGGTCGCCCTTGGCCCCGGTCCACGCCGCGTAGCCGGCGTCGCTCTTGTCGAAGACGAGCCAGACGTCGGACTTGCCGCTGGCGTCGACGTTGTAGTTGATGTTGCGGGTCTTGTCCTCGCCGGGCACCAGGTCCCGGAAGGACAGGTTGGTGTCGGTGGTGTTGAGGGTCAGGTGCCCTGAGGACGCGCTGAGGTTGCCCGCCTTGCTGTCGGTGAAGTAGGCGCCCGTACCCGTGACGGCGGTGCCGACCAGTGCCGCCCCCGCTGCCAGCGTGCCGACGAAGCCGCCGACCTTGATCATGCTCTTTGTGCTCACCCGTGCTCCTTTATGGGAGTCCCGAGCGCCGGTTTCGCCTCTGGCTACCCACCCGGCCAAGGCGACCAGGTATGCCGCGGTGGGTCTTCGCCTCGCTCAGCAACCGGAGGCTCCGGTCGCCGCCGCAGACTCTGCACGAGTCGGTCTCCGTGTCCAATAGACCGGATAGGCGCCGTCTTGCGTCGATAAGCAGTGAGGTGTGGACGAAGGGGCGATTTGGGTCGGAGCCGCCCCACGGGCTGGTGCGTTCGTGCTAGTGCGTCCGGACACGCGACGGCCGCCCGCTCCCGTCGGGGAGGGGCGGCCGCCGGACGGTCGGTCAGACCAGGAAGATGATCAGCAGGACGACGGCGACGACGAGGGCCAGGATGGCGATGGTGCGCGTGTTCATCTCGGAGCTCCGATCGGGTCGGTAGGGGACTCTGGCCCTCTTCTCTCCTCGGACCGCCGCGGCAAACGTGGCCGCCGCGTCGCCTGCCGGTCAGGGCTCGCGACGCGCCCGGCGCAGCAGCAGCTGTGCCGCGGCGAACGGGCCGGCGTGCCCGCCCCAGGGCCCGAGCGGCTGCGGGTCCACGCGGACCCGGCCCCGGCGCTCCTCACGCTGCGCCCGGACGGCCGCGACCAGGCGCGCCCGGACGGACGGGCGGACGGTGACGTGTGCCGCCCGCTGGCGCGAGAGCGGGTGACGGATGACGGCGAGGGACATCGTGACCTCCGGCGGGGTGAGGCCCGGCGACCGGGCGTGACCCTGCACAGAGGCCGCAGCCCGCCGCGAGATACGCCCTCTCGTGGACCCGTGACGTCCCGATGCCCGACATCGGAGCGCGTGGAGGCCACCGAGACCCGGGTGGAGATGCTCCGGTCCTGGTCAGTCGGGCGTCGCGGTCAGCACGTGCTCCCAGCCCTCGGCCCGAGCCGGACCGTCACGGTTCCTCCCGCGGCGCGAGGTCAGGACGGGCCGCGGTGCAGCCAGATCGTGCCGAGCGGCGGCACCTTCACCGAGGCCGAGGCGGGCTGCGCGTGCCAGCCCTCGGGCTGGGCCTCGACGCTGCCGAAGTTGCCGACCCCGCTGCCCTCGTAGAGGTCGGCGTCGGTGTTGAGGACCTCGTCCCACCGGCCAGCCGACGGGAGCCCGACCCGGTATCCCTCGTGCGGCACCGCGGCGAAGTTGGCGATGCAGGCCAGCGCCGACCCGTCGTCGCCCCACCGGAGGAACGAGAAGACGTTGTTGCCGGCGTCGTTGGCATCGATCCACTCGAAGCCGCCGGGGTCGGTGTCCCGGGTCCACAGCGCGCGGGCGCCGGAGTAGGCCCGGTTCATGTCGTGGACCAGGGTCTGCACGCCGTGGTGGTCGGGGTTGTCGGTGAGCCACCAGTCCAGCGACCGCGACTCGGCCCACTCGGACTCCTGGCCGAACTCCGAGCCCATGAAGAGCAGCTGCTTGCCGGGGTGGGCCCACATGAACGCGAGGTACGCGCGCAGGTTGGCCAGCTGCTGCCAGCGGTCGCCCGGCATCTTGCGCAGCAGCGATCCCTTGCCGTGCACCACCTCGTCGTGCGAGATCGGCAGGACGTAGTTCTCGGAGTAGGCGTACATCATCGAGAACGTCATCTGGTGGTGGTGGTACTGGCGGTAGATCGGCTCGTTGGCCATGTAGGCGAGCGAGTCGTGCATCCAGCCCATGTTCCACTTGAAGTTGAAACCGAGACCGCCGAGGTGCGTCGGGCGCGTCACCCCGGGCCACGCGGTCGACTCCTCCGCGATGGTCACGATGCCCGGCACCCGCTTGTGGGCGGTCGCGTTGGCCTCCTGGAGGAAGGCCACGGCCTCGAGGTTCTCGCGGCCGCCGAACTCGTTGGGCACCCACTCGCCCTCCTCGCGCGAGTAGTCGAGGTAGATCATCGACGCGACCGCGTCGACCCGCAGCCCGTCGATGTGGAACTCCTCGAGCCAGTACAGCGCGTTGGCGACGAGGAAGTTGCGCACCTCGGTGCGCCCGAAGTTGAAGACGTAGGTGCCCCAGTCGATCTGCTCACCGCGTCGCGGGTCGGGGTGCTCGTAGAGCGCCGTCCCGTCGAAACGCGCGAGGGCCCAGGCATCCTTGGGGAAGTGCGCCGGCACCCAGTCGACGATGACCCCGATGCCGGCCTGGTGCAGCCGGTCGACGAGGTAGCGGAAGTCGTCGGGGCTGCCGAAGCGCGAGGTGGGCGCGAAGTAGGACGACACCTGGTAGCCCCACGAGCCGCCGAAGGGGTGCTCGGCGACGGGCATCAGCTCGACGTGGCTGAACCCGAGGTAGGTGACGTGGCCGACGAGCTGGTCGGCCAGCGCCCGGTAGTCCAGGCCCTGCCGCCACGACCCGAGGTGCACCTCGTACGTGCTCATGGGGCTCGTCAGCGGGTCGCGCCCGGCCCGCTCGCGCATCCACTCGTCGTCGCCCCACTCGTAGCCCGGGGTGAAGACGACCGACGCCGTGGCCGGCGGCACCTCGGCGCGGAACGCGACGGGGTCGGCCTTCTGCCTCCAGACGCCGTCCTGGCCCAGGACGTCGAACTTGTAGTGCGTGCCGTCGCCGATGTCGGGCACGAAGAGCTCCCAGACACCGGTGGAGCCCATGGCCCGCATCGGGTGCGCACGGCCGTCCCAGTAGTTGAAGTCGCCGGTGAGCCGCACTCCCTGCGCGCTGGGTGCCCAGACGGCGAACGACGTGCCCTGCACCGTGCCGGTCACGCTGTCGTAGGTGCGCGTGTGGGCACCGAGCACGCGCCAGAGCTCCTCGTGACGCCCCTCGCCGATGAGGTGGAGGTCGATCTCGCCGAGCGTCGGGAGGAAGCGGTAGGGGTCGTCGACGACCCGCGCCGGCCCGTCGTAGGCGATCTGGAGGCGGTAGTCGGGGACCGTCGTCCCGGGCAGGACCGTCACCCACACCCCGTAGGCCTCGTGGCGCATCGCGTGGCGGTCCCCGTCGGCGACGACGGACACCTCGGTGGCCCACGGGCGCAGGGTGCGGACGGTCACCCCGCCGGAGTGCACGTGGGGGCCCAGCACCGAGTGCGGGTCGTGGTGGGTTCCCGACACCAGACGGTGCAGGTCCTCGGTGCTCACCGGGGCGGTGGCAGGCAGCGCTCGCTGGGTCACGGCAGTTCTCACTCCTCCGCGGCGAGCCGGTGGATCGCCGTCATGGGGATCTGGAGCCAGGTCGGGCGGTTCCGGGCCTCGTAGAGCACCTCGTAGACCGCCTTGTCGATCTCGAACGCCCGTAGCAGCACGGGCTGGTGGCGCGGGTCGCGACCGCCGGCCCGGTGGTAGCCGGTCAGGAAGGCGTCGCGGTTGCGGTCGGCCCACTCGGTGGCACGGTAGGCGCGCTGCGCGTCGACCGGGTGGTCGGCCAGCAGGTGACGGGCCGCGTAGTCGAAGGACCGCAGCATGCCCGCGAGGTCCTTGACCGGCGGTTCGAGGGCGCGCCGCTGGGTGAGCGGTCGTGCGGGCTCGCCCTCGAAGTCCAGCAGCTTCCAGCCCTGCAGCGTCCGCATCACCTGGCCCAGGTGGAAGTCGCCGTGGACCCGCTGGACGGCGACGGGCTCGTCGAGGCCGGCGAGGTCGTCGAACGCGCGCCGCAGCGCCCCCGCGTGGGGCTCGAGCTCGGGGACCTCGGCGACGGTGCGGTCCAGCCGCGAGCGCATCGCCTCGGCCAGCCCGGCGAGCTCCTTGGCGTCCAGAGCCGCCGTCGGCAGGGCCTCGGCCAGGGCGGCGTGCACCTCGGCGGTCGCGGCGCCGAGCCGGCTGGCTTCGCCGGCGAAGTCCCCGCCCACCTCGTCGGCGTGCAGGTCGGCCTCGGCGTAGAGGTCGCGGACGCTGGTCAGGGCGAGCTCCCAGCCCTCCGTCGCGCCCTTGAGGTAGACCTGCGCCATGGCCAGGCTCGCCGTGACCTCACCACCCGTCGCGTCGGTCCACGTGCCCTCGAGCCAGCCCAGCGGTGCGGCGATGTGCGTCGACCCCGCGGCGGCGAGAGCGGAGTGCATCTCGATGTCGGGGTTGAGCCCGGGGGAGACCTTGCGGAAGGCCTTGACGATGAGCGAGTCGCCGAAGATCAGGGACGTGTTGCTCTGCTCGGCGCCGACCACGATCGAGGGCCCGCCGGGCGGCAGCTCGGTGGCGGTGGGCTCCCGGTGGAACGCGAAGCCGTCACCGTCACGCTCCGACTCGATGCCCTCGACCCACATCGCGGTGCTGTCCTTGTCGTGGAGCGCGTCGTAGACCGACCACGTCCAGCCCTCGTCGTCGACCTCCTCGCCCACGAGCGCGTGCGCCAGGTGGACGGCGGGCTCGGCGTAGGAGGAGAGCGGCAGCTGGTAGGTCTCGGTCTCGCCGTCGTCGTAGCTGACCCCGACCACGTCGATGCGCACCCCGGGCTGGTCGCCGCCGCGCTCCCGCAGGGTGCACACGGTGGTGGCGCCGGTCACCTGCCAGGACCGGCCCTTCCCGGCGAACCATCGCTGGTGGGCGAGGTAGGCCTGCAGGTCCAGGCCGCCCCCGTGGCCCTCGGTCGGCCCAGGCGCGGACATCAGACGTCCCCTTCCGGTGGGGTGAGGCGGAACCAGTAGTGGCCGTGGCCCGCGAGGGTCAGCAGGTAGGGCAGCTCGCCGATCTGCGGGAAGTGCACCGCACCGAGCAGCTCGATCGGCCACCAGCCCTCCCAGCGCCGCAGGTCGAGCTCGACCGGCTGCGGGAAGCGCGACAGGTTGTTGACGCACAGGACGATGTCGTCGCCGAAGGCCCGCACGAAGGACAGGACGCTCGGGTTGCTGCCTCCGAAGTCCTCCCAGGTGCCCAGCCCGAACGCCGGGTTCTGCTTGCGCACCTCGATCATGCGCCGTGTCCAGTGCAGGAACGAGGTGGTGCTGGCGATCTGGGCCTCGACGTTGGTGACCTGGTGGCCGTGGATCGGGTCCATGACCACCGGCAGGGTCAGCTGGCCGGGGTTGGCCGTCGAGAACCCGGCGTTGCGGTCGGGGGTCCACTGCATCGGCGTGCGGACCCCGTCGCGGTCACCCAGCCAGATGTTGTCGCCCATGCCGATCTCGTCGCCGTAGTAGAGCACCGGCGAGCCGGGGAGCGAGAGCAGCAGCGCTGTGAACAGCTCGAGCTGGTTGCGGTCGTTGTCGAGCAGCGGGGCCAGGCGCCGGCGGATGCCGATGTTGGCCTTCATCCGCGGGTCCTTGGCGTACTCCGCCCACATGTAGTCACGGTCGTCGTCCGTGACCATCTCGAGCGTCAGCTCGTCGTGGTTGCGCAGGAAGATGCCCCACTGGCAGTTGTCGGGGATGGCCGGCGTCTGGGCCATGATCTCGGAGATGGGGTAGCGGGACTCCCGGCGCACGCCCATGAACAGTCGCGGCATGACCGGGAAGTGGAAGGCCATCTGGCACTCGTCGCCGTCGCTGCCGAAGTACTCGACCACGTCCGCGGGCCACTGGTTGGCCTCGCAGAGCATGACCCGGTCGGGGTACATCGCGTCGACCTCCTTGCGGACGCGCTTGAGGAACTGGTGCGTCGCGGGGAGGTTCTCGCAGTTCGTGCCCTCCTCCTCGTAGAGGTAGGGCACGGCGTCGAGGCGGAAGCCGTCGATGCCGAGGTCGAGCCAGAACTTCAGCGCCTCGATGACCGCCTCCTGCACGCGCGGGTTCTCGAAGTTGAGGTCCGGCTGGTGGGCGAAGAAGCGGTGCCAGAAGTACTGCTTGCGCACCGGGTCGTAGGTCCAGTTCGACGACTCGGTGTCGACGAAGATGATGCGCGCGTCGGAGTATGCCTCGTCGGTGTCGGCCCACACGTAGAAGTCGCCGTAGGGCCCGTCGGGGTCGGTGCGCGAGGACTGGAACCACGGGTGCTGGTCGGACGTGTGGTTCATGACGAAGTCGATGATCACGCGGATGCCGCGCGCGTGCGCCGCGTCGACGAACTCCACGAAGTCGCCCAGCGTGCCGAACTCCGGCAGGACGTCGGTGTAGTCGCTGACGTCGTAGCCGCCGTCACGCAGCGGGGAGCGGAAGAACGGCGGGAGCCAGATGCAGTCGACGCCGAGCCACTGGATGTAGTCGAGCTTCTCCTTCAGGCCGGTGAGGTCGCCGGTGCCGTCGCCGTTGCTGTCCTTGAACGACCGGACCAGCACCTCGTAGAACACCGCGCGCTTGTACCAGTGCGGGTCGCGCTCCTCCTCCGGCAGGTCGGCGAAGTTGTCGATCGCCGCGGCGCCGAGGTGGTCGAACGTCGCCTCGCTCACGTGGTCGGGACCCCGGCCGTGCGGGTGCGGACCGTGAAGATGTGTGCCGGCTCCACGAACGGGTCCAGGCGTACGTAGTTCTCCTTGCCCCAGACGTAGCTGTCGCCGGTGATCTCGTCGTGCACGGCGACCGTGTCGTCCCAGCCCAGGCCCAGCGCGGGCATGTCGAGGCGGACCGTCGTCTCGCGCGTCCCGTGCGGGTCCAGGTTGGCGACGACCAGGACGATGTCGGTGTGGCGCCCGTCGTCGCCGACGAGGCTCTTGGAGTAGCAGATGATCTGGTCGCTGTCGGCGTGGTGGAAGTGCAGGTTGCGCAGGCGCTGAAGCGACGGGTGCTCGCGGCGGAGCTGGTTGAGCCGGGTGAGGTAGGGCGCGAGCGTGCGCCCCTCCTTCTCGGCGGCGTCCCAGTCGCGCGGCCGCAGCTGGAACTTCTCGGTGTCGAGGTACTCCTCGCTGCCGGGCCGCACCGCGACGTGCTCGAACAGCTCGAAGCCGGCGTAGACCCCGTAGGTGGGGGAGAGGGTCGCCGCGAGGGCCGCGCGGATGCGGAACGCCGGCGGCCCGCCGTACTGCAGGTAGGCGTGCAGGATGTCGGGGGTGTTGACGAAGAAGTTCGGCCGCAGGAAGTGCGCGGTCTCCTGGGAGAGCTCGGTGAGGTACTCCTCCAGCTCCCACTTCTCGTTGCGCCAGGTGAAGTAGGTGTAGGACTGGTGGAAGCCCACCCGGGCGAGGGTCTGCATCATCGCCGGTCGGGTGAAGGCCTCGGCGAGGAAGAGGACGTCGGGGTCGGTCTTGCGGACCTCCTCCATCAGCCAGGCCCAGAAGCTCACCGGCTTGGTGTGCGGGTTGTCGACCCGGAAGATGCGCACGCCGTGGTCCATCCAGTGGCGCAGCACGCGCAGGCACTCGGCGTAGATGCCCTCGGGGTCGCGGTCGAAGTTGACCGGGTAGATGTCCTGGTACTTCTTCGGCGGGTTCTCGGCGTAGGCGATCGACCCGTCGGCGAGCGTCGTGAACCACTCGGGGTGTGCGGTCACCCAGGGATGGTCGGGCGTCGCCTGCAGCGCGTAGTCGAGCGCGACCTCGAGACCCAGCTCGTCCGCCCGGGCCACGAAGGCGTCGAAGTCGTCGATGTCACCGAGGTCGGGGTGGATCGCGTCGTGGCCGCCCTCGGGACCGCCGATCGCCCACGGGGAGCCGACGTCGTGCGGGCCCGGGGTGAGGGTGTTGTTCGGCCCCTTGCGGTTGGTGCGGCCGATCGGGTGGATCGGCGGGAGGTAGACGACGTCGAAGCCCATCGCCTTGACCGCCGGGAGCCGCTCCATCGCGGTGCGGAAGGTTCCGCTGACCATGACGCCGGTGTCCGGGTCGACGTGCGCGCCCTCGGAGCGGGGGAAGAGCTCGTACCAGCTGCCGTAGAGCGCCCGCTGGCGGTCGACCCAGAGCGGCATGCGGTCGCTGGCGGTGACGAAGTCACGCAGCGGGCTCAGTGCAAGCGTCTCGGTCACCTCCGGTGCCGAGGCGGCGGCCAGCCTTGCCGGGACGGGGCGACCGGTGTCGCGCAGCGCCGTCACCGCGTCCAGCAGCGCCCGGCGCCCGGCCGCGGGGCGGGACGCGGCGGCCGCACGTTCCAGGACGAGAGCGCCCTCCTCGAGCATGAGGTCGACGTCGACCCCTGCCTCGATCTTGATCGTCGCGTCGTGCAGCCAGGTGCCCACGGGGTCGCCCCACGCCTCGACCGTGAACGAGAAGCGACCCTCGCTCGTGGGCGTGACGTCGGCGTGCCACCGGTCGGTGCCGGGCGCACCCGGCCGCATCGGGGTGTACGGGCCCTTGCGCCCCTTCTCGTCGCGCAGGACGACGTTCGCGCTGACCATGTCGTGGCCCTCGCGGAACACCGTCGCGCTGACCGTGAACGTCTCGCCGACGGCGGCCTTGGCCGGCCAGCGACCGCAACCCTCGGCGGGCTGCACGTCAAGGATCGGTATGCGTCCGGTCATCGGCCACGAACCTACCCACCATGGGTGAGCGCGCACACCTCGCGTCCGTGGGTCGGGTCGGCGTCCGGCCATCGGTCGATCGGCTGTCGGTCCCGGTCTGCCCCGCTATCGTGCGGTCGGTGAAGGCGATCCGACGGTTCACCGTCCGCACCGTGCTGCCCGCGCCCCTCGAGCCCCTCGGTGAGCTCGCCCTGAACCTGCGCTGGTCATGGCACACCGAGACCAAGGCCCTCTTCCAGGGTCTCGACCCGGTGCTGTGGGAGCGGGTCGGCGGCGACCCCGTCGCGCTGCTCGGCGCCCTCGGCCCCGACCGGCTGGCCGCCCTGGCCGACGACCCGGACGTGGTCCGGCAGGTCACCGAGGCGGGACAGGACCTGCAGGCCTACCTCGTCGGCGACCGCTGGTACCAGGGTCTGCCCGACGGGGCCGCAGGCGAGACCGGCGCCGCCGCCGTGCCGGCCGCCATCGCGTACTTCTCCCCGGAGTTCGGCATCACCGCCGTCCTCCCGCAGTACTCCGGCGGGCTCGGCATCCTCGCCGGTGACCACCTCAAGGCAGCCAGCGACCTCGGGGTCCCGATCGTCGGCGTCGGGCTGCTCTACCGGTCCGGCTACTTCGCCCAGTCGCTCTCGCGCGAGGGCTGGCAGCAGGAGCGCTATCCCGTCCTCGATCCCGACGGACTGCCGATCTCGCTGCTGCGCGAGCAGTCCGGCGAGGTCCTCAAGGTGCAGGTCGGGCTCCCCGGCGGGCGCCGCCTCGTGGCCCAGGTGTGGAAGGCCCAGGTCGGGCGCGTGCCGCTGCTGCTGCTCGACTCCGACGTCGAGGACAACGAGCTCGCCGAGCGCGACGTGACCGACCGGCTCTACGGCGGGGGCAGCGAGCACCGGCTGCTGCAGGAGATGCTGCTGGGCATCGGCGGGGTCCGTGCCCTGCGCGCGTTCAGCCGCCTGACCGGTGCGCCGGACCCGGAGGTCTTCCACACCAACGAGGGCCACGCCGGGTTCCTGGGCGTCGAGCGCATCCGTGAGCTGACCGAAGATGAGGGGTTGACCTTCGCCGAGGCCGTCGAGGCAGCGCGCTCGGCGACCCTGTTCACGACCCACACCCCGGTCCCCGCGGGCATCGACCGCTTCTCGCGCGACCTGGTCTCCCAGCACTTCGGCGGCGACAACGCGTGTCCCGGCGTGCCCGTCGACCGGGTCCTCGAGCTCGGTGCCGAGGACTACGAGGGCGGCGACCCCAGCGTCTTCAACATGGCCGTCATGGGGTTCCGGCTCGCCCAGCGGGCCAACGGCGTCTCGGAGCTGCACGGCCACGTCGCCCGCGAGATGTTCGCGCGACTGTGGCCGGGCTTCGACGAGCCCGAGGTCCCGATCGGCCACATCACCAACGGCGTGCACGCGCCGACCTGGGTCGCCCCCGAGGTCTTCGAGCTCGCCCGCCGCGAGATCGGCGAGGGGCTCGTGCAGCACCCCACCGACTCCAGCCGCTGGGAGGCGATCCAGCAGGTCGCCGACGCCGACATCTGGGCCGTGCGGCGACTCCTGCGCGGCCGCCTGGTCACCGACGCCCGCCGCCGGGTCAAGCGGTCGTGGGAGCAGCGCGGAGCCAGCGAGGCCGAGCTGGGCTGGGTCGACCAGGTGCTCGACCCCGACGTCCTGACCATCGGCTTCGCTCGGCGCGTCCCCTCGTACAAGCGGCTCACGCTCATGCTGCGCGACCCCGAGCGCCTCACCGCGCTGCTGCTCGACCCCGTCCGGCCGGTGCAGCTGGTCATCGCCGGCAAGGCGCACCCCGCCGACGACGGGGGGAAGAAGCTCATCCAGGAGCTCGTGCGCTTCGCCGACGAGGCCAACGTGCGCCACCGCATCCTCTTCCTGCCCAACTACGACATCGAGATGGCGCAGACGCTCTACCCGGGATGCGACGTCTGGCTGAACAACCCGCTGCGGCCGCTGGAGGCCTGCGGGACGTCGGGCATGAAGGCGGCGCTGAACGGCTGCCTGAACCTCTCGGTCCTCGACGGCTGGTGGGACGAGTGGTACGACGGACACAACGGCTGGGCGATCCCCACCGCCGACGGGGTCACCGACCCCGACCGGCGCGACGACCTCGAGGCCGGCGCGCTCTACGACCTGCTGGAGCAGACGGTCGCCCCGCTGTTCTACGACCGGGACGCCGAGGGCCACCCGGTGCGCTGGATCGAGATGGTGCGACACACCCTGCAGACGCTCGGTCCGAAGGTCCTGGCGACGCGGATGGTCCGCGACTACGTGCTCGGCCTCTACGTGCCCGCGGCCGCGTCGTCACGCGCGCTCGACGGCGGCTACGAAGGCGCCCGCGAGCTGGCCGCCTGGAAGCACCGCGTGCGCGCGGCCTGGTCCGGGGTGCGGGTCGACCACGTCGAGGCGTCCGGCGTGGCCGACGCCCCCGAGGTCGGCAGCACCCTCGAGCTGCGCGCGTTCGTCTCGCTCGGCGAGCTCACGCCCGCAGACGTCGACGTGCAGGTGGTCTACGGCCGGGTCGACGAGTCCGACCGGATCAGCGAGTCCACGACGATCTCGCTGCGCCATGTCGAGGAGTACGAGGGCGGGCGGCACCGCTACGCCGGCGAGGTCAAGCTCGACCGTCCCGGCCCGTTCGGATACACGACCCGGGTCGTGTCGGCGCACCGGCTCATCAGCGGTCCCGGCGAGCTCGGCCTCGCGGCCCTTCCTCCCGAGAGCGCCGGCATGGACAGCGGCCTCCTGCGCTAGGCGGCCGCCCGGGCCGTCAGCGGTGGGCGGCGAGCAGGCGCAGGCTGTGCGGGGCGAGGTCGACGCCCCCTCCGGCGGGGTGCGACGGGCCGCCAGCGGGCTGTTCGTCGACCGTGTCGAGCAGGGTGTCGAACGACTCGGCCCACGGTGACCCCGGGAGCACGACCTGAGCAGGCTCCGGGCCGGTGTTGAGCAGGACGAGCACGGGTGCGGTGTCGACGCCGTCCCCGCCGGCGACGCCGGACACGTACATGCCGAGAACGTGCCGGTCGTGGTCGAACCACTGCTCGGCCGTCACCTCCTGGCCGTCGGGGCCGAACCACGCGAGGTCCTTGACGCCGTCCTCGTGCGCTGGACGGCCCTCGAAGAACGCGTCGTGGCGCAGGACGGGGTGCGTGCGCCGGATCGCGAGCAGGGCCCGCGTCCAGAAGTAGAGGTCGCGCTGCCAGGGCTCGTGGTCCCACGAGAGCCAGGCGGTCTCGTCGTCGAGGCAGTAGGCGTTGTTGTTGCCCCGCTGGGTGCGTGCCGTCTCGTCGCCGGCCGTGAGCATCGGCACCCCCGCCGACAGGAGCAGCGACGCCAGCAGGTTGCGCATCATCCGGCGGCGCAGGGCGAGGACGTCCTGGTCGTCCGTGGGTCCCTCGACGCCGCAGTTCCAGGAGCGGTCGTGGTCGGACCCGTCGCGGCTGCCCTCACCGTTGGCGTCGTTGTGCTTGCGGTCGTAGGACACCAGGTCGTGGAGGGTGAACCCGTCGTGCGCCGTCACGAAGTTCACCGACGCCAGTGGCCCGCGAGCCTCGAACACGTCCGACGACCCGGACAGCGCGAACGCCAGGTCACGCAGACCGCCGTCGCGGGCGCGGCCGCGCCCGCCGAGCCAGGACTCGCGCACCGTGTCGCGGTAGCGGTCGTTCCACTCCGCCCACGGCGCCGGGAACGCGCCGAGCAGGTACCCACCCGGGCCGAGGTCCCACGGCTCGGCGACGAGCTTGACCCGCGAGACGACCGGGTCCTGCGCGACAGCCGCGAGGAACGCGCCCGTGGGGTCGACTCCGCTGCTGCCCCGGGCGAGGGTCGGCGCCAGGTCGAACCGGAAGCCGTCGACGTGCATGTCCTGCACCCAGTAGCGCAGCGAGTCCATGACGAGCTGCAGGCAGCGGTGGTGGCGCAGGTCGAGCGAGTTGCCGCAGCCGGTGGTGTCGTCGTACGAGCCGTCGTGGCGCAGCCGGTAGTAGGCGGCGTCGTCGAGCCCTCGCAGGCACAGGGTCGGCCCGTCCGCCGCCCCCTCGGCGGTGTGGTTGTAGACGACGTCCAGCACGACCTCGAGCCCGGCGGCGTGCAGCGCTCGGACCATCGCCTTGAACTCCTCGACCTGCTGGCCGCCCACGCCGCTCGACGAGTAGGCCGCGTGCGGGGCGAAGAAGGCGACCGAGTTGTAGCCCCAGTAGTTGGTCAGGCCGCGCCGGACGAGCCCCGGCTCGCTCACGAACTGGTGCACGGGGAGGAGCTCGACCGTGGTGACGCCGAGATCGGTGAGGTGGCCCACGGAGTCCGGGTGCGCCAGCCCGGCGTACGTCCCGCGCAGGTGCTCGGGGACGGCGGGGTGCTGCCGCGTGAAGCCGCGCACGTGGGCCTCGTAGACGACGGTCTCGGACCAGGGGACGAGCGGCTTCCGGTCGTCGCCCCAGTCGAACGCGCCGTCGACGACGACCGACCACCGGCCGTCGACGGCCCGCGCGTAGGGGTCGAGGAGCAGCTCGTCCGGGTCGAAGCGCTGCCCGCGGGCCGGGTCCCACGGGCCGTGCGCGCGCAGGCCGTAGCGCTGTCCCGGACGTACGCCGGGAAGGCGCCCGTGCCACACGTCGTGCGTGCGCGAGGGCAGCGGGTGCCGGGTCTCGAGGCCGTCGTCACCGAGCAGGCAGAGCTCGACCGACTCGCCGCGGCTGAACACCGCGAACGTCGTGCCGGTCTCGTCGGGGACCGCCCCGAGCACAGGGATCACCCGGTGAGGCTAGTGGCGGCGGCGGGGTGGATACCCTCGCGGCCATGACGACAGACGGTGAGTTCGTCCGGCTCGAGGTCGAGGACGGCATCGGCACCATCCGCCTGGAGCGTCCGCCGATGAACGCGCTCAACGCGCAGGTCCAGGAGGAGCTGCGCGCCGCCGCCTCCGTCGCCGGCACCCGCAAGGACGTCGCGGCCGTCGTCCTCTACGGCGGCGAGAAGGTGTTCGCCGCCGGGGCGGACGTCAAGGAGATGGCGACCATGTCCTACCCCGAGATGGTCGACCGCTCGGCCGCGCTGCAGTCCTCGCTGACCGCCGTGGCGCGCATCCCCAAACCGGTCGTCGCGGCGGTCACCGGCTACGCCCTCGGTGGCGGGTGCGAGCTCGCGCTGTGCGCGGACTTCCGCGTGGCCGGCGAGAACGCCAGGCTCGGCCAGCCCGAGATCCTGCTCGGCGTCATCCCCGGCGCGGGAGGCACCCAGCGGCTGCCGCGGCTGGTCGGACCGTCGCGGGCCAAGGAGATCATCTTCTCCGGTCGGTTCGTGGCGGCCGACGAGGCGCTGCGCATCGGGCTGGTCGACAGGGTGGTGCCGGCGGACGACGTCTATGCGGTCGCCCGCGACATGGTGGCCGGCTACGTCGGGGGGCCGGCCTACGCGCTGCGCGCCGCGAAGGAGGCGGTCGACCGCGGCCTGGACGCCGACCTCGACGCCGGGCTGGAGATCGAGCGTCTGCAGTTCACCGGCCTGTTCGCGACCGAGGACCGGCGGACCGGCATGGAGTCCTTCGTCCAGGACGGACCGGGCAAGGCCGTCTTCGAGGGGCGCTGAGCGCCGTGGCCGCCGAGCCCACCGCCGAGCCGTCCGCCGAGCAGGTCGAGCGGGCCCGGACAGACCCCAAGCTCGCCAACGTGCTCTACCACGACTGGGAGGCGGCGTCGTACGACGAGAAGTGGTCGATCTCCTACGACCAGCGCTGCGTCGACTACGCCCGCGGCCGCTTCGAGCTGGTCGCCGGGACGGCCGGCTGGCCCTACGGTGACGCCCTCGAGCTCGGCAGCGGCACGGGCTTCTTCCTGCTCAACCTCATGCAGGCCGGCGTCGCGGCCAGGGGCCACGTCACGGACCTCTCGCCCGGCATGGTCGACGCCGCCGTCCGCAACGGGGCCGCGCTCGGCCTCGACGTGCAGGGGCGCGTGGCCGACGCCGAGGCGATCCCCTACGACGACGAGAGCTTCGACCTCGTGCTCGGCCACGCGGTGCTCCACCACATCCCCGACGTCGAGCTGGCGCTGCGCGAGGTCCTGCGCGTGCTGCGGCCCGGTGGCAGGTTCGTCTTCGCCGGCGAGCCGACGACGGTCGGTGACTGGTACGCGCGCCGTCTCGGCCGCGTCACGTGGAAGGCCGCGACGACGATCACCCACCTGCCGCCGCTGCGCGACCGGTGGGCGCGCCCGGTGGACGAGCTGCACGAGTCGTCGCACGCCGCCGCGCTCGAGTCGGTGGTCGACCTGCACACGTTCGACCCGCGGGAGCTCGCGGCCACCGCGCTGCGCGCCGGTGCGGTGGACGTCCGCACCGAGACCGAGGAGCTGACCGCCGCCTTCCTCGGCTGGCCGGTCCGCACCCTCGAGGCCGCGGTGAACCCGCAGCGCCTGGGATGGGGCTGGGCGATGTTCGCCTACCGGTCGTGGCAGCGCCTCTCGGCCGTCGACCGGGTGCTGGGCCGGGTGCTGCCGCAGTCGCTGTTCTACAACGTGCTGGTCACCGGCCACCGGCCCGGCTGACGAGGCGGCCGTGGCGCGCTACCGGGACCCGCGGCAGGTGCCGCTGCGGCGCTTCCTGTCCCCGGCGAGCATCCGGTGGGTCGTGCGCCACCGGGCGTGGACGGCGTACCACCTGGTCAGGTACTGGCGCTTCCTCGTCCTGCGGGTCCGGCACCCGCACGTCGTCACCGAGGGGATGGTCTACCTGGGGCGGGGGGTGGAGCTGAGCGCCCGCCGCGGCTACGGCCGCATCGTGCTGGGTCGCTGGGTGCACCTCGGCGACGGCAACAGGCTGCGCGCCCACGAGGGGACGCTGCGCATCGGCGACAAGACGGTGCTCGGCCGCGAGAACACCCTCAACTGCTACCTGGACCTGGAGATCGGGCCGCGGGGGATCGTCGCCGACTGGGTCTACATGTGCGACTTCGACCACCGCACCGACGACGTGCACCGCCCGATCAAGGACCAGGGCATCGTCAAGGCGCCGGTGCGCATCGGCGAGGACGTCTGGGTGGGCGTGAAGGCGTCCGTGCTGCGCGGCTCCGACGTCGGCCGGGGGAGCGTCCTCGCGGCGCACACCGTCGTCCGCGGCGACGTCGCGCCGTTCAGCGTCGTCGCCGGGGTGCCCGGGCGCGTCGTCCGCGACCGGGTCGCGGCCTACGACGCGGCGGCGGTCGAGCGGGCGGCGCTGCGGGAGATGGCGGAGAAGGCGGCAGGCGTCAGGGCAGGGGCGCGCGAGCGCTAGGCGGCTCGCTCGCGACCGCCTCCGCCTCCGGCGGCTCGAACGCCGACACCGCGAGGACGAGCGCCAGGCACACGATGACGACCGGCGCGACGACGGGCATCGCGCCCATAACGGCCGCGGGTGCGAAGGCGCCCGTCAGCACCAGCAGGGCGGCGAGTCGGCTCACGTCGGTCACCTCGCGAGGTCGGTCGAGGAGCACCTCCTGCCCCATGCTGCCCCCGACCATGCCCGCCGTCAGCCCAGAACGCGGGCGTCGAGGTGCGGCACGACCACGTTCCCGCCGCAATCGCCGGGTATGTCCCGGGCGCCGGGGTGGGCGAGGAGCGCGTCGGCCTGCCGGTGGAACGCGGCGACGTGGCCGGCGTGCCGGTCGCGGGCGTAGGACGCCGCGCTGTCGCGGGACACCATGAACGCCCAGTCGCTGGACAGGGCCAGCAGCGCCTCCCGGGCGAGCGCGTCCAGCCGGGGGTCCCTGGCCCGGCCCGCCGCCCGGCGTGCGGCGTCGAGCAGCCGCGCCGAGACCTGCTGCGTTTCGGCGGCCAGGCCGGCGGCCGGGCCGCCCGACCACAGCCTGAGGTCCTTGCCCGAGCCCCACGAGCCGGTCGGCAGGTCGACCGGCGCCGCCGTGGCGTGTTGCTCGCCGGCGACCTGGGCCATCGTCGCCGACCGGACGCCGGCCTCGGGCAGCATGCGCAGGACGTGCTCGAGGAACACCGGGCCCTCGTGCCACCAGTGGCCGAACAGCTCGGTGTCCCACGCGACGACGGCCAGCGGTCGCTCGCCCGCCGCGGCCCGCCGGGCCAGCCGGGCACGGACCGCGCCCACGAAGTCCGCGGCGTCGCGCCGGGCCTGCACCGCGGCAGCGCCCGGGTCGTAGCGGCGCTTGGTGCCGCCGTCGGGGTCGGTGACGCGCAGGTGCCGGAAGCCGGAGTGCGGGTCGACGGCGTGGAAGTCGCGGTAGTCCGATGCCCGCGGGTAGCCGGTGCGCGCCGACCAGACCCGGTCGGTCAGCTCCAGGTCGCGGCCGAGCACGCCCACGTCGCCGGCCAGCCACAGCCGGTCGGTGGACCCGCCCGCCGCGCGCAGGGTGGGCTCGTCGACCAGGGTGTGCGTCACGCCCTCGGCGCCGAGAAGCGCCGGCAGGGCCGGCGAGACGGCGCACTCCGGGGTCCACAGCCCACGAGGCCGTCGGCCGGTCCGCACCGCGCCGTCGTCGAGTCCGGCGCGCACCGCGAGGCGCGCCACCGGCGCGGGCAGCAGCGGGAGGACGGGGTGGGTCGCCGGCCCGCCGAGCAGCTCGACGACGCCCTCGTCCAGCAGCGGCCGCAGTGCGGCGGAGCCGCCGTGTCGCCAGTGCCGCTCGAACACGCGCAGTGCGTCGCGGGCCGCGCGGAACTCGTGGCCGGCGAGCCCGCGCAGCTCGCGCCGGGCGGCGAGTTCCTCGGCGCGCAGCTGCCAGCGGCCGAGCCACAGGTGCTGCTCGCGGAGCAGGTGCGGGTCGTCGAGCTGGGCGGCCAGGACCGGCGTCAGGCCCAGGGTCAGCAGGTCACGCCGGCCCTCGCGGCGCAGCCGGTGCAGGAGCGAGAGCACGGGCAGGTAGGACTGCGCCCACGCCTGGTGCAGCCACTCCTCGCCCACCGGCCAGGTGCCGTGGCGAGCCAGCCACGGGAGGTGCGTGTGCAGGACCACGCAGAGGGTCCCGACGGTTCCGCCGGTGGCCGGGCTCACCGGCGTACGGCGACGGCGGCCAGGTCGAGGCTGTCCGCGGCGTCGCCCACCACGAAGTCCTCCGCAGTGACCGACTCGACGGCCTCGCGCAGGGCCGCCGTCCACTCCTCCGGCGGGGCGGACAGCTGGTCGGTGACGAGGTCGCCGGACGCGGCGAGCCGGGGGCCGTGGTGGACGCCGAGGACGTCCTCGACGTCGAGGTGGCGGGAGAGCAGGTCGGCGAGCTCCGTCTGGTCGAGCTCGCGGCTGTGGAAGACGTTGCCCGGCGGGAAGGTGTGCCGGTTCGGCGTCGTGACGAGCAGCCGGCCGCCGGGCCGCAGCACGCGGGCGCACTCGCGGACGAAGCCGTCCTGGTCCCAGAGGTGCTCGATGGTCTGCGAGCTCACGACCACGTCGGACGTCCCGGCGCCGCACGGCAGGGCGACGAGGTTCGCCCGGACCGGCGCGACGCCGGGATGGGTCCGTGCGACGTGGGCGAGCGTCGGCTGGTCGAGGTCCAGACCGAGCACCAGCGACGCTCCGGCGTCGGACAGCGCCTGCCCGCCGTACCCCTCGCCGACGCCCGCCTCGACGACGACGGCGCCGCGCAGGTCGACCGCTCCTGCGGCCCACCGGTAGGCCGCCTCGTGCCTGCGGAACCAGTAGTTCTCCTGCCGGACGCCGGGCAGTGTCCGCTCACCGGTGAGCTCGAGCGGGCGGTGCGGCACGCGGGGCAGCGTCGCACAGGGGCCGGTCCCGCCGGGGGCCAGGTTTGCCGCGATGCTACTGGCGGGTAACATAGCGGCCGACAGCACCCGACGACCGGCCGGGCACGCTCGGCTGGCAGGGTGAGCGCCAGTTCCCGTCACGCTAGGAGAGCGGCAGCCGCATGAACATCGTCGTCTGTGTGAAGCAGGTCCCCGACACGTGGTCGGAGAAGAAGCTGGACCCGTCGGACTCGACGCTCGACCGCGGCGCCACCGACCCGGTGATGAACGAGATGGACGAGTACGCCGTCGAGGAGGCCCTCACGATCGCGGAGGCCGGCGGTGGCGAGGTCACCGTCCTGTGCATGGGGCCCGACGCGGCGTCCGAGACGGTCCGCAAGGCGCTGTCGATGGGCGCCGACAAGGCGATCCACGTCCTCGACGACGCGCTGCACGGCTCCGACGCGGTGGCGACCTCGCTGGCGCTGTCCAAGGCGCTCGAGAAGGCCGGGTCCTACGACCTGGTGATCCTCGGGTCGGAGTCCTCCGACGCGCGGATGAGCGTGGTGCCGGCGATGCTCGCCGAGCGGCTCGGCCTGCCGCAGCTGACGTTCGCCAAGGAGGTCACGGTCGACGGCTCCACGGTGAGGATCAAGCGACTGACCGACGACGGCTACCAGGCGGTCGAAGCCTCGACCCCTGCGGTCGTGAGCGTCGTCGAGAAGATCAACGAGCCGCGCTACCCGTCGTTCAAGGGGATCATGGCGGCGAAGAAGAAGCCCGTCGAGACGCTCTCGCTCTCCGACCTCGGCATCGACGCCGGCGACGTCGGCCTGGGCGGTGCCTGGAGCGCCGTCGAGTCCTTCGAGGCCGCCCCGCCGCGCCAGGCGGGCACGATCGTGACCGACGACGGCGACGGAGCCGACAAGCTCGTCGAGTTCCTCGCGTCCAAGAAGTTCGTCTGAGCGCCCGAGAGCACAGGAGAGGTAGTCACTGACATGGCAGAGGTCCTGGTTCTCGTCGAGCACACCGACGGCGAGGTCAAGAAGGTCACCGGCGAGCTGCTGACGCTGGCGGCGCGCCTGGGCGAGCCGGCGGCGGTGCTCGTCGGCAGCGGCTACGACGCCGCGAAGGAGTCGCTGGCCGCGCACGGCGCCACCAAGGTGTACGTCGCCGAGGGTGACGTGTCGGACTACCTGGTGGCGCCGACCGCCGAGGTGCTGGCGAAGGTCGTCGCCGACTCCTCGCCCGCCGCCGTCCTGCTCGCGTCCTCGGCCGAGGGCAAGGAGATCGCCGCCCGGCTGGCGCTCAAGACCGGCTCGGGCGTCCTCACCGACGCGACCGACGTGACGGCCGACGGCGGCAAGGTCACCGCCGAGCAGCAGGTGTTCGGCGGGTCGACGGTCGTGCGCTCCGCGGTGACCACCGGCACGCCGATCATCACCGTCCGGCCGAACTCCGTCCCGGCCGAGCCCGCGCAGGGTTCCGCGGAGCGCGTCGACGTCGCGGTCGAGCTGTCGGAGGCCGCGAAGGCGGCGCGCATCACCGACCGGGTCGTCGAGGAGAAGGGCGAGCGGCCCGAGCTGTCCGAGGCGGCCATCGTCGTCTCCGGTGGCCGCGGCGTCGGGTCGGGCGAGAACTTCTCGGTCATCGAGGGGCTGGCCGACGCGCTCGGAGCGGCCGTCGGCGCCTCCCGCGCCGCCACCGACGCGGGCTGGTACCCCCACCAGCACCAGGTCGGCCAGACCGGCAAGACCGTGAGCCCGCAGCTCTACGTCGCCGCCGGCATCTCCGGCGCGATCCAGCACCGCGCCGGCATGCAGACCTCCAAGACGATCGTGGCCATCAACAAGGACCCCGAGGCCCCGATCTTCGAGCTCGTCGACTTCGGCGTCGTCGGCGACCTGCACCAGGTCGTGCCGGCGGTCGCCGACAAGGTCCGCGCCCGCAAGGGCTGACGGGCCGGCCGGCTGTGCCGACGTAGACTCGGGCGGCCATGACCGACCGCACCTACCTCGACCACGCGGCGACCACGCCGATGGTCCCCGAGGCGCTCGAGGCGATGACCTCGTGCCTGGGCATCGTCGGCAACCCGTCGTCGCTGCACGCCTCCGGCCGGCGCGGCGCGCCGCCTCGTCGAGGAGGCGCGCGAGACCCTGGCGTCCGCTCTCGGCGCGCGCCCGAGCGAGGTGCTGTTCACCGGCGGCGGGACCGAGGCCGACAACCTCGCGGTCAAGGGGCTCTACTGGCAGCGCCGGGCCGAGGACCCGGCCCGCCGGCGCATCCTGGCCAGCGCGGTCGAGCACCACGCCGTCATGGACCCCGCGCTGTGGCTGGCCGCCCACGAGGCGGCCGAGGTCGAGTGGCTCCCCGTCGACGCCGCCGGGCGCGTGCACCCCGCGACGCTGGAGGCCGCGCTCGCGGCCGACCCGGGGTCCGTCGCGCTGGTCAGCATCATGTGGGCCAACAACGAGGTCGGCACCGTGCAGCCGGTCGAGGAGCTCGCGGCGGTCGCCAGGTCGCACGCCGTGCCGATCCACTCCGACGCCGTCCAGGCCTTCGGCCAGCTGCCCGTCGACTTCGCCGCGAGCGGGCTCGACGCCATGACGGTCAGCTCCCACAAGATCGGCGGCCCGCTGGGCACAGGTGCCCTGGTCCTCGGCCGGTCCGTCGAGCTGACGCCGGTGCTGCACGGCGGCGGGCAGGAGCGCGACGTGCGCTCCGGGACCCTCGACGCCCCCGCGATCGCCGCCATGGCCGTCGCGGCCGAGCTCGCGGTGAAGCGCCGTCCCGAGAGCGCCGAGCACCTGGCCGGCCTGCGCGACGCCCTCGTCCGCGGTGTGCTCGCAGAGGTGCCCGACGCCGTGCTCGGCGGCGACCCCGACCTGCGGCCGGAGAGCCGGCTCCCGGCCAACGCGCACTTCTCGTTCCCCGGGTGCGAGGGAGACGCGCTGCTCCTCCTGCTCGACGCCCGCGGCATCGAGTGCTCGACCGGCTCCGCCTGCTCGGCCGGGGTGCCCCAGCCCAGCCACGTCCTGCTCGCGATGGGCGTGCCCGAGGACCTGGCCCACGGCTCGCTGCGCTTCTCCTTCGGCCACTCGTCGACCGAGGGCGACGTCGCCGCGGTCCTCGCCGCCATCGGCCCCGTGGTCGAGCGGGCCCGGCGCGCCGGGCGGAACGGCGTCCGTCCGTGAGGGTCCTCGCCGCGATGTCGGGTGGTGTCGACTCGGCCGTCGCCGCCGCCCGGGCGGTCGACGCCGGCCACGACGTGACCGGGGTCCACCTCGCGCTGTCGAGCAACCCCGCGTCCTTCCGCAGCGGCGCCCGCGGCTGCTGCACGCTCGAGGACGCGCGCGACGCCCGTCGCGCGGCCGACGTCGTCGGCATCCCGTTCTACGTCTGGGACCTCGCCGAGCGCTTCCGCGAGGACGTCGTCGAGGACTTCGTCGCCGAGTACGCCGCCGGACGTACGCCCAACCCGTGCCTGCGCTGCAACGAGAAGATCAAGTTCGCGGCGGTCCTCGACAAGGCGCTCGCCCTCGGCTTCGACGCCGTCTGCACCGGGCACTACGCCCGGGTCGAGGACGGGCGGCTGCTGCGGGCCGTCGACGAGGGCAAGGACCAGTCGTACGTCCTCGCGCGTGCTCACGGTGCGCCAGGTGGCGCACGCGATCTTCCCGCTCGGGGGGTCCCGCAAGGACGCCGTGCGGCGCGAGGCCGGCGAGCGCGGCCTGGCCGTCGCCGACAAGCCCGACAGCCACGACGTCTGCTTCATCGCCGACGGCGACACGGCCGGCTTCCTGCAGCGGCGGCTCGGGTCGGAGCCGGGTCCGATCGTGGACACCGCGGGCGAGGTCGTCGGCGAGCACGACGGTGCCTACGCCTTCACCGTCGGGCAGCGGCGCGGGCTGCGCATCGGCCGGCCCGCGCCGGACGGCCTGCCGCGCTACGTCCTGGACGTGTCACCGGTGAGCCGCACGGTGACCGTCGGTCCGGCCGACGAGCTCGACGTGTCGCGTGTCGTCGGGACGCGTGCCGTGTGGCAGGGCGCCGCCCCGGTCGACCCGGTGTCGTGCCTCGCGCAGGTGCGCGCGCACGGCGACCCGGTGCCGGCGACCGCCCACGTCGACGACGACCGTCTCGTGGTCGAGCTGACCCAGCCGCTGCGCGGGGTCGCGCCCGGGCAGGCCGTCGTGCTCTACGACGGCGACACCGTCATCGGGTCGGCGACGATCTCCTCCACCTCGCCGGCCCAGCCTCTGTGGACAACTTGACGGCGGCGGGATCCGTTGTCCACAAAGGGTTTCTCGTACGTTCCTCACGCGGGGTTTGTGTCGGGGGTGGTGGCTAGTTTCGTGGCATGAGTCAGGCAGGTTCGGTCGTCGAGCACCCGGTGGTGACCGGGGTGTGGGCGGCCGCGGCCGGGCTCGACGCCAACGGGTCCTCGACGGTGTGGCAGCTCTCGGACGGCGAGGTCGAGGCCACCCTGGCCGGGCTGCTGGCGGTCGAGGCGAGGGCCGTGGCGCTGCGGGCGGTGCTGCTGCGCGAGGCCGAGACCCGCGACCTCAAGGCCCGCACCGCCGCCTGCAGCGTGCAGCGCTGGCTGGGTGACCGGTTCCGGCTCTCCCCCGCCGACGCGGCCGCCCGCGTCCGCCAGGCCGCGCTGCTCGGGCGGCACCCGGTGCTCGAGGCGGCGCTGGCCGAGGGTCGGGTCACGGTCGAGCAGGCCGGGGTGGCCGCGACCGCGCTGGACCGGGTCACGACGCTGCCCGAGGTCGCCGCGGACGTCGGGCAGGACGCCGCCGGGTTCCTGGTCGACCTGTGCGCGTCGCTGGCCCCCCGCGACCTGGCGCGCGCCGGGCAGGCCCTGGTCGAGGAGCTGACCTGCGCGCCGTCGGTGGACGACCCCGCCGACGCCGCCGCGGTGGAGCGCGAGCAGCAGCGGGCCGAGGCCGAGGCGCAGGCCGGTGAGCGCAACGACCTGCACGTCGCGCGCCGCCGCGGCCGGATGCGCGCCCTGCTCGACCTCGGCCCCCTCGGCGAGGCCACCCTGGCCGCGTGGCTGCGGACCGCCGACACCCCGGCGGCCGGCGACGACGGGGTGCAGGACGACCGGTCGCGCTCCGAACGCCGCGGCGACGCCCTCGTCGACCTCCTCGCCGTCGCCGCGGCCGGCACCCTCACCGACTCGGCCCGCGACAGCGACGACACCGACGACGTTCACGCGCCGGGCTGGGTCGCGACCGGGGACCCCGTCGAGGCCGCGACCCGCGCGACCTCGGCCCCGGTCGCGCCGCTGGCGCTCCTCACGATCACCACCACCCTGGCCGACCTGCGCGACGGGCTGGCCGGGGCCGGGCGGCTGGACACCGGCGGCACCCTGTCCGCCGCGACCCTGCGCCAGCTCGCCTGCGACGCCCTGGTCGTGCCCGCCGTGCTCGGCGGGCCGTCCCAGGTCCTCGACCTCGGGCGCTCCACCCGCGACTGGAACCGCGCCCAGCGCCGCGCCGCCGCCCTGCGCGACCGCGGCTGCGTCGCGCCCGGCTGCGACCAGCCCCCCGCCGCCTGCCAGCTCCACCACTGCTGGCACTGGACCGACGGCGGCCCCACCGACCTGTGGAACGCCGCGTTGTTGTGCGGGTTCCACCACCGCATGGTCCACCGCCAGGGCTGGGCCGTCGTCCTCGCCACCAACGGCTACCCCCAGCTCGTCCCACCCGCCACCATCGACCCCGACCGGCGACCGAGACAGCACCACCGCTACCGCCTCGCCCTGCTCACCGCACGACACTGCGAGTGAGCCGTGCTCCCGTGCGGCGGCAGTGAGATGGCGTGGCCTCCTTTTGCCGGCACCTCGTAGCGGCGCACCTATCGACAGCTCTCATCGCGGCGGCATGAGCGTGCGATCCTGCCGCACGCACGCGTGTTGGTTTGTCGTACTCGCGTGGCCCCGGTAGGAACGCACCCATGCTTCCTTCGAACGAGGTCACAGCGACAGCCAGCGACTACGACAGCTTCGCGAACGCCTACGCGGCGGAGAACGAGTCCAGCCTCTTCAACGCGTACTACAACAAGCCCGAGCTGCTCCGTCTCGCCGGCGACGTCTCCGGCCGCCGGATCCTGGACGCGGGGTGCGGTGCCGGGCCGCTGTCGGCGGCACTGCGCGCCAAGGGGGCCGCCGTCACCGGCTTCGACGCGAGTGCAGCCATGGTCGACCTGGCCCGCCAGAAGCTGGGTGACGACGCCGACGTGCACGTGGCGGACCTCGGCGCGCCGCTGCCGTTCGCCGATGCCGAGTTCGATGACGTCGTCGCATCCCTCGTCCTGCACTACCTGGAGGACTGGGCCGGCCCCCTCGCCGAGCTGCGTCGCGTGCTGAAGCCCGGTGGTCGCCTGATGGTCTCGGTGATCCACCCCAGCGTCTACGCGATCGTGTATCCCGAGGCCGACTACTTTGCGCTCACCAAGTACTCCGAGGACTACACCTTCAGCGGCCAGACCGCGGTTCTGACCTACTGGCACCGACCCCTGCACGCCATCACCGATGCCTTCTCGGCCGCCGGGTTCCGCATCGCGACCATCAGCGAACCGCCCCCTGCCTCGGACACCCCTGCTGAGCTGCTCCCTCCCGACTTGGAGGAAGGCCGGTCGTTCATGTGCTTCCTCTTCTTCGTCCTCGAGTCCGTCTGAGACCGAACTCCGACCGGGCCAACGGGTTGAGTGGGATCGTTCTGCCTTGCGCCGGGTAACCGCTCATCGGCGTGAGCCCTGCCCGGCTAGGGTCGGTCGCGTGAGCGTGCCCGAAGAGCGCTGGCTGCGCCTCGCGGTGGACCGCGCGACGGCGAACGTGGCCGACGACGGCGGGCCGTTCGCCGCCCTCGTGGTCCGTGGCGACGAGGTCGTCGCCGACGGGGTCAACCGGGTCACCCGGGACCTCGACCCGACGGCGCACGCCGAGGTGGTGGCGATCCGTGGCGCCTGCCGCGAGCTGGGCACCCACGTGCTCACCGGCACCGTGCTCGTCAGCTCGTGCGAGCCCTGCCCGCTGTGCCTGTCGGCCGCGCTGTGGGCGCGGGTCGACGCAGTGGTCTACGCCGCCGACCGGGACGACGCGGCGCGCGGCGGGTTCGACGACCGGGAGTTCTACGACCTCTTCGCCCGGCCGCGCGAGACGTGGGACCTGCCCGTCAGGCAGCTGCCGCTGGCGTCGGCCGCCGAGCCGTTCGAGGCATGGCTGGCCAAGGCGGACCGCGTCGACTACTAGCGTGACGCCGTGATCACGGACCTCCCGCCCGGCGTCGCCACCGGTGTCGGGTCGATGCCGCACGACGACCCGCGCGAGGCGGCGGCCGTCGTGGCCGGGGAGCTGCCCGACCTCCCACACCTTGCGGAGCTGCCGGGCCGCGGACCGGGGGCCGACATGCTGGGCCGAGCAGCGGCCGTCCTCGTGGACCTCCACGTCGACGTGCAGCCCTCGGGCTGGCGCCTCGTCGACCGTCCGGGCCGTGACGAGCGCCGCGCGCGTGCGTACCTCTCGCACGACCTCGACGAGCTCGAGGCGGCCTGCGCCGGGCTCGTCGGCCCGGTCAAGGTGCAGGTCGCCGGGCCGTGGACGACCGCCGCCGGGCTCCGGCTGCCCCGCGGTGAGCCGGTGCTCTCCGACGCCGGCGCGGTGCGCGACCTGATCGCCTCGCTGACCGAGGGCCTGCAGGCGCACGTGGCCGACCTTCGTCGCAGGCTCCCGGGCGCCGAGGTGGTCCTTCAGCTCGACGAGCCGTCGCTTCCCGCGGTGCTCGCCGGCGGCATCCGGTCCACGTCCGGGGCGCGTCGCTTCGACGCCGTGCCGACGGCGACGGCCAAGTCCGTGCTGCGGTCGGTCGTCGACGCGCTCGGCGTCCCCGTCGTCGTGCACTGCTGCGCCGGGCGGCCCCCGGTCGGGCTCCTGCACGGCGCCGGGGCGGCGGGGCTCTCGCTCGACCTGACCGCCGTCGGTGAGCAGTGCGACGACGAGCTCGGCGCGGCGCTCGAGGACGGTCTGCTGCTGCTGGCCGGGCTGGTGCCGGCCGTCGCGGTGGCGGGCCGCCCGTTGTCGGCGCCGGCGGCTACCGTCGAGCCGGTACGACACCTGTGGCGCCGGCTCGGGCTGGCCCCCGAGGGCCTGCGCCGGGTCGTCGTGACGCCGACGTGCGGCATGGCCGGGGCGGACCCGGCCCACGTCCTCGCCGCGCTGCGCCTCGCCCGGGCGGCAGCCGGTCAGCTCGCCGACGACCCGGAGGCCTAGTGGCGCAGAAGGAGAGGGCGGCGCGAGGTGCTCGCGCCGCCGGGACGGACGACCGGACGGACGTCGCGGTCGAGGCCCGCCACCGGCACGCAGAGCTCGTCGAGCGCGTCGACCGCGCGCGGTTCGAGTACTTCGTGCGCGACGCGCCGACCCTGGCGGACGCCGACTACGACGCGATGATGCGCGAGCTGCAGGCGGTCGAGGAGACGCATCCCGAGCTGCGCACGCCCGACTCCCCGACGCAGACGGTGGGCGGCACCTACTCCACGGACTTCGCGGCCGTCGACCACATCGAGCGGATGATGAGCCTCGACAACGCCTTCTCGGTCGACGAGCTCACGGCCTGGGCGGAGCGGGTGGAGCGCGACGCCGGCGGCGCGGACGTGCACTACCTGTGCGAGATCAAGGTGGACGGCGTGGCGATCAACCTGCTCTACGAGCAGGGCCGGCTCGTCCGCGCGCTGACCCGCGGCAACGGGGTCACCGGCGAGGACGTCACGCTCAACGTCCGCACGCTGCAGTCGGTGCCGTCCGTCCTCGCCGGCGACGACGTGCCGGCCAGGCTCGAGGTGCGCGGCGAGGTCTTCTTCCCCGTCGAGGGCTTCGCCGACCTCAACGCACGCCTCGTCGAGAGCGGCAAGGCACCCTTCGCCAACCCGCGCAACGCCGCCGCCGGGTCGCTGCGGCAGAAGGACCCGCGGGTCACCGCGAGCCGGCCGCTGCGCCTCGTGGTCCACGGAGTGGGCGCCCGTGACGGCTTCGCACCGCCGCGCCAGTCGGCGGCGTACGAGTCGCTGCAGGGCTGGGGGCTGCCGGTCAGCGACCGTTACCAGGTCGTGGACGACCTGGCCGGCGTCACGGACTACATCGAGCACTACGGCGAGCACCGCCACGACGTGGAGCACGAGATCGACGGCGTCGTCGTCAAGGTCGACGAGGTGTCGGTCCAGCGACGCCTCGGCTCGACGTCGCGGGCGCCCCGCTGGGCCATCGCGTTCAAGTACCCCCCCGAGGAGGTCACCACCAAGCTGCTCGACATCAAGGTGAACGTCGGGCGCACCGGGCGCGTCACGCCCTACGGCGTGATGGAGCCGGTGTTCGTCAGCGGGTCCACCGTCGAGATGGCGACCCTGCACAACGCCTCCGAGGTGGTGCGCAAGGGCGTGCTGATCGGCGACACCGTGGTGCTGCGCAAGGCCGGCGACGTCATCCCCGAGATCGTCGGGCCGGTGGTCGACCTGCGCGACGGGTCGGAGCGGGCGTTCGAGATGCCCTCGGTCTGCCCCGAGTGCGAGACCCCGCTGCGGCCGGAGAAGGAGGGCGACGCCGACATCCGCTGCCCCAACAGCCGGTCCTGCCCGGCGCAGCTGCGCGAGCGCATCTTCCACCTCGCCGGGCGCGGCGCGTTCGACATCGACGTGCTCGGCTACGAGGCCGCGGTGTCGCTGCTGGACGCGGGCGTTGTGACCGACGAGGGCGACGTCTTCGCGCTCGGCGAGGCCGACCTGCTGCGCGCCGAGCTGTTCCGGCGCAAGGACGGCGAGCTGACGGCCAACGGCCGCAAGCTGCTGGCCGCGCTCGACGCCGCGAAGCAGCGACCGCTGTGGCGGGTGCTCGTCGCGCTCTCGATCCGCCACGTCGGGCCGACAGCCGCCCAGGCGCTGGCCCGCGGGTTCCGCGACGTCGAGCGCATCCGCACCGCCTCGGTGGAGGAGCTCGCCGCCACCGATGGCGTGGGGCCGGTCATCGGGCGGTCGGTGCTCGACTGGTTCGACGTCGACTGGCACCGGTCGATCGTGCAGCGGTGGCGCGACTCGGGGGTGCGCATGTCGGAGGAGGCCGCCGACGAGGGCCCCCGGCCGCTGGAGGGCCTGTCGGTGGTGGTGACCGGCTCGCTCGAGGACTTCTCGCGCGACGAGGCCACCGCGGCGATCCAGACGCGCGGGGGCCGGGCCGCCGGCTCGGTGTCGAAGAAGACCGACTTCGTCGTCGTCGGCGACAGCCCCGGCTCCAAGCACGACAAGGCGGTGACGCTCGGCGTCCCGGTGCTCGACGAGGCGGGGTTCCGCGTGCTGCTCGACGACGGACCCGATGCCGCCCGGGCCGTCGCCCGGACGTCGGGGGACGGGTGACGCCCGGCGGCCCGCCCCTAGGATGTGCCGGTGCTCCCACGCTGCAGCAAGGACCCCAGGTGACCGACGGCGCATCGATCACCCGTGACGAGGTGGCGCACCTGGCGCGGCTCGCGCGCCTCGCGCTCGACGACGACGAGCTCGACCGCTTCGGCCCCCAGCTCGACGTCATCATCACCGCGATCTCACGCATCGGCGACCTCGACACGGCCGACGTCGAGCCCACCTCGCACGCTCTGCCGCTGACCAACGTGACCCGTCCCGACGAGGTGCGCCCCGGCCTGACGCAGGAGCAGGCGCTCTCCGGCGCGCCGGCCGCCGAGGAGGGCCGCTTCCGCGTGCCGCGGATCCTCGGGGAGGAGGCGTGACGGGGGCCACCGACCTGGTCCGTCTCACGGCGGCCGAGACCGCGCAGGTGCTCGCGCGCGGCGAGGCCAGCGCGCTCGACGTGACCGACGCGCATCTCGACCGGATCCGGGCGGTCGACGACTCCGTCCGCGCCTACCTGCACGTCGACGAGGACGGCGCGCGCGAGACCGCCCGCCGGCTCGACGCGCGGCGCTCCGCCGGCGAGCAGCTCGGCCCGCTGGCCGGTGTCCCGCTCGCGCTCAAGGACCTCATCGCGACCGAGGGCCTGCCCACGACCTGCGGGTCGCGCATCCTCGAGCACTGGGTCCCGCCCTACGACGCGACCGTCACGCGGCGGGTGCGCGACGCGGGTCTGGTGGTGCTCGGCAAGACGAACATGGACGAGTTCGCGATGGGCTCCTCGACCGAGCACTCGGCGTTCGGGCCGACCCACAACCCCTGGGACCTCGAGCGCATCCCCGGCGGGTCGGGAGGTGGCTCGGCCGCCGCGGTCGCGGCGTTCGAGGCACCCCTCGCCGTCGGCACCGACACCGGTGGGTCGATCCGCCAGCCGGCGGCGGTGACGGGCACCGTCGGGGTGAAGCCGACCTACGGCGGGGTCTCCCGCTACGGCCTGGTGGCCCTGGCGTCCTCGCTGGACCAGGCCGGGCCCTGCGCCCGCACCGTCCTCGACGCCGCGCTCCTTCATGAGGTGCTCGGCGGGCACGACCCGCTCGACTCGACCTCGGTCGACGCACCGGTGCCGGGCGTCGTGGCGGCCGCCCGCTCCCGGGACGTGCGCGGCCTGCGGGTGGGCGTCGTCAAGCAGTTCTCCGGCGACGGCTACCAGGCCGGCGTCGAGCAGCGGTTCCGCGAGTCGGTCGCCCTGCTCGAGGAGCTCGGCGCGACCGTGGTCGAGGTCGACTGCCCGGCCTTCGACCACGCCCTGCCCGCCTACTACCTGATCCTGCCGAGCGAGTGCTCGTCGAACCTCGCCCGCTTCGACGCGATGCGCTACGGCCTGCGCGTCGGCGACGACGGCACCGCGAGCGCCGAGGACGTCATGTCGGTCAGCCGCGACGCGGGCTTCGGCAACGAGGCGAAGCGACGCATCATGCTCGGGACGTACGCGCTGTCCAGCGGCTACTACGACGCCTACTACGGGCAGGCGCAGAAGGTCCGCACGCTGATCGCGCGCGACTTCGAGTCGGCGTTCGAGCGGGCCGACGTGCTCGTCTCGCCGACGACGCCCACCACGGCGTTCCGGCTCGGTGAGCGGGTCGACGACCCGCTGGCGATGTACCTCGCCGACCTGTGCACGATCCCGTCAAACCTCGCGGGCAACGCGTCGATGTCGCTGCCGGTCGGCCTGGCGCCCGAGGACGGGCTGCCGGTGGGACTGCAGGTCATCGCGCCGCCGCTGGCCGACGACCGGCTCTACCGCGTCGGCGGCGCGCTGGAGGCGGCCCTCGCCGACCGCTGGGGGCACCTGCTGATCGACGAGGCACCCGACCTTCCCTCGACCGCCGTGGAGGCCGCGCGATGAAGAGCATCAAGTCCGTGATCACGTTCGTCAGCACCGTCATGGCGGGCCGCACCGCCCTGTCCCGCCTGCGCCAGGCCCGCGAGGACGGCGACCGGCTGGAGCTCGTGGACGCGCTGCTCAACGCGGTCGTGCTGGTGACGGGCACCATCATCATCGTGCGGCGCCTGCGCCGCGGCGAGGACGAGGCATGACGGTTGTCTCGGACCTGATGGCCTACGACCAGGCCGTCGGGCAGTTCGACCCGGTGCTGGGTCTCGAGGTGCACGTCGAGCTCGGCACGGTGTCGAAGATGTTCTGCGGCTGCGCCACGACGTTCGGCGCCGCCCCCAACAGCCAGGTCTGCCCGACCTGCCTCGGCCTGCCGGGCGCGCTGCCCGTGCTCAACCGGGTGGCCGTCGAGTCGACGATCCGGGTCGGGCTGGCCCTCGGCTGCGACATCGCGCCCTGGTGCCGCTTCGCGCGCAAGAACTACTTCTACCCGGACATGCCGAAGAACTTCCAGACCTCGCAGTACGACGAGCCGATCTGCACCGACGGCCACCTCGACGTCGAGGTGGCGACGCCGGAGGGCACCCGCACCGTGCGCGTCGAGATCGAGCGGGTGCACATGGAGGAGGACACCGGCAAGTCGCTGCACGTCGGCGGCGCGACCGGTCGCATCCACGGGGCCGACTACTCGCTGGTGGACTACAACCGCGCCGGCATCCCGCTCATCGAGATCGTCACCAAGCCCGTCGAGGGCACCGGTGCGCTGGCCCCGGAGGTCGCGCGCGCCTACGTCACCGAGCTGCGTGAGCTGATGCGCACTCTGGGCGTCTCCGACGTACGCATGGAGCAGGGATCGCTGCGCTGCGACGCCAACGTCTCGTTGCGCCGGTCACCGGGCGACCCGCTCGGCACCCGCTCCGAGACCAAGAACGTCAACTCGCTGCGCTCGGTCGAGCGCGCGGTCCGCCACGAGATCTGCCGTCAGGGGGCGCGGCTCGACGCCGGTCTGCGGGTCGTGCAGGAGACCCGGCACTGGCACGAGGACACCGGGGTCACGACCCCCGGCCGGTCCAAGGAGCAGGCCGAGGACTACCGCTACTTCCCCGAGCCCGACCTCGTGCCGGTCGCGCCCGACCCGGCGTGGGTCGAGGAGCTGCGCGCGTCGCTGCCCGAGCCGCCCGCCGTGCGGCACCGGCACCTCCAGCAGCAGTGGGGGCTCTCCGACTTCGAGATGCAGTCGCTGGTCAACGCCGGGGCGGTCGACCTGGTCGAGGCGACGGTGGCGGCCGGGGCGCCGCACGAGGCGGCCCGGAAGTGGTGGCTGGGCGAGCTGGCCCGCCACGCGAACGAGCGGGACACCGACGTCGCGTCCCTGCCGATGACGCCCGAGCAGGTGGCCCGCGTCGTCGAGCTGGTCGACTCCGGCACGCTGAACGACAAGCTGGCCCGGCAGGTGATCGAGGGCGTGCTGGCCGGCGAGGGCTCGCCGGACGAGGTGGTCGACAAGCGCGGGCTGGGCGTGGTCAGCGACGACGGCGCGCTCGTGGCGGCCGTCGACGAGGCGCTCGCCGCCCACCCCGACGTGGCCGAGAAGATCCGCGGCGGCAAGGTGGCCGCCGCCGGCGCGATCGTCGGCGCGGTGATGAAGGCGACCCGGGGGCAGGCCGACGCCGGCCGGGTCCGCGAGATCGTCCTCGAGCGCTGCGGCTGACCTAGCCGGCCACCCGCCGCAGGTGGACGTGCTCGGGACGCAGGTCCGCGACCCGGCTCACGCCGAGCAGGGCCATGGTGACCGCGACCTCCTGGACGAGGATCTCGACGGCCCGGTCGACGCCGCGCTCTCCGGCGGCCATGAGACCGTAGAGGTAGGCCCGGCCGACGAGCGCCGCCCGCGCGCCGAGCGCGACGGCCGCGACGGCGTCGGCGCCGGAGAGCACGCCCCCGTCGACGTAGACCTCCGCCCGGTCGCCGACGGCGTCGAGCACGCTGGGCAGCTGCTCCAGCGGCGTCGGCGCGCGGTCGAGCTGGCGCCCCCCGTGGTTGGAGACGACGACCGCGTCCGCCCCGGCGTCGACGACGGCGACGGCGTCCTCGGCGGTCATCACCCCCTTGACGAGGAGCGGGCCGGACCAGGTCTCGCGCAGCCACGCGAGGTCGCGCACGTCGAGCGTCGGCTCGAACACGCCGGCCAGGACGTCGGCCATCGTGCCCTCGGACCGCCTCAGCGACGCGAACTCCAGGGGCTCGGTGGACAGCAGGTCGAACCACCACCGGGGGTGCAGCGCGCCCTCGACGACGGTGCGCGCCGACAGCGTCGGGGGCAGAGTCAGCCCGTTGCGCACGTCCCGGAGCCGCCGCCCCGCCACCGGCGTGTCGACGGTGAGCATGAGCGCCTCGTAGCCCGCATCCTGCGCCCGCACCACGAGGTCCCTGCTCGCGACCCGGTCGCGCCACAGGTAGAGCTGGAACCACAGCCGGGTCGCCGGCGCGGCGGCGGCGAGCGCCTCGACGGACGTCGTCCCCAGCGTGGACAGGGCGTAGGGGATGCCCGCACGTCCCGCGGCCCGGGCCACCGCCGGCTCGCCGTCGGTGTGCATGAGCCGCGTGAAGCCGGTCGGGCCGAACGCGAAGGGCTGGGCCGCGGGTCGGCCCAGGATCGTGGTGGTGGTGTCCACGGTCGAGACGTCCTGCAGGACGCGCGGTCGGAACTCCACCCGGCGGTACGCCGCGCGGGACCGGCGCAGGCTGACCTCGGCGTCGGCCGCGCCGTCGGTGTAGTCGAAGACCGCCCGCGGTGCACGCTTCCGCGCCATCAGCCGCAGGTCCGGGACCGACGCCGCTCGCGCGAGGCGCCGCGTCGTCGGGTCGACGGAGAACGCGGGCGGCTGGAGGAGGGGCCGCAGCTCGGACCAGTGGGGCAGGCGCCGACGGGTCATGCTCGCGTGTCTAGCACGACGCGACGCGCGGGTCAGCCGATGGTGACCCGCACGATCTTGTCGTCGCCGGCGCGGGGCGAGCCGCGGCCGTCGCGGTTGCTCGTGGTGAGCCAGAGCGAGCCGTCGGGCGCGGCGACCACGGTGCGGAGGCGGCCGAGGTCCCGCGCCAGTGCCCGCGGAGTCCCGGCGCGGCCGTCCGGGACCGGCACCCGCCAGAGCCGCTCGCCACGCAGCCCGGCCATGAACACCGAGTCCTCGGCCACCGCGATGCCGCTCGGTGACGCGACGGCCGGGCGCCACTGGCGCACGGGGTCGACGAACCGGTCGTCCCGTGCCCGGCCCTCGACCTCGGGCCACCCGTAGTTCGCGCCCGCCTCGATGCGGTTGAGCTCGTCCCAGGTGTTCTGGCCGAACTCCGCCGCCCACAGCTGCCCGCGGGAGTCCCACGCCAGCCCCTGCACGTTGCGGTGGCCGAGGCTGTAGACGGGGGAGCCGTCGAACGGGTTGCCGGGCGCCGGCTGCCCGTCGGCCGTGACCCGCAGGATCTTGCCGCCCAGCGACCCCGGGTCCTGCGACAGCCCGGTGTCACCGGACTCACCCGTGCCGACGTACAGGAAGCCGTCGGGGCCGAACGCGATGCGCCCGCCGTTGTGGATCGGCCCCGCCGGGATGCCGTCGAGCACCGTCCGCTGCCCCGAGAGCCCCTGCCCGTCGTACGTCATGCGGGCGACGACGTTCTGCGAGCCGGCCGTGAAGTAGGCGAACACCGTGCTGTCCTGCTCGTACGTCGGCGAGAGCGCGAGGCCGAGCAGCCCGCCCTCGCCGACCCCGTCGACGCCGCGCACGCGCCCGACGGTGCGCACGTCGCCGTCGGGCGAGACGAGCCGGACCCGCTCCGAGTCGCGCTCGCTCACCAGCGCCGACCCGTCCGGGAGGAAGGCGAGCCCCCACGGCGCCTCCAGCCCACGGGCCACGACCCCAGCCACGCGGGCCGTCGGCACCGCGTCGTCACCGGCCGACGGTGCCGACGTCGACGGCCCATCGGTGGCCGACTGCGAGCCGGGGCTCGACGGTGCCGGCGCACCGGCCGGCGACGGCTCGTCGCCGGAGCAGGCAGCCAGCGCCAGGGCGAGCAGGGCGGCACCGGCGAGGGTGCGCGGGCGGGAGGGCATCCGCCGAGCCTCGCCTGCCGGAGGCCCGGATGCCACCCCCCGGTCCGTCGGTGACGCGATCGTTAGGGTCGGTCCATGGACCCCCGCCGTGCCGATCTCGTGCTCGAGGGAGGTGGCGTCAAGGGCATCGGACTCGTCGGGGCGGTGTCCACGCTGTCCCGCGCGGGCTACACGTTCCCGCGGGTCGCCGGCACCTCGGCGGGCGCGGTCGTGGGCGCGTTCCTGGTCGCCCTGCAGCGTGCCGGGGAGCCGCTGGAACGGCTCGAGGACGTCGCCCGGACCCTGGACTACCGGCGGCTCCGGGACCGGGGGGCGGTCGGCCGCCTCGCCGGCCCGTTCGCGCGGGTGGTCGACGGGTTCTCGCTGGCCTTCGACGGCGGGGTGTTCGAGGGCGACTACCTGCACTCCTGGTTGCGCGGCGCGCTGGGCGACCTCGGCGTGCGCACGTTCGGCGACCTGCACGACGACGACGCGGCGAGCTCCCTGCCGCCGGAGCGCCGGTACGCGCTGCTGGTGACCGCGAGCGACGTGTCGCGCAAGCGGCTCGTGCGCCTGCCCTGGGACTACGGGCTCTACGGGCTCGACCCCGACGAGCAGGAGGTCGCCGACGCGGTGCGCGCGTCGAGCTCCATCCCGTTCTTCTTCGAGCCGGTGACCCTGCGCGGTCCGCGCGAGGGCGGCGGGGCGCTCGTGTCGACGCTGGTCGACGGGGGAGTGCTGTCCAACTTCCCCATCGCCCTGTTCGACCGCACCGACGGCCGGCCGCCGCGCTGGCCGACGTTCGGCGTCCGGCTGTCGATGCGTCAGGAGGGCCGGGTGCAGACCACCGAGGTCCGCGGCACGGTGTCGCTGGCCCTCTCGCTCGTCGAGACGATGCTGGAGGCCTGCGACGCGACGCACATCGACGACCCGTGCGTGCAGGCCCGCAGCGTGTTCGTCGACACCTCGGGCATCTCGCCGGTCGACTTCGGCATCAGCGACGAGCAGCAGGAGCAGCTCCTGCTCGCCGGCCACGAGGCGGCGGGCGGCTTTCTCGCCCGGTGGGACTGGGCCGGCTACCTGGACCGCTGTCGGGCCTTCGAGGGCGCGGGGTGACGGCGGCCGCCGGCCGGGTCTGGCTGCCGTACGAGGACTGGCCCCCCGGCCGGGACCTCCCGCCCCGCCTGACGGTCGACTGCTACGACGGCTCGGCCGACCCGCCGGCGGGCATCGACGAGGTCGAGGTCTACGTCCTGCCCTACATGGCGGGGGTCGCCCCGGCCCGGCTGATGGCCTCGATGACGTCGCTGAAGGTCGCGCAGACGCTGACGGCCGGCGTCGACGACGTGCGCCCCCTGGTGCCCCCGGGCGTGACGCTGTGCAACGCACGCGGCGTGCACGACGCCTCGACCGCCGAGCTCGCCGTCGCCCTGGTCCTCGCGTCGCTGCGCGGCATCCCCGACTTCGTCCGGTCCGCCGGGCGGGGCGAGTGGGACGGCCGGCGGCGCGACTCCCTGGCCGACCGGACCGTGCTCATCGTCGGCTACGGCTCGATCGGGCGGGCGCTGGAGCAGCGGCTGGCCGGGTTCGAGTGCGTCGTACGCCGCGTGGCTCGGCACGCCCGCGACGGCGTCGAGCCGGTCGGGGCCCTGCCCGACCTCCTGCCCGACGCCGACGTGGTCGTGGTCCTGGTGCCGATGACCGACGCGACGCGCGGCCTGGTCGACGCCGGCTTCCTGGCGCGGATGCGCGACGGCGCACTGCTGGTCAACGTCGCGCGCGGCCCGGTCGTCGACACCGACGCGCTCCTCGCAGAGGTCGTGCCGGGCCGGTTGCGGGCGGCCCTGGACGTCACCGACCCCGAGCCGCTGCCGCCGGACCACCCGCTGTGGTCGTGCCCGAACGTGCTGGTGAGCCCGCACGTCGGGGGCAACTCGACGGCCTTCCTGCCGCGCGCGGAACGGCTGGTCGCGGAGCAGCTGCGCCGCTACGCCGCGGGCGAGCCGCTGCTCAACGTCGTCACCGACGACCCCTGAGCCGCCGACCTACACTCCGGTGGTGGAGTCCAACCCCCGCGCGGGGCGCGACGAGCTGGTCGGCGGCTCCGCCGACGACCGTCCGGTCCGGCGGTGGCCGGGCTGGCTGGCGGTCGTCGTCCTGACGGGAGTGGCGCTGGCCGTGGTCCGTCCCGACGTGTCCCTCCTTGCCGACCGGGCCGACCCGCCGAGCGACCCGGGCGGCACCTCCCGGGACCGGGCGCCCGGCTCGCTGGCCGGGGTGTCCTGGGACGCGCGCGGGGACCTGGTGCGCGACGAGGACTTCCTGTCCTCCGCGCTGCGCCGGATGCGCGAGGAGCGGCCGCGGATCTCGCGGGTCTACTTCGCCGGGACCCTCTCCGACGGTTCGCGTCTCGTGCTCGCCGGCAGCGACGTCAACCGCGGGGTGGTGGCCACGTCGGTGCACTCGCTGCACGCCCCCGCCGGGGTCCCGCTGGCGGGCGCCGACGTGGTCGAGGCCACGGCTCTCGTCGACCCGCAGCAGGTGCTCGCGTGGGCCGCGCGCGGCGACGACGGGCGCGTGCGCGCCGTGGTGCTGACCCGGCCGGAGCAGCCCGTACGCATCGAGATCTCGCGCCGCGTCGAGTTCGACCCCGGCACGGGCGCTCCCCGGCGACGGTGGGAGCCGATCACCGCCGACGACGGAGCCGTGGTGGCCGACCTGGGCGCCGACGTCGACCCGATCATCGGCGTCCGGGCCGAGGGTCCGGGGGTGTTCGCGCTGCCGATGCTGCTGCGGGTCTGGCCACCGGTGCCCGACGAGCCGGACGTGGCGGTCGAAGGCATGGGGGAGCGCGGCTACGGCGGTCCCGAGCCGTCGCTCGTGTCGCAGGCCCTGCGGGACCAGGCCGGTGCGGTCGTGGACCTGCGGACCGCGTCCGCCCGGGTGCTGTGGAGCGGCGCGCCGTGGAAGCAGCGGCGGCTGGCCCTGGTCCTGCTCACCCGGGCCGACGGCCGCCGCTTCCAGGCGCTGATCGGCCAGCAGGACGACTCGGCGTTCCCGGCCGGCGTGCGGGCGCTGCCCGAGGGTGCCCCGGACCGGCTGCCGTGGCTGCTCGAGCCGTTCTCGCCCCAGGACCCGACGCTGCTTCTGCTCCCGACCGGTGACGGCTCGGTGATCTACCGCCGGGCGGGGCAGCCCGTGCGGACCTACCAGATCGGGCCCGACGGCGTCGTGGGCCTGGTCGCACCCGGCCCGTCGGCGCCCACCGCCCGCGGGGCCGACGTGACGGTCACCGACACGGCGGGGCGGATCCTGCTGCGCACCACCCTGCCCCCCGTCGGCTACGACGACCCGCTGGCGCTTCCCTGAGGGAGCGGCTCGGCGGGGCAGCTCTCGAACGCCACGCCGTCCAGGTCGCTCAGCACCGGCAGGTCCGCCGTGCGGCTCGTGGAGCCCGCGTGGACCCGCACCCTGGCCCGCACGGCGAACCGGTGCGGGCACTCCGGCGGGAGGCGGAAGAGCATCGACACGACCCGCTGCCCGCCGGAGGGGATGCCGCCGTGGCCGGTGTCGGTCGGGACCCAGCGGTCGCAGTCGCCGGACACCGTCGACGTGCTCTGCGGCCGCAGCCCGCCGCGTGGCAGCAGCGGCTCCACCGAGTCCAGGGCCAGGTCGCGGCCCGAGCGGTTCGCGAGGATGAACCGGACGACGAGCAGGCTCCGGCCGTCGGTGTGCACCGGGCAGACCGCGTCGTTCTCGAGCCAGCGCGCGGAGGCCGCCGCCGGGGGCACCACCTGGTCGGACGCCGGCGGCCCGCCGTGCGGTCGCGACGCCGACGGCTCGTCGTCGCCGGTGAGCCGGTACGTCGCGGAGGCTGCCGTCACCGCCACCACGAGGAGGGCGACGAGGGCCCAGCGACGGGTGAGCCACGGCTCGCGGTCGCCCCGCCCGCCGATCTCGTCCGGGGCCATCGCGGCCTCCCGCCTGTGCGTTGCCGGTCAGGATAGGTCGGCGCGCCTCGGGCTGCCCTAGGGTGCGATCGTGAGCGACGCACCGGACATCAAGCCGCGCAGCCGGGACGTGACCGACGGCATGGAGCGCGCCGCCGCCCGCGGCATGCTGCGGGCCGTCGGCATGTCGGACGACGACTTCACCAAGCCCCAGGTGGGTGTGGCCTCGAGCTGGAACGAGATCACGCCCTGCAACCTGTCGCTCGACCGGCTCGCCAAGGCCGCCAAGGACGGCGTGCACGCCGCCGGTGGCTTCCCGCTCGAGTTCTGCACGATCTCGGTCTCCGACGGGATCTCCATGGGGCACGAGGGGATGCACTACTCGCTGGTGTCGCGGGAGGTCATCGCCGACTCGGTCGAGGTCGTCATGCAGGCCGAGCGGTTCGACGGGTCGGTGCTGCTCGCCGGCTGCGACAAGTCGCTGCCCGGCATGCTCATGGCCGCCGCGCGGCTCGACCTGGCGGCCGTCTTCCTCTACGCCGGCTCGATCCTGCCCGGCATCGCGAAGATGTCGGACGGGTCCGAGCGCCAGGTCACGATCATCGACGCTTTCGAGGCGGTCGGGGCGTGCGCCCGGGGGCTCATGAGCCGCGCCGACGTCGACGCCATCGAGCGTGCGATCTGCCCGGGGGAGGGCGCCTGCGGCGGCATGTACACGGCGAACACGATGGCCTCCGCCGCCGAGGCCCTCGGCATGTCGCTGCCGGGCTCGGCGGCGCCTCCCGCGACGGACCGCCGGCGCGACGGCTACGCGCGCCGCTCCGGGGAGGCCGTCGTCGGCATGCTGCGCGCCGGCATCACCGCCCGCGACGTCCTCACCCGGGAGGCCTTCGAGAACGCCATCGCGGTCGTCATGGCGTTCGGCGGGTCGACCAACGCGGTGCTGCACCTGCTGGCGATCGCGCACGAGGCCGGTGTGGCGCTCGACCTCGACGACTTCGACCGCATCGGCGGCCGGGTGCCGCACCTCGCCGACGTCAAGCCCTTCGGGCAGTACGTCATGACCGACGTCGACCGCGTCGGCGGCGTCCCGGTCGTGATGAAGGCCCTGCTCGACGCCGGCCTGATGCACGGCGACGTGCTCACCGTCACCGGCCGGACCATGGCCGAGAACCTCGCGGACATCGACCCTCCCGACCTCGACGGCAAGGTCGTGCGGGCCATGGCCGAGCCGATCCACCGCTCCGGCGGGCTCACCGTCCTGCGTGGGTCGCTCGCGCCCGACGGCGCGGTCGTGAAGACGGCCGGCTTCGACGCCGACGTCTTCGAGGGCACCGCCCGGGTCTTCGACGGCGAGCGCGCGGCCATGGACGCGCTGGAGGACGGCACCATCGCTGCCGGCGACGTCGTCGTGATCCGCTACGAGGGCCCCAAGGGCGGCCCCGGCATGCGCGAGATGCTCGCCATCACCGGGGCGATCAAGGGGGCCGGCCTCGGCAAGGACGTCCTGCTGCTCACCGACGGCCGGTTCTCCGGGGGCACCACGGGGCTGTGCGTGGGGCACGTCGCCCCGGAGGCGGTCGACGCCGGTCCGGTCGCGTTCGTCCGCGACGGCGACCGGGTGCGGCTCGACGTCGCGGCGAAGACCCTCGACCTGCTCGTCGAGGACGCCGAGCTGAGCGCACGGCGGGAGGGCTGGGCGCCGACGCTGCCGAAGGAGCGCGGCGGCGTCCTGGCAAAGTACGTGCGCCTGGTCGGCTCCGCGGCCTCCGGCGCCGTGTGCACCTGATCAGTCCGGCGACACCAGAGGAGGGGCCGCGATGGCAGAGGACCACTACGACTGCGAGGTCAACCGCGACGAGCTGTCCATGCGGTGGTTCAAGAACGCGCTCAACGACCGCTGGAAGGACGGCTGGAAGCTCGGTCAGGTCTTCGAGCAGGCCGGGAACACCGTGATCGTCTGGGAGCGGCGCGGCTGAGCGCTACTTGCCGAGCAGTCCGCCCAGCAGGCCGCCCGACGGCTTGGGGCTGGGGCTCGGCGACGGTGTCGAGGACCCGGAGCCGCCGGAGCCGGACCCGCCGAGGAGGCCGCCGACCGATCCCGTGACGCCGCCGACGACTCCGCCGACGGTGCCGACCGGGTCCTCGACCGCGCCCACCGGGTCCTTGACCACCCCGCCGACCGGGGCGGTGACGCCGCCGACCACGCCGCCGACGGTCCCGACCGGGTCCTTCACGACCTTCTCGACCGTGCCGGTCACGGTCCCGACCGGGTCCTTGACGACCTTCTCCACGGTGCCCTTGGTGTCCGCAACCGGTCCCGAGCCGCCGGACCCGCCGGAGCCTGAGCCGCCCGACCCGGACCCGCCCGAGCCCGAGCCGCCCGACCCGGATCCGCCGGAGCCTGATCCGCCGGGGCCCTCGGGCTCTGAGCCCGGCCCGGCCTTCTCGTCGGTCTGCGTCCGGGTGGCCGTCGGGGCCGGCTGATCCGCGGCGCCGGGCCGGGTGAGGCCGGGTGCCCGGCCGGCCTGCGCGCGGTCCTGGGGGGAGTCGAGGTCCTCGCGCGCCTCACGGGCGGCACGGTCGCGAGCATCCTCCGACGCGGTGACGGCTGCGCGGGTGGTGCTCGGCGGGTCGGACACGTCAGCGACGGCGACCCCACCGGTGGCGGCCCCGGTGGCGAGCGCGCCGGCGCCCACGACGCGCGCCACCGTGGCGGCGGGGACCGTGGTCGTCGCGACCAGCGGCAGGTCGGCCACCCAGGCGACCAGCCCCTGCGCCCGGCGCAGGCGGGGCGCGCCCACCGCGACCATGGCGCGGACGACGACGGGGTCGAACTGGGACCCGGAGAACTTCACGAGCTCCTTGAGCGCGGCCGAGCGGCTGACGGGGCGCTTGTACGCGCGGGCGGCCGTCATGACGTCGTAGGCGTCGGCGACGGACACGATGCGGGCGCCGAGGCTGATCTGCGCGCCACCGACACCGTTCGGGTAGCCCGTGCCGTCGTACCGCTCGTGGTGCTGGACGATCACGTCCCCCCACTCGCCCAGCCAGGGCAGCAGCGCGGCGGCCATCTCGGCGCCGTGGCTCGGGTGGGCCTTGAGCAGCGCCCACTCCTCCTCGGTCGGCTTGCCGGGCTTGTTGAGCAGGGTCGCCGGGACCTTCAGCTTGCCGATGTCGTGCAGGATCGCCGCCCAGCGCAGCAGGTCGCGGTCGCGGGAGGGGATCTTCATCTGGGTGGCGAGCAGGTCGGTGAACATCCGGACCCGCTCGGCGTGGCCCCGCGTCGGGCGGTCGTGCTGGCTCAGGGTCGCGACCAGCGTGAGGATCTCCCGAGCGACCGCACCGGGGTCGGCCCCGGCCTTGCGGACCCGGGCGAGCTGCTCCTCGATCGGCCGCCGCTTGATGGCGTCACGGGCGACCTTGACGCGCGACGGCGCGCGGTCGGGGAAGAGCATGCTCAGGTCGAGCAGCGTCGCGAGCGGCACGGCGCGGCGACCGAGCCGGTCGACGAGCAGCAGCACGATCGTCGAGACGCCCACCAGGACCGCCAGGGACGCCACCTGCCCCGCGCGGCCGGTGACCGGCGGCAGGGCGGCGTGCGCCGCGTAGGCCGCGCCGAACGAGGCGGCGATCGGTGCGCAGAACACGGCGACCCGGATCGCCGTGGACCAGGCCGCTCGCCGCTCCCAGCGGCCGGGCGTCTCCTCGGCAGGCATTCCTCACCCCTTTACCGTCCCTTTAGTCTTCGGCGTCCCGGCCGGGTCCTCGATCCGCCGGTCGGGTGACCCGGACGGTCCGGATCCTGGGACGCCCGTTGCGGATCCGTTGACACCGACGGCCGCTGACGGCGAGCGTGGCCGCATGCAGCCGCTCCTCCTCGTACGTCGCGTGCGCGCCGACTGACCCCGCCAGCCGCGCGCGCAGCCCCTCACGAGTCCAGACTGGACCGGAGGGGTTTTTTGTTGGCCGAGTCCCACCGCAGAAGAGGTCGCCCGATGTCATCGCAGCCCGAGCAGGTCACCGGAGCCCAGAGCGTCGTCCGCTCGCTGGAGGCGGCGGGCGTCGACACGGTCTTCGGCATCCCCGGCGGCGCGATCCTGCCGCTCTACGACCCGCTGATGGACTCGACCGCGATCCGGCACGTGCTCGTCCGCCACGAGCAGGGGGCGGGTCACGCCGCCGAGGGCTACGCGCAGGCCACCGGCCGCGTCGGCGTCTGCATGGCCACCAGCGGGCCGGGCGCGACCAACCTCGTGACCCCGATCGCCGACGCCCACATGGACAGCGTCCCGCTGGTCGCCGTCACCGGTCAGGTGCCCAGCGCGGCCATCGGCACCGACGCCTTCCAGGAGGCCGACATCCGCGGCATCACGATGCCGATCACCAAGCACAACTACCTCGTGACGAACCCCGACGACATCCCCCGCACGATCGCCGAGGCGTTCCACATCGCCTCGACGGGTCGCCCCGGGCCGGTGCTCGTGGACATCTCGAAGGACGCGCTGCAGCGCTCGACCACCTTCGCGTGGCCCGCGTCGGTCGAGCTCGCTGGCTACCGGCCCGTCTCGCGGCCGCACGGCAAGCAGATCCGCGAGGCCGCCCGGCTCATGGTCGAGTCGCGCCGCCCCGTGCTCTACGTCGGCGGCGGCGTGCTCAAGGCGCGGGCCTGGTCGCAGCTGCTCGGCCTGGCCGAGCTGACCGGCATCCCCGTCGTGACGACCCTGATGGCGCGCGGCGCGTTCCCCGACAGCCACCGGCAGCACCTGGGCATGCCCGGGATGCACGGCACCGTCGCGGCCGTGACCGCCCTGCAGAAGTCCGACCTGCTCATCTCGCTGGGAGCCCGGTTCGACGACAGGGTCACCGGCAAGCTCAGCAGCTTCGCGCCCGAGGCGAAGGTCATCCACGCCGACATCGACCCGGCCGAGATCTCGAAGAACCGCACGGCGGACGTGCCGATCGTCGGCGACTGCCGTGAGGTGATCACCGAGCTGACGGGCGCGGTCGCGGCCGAGCACGAGGCCGGGCGGCGCGGTGACTACGAGGGATGGTGGGCGCAGGTCGACCGCTGGCGGGCGACCTACCCGCTGGGCTACGAGCGGCCGGCCGACGGCTCGCTCGCGCCGCAGTACGTGATCGAGCGGCTCGGCCGCATCGCGGGGCCCGAGGCGCTCTACGTCGCCGGCGTGGGCCAGCACCAGATGTGGGCGGCGCAGTTCATCTCCTACGAGCACCCCGGCACGTGGCTGAACTCGGGCGGGCTCGGGACCATGGGCTACGCGGTCCCGGCCGCGATGGGCGCCAAGGTCGGCCGGCCGGAGGCCACGGTCTGGGCCATCGACGGCGACGGCTGCTTCCAGATGACCAACCAGGAGCTCGCCACCTGCGCCATCAACGACATCCCGATCAAGGTCGCGATCATCAACAACGGCAGTCTCGGGATGGTGCGCCAGTGGCAGACGCTGTTCTACAACGAGCGCTACTCCAACACCGACCTCGGCGGAGCGGGCCGGTCCGCCGCCCGGTCGGGGGCGACCGTCGAGCACATCCCCGACTTCGTGAAGCTGGCCGAGGCCTACGGCTGCGTCGGCCTGCGGTGCGAGAAGGCCGAGGAGGTCGACGCCACCATCGACCGCGCCATGGCGATCGACGACCGTCCCGTCGTCGTCGACTTCACGGTGCACCAGGACGCCATGGTCTGGCCGATGGTTCCGGCCGGCACCAGCAACGACGAGATCCAGGTGGCGCGCGACATGGCTCCCCAGTGGGACACCGAGGCGGGGGAGGTGCGCTCATGAGCCGTCACACCCTCTCGGTGCTGGTCGAGAACAAGCCCGGCGTCCTGGCCCGCATCGCGGGTCTCTTCTCCCGGCGTGGCTTCAACATCGACGCCCTCGCTGTCGGCCCCACCGAGCACGACGACGTCTCGCGCATGACGATCGTCGTGAACGTCGAGGAGCTGCCGCTGGAGCAGGTGACCAAGCAGCTGAACAAGCTCGTCGAGGTGATCAAGATCGTCGAGCTCGACCCCGCGGCGTCCGTGCAGCGCGAGCTGATGCTGGTGAAGGTCGCCGCCGACCGGGCCAGCCGGTCGCACGTCCTGGAGACCGTGCAGCTCTTCCGCGCCAAGGTGGTCGACGTCGCGCCGGACGCCGTGACCGTCGAGGCCACCGGCAACGTCGACAAGCTCGACGCGCTCCTGCGCGTGCTCGAGCCCTACGGCATCCGCGAGCTCGTCCAGTCGGGCGTCGTCGCGGTGGGTCGCGGCGCCCGCTCCATCACCGACCGCTCGTCGCGCACGGGCAGCGTCACCCCGATCGCCCGCTAGGCACCACACCCCCCAGACACCGACCGACGCGACCGACCCGACCGACCCGACCGACCCGACCGACCCGACCGACCCGAGGAGCACACCACCGTGGCCGAGCTGTACTACGACGACGACGCCGACCTCTCCGTCATCCAGGGGCGCAACGTCGCCGTGCTGGGATACGGCAGCCAGGGGCACGCGCACGCCCTGTCGCTGCGCGACTCCGGGGTCGACGTGCGGGTCGGCCTGCCCGAGGGGTCGAAGAGCAGGGAGCGCGCCGAGGCCGAGGGCCTGCGGGTCGTCGTGCCCTTCGAGGCGTGCGAGGAGGCCGACCTCGTCATGGTGCTCGCGCCCGACCCGGTGCAGCGCTCGCTCTACGCCGAGGCCATCGAGCCCAACCTCGTCGACGGCGACGCGCTCTTCTTCGGGCACGGCCTGAACATCCGCTACGACCTGGTCAAGCCGCCGGCCGGCGTCGACGTGGCGATGGTCGCCCCCAAGGGACCCGGCCACCTCGTCCGGCGCCAGTTCGTCGACGGCCGCGGCGTGCCGGTGCTCGTCGCCGTCGAGCAGGACGCGACGGGCACCGCCTGGGACCTGGTGAAGTCCTACGCCAAGGGCATCGGAGGGACCCGGGCCGGCGCGATCCGGACGACCTTCACCGAGGAGACCGAGACCGACCTGTTCGGCGAGCAGACCGTGCTCTGCGGCGGCCTCTCCGAGCTGATCAAGGCGGGCTTCGAGACCCTGATCGAGGCCGGCTACCAGCCGGAGGTGGCCTACTTCGAGTGCCTCCACGAGGTGAAGCTCATCGTCGACCTCATGTACGAGGGCGGGATCTCGAAGATGTACTGGTCGGTGTCGGAGACCGCGGAGTACGGCGGCTACACCCGCGGCCCGCGCCTGGTCACCCAGGACACCAAGGCCGAGATGAAGAAGATCCTCGGCGAGATCACCGACGGGTCCTTCGCCCGCGAGTGGATGGACGAGTACGACAGCGGGCTGCCCAACTACAAGCGCTACTACCAGGAGAACACCGAGCACCCGGTGGAGCAGACGGGCAGGAAGCTGCGTCCGATGATGAGCTGGATCAGCGAGGGCGACTGACCGCCCCCCGAGACGCTCGTGAAGGGGTTCACAAGCGGGAACTAGGCTGACGGCGACCGCACCACCGTCGGAGGACTGCTCGTGACCAAGCCCGTCGTGCTCATCGCCGAAGAGCTCTCGCCCGCCACGATCGAGGCGCTCGGCCCGGACTTCGAGGTGCGCCACTGCAACGGCGCCGACCGCGCCGCGCTGCTCGCCGCCGTGCCCGAGGCCGATGCACTCCTGGTCCGCAGCGCCACCCAGGTCGATGCCGAGGTCCTCGCCGCCGCCCGGCGGCTCAAGGTCGTGGCCCGCGCCGGCGTCGGCCTGGACAACGTGGACGTCAAGGCGGCGACCAAGGCCGGCGTGATGGTGGTCAACGCGCCGCAGTCGAACATCGTCAGCGCTGCGGAGCTGGCCGTAGGCCTGCTGCTCGCCGCTTCGCGTCACATCGCCCCGGCCAGCGCCGCGCTGCGCCAGGGCGAGTGGAAGCGCAGCCGGTTCACCGGGGTCGAGCTCTACGAGAAGACCGCCGGCATCGTCGGCCTGGGCCGCATCGGGGCCCTCGTGGCCCAGCGGCTCGCGGCCTTCGGCATGCAGGTCATCGCCTACGACCCCTACGTCGCGGCCGGCCGCGCGGCACAGATGGGGGTCCGGCTGGTGTCGCTCGAGGAGCTGCTGCAGGTCAGCGACGTCGTGTCGGTCCACCTCCCGAAGACGCCCGAGACGGTGGGGATCATCGGCGCCGAGCAGCTGGCCACCGTGAAGCCGTCGCTCATCCTGGTCAACGCCGCGCGTGGCGGCATCGTCGACGAGGAGGCGCTCGCGGCCGCGCTGAAGGAAGGCAGGCTCGCGGCCGCCGGGCTCGACGTCTACGCCACCGAGCCCTGCACCGACTCGCCGCTCTTCGAGCTCGAGCAGGTCGTCGCGACCCCGCACCTCGGCGCGAGCACGGACGAGGCGCAGGAGAAGGCCGGGGTCTCGGTCGCGCGCTCCGTGCGGCTGGCGCTGGCCGGCGAGCTGGTGCCCGACGCCGTCAACGTCCAGGGCGGGGTCATCGCCGAGGACGTGCGTCCCGGCATCCCGCTCGCCGAGAAGCTCGGCCGGCTCTTCACCGCGCTCGCCGGCACCGTGCCCGCGCAGCTCGACATCGAGGTGCGGGGCGAGATCACCGCGCACGACGTGCGGGTGCTGGAGCTGGCAGCGCTCAAGGGGCTCTTCGCCGACGTGGTCGAGGACCCGGTGTCCTACGTCAACGCGCCGCTGCTCGCGGCCGAGCGGGGCGTGGGCGTGCGGCTCACCACCGACGCCGACTCGCCCGACTACCGCAACCTGCTGACCCTCCGCGGCACGCTCGCCGACGGCACCCAGGTCTCGGCGTCGGGCACCCTCACCGGCCCCCGGCAGGTGGAGAAGCTCGTCGAGGTCGACGGCTTCGACGTCGAGGTGACCCTCTCCGACCACATGGCGGTCTTCCGCTACGAGGACCGGCCCGGCATCGTCGGCACCGTCGGCCGCATCCTCGGTGAGGCACGGGTGAACATCGCCGGGATGCAGGTCAGCCGCGACCGCAAGGGCGGCCACGCGCTCGTCGTGATGACCGTCGACGGGGAGATCCCGGCGCCGGTGCTGGACGACATCGTGACCGAGATCGGGGCCGAGGCGGCGCGGCAGGTCGACCTCAGCGAGTAGGCGCCCCGGGCCCTCGTACCCGCGGGGCAGGTGTCCACGATGCGGGACTGTCAGACAACTGGCGAGACAGCCTGCGCGCGGTCGCCGTAACGTCGGAGTCACCATGCGGCACTTCTCGGAGATTCTCGTACTTCGCTGCCGCGGCGGGGCCCGCTAGTCGAGGGCCGGCTCCCCGTCGCGGAGTCCCGGCGCTGGCCCGCCCGTGACGCGACCGTAGGGACCCGATCATGAAGACCCCGCACACCACGAGCCCGACCGAGCGCCGTTCGCGCGCCGACGCCACCCATGCCGTCCAGCAGGCGGTGCAGGAGGCGATGGACCGGCGCGACAACGGCGGCGAGACCGGCCACTGACGGTGGCCGGCGCACCCTCGACGCTCCGCCTCGCGGTCGTCCCCGGCGACGGGATCGGCCCCGAGGTGGTGGCCGAGGGGCTGCGCGTCCTCGACGCCGCGGCCGGCGCCGCCGTCAAGGTCGAGACCACGGAGTACGACCTCGGCGCCCGCCGCTGGCACGAGACCGGCGAGACCCTGCCCGACTCCGTGCTCGACGAGCTGCGCGGCCACGACGCGATCCTGCTCGGCGCGGTCGGTGACCCGTCGGTGCCCAGCGGCGTGCTCGAGCGCGGCCTGCTGCTGCGCCTGCGGTTCGCCCTGGACCACCACGTCAACCTGCGCCCGGCGCGCCTCTACCCCGGCGTGGACTCACCGCTGCGCCGCGCGGACGGGGGGCGGCCCGACATCGACTTCGTCGTGGTCCGCGAGGGCACCGAGGGGCCGTACGTCGGCAACGGAGGCGTCGTGCGCCGGGGCACGCCGCAGGAGATCGCGACCGAGGTCAGCGTCAACACGGCGTACGGCGTGGAGCGGGTCGTCCGCGACGCGTTCGGCCGGGCGCGGCTGCGCCCCCGGCGTCATCTCACGCTCGTGCACAAGACGAACGTGCTCGTGCACGCCGGCGACCTGTGGGCGCGCACGGTGGCGTCGGTCGCCGAGGAGTTCCCGGACGTCACGACCGACTACCTGCATGTCGACGCCGCGTCGATCTTCCTCGTCACCGACCCCGGACGGTTCGACGTCGTCGTGACCGACAACCTGTTCGGCGACATCGTCACCGATCTCGCCGCGGCGGTCACCGGCGGCATCGGGCTCGCGGCCAGCGGCAACCTCGACGTCAGCCGCACGAACCCCTCGATGTTCGAGCCGGTCCACGGCTCCGCGCCGGACATCGCGGGACGGGGCGTCGCGGACCCGACCGCGACCGTGCTGTCGGTGGCGCTGCTGCTCGAGCACGTCGGGCTCGGCGACGCGGCCCAGCGGGTCGAGTCGGCGGTGCGCGGGGACCTCGCCTCTCGGGGCGACGCGACCCGCGGCACTCGTGAGGTCGGGGACGCCCTCCTGGCCCGGCTGGCCTGAGCGCTCGGTCCTGAGCATTCGGTACGGTCGGAGCATGTCGACCGACCTGACGATCGAGCTCGCCCCGTCGACCTCACCGCGCAGCGACCAGGAGCGCGCCCGGCTGCTGGCGGACCCCGGGTTCGGGCAGGTCTTCACCGACCACATGGTCACCGCCGACTACTCCGCCGACCGCGGCTGGCACGACGCGCGCCTGTCGGCGTACGCCCCGCTCACCCTCGACCCGGCCACGTCGGCGCTGCACTACGGCCAGGCGATCTTCGAGGGGCTCAAGGCCTACCACCAGGCCGACGACTCGGTGGCGCTGTTCCGGCCCGATCAGAACGCTGCGCGGTTCCGGCGGTCGGCCCGCCGGCTGGCCATGGCCGAGCTGCCCGACGAGCTCTTCCTCGAGTCGGTGCGCGCGCTGGTGCGCGCCGACCGCGACTGGGTGCCGACCAGGGCGGGGGAGTCGCTGTACCTGCGGCCGCTGATGTTCGCGACCGACCCCTTCCTCGGTGTCCGCCCCTCGCTCACCTACCGCTACCTGCTCTTCGCCTCGCCGGCGGGCGCCTACTTCCCGGGGGGCGTGCGGCCGGTGTCGGTGTGGCTGTCGACCGAGTACGTCCGCGCGGCGCCCGGCGGGACCGGTGAGGCCAAGTGCGCCGGCAACTACGCCGCGTCGCTGGTCGCCCAGGCCCAGGCCGCCGAGCAGGGCTGCGACCAGGTCGTGTGGCTCGACGCGGTGGAGCACCGCTTCGTCGAGGAGATGGGCGGCATGAACCTCTACTTCGTGTTCTCCGACGGCCGGCTGCTGACGCCGGCGCTCACGGGCACCCTGCTGCCCGGCGTCACCCGCGACTCGATCCTCACGCTCGGCGGCGACCTCGGCCTCGACGTCGTCGAGGGCCGGATCTCCACCGACGAGTGGGAGGCCGGCTGCGCCGACGGGACGATCAGCGAGGTGTTCGCCTGCGGCACGGCGGCGGTGGTGACCCCGGTCGGCCAGGTCAAGCACGCCGGCGGGGAGTTCAGCGTCGCCGACGGCGAGCCGGGAGCGGTCACGATGAAGGTCCGCGACGCCCTGCTCGGCATCCAGCAGGGCACGGCGCCCGACCCCCACGGCTGGATGCAGCCGGTCTCCTAGCCCGGTCGCGCCGCGGACCGGCGACCCGTGCGCTGACGTGCGCGGATTTGCACGTGTTCCGCGCGGCGGGTGAGGGTAGAGGTCCACGCACCAGCCCCCGAGGAGAGTCGTACCCCATGACCGACCCGACCCCGAACGGCACCGAGCCCACCCAGCAGACCGAGTCGGCGATCTCCGCCGGGATGGCCGCCGGCGACACCGAGGCGGTCATGCGCGCGGTCGCCACCGCGGACGTCGTCGTCCCGCAGGCGGGCGGCGCCGACCAGGACGACGCCCCCGACGGCTCCATCTCGCTGCCGGTGATCGAGCAGGACGGCACGTCCTACGTCCCCGTGTTCACCTCCCAGGACACCATGCACGCCGCGGCCCCGGACATCGAGGACGCCGTGTCGGTGTCCGCCGCCGAGCTGGGCGCCAACTGGCCGTCCGAGGAGCTGTGGCTCGCGGTGAACCCGGGCACCGAGGACGGCCTCACGCTGCCGCCCGACGCCGTGCGCTCCCTGCCCGCCTACCAGGCCGACCAGGCCTGAGCCCCCGCCGCTGCTCCGACCGTCCGGATCGTGGACACGTGGTTCCACCGGACGGGTGGGCGGTGGCACTCTCATCGGTGATGAGCACCACCATTACGACCTGAGCGCGCCCGCCGGACCGACCGGCCGACGCGCAGAGCTCCCGCGACCGCGGGGGCTCTTTTTGTTTCCCCGGGAGACGAGATGGCCACCGGCGACGCGTTCCACGTCTACGACACGACGCTGCGCGACGGCGCCCAGCAGGAGGGCCTGGCGTTCTCGGTCGCCGACAAGCTGGCGGTGGCCGCGCACCTCGACGAGCTCGGCGTCGGGTTCGTCGAGGGGGGTTGGCCCGGGGCCAGCCCCAAGGACACGGAGTTCTTCCGGCGGGCTCGGACCGAGCTCGACCTGAGGCATGCGCAGCTCGCCGCGTTCGGCGCGACCCGCCGACCCGGCCTGAAGGCAGCGGACGACCCCCTCGTTGCCGCCCTGCGCGACTCCGGCGCCCCCGTCGTGACGCTGGTGGCGAAGAGCCACGACCGTCACGTCGAGCTCGCCCTGCGCACCACGCTGGAGGAGAACCTGGCGATGGTGCGCGACACGGTGGAGCACCTGCGGGCCGAGGGCCGGCGGGTGTTCCTCGACGCCGAGCACTTCTTCGACGGCTACGCCAGCAACCCGGCGTACGCCCTCGAGGTCCTGCGCGCTGCGGTGGAGGCCGGCGCGGACGTCGCGGTGCTCTGCGACACCAACGGCGGCCGGCTGCCCGACGAGGTCGCCGATGTGGTCCACGCGGTGCGCGAGGCGACGTCGGCCCGGCTCGGCATCCACTGCCACAACGACGCCGGCTGCGCCGTCGCCAACTCGCTGGCGGCGGTCGACGCCGGCGCCACGCACGTGCAGGGGACGCTGAACGGCTACGGGGAGCGGACCGGCAACGCCGACATCCTCACCGTCGTCGCGAACCTCCAGCTCAAGCGTGACCGCGCCGTGCTGCCGGAGGGCGCGCTGAGCGAGGCGACGCGCATCGCGCACGCGGTGTCCGAGCTGGCCAACGTCCCGCCGTACTCCCGCCAGCCCTACGTCGGCGCGTCGGCCTTCGCGCACAAGGCGGGCCTGCACGCGAGCGCCGTCCGCGTCGACCCGATGCTCTACCAGCACGAGGAGCCCGGGTCCGTCGGCAACGACATGCGCATGCTGGTCTCGGACATGGCCGGTCGTGCGTCGATCGAGCTGAAGGGACGCGAGCTCGGCTACGACCTGGCCGGGAACACCGAGCTCCTGACGCGGGTCACCGCCACGGTCAAGGACCTCGAGAGCCGCGGCTACACGTTCGAGGCCGCCGACGCGTCCTTCGAGCTGCTGCTCCGGGAGGCCGTCGAGGGCGCGCCGCCGGCCTTCTTCGAGGTCGAGTCGTGGCGGGTCATCGTCGACGCACAGGGCGACGCCCACCAGAAGGGCTCGGCCGCCGCGGAGGCCACCGTCAAGGTGCGGGCCGGCGGCGAGCGGCTGGTCGCGGTGGGGGAGGGCAACGGGCCCGTCAACGCGCTCGACCACGCGCTGCGTGCGGCGCTCGGCAAGGCCTATCCCGAGCTGGCGAAGCTCGAGCTCATCGACTACCGCGTGCGCATCGTCGACCAGGCCCACGGCACGGACGCGGTCACCCGGGTGCTGGTCGAGACCAGCGACGGTGAGACCTCGTGGGAGACCGTCGGCGTCCACGCCAACGTCATCGAGGCGTCCTGGGAGGCGCTGCTCGACGCGGTCAACTACGGGCTGCTGCGCCACGCCGGCGCGACCGGGACCTGACCCCGCGGTCCGCGTGCGGGCGCCAGGGCCAGCGCGGTCATGGTGGACACCACCGAGAGTGCCGGGCGGGTGCGAGGTCCGCATGAGGAGCGGTGCTCCGCCCCAGATAGCCTCGCCGCGTGCGTATCGCGAGGTTCACGACAGGGGAGGGCGCCTCGTTCGGCGTGGTCGACGGCGACCCGGAGCAGGGCGAGCTGACCGTCCGGGCGATCGACGGGCACCCGTTCGCGCCCTTCCAGGTGGTGGGCGAGCCGGTGCCGGTGGCCGACGTCCGGCTCCTCGCGCCCGTGCTGCCGAGCAAGGTCGTGGCCGTGGGGCGCAACTACGCCGAGCACGTCGAGGAGATGGGCGTGCAGGTCGACGCCACGGCGCCGCCGGTCGTGTTCCTCAAGCCGTCGACGTCGGTGGTCGGGCCGGGTGACCCGGTGCAGTACCCGGTCGGGGTCAGCGAGGACGTCCACTACGAGGGCGAGCTCGCGGTCGTCATCTCCCGGCTGTGCCGCGAGGTGCCGGCCGAGCGCGCGGCCGACGTCGTGCTCGGGTTCACCTGCGCCAACGACGTCACGGCCCGTGACCTGCAGCGCGTCGAGGTGCAGTGGGGGCGGGCGAAGGGCTTCGACTCCTTCTGCCCGCTCGGGCCGTGGGTCGCCACCGGCCTGGACCCGGCCGACCTGGCCGTCACGACGACGGTCAACGGCGAGCTCAAGCAGGCCGGCCGGACCTCGCAGATGATGCGCGGCGTCGGCGAGCTGGTGGCGCACGTCAGCGAGGCGATGACGCTGCTGCCCGGCGACGTGATCCTCACCGGGACCCCGGCGGGCGTCGGCCCGCTGGCGGTCGGCGACGAGGTCAGCGTGACGATCGAGCAGGTCGGCACCCTGACGAACACGGTGGTGGCGCGTGGCTGACCACACGACAGGGCCGGTGCGCGTACGCGTCGCGCCCTCACCGACCGGCGACCCGCACGTGGGCACCGCCTACATGTCGCTGTTCAACCTCGCCTTCGCCCGCCGCCGCGGCGGCCAGTTCGTGCTGCGCATCGAGGACACCGACCGGGCGCGCTACGTCGCCGACAGCGAGCAGCAGATCTACGACACGCTGCGCTGGCTCGGGCTCGACTGGGACGAGGGGCCCGACAAGGGCGGCCCCTTCGCGCCGTACCGCCAGTCCGAGCGCTTCGGCACCTACACGGCGCACGTCGACCGGCTGCTGGCCGACGGGCACGCCTACCACTGCTGGTGCTCCACCGAGCGGCTCGCCGAGATGCGCGAGCGGCAGCAGAAGGCGAAGCTGCCCACCGGGTACGACCGGATGTGCCACGGCATGGACCGCGAGCAGCGGGCCGGGCTCCCAGGCTTCAGCGACGCACCCGTCGTGCGGATGCTGGTCCCCGAGGACGCGCCGCTGGTCTTCGACGACGTGATCCGGGGCGAGGTCAAGGCACCCCGGCCGGACGACCAGGTGATCGTGAAGGCCGACGGCTTCCCGACCTACCACCTGGCCAACGTCGTCGACGACCACGAGATGGGCATCACGCACGTCGTGCGCGGCGAGGAGTGGATCTCGTCGACCCCCAAGCACGTGCTGCTCTACGACTGGCTCGGCTGGGACGTCCCCGCGTTCGCGCACATGCCGCTGCTGCGCAACACCGACAAGTCCAAGATCTCCAAGCGCAAGAACCCGGCCGCGCGGCTCGCCTGGTTCCGGGAGGAGGGCTACCTGCCCGAGGCGCTGGTCAACTTCCTGGCGCTGATGGGCTACTCGCAGCCCGACGGTGAGGAGATCTTCTCCTTCGAGGAGATGACGGCGTCCTTCGACTGGTCGCGGGTGAACACCGTCGGGCCGGTCTTCGACCTGGACAAGCTGGGCTGGCTCAACGGGCACTACGTGCGCGAGCTGTCCGTCGCGGACCTCTCCGAGCGCATCGTGGACCACCTCGTACGCCGCGGGGTGCTGCCCGGGGAGCCGACCGGCGACCAGCGGGCGACGGTGCTGGCCGCCACCCCGCTGGTGAACGAGCGGATGCAGGTGCTCTCGGAGGCCGAGGGGATGCTCGGGTTCCTGCTCGTGGACGAGGACGCGTTCGCCCTCGACCCGGACGACGCGGGCAAGGTGCTCACCGCCGACGCCGCGCCCGTGCTCCAGGCGTCGGTCGACGCCCTCGGCGCACTGGAGACGTGGGACACGCCGTCGATCGAGCAGGCGCTGCGGTCGGCGCTGGTGGACGGGCTCGGCATCAAGCCCAAGCACGCCTTCGGCCCGGTCCGGGTGGCGGTCACCGGGCGCCGTGTCTCGCCACCGCTGTTCGAGTCCCTCGACCTGCTCGGGCGCGAGCGGTCGCTGCGCCGCCTGCGCGCGGGCCTCGCCCACGCGGGTGGCTGACCGGGCGGCGCTGCAGGAGCGCCCGGCCGACCGCTACCCCCAGCTGCTGCGCACCGAGCGGGTCCGCTGGTGGAAGCCGCTGCTCGGGCTCCTCCTGGCCGGGGCCACGCTGGTCTCCGGCGCCGTCGTCGTGATCCTCGCGGTGACCCTGGTCGCCGTCGTGACCGGGTCCGAGGGCGACGCGCTCTCGGAGGACGCCCTCAGCCCCGACACCCCGCTGGGCCTCCTCGCCAACAACCTCGTCATCGCGGTCATGGTGCCCGCGGCCGTCGTCGCCGTCGTGGCGGTCCACCGGCGCCGTCCCGGCCTGCTGGTGTCGGTCGCCGCGCGCGTGAGGTGGGACCTGCTCGGGCGGTTCCTCGCCGTGGCGCTCGCGGTCGTGCTCGTCTTCTACGCCGCGAGCTTCCTGCTGCCGTCGTCGGCCGGCACCGAGGTCGAGGTTCCCGCCGCGGGCACGCTCGTCGGACTGCTCGCGGTCATCGTCCTGACCACACCGCTGCAGGCCGCCGCCGAGGAGGTCGGGTTCCGGGGCTACCTGTCGCAGGCGGTGGCGGCGTGGTTCTCCCGGCCCGCCGTCGGCACGGTCCTCGCCGGGGCGTCGAGCGCGGTGTTCTTCGCGCTCGCCCACGGCACCCAGGACGGGTGGCTGTTCGGCGACCGGCTGGCGTTCGGCGTGGTGGCGTCCTGGCTCGCGTGGCGCACCGGCGGTCTCGAGGCGCCGATCGCCCTGCACGTCGCGAACAACCTGGTCAGCCTCGCCGTCACGGCGTCGACCGGGTCGCTCGAGGACTCGCTGACCGCCAGCACGCTCGAGTGGCAGTTCGCCGCGACCGACGTGGCGATGATGCTCACCTTCGCGGTGGTCGTCGAGCGTCTCGTGCGCCGGCGTCCGGTGGACGTACGCCGGTCGAGGGACCCGCTGCCGCCGTCCGCGGTCGGCCCCGCCGCGGGGCCCGGCGTTTTGTCCGGCCCCGACGGTCTCGGCTATCCTGGTGCGCGCCCGTCCACCCCGCCGCCAGCGGGGGGCGACAACCCTTGGGGTATGGGGTAATTGGCAGCCCGGCTGATTCTGGTTCAGCTAGTCTAGGTTCGAGTCCTGGTACCCCAGCGCTGTTCCCGCCGCTCGCCCCCCGGGGTGTCGGCGGTCGATTGGAACCGCTGCGGTGCCCTCCGTTAGAGTTCCGGTCCGCGGCCTCGTGCCGCGCCGCTTCGTGGCCCCGTTGTGTAGCGGCCTAGCACGCCGCCCTCTCAAGGCGGTAGCGCGGGTTCGAATCCCGTCGGGGCTACCAGACAAGGACCCAGGTCAGCGACCTGGGTCTTTGTCATTCCCGACCGTCGGCAAGGTTGTCGCCACCTTGCCCCGTCGGCGCCCGGTCTCGTGGCGGTGGACCACCGGCGCAGACCTGCCGACCGCGCGGCTCCAGGGCGAGATCGACCCGGCCAGCGAGGACGCCCGGCGGTGCTCCCCAGCCCGCTCGGGAGCAGACCCGCGCACACGGCCTGCGGCTGCCGGTCACCCTGGCCCCGGGAGGGTTCACCATCATCCGGCGCCGACCCACCCACGAGCGGGGCGACGCCGAGAATTTGTCCCGTCAGATCCTGACACTGCCGGAATCTGGTGCTACGTTCCACGGTTGCCAGGAGGTGGCCCATGGGACCTTTCAGGCGGAGAACGACGATCGCGGCGGCGGTGGTGGCACTCAGCTCCCTGGTCGCCGGCGGCGGCGTGGCGGCGACGAGGTCGTCCGACGAGGCCGCGGTGCAACCGACGCGGCAGTCCGCCGACCGCTCCATCGAGCGCCGGGTGGATGCCCTCCTGAAGCGGATGACGCTCGAGGAGAAGCTGGAGCAGATCCAGCTGCTTCCGGACTTCAAGGTCACCGACGAGGAGGTGCGCAAGGGCCTCGGGTCGATCCTCAGCGTGACCGATCCTGCGCGGATCAGGCAGCTGCAGCGGATCGCCGTGGAGGAGTCGCGGCTGGGGATCCCGATGCTGTTCGCGTTCGACACGATCCACGGTTTCCGGACCGTCTTCCCGATCCCGCTGGGCACCGGCGCGAGCTTCGACCCGACCATGGCATCCGACGACGCCAGGTTCGGTGCCCGCGAGTCCGCCGCGGTCGGGATCAAGCAGACCTACGCGCCCATGGTCGACGTGTCCCACGAGCCGCGCTGGGGCCGGATCTCCGAGGCGGCCGGTGAGGATCCCTACCTGAACTCGGTGATGGCTGCCGCGCGGGTCAAGGGCACGCAGGGCGCGGACTACGGCGCGCGCGACAGGCTGGTCGCCAGCCCCAAGCACGTCGCGGCCTACGGCCAGCCGGAGGCCGGGCGTGACTACAACACGACCGACGTGTCCGAGCAGAGGCTGCGCAACCTGTATCTGCCGCCGTTCAAGGCGGCGATCGACGCGGGCGCGGACACCGTGATGTGCTCGTTCAACGCGATCAATGGCGTGCCGGGCTGTGGCAACCACTACCTGATGACCGAGATCCTCAAGGGCGAGTGGAGCTTCGACGGCTTCGTCGAGAGCGACTGGACCGCCGTCGCCGAGCTGCGGGCCTGCCCGCCGAAGAACCCCGACGAGGCGGAGTGCGGCCACGGCGTCGCCGCCGACGGGCCAGGTGCCGCGGCGCTCGCGCTCAGCGCCGGCGTGGACTCGGAGATGACGAGCACGCTGATCCGCGACTTCGGCGAGCAGCTTCTCGCCGACCGCCGCATCTCCAAGAAGCGCATCGACGACGCGGTGCGCAGGATCCTGCGGGTGAAGTTCCGCGCCGGGCTGTTCGAGAACCCGTACGCGGAGTTCGAGCCTGCGCAGGCCGAGGAGCAGATGCTGCTCGACGATGCTGTCGAGGCCGCGCGCAAGGCCGCCGGCCGTTCGATGGTGCTCCTGCGCAACGAGGGCGAGCTGCTGCCGCTGGACCCGTCGAAGAAGACCGCCGTGATCGGCCCGCTGGCCAAGAACGGGCACGACATGCTGGGGCCGTGGTGGGGCCGCGGCGACGACAGCGACGCGGTCACGGTGTTCGACGGGATCAACGAGCAGAGCCCGGGGGCAACCTATGCGGAGGGCTGCAAGCTCTCCAACACCGAGGTGCCGCACACCGATCCGGAGGGCTGCGGGTCCGACGCCGGCTTCGCCGAGGCGGTCGCGGTCGCGGAGGCGGCCGACCAGGTCGTGCTTGCCCTCGGCGAGACACGGGAGATGAGCGGCGAGGCCAACTCTCGCAGCACGCTGGATCTCCCGGGCCGCCAGGAGGAGCTGATCCGGGCCGTCAAGGCGACCGGGACGCCTTTCGTCGTCGTGCTGTTCAACGGCCGACCGCTCGCGCTCGAGAACATCGTGGAGGACACCCCGGCCATCCTGGAGGCGTGGTTCCCGGGCGTGCAGGCCGGCCCGGCGGTCGCCGATGTGGTGTTCGGCAAGGTCAACCCCGGCGGGAAGCTCCCGGCGTCGTTCCCGTACCGGGTCGGGCAGGTCCCGATCTACTACAACCACGAGCCCGCCGGCCGGCCGTGCAACAAGGACGTCAAGTGGAACTCGCAGCACCGCGACATCCCCAGCTGTGGGCCGCTGTTCGACTTCGGCTACGGGCTCAGCTACACCACGTTCGAGGTCTCGAACCTGCAGCTCAGCTCACGGAGCGTGTCGCAGAAGGGAAGCCTCAAGGCCTCGGTCGACGTGGCCAACACGGGCGCCCGAAGGGGCGACGAGGTCGTGCAGCTCTACCTGCACGACCCGGTGGCGGGCATCTCCCAACCGGTCCGCCGCCTGCGCGGCTTCGAGCGCGTGACGCTGGGGCCGGGTGAGACGACGACGGTCACGTTCTCGCTGGACCGTAGCGACTTCGGCTTCTTCGACAATCGCGGGAAGTTCGTGGTCGAGTCCGGCGTGATCGACGTCTACGCGGGGAACAGCTCGGACGCCGACCTCAAGAAGTCGTTCACGGTGAGGTGATCGCACCTCCGCGGCGCGACGGGGTGCCCCGGTCAGCGACCTGTGCACTCGTCGTGGTCGTCGGCACGTGCCGGGATCCGCAGCCCGCCGTCGGGTGCGCGACGCGGTGGACCGTGGTCCGGGCGCGGTATGTCCGGTGGCGGCGTCCAGCGGGGCACGAGGCGTGAGCCACAGATGCGGTGCGCTCCCCAGGCGACGCCGCAGAGGATGAGCAGGTCGCCGATGCTGAAGACGTTGGCCATCGGCCAGCTCGCCGGCGTGGCGAACACGTCGCCCAAAAAGGGCAGGCGGGGGTCCTCGAGGACGCCGGAGTTGACGAACTCTGTCTTGTGCAGCTCCCGGCCCGCCGTCCGCAGGGCCGAGGCCGACGCCGGGAGGGTGCCTCCGTTGAGCGCGATCGTCACGCCGTTCGACGCGGCGCCGAGGGCGAGCAGCCACAGCCCCGGGACGCTCCGGTTCAGCCACACGAACCAGCCGGCAGCCACGTAGGTGGCGACGTGGGCCGCCGCGAGCGCTGTGCGGTCCGCCTCCGGCAGCACCTCGATCGCCAGGACCTGCGCGGCGAGGGCGAGCGCCACGACCCAGCCGGAACGGATCCGCAGGTCCCCGTACCGACGGAGACGCCCGCCCGCGAGCAGGGGCGAGAGGACGAGCAGCGCGGCGAGCAGCGGGATGATCACGCGAGGTCCCCGGTCAGCTCGGCGACGAGCCGGTCGTCCCGGGTGGCCCGCCGGGCGTTCAGCCAGGCCTCGAGCGCAGGAGCGGACAGCGGCCTGCTGTGGTAGAAGCCCTGCACGCGGTCGCAGCCGAGGTCGTCGAGCGTCTCCTGGGTGTGGCGGTCCTCGACGCCCTCGGCGGTGACGACCAGTCCCAGGCTGTGGGCCAGCTCGACCGTCGAGCGGACGATGATCGCGCTGTTGTCGTCCAGCCCCATCTGGAGGATGAACGACTTGTCTATCTTGAGCTCGTCGATCGCGAGGCGACGCAGGTAGGACAGCGACGAGTAGCCCGTGCCGTAGTCGTCGATCGCGAGCCGCACGCCGAGTGACCGCAGCGTGCCCAGCACGTCGGTGGCCCGCTTCGGGTCCGCCATGATCGTGCTCTCGGTCACCTCGACCACGAGCCGGCTCGCGGGCACGCCGTGGCGCGTGAGGACCTCCTCGACGAAGCTCGGCAGCGCCAGGTCGCTGAGCAGCCGCGCGGAGACGTTGACCGACACGGTGATGTCGTGGCCCTGCGCGCGCCAGGACGCCAGCTGAGCCACGGCACGGTCGATGCCCCACCGGGACAGGGGCGAGATCAGTCCGCTGTTCTCCGCGAGCGGGATGAACACGTCGGGTCCGATCAGCCCGTGGCGCGGGTGCATCCACCGGGCCAGCGCCTCGACGCCCAGCACGTCGCCGCTGCGGGTGCACAGCTGCGGCTGGAACGCGAGGACGAACTCGTCCTGGTCCACCGCCGCGTGCAGGTCACCGAGGAGGGACAGGCGTTCGACGGTGTGGCGGTCGATCTCGGGCCGGTACACCTGGACGTCGCCGCGGGCGGACTTCGCCCGGTAGAGCGCGATGTCGGCCTGCTTGAGCAACGTCTGCACGGACTCGGTCCCGGCGGGTGCCACCGAGATGCCGATGCTCGCCTGGACGCCCATGCGCACGCCGTCGACCACGATCGGCTCGCGGAGCCGTTCGGCGATCACGGCGGCCAGGTCGAGCACGTCCTGGTGGCTGCCCACCTCGGCCAGCACGGCGGCGAACTCGTCGCCCCCCAGCCGGGCCACGGTGACCCCCTGCGGAGCGGTCTCGACCAACCGGGTCGCGACCTCCCGGAGGACCTCGTCCCCCACGTGGTGGCCGAGCGTGTCGTTGATCTCCTTGAAGTGGTCGAGGTCGAGGATCATGATCGCCAGGTCCGCGCCCAGCGCCTCGCTCGTGAGCAGTGCCTTCTCGGCCCGCCGTCGGAAGAACTCCCGGTTCGGCAGGCCCGTCAGGTTGTCGTGGAGCGCCTCGCGCTGCCGGTTGAGGGCCATCCGCGCGTTGCTGTGGACCCCGAGCATCGGCAGCAGCAGGAGCGGGAGCATGATCACCGAGAAGTTGGCCGCGTGGGCGGTGACGGGGGCCAGGCCGAGCAGGATGCTCGACGTGGCGAGCTGGAAGCGGACGTCGTCGGCCAGCACCTCGGTCAGGGCGAGGCCGGTGCTCAGGGCCACGGCCGTCGCGACGAGGCCGTTGTTCACGACGAAGTAGACGGCGCCCGCGAGCAGCGCCGCCAGGACGTGCCGCGCGGTCAGTTCCGTGGTGAGGGCCAGCACGGGCTCGTCGGCGACGGCGCAGAACGCCACGCGTGCCGCGGTGAGCGTCAGGAGGTACTGCCCGATGTTGAACAGGAGGATCCGCCGCGGACGCTTCTGCACGGCGTCGTCCATCGCGACGGCGAGGGCCTGGGCCACCAGGGCGAGGCTCAGCGGCCCGATGAGCACGAGCGCGGTCGCGAACGTGGAGGAGACGGTGAGCGCGTCCGTCGTGTCGTCGCCGCGGGGCACCGGGATCGCGCGCAGCTCGCCGACGACGAGGAACACGGCGAGCACGTAGCACTGGACGCCCACACCGGCCCACGACGCCGAGAGCTGCACCACGAGGGTGCCGAGGAGGCACCCCAGGCCGGCGAGCAGCGTCAGGCCGACGAAGAGGTCCAGGAGGAGGGTCGACCGTATGGAGCCCGCGGTCTGGCCGACCGCGGGCTCCTTGGCGGATGGGGTCAGCTCGTCCACTTCCGGCCCGCACCGACGATCGTGACCAGGGTCACCACGGTGCCGGCGGAAGCCATGGCACGGATCATCAGGCCGGTCGTGACGTGCTTCATCCCGGTCACTACCCCATCCACTTCGTGCCGGCGCCGACGACGGCAACCAGGGCGCCGAGGCTGCCCATCGCCGCGAGCACGCGGACGGCGAGTGCGTTCTTCATGCGATTCCCTCCCTCGAACTGCGTTCGACCACTGCGCGAGTGCGTTGCCCTACCAACGGTTGGGACGCGCTTTACCTTGAGCAGACGAACGGGTGAGATCTCGCGACCGTGCGACGGATGACCACTCCTGCCCGTTTTGGCCGGGCATGACGGCCGTCAGGAGGGCACGGACCGGACGGGCACCGTCACCCGGACGACCCGTCGGGCGTCTCAGGCGGGCTGCTGCTGGCCGCCCTGCCCCTGGTGCTGGAGCACGTCGCTGAGCTTGGCCGCCGCGGCGCACACGATCTGGGCGTGCAGCCGGCCCGGCTGCCGGCTCAGGCGCTCGATCGGCCCGGAGACCGAGACGGCCGCGACCACCCGGCCGCCCGCCCCACGGACGGGTGCGGACACCGATGCGACGCCGGGCTCGCGCTCGCCGACGCTCTGCGCCCACCCGCGCCGCCGGACGGCGGAGAGGGCGGTCGCGGTGAAGCGGGCCTCCCGCAGCCCGCGGTGCAGCCGGTCGGGCTCCTCCCACGCGAGCAGGATCTGCGCGGCCGAGCCGGCCTTCATCGTCAGGGTCGCCCCGATCGGCACGGTGTCGCGCAGGCCGGTCAGGCGCTCCGCCGCGGACACGCAGACGCGCTGGTCGCCCTGCCGGCGGTAGAGCTGGGCACTCTCACCCGTGATGTCGCGCAGGCGGGCGAGCACCGGGCTCGCCGCCTCGAGCAGCCGGTCCTCGCCGGCCGCTGTCGCCAGCTCGCGCAGCCGCGGGCCGAGCACGAACCGGCCCTGCAGGTCGCGGGCGACCAGACGGTGGTGCTCGAGGGCCGTGGCCAGGCGGTGCGCGGTCGGGCGGGCGAGCCCGGTCGCCTGCACGAGAGCGGCCAGGCTGGCCGGGCCGGCCTCCAGTGCGCCGAGCACCACGGCGGCCTTGTCGAGGACGCCGACTCCGCTAGAGTTGTCCATGTGCCGATATTGTCGTCTCATAGCCTGAGACGCAAGCCCAGGAAGAAGGCTTCGTGTCCCTGACGCTGGCGGAGAAGGTCTGGCAGTCCCATGTCGTGCGGCAGGCGCCGGGCGAGCCGGACCTGCTCTACGTCGACCTGCACCTCGTGCACGAGGTGACCAGCCCGCAGGCCTTCGACGGGCTCCGGCTGGCCGGCCGCCCGGTCCGCCGCCCGGACCTCACCCTCGCGACCGAGGACCACAACGTCCCCACGCTCGACATCGACCGCCCGATCGCCGACGTCGTCTCGCGCACCCAGGTCGAGACCCTGCGTCGCAACTGCGCGGAGTTCGGCGTCCCGATCCACCCGCTCGGCGACGTGGAGCAGGGCATCGTGCACGTCGTGGGCCCACAGCTCGGGCTGACCCAGCCGGGCATGACCGTGGTCTGCGGCGACTCCCACACCTCCACCCACGGGGCGTTCGGCGCCCTGGCCTTCGGCATCGGCACCAGCGAGGTCGAGCACGTCCTCGCGACCCAGACGCTGCCGCTCAAGCCGTTCCGCACGATGGCCGTGACGGTCGATGGCCGTCTCGCGCCAGGGGTCACGGCCAAGGACGTGATCCTCGCCGTCATCGCCGAGATCGGCACCGGCGGCGGCCAGGGCTACGTCATCGAGTACCGCGGCTCGGCCGTCGAGGAGCTCTCGATGGAGGCCCGGATGACGGTGTGCAACATGTCGATCGAGGCGGGCGCCCGCGCCGGCATGGTCGCACCCGACGAGACGACCTTCGCCTACCTGAAAGGCCGGCCGCGTGCACCGCAGGGGACCGACTGGGACGACGCGGTCGCGACCTGGCGGGATCTGCGCGGTGACGACGACGCGGTGTTCGACAAGGAGGTCGTGCTCGACGCCGCCGCGATCGAGCCCTTCGTGACGTGGGGCACGAACCCCGCCCAGGGCTCACCTCTGTCGGCCTCGGTCCCCGACCCCGACTCCTTCGCCGACGAGGGTGCCCGCGCCGCGGCGCGGCGCGCGCTGGACTACATGGGGCTGGAGCCCGCGACGCCGCTGCGCGACATCGCCGTCGACACGGTGTTCCTCGGGTCGTGCACCAACGGCCGGCTCGAGGACCTGCGCGCGGCCGCGGCGGTCCTCGAGGGCCGCCGGGTGGCCGGCTCGGTCCGGATGCTGGTGGTGCCGGGCTCGGTACGCGTCCGGCTGGCCGCCGAGGCCGAGGGCCTCGACGTGGTGTTCAAGGACGCGGGCGCGGAGTGGCGGCACGCCGGCTGCTCGATGTGTCTCGGGATGAACCCCGACCAGCTCTCGCCGGGTGAGCGCAGCGCCTCGACGTCCAACCGCAACTTCGAGGGCAGGCAGGGGGCGGGCGGACGTACACACCTGGTGTCGCCCCTCGTAGCCGCGGCGACGGCGGTCGTCGGACGTCTCGCCAGCCCGGCCGACCTCGAGCCGTCGGCCCGCGGCGGGGAGGCCTGAGATGCAGCCCGTCACGACACACACCGGCAGAGCGGTCGCCCTGCGCCGGTCGAACGTCGACACCGACCAGATCATCCCGGCGGTCTACCTCAAGCGGGTGACGCGCACCGGCTTCGAGGACGGCCTGTTCGCCGCGTGGCGCTCCGACCCCGACTTCGTCCTCAACCGGCCCGAGTCGGCCGGTGCGTCGGTGCTCGTCGCGGGGCGTGACTTCGGCACCGGCTCCTCCCGCGAGCACGCGGTCTGGGCCCTGCTCGACCACGGCTTCCGGGTCGTCGTGTCGTCGCGGTTCGCCGACATCTTCCGCGGCAACGCGGGGAAGGGCGGCCTCGTCACGGCGCAGGTCGACCAGTCCGACGTCGAGCGGATCTGGGACGCCGTGGAGGCCGACCCGTCCGTCCAGGTGACCGTCGACCTCGGCTCGCGCACGGTGTCGTGGGGCGGTCAGAGCGCGTCCTTCGACCTCGACGACTACACGCGATGGCGACTGATGGAGGGTCTCGACGACGTCGACCTGACCCTGCGGCACGGCGACCTGGTGGCCGAGTTCGAGGCCCGGCGCCCCGGATGGATGCCGACCACGACCTGACGACGCCGTCCCGACCGGGCGCACACCTTTGCGACACAACGGGAAACGGGCCCTTCGGTGTTTGTCTCGCACCGCGATGGGGCCTAACGTCACACCCGACTCGAGTGACCGCTCGACATCCGCATCTCCAAGGGGTTCCCACTGTGAACAAGGCTCAGCTGATCGACAGGCTGTCCGTCCAGCTCGGCAGCAAGAAGGCCGCGACCGACGCGGTCGACGCCGTGATCGACACCGTCACGCGTGCCGTGGCATCGGGCGAGCGGGTGGCGATCACCGGCTTCGGCGTCTTCGAGAAGGTCGCCCGCCCGGCGCGCACCGGCCGCAACCCGCGCACCGGCGCCGCCGTGAAGATCAAGAAGACGTCGGTGCCGAAGTTCAAGGCGGGCCAGAGCTTCAAGGACGTCGTCAGCGGCGCCAAGAAGCTGCCGAAGGCCGCTGCCGCGGCCGCGCGTTCCGCGACGGGAACGAGCAAGCCCGCTCCCGCCAAGAAGGCCACGAAGAAGTCGACGGCCAAGAAGTCGACGGCCAAGAAGTCGACCGCGAAGAAGGCACCGGCCAAGAAGGCACCGGCCAAGAAGTCGACCGCACGCAAGACGACGGCGAAGAAGACGGCGGCGCGCAAGCGCTGACGACCGCACCCGCCCGGCCTCGTCCGGCCGCTCCCACCAGGGGGCGGCCGGACGTGCGTCCGGGCGGGCCCTACGTCCGGCCGGGTCGGCGGTCGGCCAGGGTGGCGATCGTGAGGTAGGTGACGGTCCTGCCGTCCGGGCCGGGAGCCACCTCGATGCGCACCCGCTGGCCGACACGGAGCAGCCGGACCGCCCCCGCGTCGAACGCCTCGCGGCCGTAGGGCAGCTCCACACCGTCGTCGAGAAGCACCGTGCCCGACCGGGTCTGCGGGTCGAACGTGCGCACCGTCGCCTGCACCCCGCGAACCTATCCCAGCCGGCCGAGCGCTCCGGCCGTGTGCGGACCCAGGCCGAGGACGAGAGCGGCAGCCAGGTCCTCGGCGGTGTCGACGTCGCGGCGCAGGGAGTCGAGGTCGTCGCCGAGGATCTCCCGGTGACCGGACGCGGCGTGGCGGCGGGCCGAGTCGGGGCCGAACAGCGGTCGTAGCGCCGAGGGCGTGCGGGCCAGGACCAGCGTCGTGCCGGGGCCGTCGGCGTCACGGACGAACGAGGTCGCGTGCTCCCCGGCCCGGACGAGCGCGGCCGTGAGCTCGCCGGGTCGCAGCGCGGGCAGGTCCGCCGACAGGGCGCCCGCGCCGCATCCCGGGTGCCGAGCGGCTGCCACCTCGGCGCCGTGCGACAGCGCGGGGTTCAGGCCCGCGTCCGGCTCGTCGGGCACGACCTCGGCGCCGAGGTCGAGCATGTCCCGCGCCGCCGACGTGTCGTCGGTCACGACCACCACGGCGCGCACGAGCGGCGAGGAGCGGGCGGCGGCCACGGTGTCGAGGGCGAAGCAGCGGGCCAGGTCCTGGCGGGCGCCGTCGTAGGGCGGGCCGAGGCGCGTCTTGGCCACCTCGAGCCGCTTGACGGGCACCACGAGGAACCAGCGCCCGTCGTCGGGAAGCACGGCCCGATCCTGCCAGCCCGGCTCGACACGATGACCGGCGGACGGGAGACTGGCGCCCTCTCGGAGGATGACGAAGGGACGGGTGTGACGAACCGGCGGGCGCACCTGCGACGACGTCGAGGCCCGCGAGGCTTCTGGTACGCCTTCGCCGCCACGGTCCTGCGCCCGGTGTTCATGGTGCTCACGAAGCGCGACTGGCGCGGTGGCGAGCACGTCCCCGACGGCGGCGCCGTCGTCGTCGTGAACCACGTCTCCCACGTCGACCCGCTGGTGTTCGCGCACTTCCTCTACGACCACGGCCGGCTGCCGCGCTTCCTGGCCAAGGACTCGGTCTTCCGGGTGCCGTTCGTGCGCACCGTCCTGCGCGGCGCCAAGCAGATCCCGGTCCTGCGCGAGTCGGGCAACGCCGCCGCCGCCTACGCCGCGGCCGTGGACGCGGTGCGCCGCGGCGAGCTGGTGGCCATCTACCCCGAGGCGACGCTGACCCGCGACCCGGACCTGTGGCCGATGGTGGGCAAGACCGGGGCGGCCCGGGTGGCCCTCGAGACCGGGGCGCCCGTCATCCCGGTCGCGCAGTGGGGGCCCCAGGAGATGCTGCCGCCGTACACCAAGAAGCCGCACCTGCTGCCGCGGCGCACCATGCATGTCCGGGCCGGTCCCCCGGTCGACCTCACCGACGTGGCGGGCCGCGAGCCCGACGCCGACCTGCTGCACGAGGTCACCGAGCGCATCATGGCCGCCGTGACCGACCTGCTGGTCGAGATCCGCGGCGAGCAGCCCCCGGCCGTACGCTTCGACCCTCGACAGTCGGGCCTGCCCGTCACCGGTGACCCTCGCCGGCGCGGCGGCGACGACCGCAGGAGGTCTGCATGAGGACCGGACCACACGGTGGCCGACCGTGACCCGCGTCGCGGTGCTCGGCACCGGCTCGTGGGGCACGGCGTTCTCCATGGTGCTCGCCGACGCCGGCGGAGAGGTGACCCTCTGGGGCCGCCGCCCTGAGCTGGCCGAGACGGTCAACCGGGCCCACGAGAACACCGACTACCTGCCCGGCATCGCCCTGCCCGAGTCGATCATCGCCACCACCGACCCCGCCACGGCGCTGGAGCGGGCCGAGGTCGTGGTGCTCGCGGTGCCCTCGCAGACGCTGCGGGCGAACCTCACCGCCTGGTCGCCGCTGCTCCCGCCCGACTGCGTCCTGGTCAGCCTCATGAAGGGCATCGAGCTGGGCACCACCCGGCGCATGAGCGAGGTCGTCGCCGAGGTCACCGGCGCGGGGCCCGAGCGCATCGTCGTCGTGTCCGGGCCGAACCTCGCCAAGGAGATCGCCCAGCGCCAGCCCGCGGCGAGCGTCGTCGCCTGTGCCGACGAGGCCGTGGCCGAGAAGATGCAGCAGGTCTGCCTCACGCCGTACTTCCGCCCGTACACCAACACCGACGTCGTCGGGGTGGAGCTCGGCGGCGCGGTCAAGAACGTCATCGCCCTCGCGGTCGGCATGGCGAAGGGCATGGGCATGGGGGACAACTCCCAGTCCTCGATCATCACGCGGGGGCTGGCCGAGATCACCCGGCTGGGTCTCGCGCTCGGTGCCGACGCCGCGACCTTCGCCGGGCTCGCCGGGGTCGGCGACCTGGTGGCCACCTGCATGTCGCCGCTGTCCCGCAACCGCACGTTCGGTGAGAACCTCGGGCGCGGGATGACGCTGGACGAGGTGGTCGCGGCGACCCGGCAGACCGCCGAGGGGGTGAAGTCCGCCGAGTCGATCCTCGAGCTGGGCAGGGCGCACCACGTCGACATGCCGATCGTCGAGCACGTCGTCGCCGCGGTCCACGACGGGCTGCCGCCGCGCGAGATCGTGCGGCGCATCATGGCGCGCAGCGCCAAGTCCGAGGCGGACTAGGCGGACCCCAGGGCCGTCAGGGCCCCGGCGAGGTCGGACCAGAGGTCCTCGACGTCCTCCACCCCGACCGAGAGCCGCAGCAGGGTCTCGGGGACGTCGGTGCTCTCGCCCGGCCACTTCCGCCGCCGCTCGAGGCTGGACTCGACGCCGCCGAGGCTCGTCGCGTGGACCCACAGCCGGGTGGACGACGCGACCGCCTCGGCGTCCGGCGCGCTGCCGCGCAGCTCGACGCTGACCATCCCGCCCAGCCCGGGGTAGTGGACCCGGGCGACCGCGGAGTGACCGCGCAGTCGTGCCGCCAGCTCCGCCGCGTTGGCCTGGGCCCGCTCGACGCGCAGGTGCAGCGTCCGCAGCCCGCGCAGCGCGAGCCACGCCTCCACGGCGCCGGGCACCGCACCCTGGGCGCTGCGCACCGCGGTGATGCGCTCCGCCAGGTCCGGGTCGCGCGCGACGGCGAGGCCCAGCAGCAGGTCCGAGTGGCCGGAGAGGTACTTCGTCGCGCTGTGCACGACCACGTCCGCCCCCAGCTCGAGCGGACGCTGCAGGATCGGCGTCGCGAACGTGCTGTCCACCGCGAGCACCGCCCCGGCCGTCCGGGCGCTGCCGGCCAGCCGGCGCAGGTCGACCAGCTCCAGCATGGGGTTCGTCGGGGACTCGGCCCAGCACAGGTGTGCCCCGTCGAGCGCCCGCGCGGTGGCGGAGGAGTCGGTGAGGTCCACCGTCACCACGCGCAGCCGTCCCTGCTCCTGCATCCTGCCCAGCAGGGCCAGGGTGCCGTAGTAGGAGCCGGCCGCGGTGACGACGGTGCCACCGTGCGGCACGAGGTCGACGACCGCCGCCACGGCGGCCATCCCCGAGGAGAACGCGGTGGCCTCGCCGCCCTCGAGCGCCCCCACCGCGCTCTCGAGCATCTCCCAGGTCGGGTTGCCGTAGCGCCCGTAGCCGACCTCGCCGCCGGCGTGGTAGGTCGAGGCCATCACGATCGGCGGGTTCATGGGCCCGTCCGGGCGCCGCGGCGGACGGCCCGCCGAGACCGCGACGGTGGCCGGCGCGAGGCCGGTCGAGGATTTCGGCGGGGACTCCGCGGGCTCCGGCATGCGCACGAGTATCCCCGTCCCGCAGGCCGTCGGTAGGGTCGTCGCCGATGAGCGACACCTCCGGACCCGAGCCCGCACGCCGCATCCGCCTGGCCGTCGTCTTCGGCGGCCGCAGCACCGAGCACGCCGTGTCCTGCGTCTCCGCGGGCAGCGTGCTGGCCGCCGTCGACCGTGACCGCTACGAGGTCGTGCCGATCGGCATCTCCCGCGAGGGCCGGTGGGTGCTCGCCGCCGACGAGCCCGGCAAGCTCGCCATCATCGGCGGCCGGCTGCCCGAGGTCGAGTCCTCCGGGTCGGCGGTGGTGCTCTCCGGGGACCCGACGCACCGCGGGCTCACGGTGCACGAGCCGGGCGCCGTGCCGGTCGAGCTCGGCGAGGTCGACGTCGTGCTGCCGCTGCTGCACGGGCCGTACGGCGAGGACGGCACCCTGCAGGGCCTGCTCGAGCTCGCGGGCGTGCCCTACGTCGGCTCCGGCGTGTTCGCCTCGGCGGCGGCCATGGACAAGGGCCACATGAAGGCGCTGCTGCAGGCCGCGGGGCTCCCGGTCGGCCGCTACGCCGTGGTCACCCCGCGCGACTGGGACGTCGACCGCGCGGCCGTCCGCGAGACGGTGGCCGCGCTGGGCTACCCGGTCTTCGTCAAGCCCGCCCGCGCCGGCTCGAGCGTTGGCATCACGAAGGTGCACGCGCCCGACGCCCTCGACGCCGCCGTCGACGAGGCGCGGACGCACGACCTGCGGGTCGTCATCGAGGCGGCGGTGGACGGCCGCGAGATCGAGTGCGGCGTGCTCGAGGGCCTCGACGGAGCCGTGCCCGAGGCCAGCGTCCCGGCCGAGGTCGTCGTCGGGGGCGACCACGAGTTCTACGACTTCGCCGCCAAGTACCTCCCCGACGAGGGGACCGAGCTCGTCGTGCCGGCCGAGCTGGCCGACGACGTCGCGGCCGAGGTGCGCGACCTGGCCGTGCGCGCCTTCGAGGCGCTCAGCTGCGAGGGGCTGGCCCGGGTCGACTTCTTCGTCGGCCACGACGGCCGGGTCGTCGTCAACGAGGTCAACACGATGCCCGGCTTCACCCCGGTGTCGATGTTCCCGCTGATGTGGAAGGCGACCGGGCTCGACTACCCGGCCCTCGTCGACCGCCTGGTGCAGACCGCCCTGCGCCGCCCGCCCGGCCTGCACTGACCGTCATCGTCGCGACCCTCCGATCGACGACACCCGACCGTCTTCCGTTTCTCCCGCGAGACGTCGGGCCGCAACACCTCGGCTCGGCGCCGGTGCGCACCGTCTCGCGAGTGAGCGGCGGAGGCCCTGACCAGCAGGCCGTCGGTGCTGTCACCTGCCGCCGCGCGTCACCGCGGGAGCGCCTAGCGTGGACGGCACATGCGGTAGTGCAGCACCGGCCTGCCTCGGAGGAACCAGTCATGGACACAACGGCACCCCGACCGCCGAGACTCCCGCCGCCGTGGTTCGTCCACGCGGCCTGGCGCGCACATCGGGCGCTCTACCGACTCAGTGGCGGCCGGTTCCTGTGGACCACGTCGAACAAGCGCGGCTGGGGTGCGCTGCGGCTCACGACCATCGGGCGGAAGTCGGGGGACGAGCGCAGCGTCATCATCGGCTACCTCGACGACGATCCCAACCTCGTCGCGCTCGCCATGAACGGCTGGGACGAGGGTCATCCCTCGTGGTGGCTCAACCTCGAGGCACACCCGGACGCTGTCGTCCGACTGGCCCGCCAGCGTCCGCGTCCGGTGCGCGCACGCCGGTGCGCGGGGGAGGAGCGTGATCGGCTGTGGCGGCGCTGGGTCTCGGTCGATCCGGACCTCGACGCGTATGCCGGCCGACGGTCGACCGAGACGCCGGTGGTCGTCCTCGAACCTCGGGACAGGACCGCGTGACAGGTGACGCTCCGCCCTGGTCGAGGCCACCGCTTCCCGCCATGATCCCGACCGTCGTGCACAGGAAGGCAGCCGACTCGCCTCCTGGGCACGAGCGGCGGGATCTTGGGGGTCAGTCGAGGGGGAGGGTGTCCGCGACCGGGCCGGCGAGGTCGACGAGGGGGGCGGTGGCCGCGGCGCGCGGCGTCCCCGCCGGCACGCGCACCCGGACGTACGGCGTGCGCCCGACGGTCGTGAAGACGAACGCGCCGGCGCGCTCGGCCAGGAACCACCCGACCCCGTCGACCTCGATGACCTCCGAGGTCGCGGTCAGGCCGGCCGGTCGCGCGACGCCGCACCGCAGCACCACCGCCGGGTCGCCCCAGGCCGCGGTGCGCTCGGAGGCCGGGGCCGTCTCGCGGCCGCCCCGGCCGTCGAGCTCGCCGGGCAGCGCGTCGTGCAGCGCCCCGCAGCCGGCTCCGCGCGCGCCGGACGGCGGGGTCACCGCGACGGGCGCGGACGTGCAGGCGGTCGCCACCACGGCGAGAGCCAGGACCGCGGCGCGGCGACCGGCGCGCTCGGTCAGAGGTGGACGACCGGGCAGGTGAGCGTGCGGGTGATGCCGTCGACGCCCTGGACCTTGGCGACGACCAGCTTGCCCAGCTCGTCGACGTTGCGGGCCTCGGCGCGGACGATGACGTCGTAGGGCCCGGTGACGTCCTCTGCCATGGTCACGCCCTTGACCTCGGCGATCTCGCGGGCCACGGCCGCGGCCTTTCCGACCTCGGTCTGGATGAGGATGTAGGCCTGGACAACCATCGGCGGGGCCTTTCGTAGAGTCTGGCGGCGAACCGACCGACACGAGCATCGATCGCGAGCGAACCTATCGGATCCCCCGCGGGACCGGTCGGCGCGGCTGTCGAGGAGGCTGCGACATGGGCACCACCGTGGGAGAGCTGGGCGAGCACGCGCTCGTCGAGGCCGTCACGTCGCGGCTGGGCGGCGGCCCGGCGCTGCTGCTCGGCCCGGGTGACGACGCGGCGGTCGTCGCGGTGCCGGACGGCCGCGTTGTCGCGACGACCGACATGCTGGTCGAGGGGCGCCACTTCCGGCGCGAGTGGTCCTCGGCGGCGGACGTGGGCACCCGGGCGGCGGCGGCGAACCTCGCCGACGTGGCGGCCATGGGCGGTGTGCCGACCGCGCTGCTGGTGGGGCTGGCCGTGCCCGTCGACCGCGACAGCGACTGGGTGCTCGAGCTGGCCGACGGCATCGGCGAGGAGGCCGCGCGGGCCGGCGCCGTGGTCGCGGGCGGTGACGTCGTGCGGGGTGAGGTGCTCACCGTGTCGGTGACCGCTCTCGGCTCGCTCGAGGGCCGGGAGCCGGTGACGAGGGCGGGTGCCCGCCCCGGTGACCTCGTCGCGGTCGCCGGACGGCTCGGCTGGGCCGCGGCGGGGCTCGCCGTGCTCTCGCGCGGGTTCCGGTCGCCGCGGGCCCTGGTCGACGCCCACCGCCGTCCCGCGCCGCCCTACGCCGAGGGGCCCCGGGCCGCCCTGCTGGGCGCGACGGCGATGGTCGACGTCAGCGACGGGCTCGTCGCCGACCTGGGGCACGTCGCGCGGTCCAGCGGGGTGGCGGTGAGCCTGTCGAGCGAGGCCTTCCACGTGCCCCAGGAGTTCCAGGACACTGCGCGCGCGCTCTCGGCCGACCCGCTGCACTGGCTGCTCGGCGGCGGGGAGGACCACGCGCTGGCCGCGAGCTTCCCGCCCGACGTCGACCTGCCCATGGCGTGGAGCGTCGTGGGCCGGGTCGAGCCCGGCGAGGGTGTGCTCGTCGACGGGGCGCCGTGGACCGGGCCCGCGGGCTGGACGGCCTTCTGAGCGGGCGACCCGGACCTCCGGGACGAGGACGGCCGGCCCTCCCCGAGGGGTGGACCGGCCGGCGGGACGGGCTGGGGTCAGCGGGTGACCTTGCCCGCCTTGAGGCAGGAGGTGCAGACGTTGAGCCGCTTGGGCGTCCGACCGACCATCGCGCGCACGGTCTGGATGTTGGGGTTCCAGCGGCGTTTGGTGCGCCGGTGCGAGTGCGAGATGCTGTGACCGAAGCCCGGACCCTTGCCGCAGACGTCGCAGGTGGCAGCCACGGGTGATCTCCAAGAGGTGGGACGGACAAGACCTGCCGGGCGCGAGTCACCCGGGCAACCGCAGCAGCGTAACCGACCGGCGCGCCGGGACGCCAACCGAGCCGGACCGGCGCAGCGGGGGCGGCTAGCCTGCGGGCCAGACCCGCCCGCACGCCCGAAAGCGACATCCTCATGACCACCGCGGCCCCGCTCGCACCGAGCGCTCCCTTGCGGGCGCTCGACGCGGCGGCCGTCGCCCGGTGGGCCCGCGCCGGCCGCGACGCGCTGCAGGAGGCCCGCGAGGAGATCGACGAGCTCAACGTCTACCCGGTGCCCGACGGTGACACCGGCACCAACCTGCACCTCACCGTCGCTGCGGCCGCCGACGCGCTCGGCGAGGACGAGACCGCCGAGGGCGCGCCTCCCGCGGCCGCACTGGCCACGATGGCGCAGGCCGCCCTGCTGGGCGCACGCGGGAACTCCGGGGTCATCCTCAGCCAGATGGTGCGTGGCCTGGCCGACGCCGTGGCCGGGGACGCCGCGCCGGCCGACGCCGCCGGCCTGGCCCGCGCCCTGGAGTCGGCCGCGGACGCCGCCTACGCGGCGGTGGCGCGCCCGGTCGAGGGGACGATGCTGACGGTCGCCCGCGAGGCGGCACGCGCCGCCCGGGAGGCCACCGGCGGCGACGGTCTCGCGGGTGTGGTGACGCAGGCGGCGGCGGGCGCCCGCGCCGCGCTGGCCCGCACGCCCGACCAGCTGGAGGCGCTCCGCCGGGCCGGGGTCGTCGACGCCGGCGGTCGCGGCGTCTGCGTCCTGTTGGACGCGCTGGTCTCCGTCGTCACGGGTGCCGCGCCGGAGCCCACCGCGGTGCGTGTCGAGGCCCGGCCGGCGGCCGGCACCGGCACGCCCGGCCAGCCGGCGGACGAGGACGGCGCGGCCGGCCCGGCGTTCGAGGTCATGTACCTGCTCGACGCGCTCGCCGCCCGGGTGCAGGACCTGCGCGAGACGCTCGCCGGGCTCGGCGACTCGCTGGTCGTCGTGGGCGCCGAGCCGACGTGGAACGTCCACGTGCACGTCGACGACGTGGGCGCCGCGGTCGAGGCCGGGGTCGAGGCCGGCCGGCCGTACCGCATCCGGGTGACCCACTTCGCCGACGCCGCCCGCGTGGCGACGGGCCGCCTGGCCGACGACGGCCGGGGGGTCGTGTCCGTCGTCGCGGGCGACGGCCTGGCCGCGCTGTTCGAGGCGGCCGGGGCGACAGTGGTGCGCGGCGGCCCGGGCCGGCGCGCCTCGACCGGCGAGGTGCTCGACGGCCTGCGGGCCGCCGCGGCGCGTGACCTCGTCGTGCTGCCCAACGACCCGGACAGCCAGGCCGTCGCGGAGGCCGCGGCTGCCCGGGCGCGGGACGAGGGCCTGCGGGTGGCGGTCATCCCCACCCGCGCGAGCGTCCAGGCCATCGCCGCGCTGGCCGTCCACGACCCGGACCGCCGGTTCGAGGACGACGTCGTCGCCATGACCGCGGCCGCCGGCCACTGCCGCCACGGCGGCGTGACCGTCGCGGCGCGCGACGCGGTCACCATGGCCGGCGTGTGCCAGGAGGGCGACGTGCTCGGCATCGTCGACGGCGACTTCGCGGTGATCGGGCCGGACCTGGCCGGCGTCGCGCGCAGCGTCGTCGACCGGATGCTCGCAGGCGGTGGCGAGCTGGTCACCCTCGTGACCGGGGCGACCGGCGACGGCGACGTCGCAGCCCTGGCCTCCGCTGTCGTCGAGCACCTCCACGAGACCCGGCCCGAGGTCGACACCGTCGTCTACGAGGGCGGGCAGCCGCGCTACCCGCTCCTGCTCGGGGTGGAGTGACGTGGTCGACCTCGCCGCTCCGGTGAAGGCTGTGGTCGGCGACCGGACCGCCAAGGAGCTGACCTCCCGGCTCGGCGTGCACACCGTCGAGGACCTGCTGCGGCACTACCCGCGCCGCTACTACGAGCGCGGCGAGCTCACCGACCTCAGCGGCCTGCGCGCGGGGGAGCAGGCGACCGTCCAGGCGACGGTGGCCTCGGTCTCCGGCCGCCAGCTGCGCGCCAAGCTGCACAAGCTCGACGTCGTCGTGACCGACGGGCACCGCCGGCTGACCCTGACGTTCTTCAACAAGCGCTACCTCGACAAGATGCTGCCCCCCGGCACGGAGGCGCTCTTCGCCGGGACGGTCGAGGCCTTCCGCGGCCGGCTGACGCTGACGAACCCCGAGGTCTCGGTCGGCGACGACGCCGACAGCTTCGCCGGCGGGCTGCTGCCGGTCTACCCCGCGACCGCGAAGCTCGCCTCCTGGGCCGTCGCCAAGAGCGTCCGGACCGTGCTCGACCTCGCCGACCAGGTCCCCGACCCGCTGCCGGAGGCCGTGCGCGAGCGGCTCGGGCTCCTGCCGCTCGGGCAGGCCCTGCACCTCGTGCACCGGCCGGCCGACCGCACGGACGTACGGCGGGCGCAGCAGCGGCTGCGCTTCGACGAGGCCTTCCTGCTGCAGGTCGTGCTCGCTCGGCGGCGCGTGGAGGCCGCCGAGCTGCCCGCGACGGCGCGCGTCCCGAGCGCGTCGGGCCTGGTGTCCGCGTTCGACGAGCGGCTGCCCTTCCGCCTGACCGGGGGGCAGGAGGCGGTCGCCGCCGAGCTCGCCAGCGACCTGGCGCGCAGCCACCCGATGCACCGGCTGCTGCAGGGCGAGGTCGGGTCGGGCAAGACGGTCGTGGCGCTGCGCGCCATGCTCGCCGTCGTCGACAGCGGCGGGCAGGCGGCGCTGCTGGCCCCGACGGAGGTCCTGGCCCAGCAGCACCACCGGTCGATCACCGCCCTGCTCGGGCCCCTGGCGGAGCGCGGTCTGCTCGGGGGCTCCGACGTCGGCACCCGGGTCGCGCTGCTCACCGGTTCGCAGGGGACGGCGGCCCGCCGCCAGGCCCTGCTCGACGTGGCGTCGGGGGAGTCCGGGATCGTCGTGGGCACCCACGCGCTCATCCAGGACACGGTCGACTTCTTCGACCTCGGCCTGGTCGTCGTGGACGAGCAGCACCGCTTCGGCGTCGAGCAGCGCGACGCGCTGCGCGCCAAGGCGAGCGTGCCGCCCCACGTCCTGGTCATGACCGCCACCCCGATCCCCCGCACGGTGGCGATGACCGTCTTCGGCGACCTCGACGTCTCGACGCTCACCGAGCTGCCCGCCGGCCGGGCGCCCATCACGACCCACGTCGTCCCGGTGGGGGAGAAGCCGCACTTCCTCGACCGCGCCTGGCAGCGCGTGCGGGAGGAGGTCGAGGCCGGCCACCAGGCCTACGTCGTCTGCCCGCGCATCGGCGAGAGCATCACCGAGGACGAGGCGCCGGAGGAGCACGGCGGGCTGCGGCTCGTGCCCGACCTCGAGGAGGAGCCGGCGCTGCGTCCCGCGGTGGCGGTGCTCGACACGGCGCCGGCCCTGGTCGAGGGGCCGCTGGCCGGCCTGCGCGTCGAGGTGCTGCACGGGCGTCTGCCGGCCGACGCCAAGGACGAGGTGATGCGCCGCTTCGCCGCTGGCGAGGTCGACGTGCTGGTCGCGACCACGGTGATCGAGGTGGGCGTGGACGTCGCCAACGCGACCGCGATGGTCGTCCTCGACGCCGACCGGTTCGGCGTCTCCCAGCTGCACCAGCTGCGCGGCCGGGTCGGCCGGGGGACGGCGCCGGGCCTGTGCCTGCTCGTCACCGACCTGCCGGAGGCGAGCCCCTCGCGCCGCCGGCTCGACGCCGTCGCGGCCACCGTGGACGGGTTCGAGCTGTCGAGGGTCGACCTCGAGTCACGGCGTGAGGGCGACGTCCTCGGCGCGTCGCAGTCGGGACGGCGCTCCAGCCTGCGCCTGCTCTCGGTCCTGCGCGACGAGGAGGTCATCGAGCTCGCGCGCGGCGAGGCCACCCGGCTCGTCGCCGCCGACCCGCACCTGTTCGCCAACGCCGACCTGCGCCGGGCCGTGGACACCCTGCTCGCCGACGAGCGGTCCGACTACCTGGAGAAGGCGTGAGCGGGGCGTGACCCGGGTCGTCGCCGGCGCCGCCCGCGGCCGACGGCTCGCGGTCCCGCCGGGGCACGGGACCCGGCCGACCTCCGACCGGGCCCGCGAGGCCCTGTTCTCGACCCTGGAGTCGATGCTCGGGTCGCTGGCCGGCCGTCGCGTGGCCGACCTCTACGCCGGGTCCGGTGCCGTCGGCCTGGAGGCGCTCAGCCGCGGCGCCTCCCACGCCCTGCTCGTCGAGGCCGACACCGCGGCGACGCGCACCGTGCGGGCCAACGTGGACGCCCTCGGCCTTGCCGGTGCCGAGGTCCATGCCGGCCGGGTGGAGCGGATGGCCGGCCGCCCCGCGGGCGGGCCGGCGTACGACGTGCTCTTCCTCGACCCGCCCTACGACCTGACCGACGCCGACCTGCGGGACGTGCTCGCCGCCCTGTGGCGCCACGGCTGGGTCGCGCCCGGCGCGGTCGTCGCCGTCGAGCGCGCCACCCGCGGCGGGACCTGGCGCTGGCCGGAGGGCTACGTGCCGGACCGGTCGCGCCGCTACGGCGAGGCGACGCTTTGGTACGGTCGCGCCGCCCGCCAGCCGGGCTCCCCGCCGACCGGTCCCGTCGAGAGCGCAGGAGGATGACCGTGCGCCGCTGCGTGTGTCCGGGCTCCTTCGACCCCGTCACGAACGGCCACCTGGACGTCATCGAGCGGGCGAGCCGGCTCTACGACGAGGTCACCGTCGGGGTGCTCGTGAACGCCTCGAAGGAGGGGCTCTTCCCCGTCGAGGACCGCATCGAGATGCTGCGCGAGGTCACCGCCGGCCTCGGCAACGTCGTCGTCGACTCGTTCCGCGGGCTGCTGGTCGACTACTGCCGCGAGCAGGACATCCCCGTCGTCGTGAAGGGGCTGCGTGCGGTCAGCGACTTCGACTACGAGCTGCAGATGTCGCAGATGAACAACCGGCTGACGGGGCTGGAGACGCTGTTCGTCGCCACCAACCCGGAGTACAGCTTCCTCTCCTCTAGTCTCGTCAAGGAGGTCGCGACCTGGGGCGGCGACGTCTCCGGCCTGGTGCCGGAGCCGGTCCTGCACCGGCTCGGCCGCCGCCTGGACCGCTCGTCCTGACCAGCACCCCCGAGAGCCGGAGACCACCCCCCGTGGACGTGCACGACAAGCTCGACGAGCTCACCGCCATCGTCGAGCACGCCCGGTCGATGCCGATGTCGGCGTCCTGCGTCGTCAACCGCGGCGAGGTGCTCGCGCTGCTCGAGGAGATCCGCGAGCTGCTGCCCGAGGAGTTCCGGCACGCCCAGATGCTGCTGGCCGACCGCGAGTCGGTTGTCGACGAGGGACGCCGCGAGGCCCAGCGGGTCATCGGGCAGGCCGAGCGGGAGCGCCAGCACCTCACCTCGGAGACCGAGGTGGTCACCGAGGCGCAGCGCCGGGCGGCGCGGATCCACGCGTCGGCGGCCGAGGAGGCCGAGGCGATGCGGCGCGAGGTCGACGACTACGTGGACACCAAGCTGGCGAACTTCGAGGTCGTCTTGGACAAGACGCTGGTCGCGGTGCGGCGCGGCCGCGACAAGCTGGGCGGCCGCACGGCGCACGGCGACCTCGCGGAGCCCGAGGTCAGCAGCCCGCCCCACCCGCTCGACGACGGGCCGGACGAGACCTGAGCTCCTGGAGTGCGCGCGGGCCGCGCTTTTGGGCCCTGCGACGCCCGTCAGGTAGCCTTTCCCGGTCCCACAAGGGGCCCGTGCCCGACCGAGCCCGATGTGAGCATGCCCGAAGAGACCAGGAGAACGGCGCACCGCCTCGACCCTCGATCGCCCCTCGTGCTGGACACGCGCGAGCTGGGGCGTCGACCGGGGTCGATGCGACCGCTCTCCCGATCTGTTCCGGCACCGGCCCACCTCGGTGTCGCCGTGCTCGGTGTCCCCGAGGGATCGGCCCTCGAGCTGGACCTCCGGCTCGAGTCGGTCGTGGAAGGCGTGCTGGTCTCCGGCACGGTGGCCGCCACCGTGTCCGGGGAGTGCGTGCGCTGCCTCGACCCGGTCAGCCAGACGGTGGTGGTCGACATCCAGGAGCTCTACGTCTGGGCCGACCGCGACAGGGAGTCACGCCACCACCGCGAGGCCGACGGGGACGAGGAACCGGAAGACCTGCCTCGCCTCGAGGGCGACCTGCTCGACCTGGAGCCGGCGCTGCGGGACGCGGTGGTGCTGGCGCTGCCGCTCCAGCCGCTGTGCCGTGAGGACTGCCCCGGTCTGTGCCCCCGCTGCGGGGTGCGGCTCGAGACCGAGCCGGGGCACGCGCACGACGAGGTCGACCCGCGGTGGGCCGCCCTCCGCCAGCTCGACGACTGACCGCACGACCAGCACGCCAGAGCACCCAAGCACCACCTTCGACACCGAGGAGTGAACAACCGTGGCCGTTCCCAAGCGGAAGATGTCGCGCAGCAACACCCGCTCGCGGCGGGCCCAGTGGAAGACGACCGCGGCCCCCCTCGCGCCCTGCAAGCGCTGCCGCGAGCCAAAGCTGGCGCACGTCGCGTGCCCCACCTGCGGCACCTACAACGACCGCGACGTCCTCGACGTCTGAGCCGGCACCGTCACCACATGACCGCGCAGATCGCGTCCCCGGAGGGGCCTGACGGCCACGCCGAGCTCTGTGGTCTGCTCGACACGACCCTGTCGGCGGACCTGCTCGAGCGGGCCCTCACGCACCGGTCCTTCGCGTACGAGAACGGCAACCTGCCCACGAACGAGCGGCTGGAGTTCCTCGGCGACTCGGTGCTCGGGCTCGTCGTGACCGACACGCTCTACCGCAACCACCCCGAGCTGCCCGAGGGCCAGCTCGCCAAGCTGCGGGCGGCGGTCGTCAACATGCGCGCCCTCGCCGACGTCGGCCGCGCGCTGCGCCTCGGCGAGTTCGTGCGCCTCGGGAGGGGCGAGGAGAGCACCGGCGGGCGGGACAAGACCTCGATCCTGGCCGACACCCTCGAGGCCGTGCTCGGCGCGGTCTACATCGACCGTGGCCTCGTGCAGGCCGCTCGACTGGTCCACCGCCTCTTCGACCCGCTCATCGACGACGCGGCGACGCTGGGCGCGGGACTGGACTGGAAGACCAGCCTGCAGGAGCTGACGGCGACCGCCGCACTGGGCGTCCCGGAGTACTCCGTCAGCGAGACCGGCCCCGACCACCAGAAGCTGTTCACCGCCGTGGTGCAGATCTCCGGGGAGGCCTACGGCGAGGGCTCCGGCCGCAGCAAGAAGGAGGCCGAGCAGGAGGCCGCGGCCGCCGCGTGGCGCCGGCTGCAGGCCGACCTCCCGGACGGCCCCGCCGGGGAGCCCACGCCACCGGGCGCCTGACCCCCGGACCGACGCGCCCCCATGCCCGAGCTGCCCGAGGTCGAGGTCGTCCGGCGCGGCCTCGACCGCTGGGTGACCGGACGCACCGTCGCCGACGTCGAGGTCCGCCACCCGCGCGCCACGAGGCGTCACGCCGCCGGGCCGGCCGACTTCGCCGCGCGGCTGCGCGGCCGTCGCGTCGCCGGTGTGCACCGGCGCGGGAAGTACCTCTGGCTCGCCCTCGACCCGGCCCCGGGGGCCGGTGCGGGGGAGGTGGTCCTCGCCCACCTCGGCATGAGCGGCCAGCTGCTGCTGCTCCCGCCCGAGGCCCCGGACGGCGAGCACCTGCGGGTCCGCGTCACCTTCGCCGACGGCGCCCACGAGCTGCGCTTCGTGGACCAGCGCACCTTCGGCGGGCTGTCCCTCACCGACGCCGACCGCACCGGGCTGCCGCTGCCGGTGGGGCACATCGCCCGCGACCCGCTGGACCCGGAGTTCTCCGACGAGGCGTTCGCCGCCGCGCTCCGCCGCCGCCGCACCGGGGTCAAGCGGGCCCTGCTCGACCAGACGCTGGTCAGCGGTATCGGCAACATCTACGCCGACGAGGCCCTGTGGCGGGCCCGGCTGCACTACCTGCGGCAGACCGCGACGTTGACGCGGCCGCGGGCTCGTGACCTGCTCGACGCGGCTCGTGCGGTGATGGTGGAGGCGCTGGCTGCCGGCGGGACGTCGTTCGACGCGCTGTACGTCGACGTCAACGGCCGCAGCGGCTACTTCGAGCGCGGGCTCGCGGTCTACGGCCGCACCGGCCTCCCGTGCCCGCGATGCGGTGCCACCGTGGTGCGCGAGCCCTTCATGAACCGGTCCTCGTTCCGCTGCCCGGCGTGCCAGCCACGCCCGCGCCGTGCCCCCTGAGGACCTCGGCGCCCCGGGGCGCACGGGAGGCGGGGGTGAGGGAGGCTGGCGGTGTGCAGGACGGTCCGCGTGCGCCGGCGCCCGACCCGGGCGTCGTCGGGGACGTCGTTGAGCAGGGTCGCGAGCCCCGTGGCGGCGGGCCGACGAACGTGCAGCGGATCGTGCTGCTGCTCGTCGTCGTGATCGCGGTCGCGTTCCTGCTCTCCACCAGCGGGCTGCTCTCGGCCGACGCCCCGCAGGGCCGCGGCGGGGACCGCGCACCGGCGGGCGAGCCCGAGCCCGAGCCGAGGAGCCGATTGGTCGCCCGGCTGGACGACCGCCTCGTAAGGCTCGGGTCGGCCGACCCGGACCAGGGCGCGCGGCTGCCGGCCGGGTTCCCGAGCGACGGCCCCCTCGTGCACGTCCCGGCGACCCGGGGTGCGGGCAGCCTGGTCGCCGTGCACCACGGGGTGCTGTTCCGGGTCCCCCCGCGAGGCTCCGCGCCCGCCACGAACATCGGGCGGGCCGAGCGCGTCGTCGCGGCCACGGGAGCGCCGGGGCGCGCGGTCGTCCTGCGCGGCGATTCGGTCGTCGAGGTCGACGTCGCCACCGGCCGGGTCGCGCAGCCGGTTCCCTACCCGGGCTTCGACCGCGAGCAGGGCTGGTACCCGGAGGGGACGATCTCGGCCGTCGGCACGCGGGCGCTGCTCATGAGCCGGCCGGCGCCGGGCGCGGCCGGCCAGGAGCTGGCGCTGGCCTGGCCGCAGCGGCGCGTCGGGGCAGGGCCCGAGACGGCCGTCCGGCTCCTGGGGACGTACGGCCGCCTGCTGGGGATCGCGGCCGACTGGGTGCTCACCGAGTCCGGCGACTGCCCCGGCCCCGGCTGCCGCGTCCTGGTCGTGAGCGTCACCCGCGACGACGTCCGGGCCCGCGCGGTGGCCCCGCCACCCGGGTGGGAGTTCGGCGTCGGGGGGCCGGGCGGGACGACGGCCACCCTCGTGCCGGTCGCGCGCACCGGCGACGCGAGCGTGCGGGCCCTGGCCCGGCTCGTCCCCGGAGGGGACAACGCCCTGCTGGTGGCGGGCTCCCTCGGGGTCGACCCCGAGGCGGGCCTCATCGGTGCCGTGGGCGGGCCGGTCTTCTTCGTGACCGGCGACCGCGGCCCGCGCCGGGTGAGCGTCTGGGACCCGGACGGGCGGGGGTCGGCGGCCGTGGTCCCCGGGGCCGGCGGTCTCCTGCCGGAGACGGCCCGGCTGGTCTGCGCCTGCACCTGACCGGCACGGTGCCCGCTCTGCCCCGGTTGGTGGAGGCCGCATCACCCGTTCGGCCCATGTCGGGACTCGTGATCACGCCGTGACCTATTGACCCTGCGGTGACAGGGTGCGACCCTGGTAACACGTCGAGCAGGCCTCGGGTGCCGTCACCCCGGACACCCGAGCGACGACCCCGATGAGCGACCCGCAGCGTCGCGGGCCGGAGCACGTGGAGGATCAACGCATGGCGAAGGCTCTGATCGGTCATGTCGGTGGTCCGGACCCCCGGACAGTGATGGAGATGCGCAGGCTGCACGAGCGAGTACGGTCGCTGGAGGCCGAGGTGGTCCGGCTGCGCGCCGAGAACGACGCCCTCGCCGCGAGCGTCACGGACAGCCACCTGATCTCCCTCGACGTCGTCAAGGAGCCCGCGCTCGCCTGACCGGGCGACACCCCACGGGCACCGACGACCACCCCGGGAGACCGGGATCCGCAACGGGACGCCGACTGGCGTCCCGTTCGCATGTCCGGAGCGTGACCGCCCTGTCACGTCTTTCGTCCCGTTTTGCGCGGCCCGGGACGGGGAACGTGACCTCGGTCACCCCTGCCTCGTTGACCGGGTGACGAGACGCGTGGCGACCCCACGCGACACCGTGCCCCGGAGGTCCCACCCGTGCCCGTCCGCCACTTCTTCCGCCCGCTCGCCGTCGCCGCCGCCCTGGTGCTGGCCGGCGGGGCCGCCGCCGCACCGGCGGCCGCCCACCAGAACGACGAGTCCAAGTCTGCCGAGAAGCGCCAGCGGTTCACCGACGGCGTCAGCGTCCCGGTGATCAGCAGCCCCAACATCCGCTTCGTCGGCAACGTCCCGGACACCGCCGCGATCTCCGGGGTCTTCGCCAGGAGCGCGCCGTACTTCTACGTCTCGAGCACGGACAGCATCTCCGTGTTCGACGTCTCGGACCCGGTCCGGCCGAGGCTCACCGGCACGCTGCCCAACCTCGTGTTCGAGAACGAGGCGATGAACTACGGCGAGAAGAAGGTCGACGGCGTCGTCAACCGGTTCGTCCTCGTCGGAGCCGACCTCGTGGAGTACAGCCCGACCAACCCGACGTACCTCGGCGAGGACAACGAGGTGTTCGTCGTCGACGTGACCGACCCGGCGAACCCGCACATCCGGTCCAGCGTGAAGACGACGACCAACACCCACACCGTCGCCTGCATCGACGAGACCGACTGCCGCTACGCCTACACCGCGGGCAGCGCCGGGAAGTACTCGATCGTCGACCTTCGCGACCTCGACGCCCCTCGCGAGGTGGGGGTCTTCGCCTCGCCCGCGGCGGGTCCCAGCCCCGAGTTCAGCCGCGGCGCCGGCCACAAGTGGAACTTCGACGAGGCCGGCTACGGCATCCACACCGGCTCGGCCGGCAGCGCCGTCTTCGACGTCTCCGACCCGACGTCCCCCCGCCTCGCCGCGACCACCGACGCCAACGGCGTCTCGGACCCGTGGAACAACTTCATCCACCACAACGCCGACCGGCCCAACGCGTCGAGCTTCACCGCGTCCGCCGCACCGAGCCTGGCCAAGGGCAACGTCCTGCTGGTGACCGAGGAGGACTACGTCCAGACCGACTGCAGCAAGGCCGGCAGCTTGCAGACCTGGCAGGTCACCAGCCTCGACGGCACCCCCGGCTCGATCCACCCGCTGGACCTCATCAACCCGGTCGACCTCGGGGAGGGCGTGTCGACGCCCCACATGGCCTTCTGCTCCGCGCACTGGTTCGACGTGCACCAGAGCGGCATCGTCGCCCAGGGCTACTACGAGGGCGGCCTGCGCCTGATCGACGCCCGGGACCCGCGGGACCTCAAGGAGTACGGCTACGTCGCCAGCGGCCTCTCCGAGGTGTGGGACGCCTACTGGGTCCCGCAGCGCACCAAGAGCGGCAAGGCCACGTCGAGCAAGACCAACATCGTCTACACGGTCGACGCGGTCCGCGGGCTGGACGTCTACACGGTGGACCTCCCGGGGACGGGCGGCTCCACGCCGCTGCTCGGGACGCTCGGCGTCCCTGGCGGCGCGGGCGTCGACCCGGCGGTGACGGTCCTCGCCGCGGCCGTGCTCGGCCTGGGCGGACTGGCGCTGCTGCGGCGCCGCCGGCTGGCGACGGTCCCCGCGCGCTGACCCGCGCCGCCCGGCCCGGAGGCGCCGCAGCCGCGCGGCGCGCCGGGCCGTCCGGCTGCCCGGCGGCGGGTAGGGTGGCCCCGGCCTTCCCCGCCCGACGTACGTCCTGACCGCACCCGCCCCGCGCGGCGACCCCGGTGCCGGGACGCGAGGAGAACCCCCGCGTGCACCTGAAGAGCCTCACCCTCAAGGGCTTCAAGTCCTTCGCGTCGGCGACGACCTTCCACTTCGAGCCGGGCATCACCTGCGTCGTCGGGCCGAACGGCTCGGGCAAGTCCAACGTCGTCGACGCCCTCGCCTGGGTCATGGGCGAGCAGGGCGCCAAGTCGTTGCGCGGCGGCAAGATGGAGGACGTCATCTTCGCCGGGTCGGCGGCGTCGGCCGGCTCGCCGGGGACAGGGCGGGCGCCGCTCGGGCGCGCCGAGGTCAGCCTCACGATCGACAACACCGACGGGGCGCTGCCGATCGACTACGCCGAGGTCACCATCTCGCGGATCATGTTCCGCAACGGCGGCTCGGAGTACGCGATCAACGGCAACGCCTGCCGCCTGCTCGACGTCCAGGAGCTGCTCTCCGACTCGGGCATCGGGCGCGAGATGCACGTCATCGTCGGGCAGGGCCAGCTCGACGCCGTGCTCTCCGCCGGCCCCGACGAGCGCCGCGGCTTCATCGAGGAGGCCGCGGGCGTCCTCAAGCACCGCAAGCGCAAGGAGAAGGCTCTCCGCAAGCTCGACGCGATGCAGGCCAACCTGACCCGGGTGCAGGACCTCACGGTCGAGCTGCGCCGCCAGCTCAAGCCGCTCGGCCGCCAGGCCGAGGTCGCGCGGCGGGCGGCGGTCATCCAGTCCGACCTGCGCGACGCGCGGCTGCGGCTGCTGGCCGACGACCTGGTCCAGCTCACCTCCAGCCTGGAGGCGGAGGTCGCCGACGAGACCGCCCTGCGCGCACGGCGGGCCGAGGTCGAGGCCGAGCTGGCCGAGGCGACCGCCCGCGAGGGGGCCCTCGAGGAGACCGCGGCCGCGGAGGCCCCGGCCCTGGCCCGCGCGCAGGAGACCTGGTACCGCCTGTCCTCCCTCCGCGAGCGGTTCCGGGGGACCGGTGGACTCGCGGCGGAGCGGGTGCGCCACCTCGCGGCCGAGCCCGAGGACGAGCGGCCCGGGCGGGACCCGGAGGCCCTCGAGGCCCAGGCCGCCCAGGTGCGCGCCGAGGAGCAGGAGATCGAGCAGGCAGTCGCACGCGACCGCGACGCGCTCGCCACGGCGGTGACCGCCCGTCAGGAGGCCGAGCAGGCCCTCGCCGGCGAGCAGCAGCGGGTGACGGCCGCCACCCGGGCGGCCGCCGACCGGCGGGAGGGGCTCGCCCGCCTCTCCGGGCAGGTCGCGGCGGCCCGCAGCCGCGTGGAGGCCGGCGAGGCCGAGGCCGGCCGCCTCGCCCCGGCCCTGGAGAGCGCCCGGGAGCGCGCGGCCCGGGCGCAGTCGGACTTCACCGCCCTCGAGACCCAGGTCGCCGGGCTGGACGCGGGGGAGGAGGACCTGGACTCCGACCACGAGGAGGCCAGCCTGCGCCTCGCGGCGGCCGACGAGAAGGTGGCCGCCCTTCGCGACGAGGAGCGCGAGGCGGAGCGGCAGCGCTCCGCACTCACCGCGCGCAAGGAGGCCCTGGAGCTCGGCCTCGCCGGCAAGGACGGCTTCGGCACCGTGCTCGCCGCCACCGACCGGCTCTCCGGCGTCCTCGGCTCGGTCGCGGCCCTCGTCACCGTCGAGCACGGCTACGAGTCGGCCGTCGCCGCGGCCCTCGGGTCGGCCGCGGACGCGGTGGCCGTGGCCGACCTCGCGACCGCCGAGGCCGCGATCCGGCTGCTCAAGGACCACGACTCCGGCCACGTCGGCCTGCTCGTCGGGTCCGACGGGGCGTCGGTCGACGAGGGCGGGCCGGACCTCCCGTCCGGTGCGCGCCGGGCCCTGGACCTGGTCCGGGTCCCGGACGCCCTGCGCCCCGCGGTGGGCCGGCTCCTCGCCGACGTGGCCGTCGTCGAGGACCTCGGGGCCGCCCGGGCGCTCGTCGCGGCGCGCCCCGACGTCACGGCCGTCACGGTCGAGGGAGACGTGCTCGCCCGGGACCGGGCTGCCGGTGGGTCGGGCTCGGCCCCGACGCTGCTCGAGGTCCAGGCCGCGGTCGACGAGGCGGGCGCCCGCCTCGGTGAGGCCGGCCACCGCCTGGAGCGTGCCCGCTTCTCGCTGCAGACCGCGCTCGAGGAGCAGGCGCTGGCCACCCGCGACGTGCACGCCGCGCTGGACCGGCTGCACGAGTCCGACGCCCGCATGTCCGCGGTCGCGGAGCAGCTGGGGCAGCTCGGCGCGCAGGCCCGGGCCGCCCACGGCGAGGCCGACCGCGTCCGGCGCTCGATCGCCGCCGCCGGGGAGGCCCTCGACGCCGACCGTGCCGCGCTGGTCGAGCTCGAGGCCCGGCTGGCCGCGGCGCAGGAGGCGCCCGACGACGGCGAGCCGGACACCACCTTGCGCGACGAGCTCGAGGGGGCGGCCCGGGCCGGTCGGCAGGCCGAGATGGAGGCGCGTCTCGCCGTCCGCACCGGTGAGGAGCGCGCCCGGGCCCTGGCCGGCCGCGCCGACGCGCTCTCGCGCGCCGCCGAGCAGGAGCGGGAGGGGCGCGCGAAGGCTGCCGCCCGACGCGAGCGCCGGGCCCGGGAGGCGGCGGTCGCCCAGGAGGTCGCGCTCGCGGCCCAGGCCGCCCTGGCCCATCTCGAGCACTCGCTCTCCCGCGCCGCGCAGGCCCGGGAGGCTGCCGAGCGGGCCCGGTCGGACCGCGACGACGAGATGGGCGCCCTGCGGGGACGCCTGCGCGAGCTCGGCGCGGAGCTCGAGCGCCTCACCGACAGCGTCCACCGCGACGAGGTCGCGCGCGCCGAGCAGCGGCTGCGGATCGAGGCGCTGCAGGAGAAGGCGCTGGAGGACCTCGGCGTCGAGCCCGACGCGCTGCTGGAGGAGTACGGCCCGCACCAGCTGGTGCCGCCGTCACCCCCGGCTCCGGACGAGGAGCGCGAGACCGAGCCGGACCCCACTCCGTACGTCCGCGCCGAGCAGGAGAAGCGGCTGCGCTCGGCCGAGCGGGCCCTCGCGCTGCTCGGCCGGGTCAACCCGCTGGCGCTGGAGGAGTACTCCGCGCTCGAGGAGCGCCACCAGTTCCTCGCCGAGCAGCTCGAGGACCTCAAGGCGACCCGGCGCGACCTGCTCGACATCGTCCGCGAGGTCGACGAGCGGGTGGAGCAGGTCTTCACCTCGGCGTTCCAGGACACGGCCCGGGAGTTCGAGGGCGTGTTCGCGCGGCTCTTCCCGGGCGGCGAGGGGCGCCTGGTGCTCACCGACCCCGGCGACATGCTCACGACCGGGATCGAGGTCGAGGCCCGTCCCCCGGGCAAGAAGGTCAAGCGGCTCTCGCTGCTGTCGGGCGGCGAGCGGTCCCTCACGGCGGTCGCGCTGCTCGTCGCGATCTTCCGGGCCCGGCCGAGCCCGTTCTACGTCATGGACGAGGTCGAGGCCGCCCTCGACGACACCAACCTGGGCCGGCTGATCTCGATCATGGAGGAGCTGCGCGAGGCGAGCCAGCTGATCGTCATCACCCACCAGAAGCGGACCATGGAGGTCGCGGACGCGCTCTACGGCGTGTCGATGCGCGGCGACGGCATCACCACGGTGATCGGCCAGCGGATGCGCGAGGCCGAGTCCGCCTGACCTGTGCGACTCTGTGACCGTCTGACGTTTTCGCGTCCCACCCCCCGGGAAGGTCTCTCGCCGTGATCGAGCTGCTCGTCGTGCACATGGTCCTCGGCGTCCTGGCCCTGCTCGTCGTCGGCTTCGTCGCCTTCCCCTACCGGGGCCGGGCGGTGCCCCGCACGGGCCGGCTCACCGACAAGCTCGCAGAGGTCGCCGACCGGGTCGACCCGGGCGAGGCCCCGCCGCTGGGCGTCCTGAGCACCCCGGAGAAGTCCCGGGCGATGTCGGCCCGGTTCGAGCGGGCCGAGCAGCGTCTGCGCCGCGGAGCCCGGGTGCTGGTGCACGCCGGACGCGACTGACCCTCCTCCCGGCACCTGAGAGACTTGCCGGCGATGGACACCCTCACCCTCGTCGTCGTTCTCGCCGCCGTCTCGCTGCTCGTCGTCCTGGGCGGCGGCCTGGCCCTCCTGCGCGCCCGCCGCCCCCGCAAGGCGTCGCTGCCGCCGCTCACCGAGCCGACCACCGAGGTCGAGGTCGCACCGACCGGTGACGTCACCGTGCTCGCGCCCCCGACCGAGGTCGTCGAGGCGCCGACGGAGACACCCGAGCCCGTGGCCGGCCGGCTGGGTCGGCTGCGCGCCCGCCTGGGCGGGTCGCAGCGCTCCCTCGGCTTCGGGCTGCTCGGGCTGCTGTCCCGGGAGCGGCTCGACGACGAGGTCTGGGAGGAGGTCGAGGAGGTCCTGCTCGCCGCGGACGTCGGGGTCGCCCCGACACAGGAGCTGGTGGACCGGCTGCGCACCCGCGTCAAGGACCTCGCCGACCGCACCCCCGACCGGGTGCGGACGCTGCTGCGCGAGGAGCTGCTGACGCTGGTCGGAACCGACGTCGACCGCGGGCTGCGCACCCACGGCGCGAACGGCCGACCGGCCGTCGTCCTGGTCGTCGGGGTCAACGGCACGGGGAAGACGACCACGGTCGGGAAGCTCGCCCGGGTCCTCGTGGCCGACGGCCGGACGGTGCTCCTGGGAGCGGCCGACACCTTCCGCGCCGCGGCCGCCGACCAGCTGCAGACGTGGGGCGAGCGCGTCGGCGCCCCGGTCGTCCGAGGACCGGAGGCCGGCGACCCGGCGAGCGTCGCGTTCGACGCGGTGAAGCAGGGCGCCGAGGGCGGCTACGACGTCGTGGTGGTCGACACCGCCGGGAGGCTGCAGAACAAGGTCGGGCTGATGGACGAGCTCGGCAAGGTCAAGCGGGTGGTCGAGCGGCAGGGCCCGGTCGACGAGGTGCTGCTCGTGCTCGACGCGACCACCGGGCAGAACGGCCTGGTCCAGGCGCGGGTCTTCTCCGAGGTCGTCGACGTCAGCGGCATCGTGCTGACCAAGCTCGACGGCACGGCCAAGGGCGGCATCGTGGTCGCAGTGCAGCGCGAGCTCGGGGTGCCGGTGAAGCTCGTCGGACTCGGCGAGGGCGCCGACGACCTGGCGCCGTTCGAGCCCGAGGCGTTCGTCGACGCCCTCCTGGAGCCCTGACCCGGGCACGCACCCGGGTCGTGGGGCGCGTGAGCGATGCGTCGCCTCGTGCGCGATGACCCCCGACCCTCGTGCGCGACAACCCCTGACCCTCCCGCGCGGTAACCCCTGACCGGAGTGAGGTGGGGTCGTGCCCGGGCGCCGATCTGCTCCGATCATGGGGATCCGGCTCGTCGGCAGACGGCTCGACGGCCGACGGCGCGCGCCGTCGCCGGCCGCCGCGTCTCGGTCCCACCGCGTCTCGGTCCCACCGCGTCGGATGTCATGCGGAGGCCGGGTCCGGTTGTCGGGTCCAGCGCCTAGATTGGCGGGATGAGCGAGGACGCGGCCGAGACACGGGACCTGGCCGGGGCGCTGCGGGCGGTGCTGCCCGCCCTGGAGCAGCACCTGGCCGCGCCGGCGACCGGGGCGGAGTTCGGTGAGTCGGCGTCCTGGCGGTCGACCCTCGACGAGCCGCTGCCCCGGCAGGGCCGCGGGGCCGAGGAGACGCTGCGCCGGCTCGCCGACCCCGTCGTGCGCCACGGCCAGCGCCTGACCTCGCCGGGCTTCCTCGGGTGGATCACCACGGGCCCGACCGTCGTGCCGGCCGTGGCCGCGCTCGCCGCGTCGTTCGCCGGCACGCAGCGCTACCTGGGCCACACCGGCAACTTCCTCGAGGAGCTCGCCCTGACCTGGCTCGCGGAGGCCTGCGGGCTGCAGGGTCCGCCGGCCCTGCAGGGCGTGTTCTCCAGCAGCGGGTCGGTCGCGAACCTGCTGGCCCTCGGGGCGGCGCGGCAGCGGGCCTACGAGCGGCTCGGGCACGACCCGGCGCGCGACGGTCTCGCGGGGGTGCCGCGGGGCCGCGTCTACGTCACCGTCGAGCTGCACCACAGCCTCATCAAGGCAGCCGGCGTCCTGGGGCTCGGCCGGTCCGACGTCGTGGTCCTGCCGGTCGACTCCGCGCAGCGTGTCGACGTGGCGGCGCTACGGGACACGCTGGTGGCCGACGTGGCGGCCGGCCACGTCCCGGTCGCGGTGGTCGGCGTCGCCGGCACCACCAACACCGGCGCCGTCGACGACCTGGCCGCGCTGGCCGACGTGGCAGCCGAGCACGACACCTGGTTCCACGTCGACGGCGCCTACGGCCTGTTCGGCCGCCTCGACCCACGGGTCGCCGACCGCTTCGCCGGTCTCGAGCGGGCGGACTCCGCGATCGTCGACCCGCACAAGTGGCTCGCGACGCCGAGCGGCATCGCCGCGACGTTCGTCCGCGACCGCGAGCTGCTCGGCCGGGCGTTCACCGGCGGCGCGGCCGACTACATCGAGGGCGGGTTCGACACCGTGTGGACCGGCTCGGCCTACGACGCGATGGGCCTGCCCTACCACGACTGGTCGCTCGACCTGACCGCGCCGGCCCGCGGCGTCGTGGTCTGGGCCGCGCTGCACGAGCTCGGCCTCGACGGCCTGCGCGCCCGCGTCGTGCGCGACCACGACCTCGCCCGCCGCGTCGCCGACCTGGTGCGCTCCGATCCGCGCCTCGAGCTGCTGACCGAGCCCGAGCTGTCCATCTGCTGCTTCCGCTACGTCCGCGAGGGGCTCGACGAGCCCGGCCTGGACGCGCTGAACCAGCAGCTCCTCCGGCGCCTGCACGCGGAGTCCCCCTACGTCCCGTCGTTCACCCGGGTCGGCGGCCGCTACGCGCTGCGGCCCTGCTTCATCAACCCGCGCACCACGGCCGACGACGCCGAGGAGCTGGTGGCCTGGGTGCTGCGGCTCGGCGACCGCCTGGCCGACGAGGCCGCCGCGGGTCTCGGGATGCGAGCCGACGTAACCGCGACGTAACGAGCGCGCCGACATCGTCACACCGACGAAACCTGGCGCGCCCCCGGCGGTAACCCCGGACCGCCAGCCTTCTCGACGTCGAACCCGTCCGTCTAGGAGGCACCTCGTGACACCCAGCTCCGGCGACACCGCCTGGGTCATGACGAGCGCCGCGCTCGTCCTTCTCATGACGCCGGGCCTTGCGCTGTTCTACGGCGGCATGGTCCGTGCCAAGAGCGTCCTCAACATGATGATGATGAGCTTCGGGGCGCTCGGTCTCATCAGCGTGCTGTGGGTGCTGTACGGCTACACGCTCGCGTTCGGCGACGACGTCGGAGGCGGCCTTCTCGGCAACCTCGACTTCGCCGGGCTCAAGGGGCTGCTGTCCACCGCGCCGCTCGGCGGGGTCGAGGGCGAGGCGGCGGGCATCCCTCCGCTGGCGTTCGTCGGCTTCCAGGGCGTCTTCGCGATCATCACGGTCGCGCTCATCAGCGGTGCGATCGCCGACCGCGCGAAGTTCGGGTCGTGGATGGTGTTCGCCGGCATCTGGGCGACCGTCGTCTACTTCCCGGTCGCGCACTGGGTCTTCGCCTTCGACGGCTACACCGCCGAGATCGGCGGGTGGATCGCCAACGACCTGGCGGCCGTCGACTTCGCCGGTGGCACCGCCGTGCACATCAATGCGGGCGCTGCGGCACTCGCCCTGGCCCTGGTGCTGGGCAAGCGGGTGGGCTTCGGCAAGGAGCCGATGCGCCCGCACAACCTCACGCTGGTCATGGTGGGCGCGGGCCTGCTGTGGTTCGGCTGGTTCGGCTTCAACGCCGGCTCGGCGCTCGGCGCCGGTGACGTCGCCGCGGTGGCGTGGATCAACACCCTCGTCGCGACCGGTGCCGCGTCGCTGGCCTGGCTGCTCACCGAGAAGATCCGCGACGGGCACGCGACGTCGCTGGGCGGGGCGTCCGGCGTCGTGGCCGGCCTGGTCGCGATCACCCCGGCATGCTCCGCGGTCAACCCGGTCGGCGCCATCCTCGTGGGCGCGGTCGCCGGGGTGCTGTGCGCGCTGGCCGTCGGCCTGAAGTACCGCTTCGGCTACGACGACTCGCTCGACGTCGTCGGGGTCCACCTCGTGGGTGGTCTCGTCGGGACGCTGCTCATCGGCATCCTGGCCACGTCGGCCGCGCCGGCCGGCGTCGACGGTCTGCTCTACGGCGGCGGCGTCGACCAGCTCTGGCGGCAGGGCGTCGCGGCCGGTGCCGTCATGGCGTTCTCGTTCGGCGTCGCCTACGTCCTCGGCCTGGCCATCGAGCGGACCATCGGCTTCCGGGTCGAGGCCGAGGCCGAGGTCGCGGGCATCGACCTCACGACGCACGCGGAGTCCGCGTACGAGCTGGGGTCGGTCACCGGTGGCGGCTACACCGCCGCGCCGTCCGTCGCGAAGGAGAGGGTCGACGCATGAGGCTCGTCACGGCAGTCATCAAGCCGTTCAAGCTCGACGAGGTGAAGAGCGCCCTGGAGTCCTTCGGGGTGCACGGCATCACGGTCACCGAGGCGAGCGGCTACGGCCGGCAGCGCGGCCACACCGAGGTCTACCGCGGCGCGGAGTACACCGTCGACCTCGTGCCCAAGGTGCGGGTCGAGGTGCTGGTCGAGGACGCCGACGCCGAGGACGTCATCGACGTCATCGTCAAGAGCGCCCAGACCGGCCGGATCGGGGACGGCAAGGTCTGGTCGGTGCCGGTCGAGACCGTCGTGCGCGTCCGCACGGGCGACCGCGGTGCCGACGCGCTCTGACCTGACCGACTACGGCGCCCGGCGCCGGGAGCTCCTCGGGGGGAGTGCTCCCGGCGCCGGGCGGCGCAGGGGGCTGGCGGCCCTCACCGACGCCTGGCTGCGCGAGGTCTGGGCGGAGGCCTGCGCCTCGACCGGCGCGGAGCCCGACGGCGCCGCGCTGGTCGCCGTCGGGGGCTACGGCCGGGGCGAGCTCTCCCCGGGCAGCGACCTCGACCTCGTTCTCGTCCATGCCGACCGCGGGGCGTCGTCCCCGGGCGTCGCCGCGCTCGCGGACAAGGTCTGGTACCCCGTGTGGGACTGCGGGGTGCATCTCGACCACTCCGTGCGTACGTTCGACGAGGCGCGGCGGCTGGCGACCTCCGACCTCGCGGTGCTGCTCGGCCTGCTCGACGCCCGGCCGGTTGCCGGCAACCCGTCGCTGGTCGGCCGGCTTCGCACCAGCGTCCTGGGCGACTGGCGGGCCGCCGCACGCCGCCGCCTGCCGGAGCTGCGCGACGCGTGGGAGCTGCGGGGACGCCGCGCCGGCGACCTGCGGCACGACGTCGAGCCGGATCTCAAGGAGGGGCGGGGCGGGCTGCGCGACCTGGTCTCGCTGCGAGCGGTCGCGGCGTCCTGGGTCGCGGACCGGCCGCACCGCGACGTCGACGACGCCGTGCGCCGCCTCGCCGACGTGCGCGACGCGCTGCACCTGGCGACCGGGCGGGCGACCAACGTCCTTCTCCTGCAGGAGCAGGACGCCGTGGCCGAGACGCTGGGGCTGGCCGACGCCGACGACCTGCTGCGCGAGGTCGGCGCCTGCGCGGCCTCGGTCACCCACGCCGCGGACGTGACCTGGCGGCGGGCGCTGCAGGCGAGCCGGCCGCAGCGGTCGCGGTTCGTCCGGGGCCGCCGGCCGGTGCTGACGCTGCTCGGTCCGGGGCTGGCCGAGCACGACGGCGAGGCGGTGCTCACCGCCCAGGCCGACCCGCGGTCCGACCCCGTGCTCGTGCTCAGGATGGCTGCCAGGGCCGCACGGGCGGGGCTGCCCCTGTCGACCAGCTCGGTCGACCGGCTGGTCGCCGACTGCCCGCCGCTGCCCGACCCGTGGCCCGAGAGCGCGCGGCAGCTGCTCGTGGACCTCCTCGGCGCCGGCCCGTCGCTCGTGCCGGTCTGGGAGGCCATGGACCAGGCCGGCCTCGTGGCGCGGCTGCTGCCGGAGTGGGACCGGGTGCGGCACCGCCCGCAGCGCAACGCCGTCCACCGGTTCAGCGTCGACCGGCACCTGCTCGAAGCGGCGGTGTGCGCGGCCCCGCTCGTGCGCAAGGTCGCCCGGCCCGACCTCCTGCTGCTCGGCGCGCTGCTGCACGACATCGGCAAGGGGTCGGAGGCCGCGGGCCGCGACCATAGCGAGGCGGGCGTCGAGCCGACGACGGTGGCGGCGCGGCGGATGGGCCTCGCCGACGAGGACGTCGCCACCCTGGTCGCCCTGGTGCGCCACCACCTCCTGCTCGTGGAGTGTGCGACCCGCCGCGACCTGCACGACCCCGTCACGGTCGAGACGGCGGCGGAGGCGATCGGTGACGCCCGGACGCTGGAGCTGCTGGCCGTCCTCACCCGGGCCGACGCGAGGGCGACCGGCCCCGCGGCGTGGAGCGAGTGGAAGGCAGGACTCGTGGACGACCTCGTGCACCGTGTCGGGCTGCGTCTCGGCGGCTCGCCCCCGCCGCCACCGCCTCCACTGGCACCGGCCCAGAGCGCGCTGGTGCGGCAGGGGCGGCTGGCCGTGCTCGCCGAGCCGGACGAGGCGGTCACCTGGACGGTGACGGTTGCCGCGCCCGACCGGATCGGGCTGTTCGCCGTCGTGGCCGGGGTGCTCGCGCTGCACCGGCTCTCGGTTCGCTCGGCCCAGGTGCGCACCGAGGACGGGATGGCGCTCGACGTCTGGACCGTCGTGCCCGACCGGGACCACGAGCCGCGGTCCGAGGCCCTGCGGCTGGACCTCGCGCGCGCGCTCGCCGGTGACCTCGACGTGACGCGGCGGCTGGTCGCCCGCGACGAGGGACGGCGGCGGCCGGCCGTGCCTGCGCCCGCGCCCCGGGTCGACGTCGTGGAGGCCGCGTCCGTCTCGGCCACGGTCGTGGAGGTCCGGGCCGCGGACCGCCCCGGCCTGCTGTACCGCCTCGGCCGCGCGCTCGCCGTGATGGGGGTCTCCGTCCGGGGTGCCCGCGTGGTCACGCTCGGCGCGGAGGCGGTGGACGTCTTCTACCTCCAGGACGGCAGCGGCGCCCCGCTGGACCCCGGCACGACCCGGGAGGTGGTGCGGCTGCTCGCCGACGCAGCGGGCTGACCGACCTGGCGGGCGCCCACGGATAGGCTGGCCGGGTCCGCCCACCGTCGTACGACGTCAAGGATCCGCGTGTTCGCCACCCTCTCCGACCGTCTCGCCGCCACGTTCAAGAACCTGCGCGGCAAGGGACGGCTCACCGACGAGGACATCGACGCCACCACCCGCGAGATCCGGGTGGCGCTGCTCGAGGCCGACGTCGCGCTGCCGGTCGTCAAGGACTTCATCGCGGCGGTGCGCGAACGCGCGCGCGGCGCGGAGGTGCACCAGGCGCTCAACCCGGCGCAGCAGATCATCAAGATCGTCAACGAGGAGCTCGTGGGCATCCTGGGCGGCGAGACCCGCCGGCTGCGGTTCGCCAAGAACCCGCCCAGCGTGATCATGCTGGCGGGGCTGCAGGGGTCCGGCAAGACGACGCTGGCCGGCAAGCTCGCCCACTGGCTCAAGGGGCAGGGACACGCACCCGTCCTCGTCGCCGCCGACCTGCAGCGCCCCAACGCCGTCACGCAGCTGCAGGTCGTGGGCGAGCGGGCCGGGGTGCCGGTGTTCGCCCCGGAGCCGGGCAACGGGGTCGGTGACCCGGTCGCGGTGGCGCGCCAGGCGCTGGACCACGCGCGCGCGAAGATGCACGACGTCGTCATCGTCGACACCGCCGGCCGGCTGGGCATCGACGCCGAGCTGATGCAGCAGGCCGCTGACATCCGCGACGCGGTGAAGCCCGACGAGACGCTCTTCGTCGTCGACGCGATGATCGGCCAGGACGCGGTCACGACCGCCCAGGCGTTCCTCGACGGCGTCGGCTTCGACGGGGTGGTGCTCACCAAGCTCGACGGCGACGCCCGCGGAGGCGCCGCGCTGTCGGTGGCCAAGGTCACCGGGCGCCAGGTGATGTTCGCCAGCGCCGGCGAGAAGGTCGACGACTTCGACGCGTTCCACCCCGACCGGATGGCGTCGCGCATCCTCGGGATGGGCGACGTCATGACCCTGATCGAGCAGGCCGAGAAGGCGTTCGACAAGGGCCAGGCCGAGGAGATGGCCGGCAAGTTCGGCCGGGGCGAGGACTTCTCGTTCGAGGACTTCCTGGCGCAGATGGAGAGCGTCCGCAAGATGGGCTCGATGTCCAAGCTGCTCGGGATGCTGCCGGGCATGGGCGCGATGCGGGAGCAGATCGAGAACATCGACGAGCGTGAGATCGACCGCACCACCGCGATCATCAAGTCGATGACGCCCGAGGAGCGCCGCAACCACAAGATCCTCAACGCGTCGCGACGCCAGCGCATCGCACGGGGCTCCGGGCGCACGGTCTCCGACGTCAACGGGCTCGTCGAGCGCTTCACCGAGGCGCAGAAGATGATGCGGCAGATGGCCGCCGGCGGGGGCGTCCCGGGGATGCCCGGGATGCCGGGCCTGCCCGGCATGGGTCGCGGCAAGAAGGCGAAGGGCAAGGCCGCCGCACCCAGGAAGAAGGCCAAGGGCGGCCGCAGCGGCAACCCGGCCAAGCGGGCGCTGGAGGAGAGGCAGTGGGAGGCCCGGCAGTCGGGCGAGGACGTGCCCGGTCTGGCCCTTCCCGAGGACTTCGAGCTGCCCGAGGAGCTCAAGGGCCTGCTGCCGCAGCCGGACGACCGCCAGCGGTGACCGGTCGGCCCGGGGCAGTGCCGCTGCACCTGCGCGGGGTGGTGCTGCCCGAGGGCGAGGAGCGCGACGTCTGGGTCGACGACCGGGGCCTCGTGTCGGCCGAGCCGGTGCCCGGCGCCGAGACGGTCGCGACGAGCGGGTTCCTCGTGCCCGGCCTGGTCGACGCGCACTGCCACGTCGGGCTCGACGCCGACGGCGGGGTCGACACGGCGACCGCCGAGGCGCAGGCGCTCACCGACCGCGACGCCGGTGCGCTGCTGCTGCGCGACGCCGGGGTCCCGGTCGACACGCACTGGATGGACGAGCGCGACGACCTGCCGCGGGTCATCAGGGCCGGACGCCACATCGCGCGCACCAAGCGCTACCTGCGCAACTACGGCGCCGAGATCGAGCCCGAGGACCTCGTGGCCGAGGTCGAGCGGCAGGCCGCCCGCGGCGACGGCTGGGTCAAGCTCGTCGGCGACTGGATCGACCGCGACGCGGGCGACCTCACCCCGTGCTGGCCGGCCGGCGTCGCGGCGACGGCGATCGCCCGGGCCCACGAGCTCGGCGCGCGCGTCACCGCGCACTGCTTCGGCGAGCAGTCCGTGGCCGAGCTGGTCGCCGCCGGCATCGACTGCATCGAGCACGGCACCGGAGCGTCCGACGAGGTGATCGCCGCGATGGCCCGCGGGGGGACCGCGCTCGTCCCGACCCGGGTGCAGCTGGACAACTTCCCGTCGTACGCCGAGCAGGCAGGCGGGAAGTTCCCCGCCTACGCCGCCCACATGCACGACCTGCACCGGCGCTGCGACCAGACGCTGCGCGCGGCGTACGAGTCGGGGGTGCCCGTCTACGCGGGCACGGACGCCGGGGGAGTGCTGCCGCACGGGCTGGTCGCCCGCGAGGTGCTGGCCCTGCACCAGCAGGTCGGGATGCCGGCCGAGGCGGCACTGGGTGCGGCCTCGTGGGACGCCCGGCGCTGGCTCGGGCGGCCGGGGCTGGAGGCGGGCGCGCCGGCCGACCTCGTGCTCTACGCCGACGACCCGCGCGCCGACCTGCGCGAGCTGGCCCGCCCGTGGCTGGTCGTCCTGCGCGGCCGCATCGTCCTCGCCGCCTGACTGCCGGCGATTTCGGGGGGCGCGCGCCGTCTGGCATGATGACCGGCTGAACCCGGTGTACGCGGCCCCTCTCTCCGTCGTGCTCCGTGTCCACCTCCGGCCGGACCGGGCTCCGCACCCCACGCGGCGCAGGTCCGCCACCACAGAACCCAGGAGTCCACACCCGTGGCTGTCAAGATCAAGCTGATGCGCATGGGCAAGATCCGTGCGCCGTACTACCGCATCGTGGTGGCCGACTCGCGCACCAAGCGCGACGGCCGGGCGATCGAGGAGATCGGCAAGTACCACCCCACCCAGGACCCCTCGCTCATCGAGGTCGACTCCGAGCGCGCGCAGTACTGGCTCTCGGTCGGCGCGCAGCCGACGGAGCCGGTCGCGGCGATCCTCAAGGTGACCGGGGACTGGCAGAAGTTCAAGGGTCTGCCCGGCGCCGAGGGCACGCTGAAGGTCGCCGAGCCCAAGGCGGACAAGAAGACCGTCTTCGAGGCCGCCGCCAAGGCCTCCGCCGGCGAGCCGAAGGCCGGGGCCACGACGCCGAAGAAGAAGGCGGCCAAGAAGGCCGCGGCGCAGGACGCCCCGAAGGTCGAGGACGCCCCGAAGGCCGAGGACGCCCCGAAGGTCGAGGACGCCCCGAAGGTCGAGGACGCCCCGAAGGTCGAGGACGCCCCGAAGGCCGAGGACGCCCCGAAGGCCGACGAGGCCGCGAAGGCCGACGAGGCCACCGAGACCGCCAAGGACGAGGGCTGACCGTGCTCGACGAGGCGCTGGAGCACCTGGTGCGCGGCATCGTCGAGCACCCCGACGACGTGTCGGTGCGCGACCGCACCACCCGGCGCGGCCGGACCCTCGAGGTCCGGGTGCACCCCGACGACCTCGGCAAGGTGATCGGGCGCGCCGGCCGTACGGCCAAGGCGCTGCGCACCGTCGTCGGGGCGCTCACCCCGGGCCGTGGCGTCCGCGTCGACTTCCTCGACGTCGACGAGCGCTGACCACGCGCCGGACTCGTTCGTGGAGGTCGTCGTCGGCCGCATCGGCCGCCCGCACGGCATCCGCGGCGAGGTGTCCGTGGAGGTCCGCACCGACGACCCCGAGGGCCGTCTGGCGCCGGGCACCACGGTGCGCACCGACCCGACGGCCGCCGGCCCGCTGACGATCACCGCGGGTCGCGTGCACAGCGGGCGCCTGCTGCTGTCCTTCGAGGGCTACGGCGACCGCAGCGCCGCCGAGCGGCTGCGCGGCGTCCGGCTCGTCGCCGACGTCGACCCGGCCGAACGGCCCGAGGACCCGGAGGAGTTCTTCGACCACCAGCTCGCCGGGCTGGCGGTCCGCACCGTCGACGGCGAGGACGTCGGGACCCTGCACGAGGTGCTCCACCTGCCGGCCCAGGACGTCCTCGCGGTGCGGACGCCCGACGGTGGCGAGGTGCTCGTGCCGTTCGTCCACGAGATCGTCCCGACCGTCGACCTCGACGCGGGACTCGTGCTGGTCGACCCGCCACCCGGCCTGCTCGCGCCGGTCGAGGACGAGGCGCCGTCCCCGTGAGGCTCGACGTCGTCACGATCTTCCCGGAGTACCTGACGCCGCTGCGCCTGTCGTTGATCGGGCGCGCGGTGCAGGACGGGCTGGTCGACCTGCGGGTGCACGACCTGCGCACGTGGACCGCCGACCGGCACCGCACGGTCGACGACAGCCCGTACGGCGGTGGGCCCGGCATGCTCATGCGCCCCGAGCCCTGGGGCGATGCTCTCGACGCCGTCGCACCGGCGGCGGGCCCGCAGCCGCGGCTGGTCGTGCCCTCGCCCGCCGGGGCACCGCTGACCCAGGAGCTGGCCCGCGACCTGGCGGGCGAGCCCTGGCTGCTCTTCGCCTGCGGGCGCTACGAGGGCATCGACCAGCGGGTCCTCGACGAGGCGGCCGAGCGGATGCCGGTCACCGAGGTCTCGGTCGGCGACGTGGTGCTCAACGGTGGCGAGGTCGCCGTGCTCGTCGTGGTCGAGGCCGTCGCCCGCCTGCTACCCGGCGTCATCGGCAACGCCGCGTCCCTCGACGACGAGTCGCACGCGGCCGGCCTGCTGGAGGCGCCGGGCTACACCAAGCCGCCGACCTGGCGCGGGCGCGACGTGCCCGACGTCCTCCTGTCGGGGCACCACGGCCGGGTCGACCGCTGGCGGCGGGACGAGTCGCTGCGCCGCACGGCGGCCCGCCGTCCCGACCTCGTGGCGCGGCTGGACACCGCCTCGCTCGACCGTCACGACCTCGACCTGCTGGGCACGCTGGGCTGGACACCGGGCGAGGGCGGCCGCCTGCGCAGATTGGCCGAGCCCGAGCCCCCTGTGGCAGACTGACCGGCTGCTGCACCAGGCCGTCTGCGCCCCCGCCACAGGGGAGGCGCGCCGTCCCGGCCGTCGCGACACCGACCGACACAACTCCACCCGCGTGGGTGACCTGTGGCACCGCGAGAGAAGAGACCACGATGCAGACGCTGGACGCCCTCGACGCCGCCTCGAAGCGCTCGGACATCCCCGACTTCCGGCCCGGCGACACCCTGAAGGTCCACGTCAAGGTCATCGAGGGCACTCGCTCTCGCGTCCAGGTGTTCCAGGGCGTCGTCATCCGCCGGCAGGGCGCGGGCGTGCGCGAGACCTTCACGGTCCGCAAGGTCAGCTTCGGCGTCGGTGTGGAGCGCACGTTCCCCGTGCACACGCCCGTCATCGACAAGATCGAGGTCGTGACCCGTGGCGACGTGCGCCGGGCCAAGCTCTACTACCTGCGCGAGCTGCGCGGGAAGGCCGCCAAGATCAAGGAGAAGCGGGACGCCCGTCCGGTCAGCTGACCGGGCCGGGTCACCGTCCTGGTGAAGCACCGCCGGGCCCCGCGGCGCCGGCGACGCTGGTTCTCCGCCGCGCCGGCCCCCTCCGCCGCGCCCGCCCCGCCGGGCGCACGCAGCTCCTCCGCGCCGCGTTCCCCCTCCCGGGCGCGGCGGCGCCGTGCCCGCTCCCGCGCGGGTCGCCAGCGCCGGGCCTGGTTCCGCGACGCCCGCGAGCTGGCGCTGGTCGCCCTGCTCGTCCTCGCCGTCGGGCTGCTCGTGCGGACGTTCCTCGTCACCCCCTTCTCGATCCCGTCCGGGTCGATGCAGCAGACGCTGCAGATCGGCGACCGGATCCTCGTCGACCGCGCCGGATACCGGTTCGGCGACGTCGAGCGGGGCGACGTCGTGGTGTTCGACGGGACGGACACGTTCGGGGCCGTCGGCCGCGGCGAGCCCGACCGGGGACTGGTCGGGTCGCTCGTGCACTCGGTCACGGGCGCCGTCGGCATCGCGCGTCCCGCCGAGACCGACTACGTCAAGCGTGTCATCGGCGTGGGGGGCGACCGGGTCGTCTGTTGCGACCGCCGGGGCCGGATCCGGGTGAACGGGGACCCGGTCGACGAGAGCGCCTACCTGTACCCGGGTGACGCACCCTCGGGCCTGAAGTTCGACGTGCGCGTGCCCGACGGGCGGCTGTGGGTGATGGGCGACCACCGGTCGAACTCCCGCGACTCGCGCGCCCACCTCGGCGGGCCCGGCGGCGGCACGATCCCCGTCGGCGACGTCATCGGCCGGGTCGTCGCCGTCGTCTGGCCGCTGTCGCGGCTCGGCGGCGTCCCGTGACGCCGCGGGGCCGGGCGGGACCCACCCGGGACAGGACGTAGGCTCGACGCAGCGCGGCACGTGTCCATCCCAGAGGCACGATCGGTGACGGAGGACGGACACGATGACGACGGACGACCCCTCGCGGCCCGAGCCGCCGTCGGGTCCGCCGCGGCCCTCGACGTCTCCGGGGCCGGGCGCGTCACCGGAGAGGCCGACACCGCCGCCGGAGGTCTCCCGTGAGCCGGCCGTCTCGCCGACGCCTCCCGCCCCGACGCGCCGGCCCGCCGGGCGCCCGACGCAGCCGAAGAAGTCGTTCCTGCGCGAGCTGCCCGGCATCGTGATCACCGCGCTCGTGATCTCGGTGCTCATCAAGACTTTCCTGGTCCAGGCGTTCTACATCCCGTCGGGGTCGATGGAGAACACGCTGCTGGTCAACGACCGCGTCCTGGTGAACAAGCTCGTCGACAAGCCCGACGAGGTGCACCGCGGCGACGTCGTCGTGTTCCGCGACCCCGGCGGCTGGCTGGGCGGCGGGGAGAGCCAGGACCGCGGCGGGATCGTCGGCGCGGTCCGCGACGTGCTGGTGTTCGTCGGTCTCGCCCCGGCCGTCGGCGAGGAGGACCTGATCAAGCGGGTCATCGGTGTCGGCGGCGACGTGGTCGGGTGCTGCGACGACGGCCGGCTGACGGTCAACGGCGTGCCGCTCGACGAGCCGTACGTCTTCCCCGGCGACAGCGCGTCGGACGCGGACTTCGAGGAGACCGTCCCGCAGGGGAAGATCTGGGTCATGGGCGACCACCGGTCGGTCTCCGAGGACAGCCGGGCCCACCGCCAGCAGCCGGGCCAGGGCTTCGTGCCCGTGTCCGACGTCATCGGCCGGGCGTTCACGATCGTGTGGCCGCTGGACCGGACCCAGATCCTGCGCCGCTCCGGCACGCTGGGCACACCTGCCGTCGACGCGTCGTCGCGCTGACCGGAGCCGTCCGTCGTAGGCTCGCCGACGATGGCTGACGAGCTCCCCCAGACCGAGCGGCGCGCAGCGCGCGTGCTGCTCCTCGACGACGACGACCGGCTCCTGCTCTTCTGCGGGGTCGACCCGGACGTGCCGGAGGACAGGTTCTGGTTCACCCCTGGTGGCGGAGTCGAGCAGGGTGAGTCGCTCACCGATGCCGCACGACGGGAGCTGCGCGAGGAGACGGGCTGCGCCGACGTGGAGATCGGCCCGCCGGTGTGGACGCGCGAGAGCGACTTCGCGTTCGAGGGCGAGCGGTTCCGGCAGGACGAGACGTTCTTCCTCGCCCGGGTCCCGGCGTGGGAGGTCGACACCTCCGGGTTCACCGACCTCGAGCAGCGCGCCGTGCTGTGGCACCGCTGGTGGACGGTGGACGAGCTCGCGGCGACGACCGAGACGCTCTACCCGTCGTCCCTGGCCCGCCATCTCGGTGACCTCCTGCGCGACGGTCCGCCGGCCGGGCCGGTCGCGGTGGGGGGCTGAGGTGGGGCTGCAGCGGTTCGTCGTCCGCCGCGAGGGCGGGCTGTGGGCGTACGAGCGCGCGCTGGAGCGGGCCGGGCTCGCCCCCGTCGCCGGCGCCGACGAGGCAGGCCGCGGTGCCTGCGCGGGACCGCTCGTCATCGCCGCGGTCGTGCTGCCCAGCGGCCGGCGTGGACAGGTGCCCGGCCTCGCCGACTCCAAGCTGCTGACCCCCGCGGCGCGCGAGCGCGTCTACGGCGAGGTCGTGGCCCGCGCCGTGTCGTGGTCGGCCGTGGTCGTGCCGCCGGGCGACGTCGACCGCATCGGGCTGCACGTGTGCAACGTCGAGGGCATGCGCCGCGCGCTGGCCCGGCTCGACGTGACGCCCGCCTACGTGCTCACCGACGGCTTCCCGATCCGCGGGCTGCCGGCCCCGGGCCTGGCCGTCTGGAAGGGCGACCGGGTCAGCGCCTCGATCGCGGCCGCGTCGGTCGTCGCGAAGGTGACCCGGGACCGCCTGATGGCGTCGCTGCACGAGCGCTGGCCCGCGTACGACTTCCTCGGGCACAAGGGCTATGTCACGCCGGTGCACAACGAGGCGCTGGACCGGCACGGACCCTGCCCCGAGCACCGCTTCTCCTACGTCAACGTCGCCCGGCGCGTGCTGCGGTCCGGCCCCGACGACCGTGTCCCGGCCCGCACGCTGGTCCGGCTCGCGGAGGGCGCCGAGGACTGCGAGGACCCTGCGTCCCAGGAGGTGCTGGCCGGATGAGCGCGGAGGACCTGGAGAAGTACGAGACCGAGATGGAGCTGCAGCTCTACCGGGAGTACCGCGACGTCGTGGGGCTGTTCTCGTTCGTGGTCGAGACCGAGCGGCGCTTCTACCTGACCAACGCCGTCGAGGTGACCCCGCGCAGCACCGACGGCGGCGAGGTCTACTTCGAGGTCACGATGGCCGACGCCTGGGTGTGGGACATGTACCGCCAGGCGCGGTTCGTGAAGAACGTGCGGGTGCTGACGTTCAAGGACGTCAACGTCGAGGAGCTGGCCCGCTCCGAGCTCTCGGTGGACCTCCCCGAGTCCTGACCGCCCCGGTCCCTGCTCCGGCCCCGGCCCCGGCCCCGGCGCCGGCGCCGGCGAAATGATCACGCGAGCGTGATCAGTGCTGCCCGAGCGCGGCGAATTCGGCGCGGTCGGGCACGAGACAGCGCGGTCGGGTGGCGACGGAGGTCGCCGAGGGCAGGCGGTGCCTCGCCGGGACCGGGGGACCCCCGCGCCGTCCACAGGCCGGTGCCGTCCCGGCGTACGTCCACAGGCGGGCCCGCCGGGCGCATCCGGCCGGGCCGGCTCGCCCAGGCTGGTCCCCGTGACGGACGGCGGAGGTGGCGCGGTGCTGGCGAAGGACGCGGTCGGGGCCTACGGCGAGCGGGTGGCGGCGGCGCACCTGGTCGCGTCGGGCCTGGTCATCCTGGAGCGCAACTGGCGCTGCCCGGCGGGCGAGATCGACATCGTCGCGCGCGACGGCGACGTGCTCGTGTTCTGCGAGGTCAAGACGCGGCGGGGGACGGGCTACGGCTCGCCGCTGGAGGCGGTGACGCCACGCAAGGCGGCCCGGTTGCGCCGGCTCGCGGCGGCCTGGACGGTCGAGCGGGGCGTGCACCTGCCCGAGATCCGCATCGACCTGGTCGGCGTGCTGCGTCCGGCGCGCGGCGCCGCCGAGGTCGAGCACGTGCGCGGGGTGGCCTGAGTGGCCCTGGCGCGGACCCGGGGGGTCGCGCTGGTCGGCGTGGAGGGCCACCTGGTCGACGTCGAGGCCGACCTCGGGACGGGGGTGCCGTCCTACAGCCTGGTCGGGCTCCCCGACGCGTCGCTGAGCGAGTCGCGCGACCGGGTCCGCGCGGCGATGGTCAACTCAGGTCAGAGCTGGCCGGCGACCCGACGGGTCACGGTCAACCTGTCACCGGCGAGCCTGCCCAAGCGCGGCTCGAGCTTCGACCTCGCGATCGCGGCGGCGATCCTCAGCGCCCAGGGCGCCGTGCCGCCGTCGGTGTTCGACCGGGCGGTGCTCGTCGGCGAGCTCGGGCTGGACGGGAGGGTGCGTCCGGTCCGCGGCGTGCTGCCCGCCGTGGCCGCGGCCGCCCGCGCGGGTGTGGAGAGCGTGGTCGTGCCCCGCGCGAACGCCGCCGAGGCCTCCCTGGTCCCGGGAGTCCGGGTGACCGGCGTGCCGTCCCTGACCGTGCTCGTGGCCATCGCCTGCGGGCAGGAGCCTCCGGCCGGCGGGGATGAGGAGCCGCCCGCCGGGACGGAGGCGGTGGACGACGGCCACCGGCCCGATCTCGCCGACGTGCTGGGGCAGGCCACGGCGCGCTACCTCCTCGAGGTCGCGGCGGCGGGCGGGCACCACCTGCTGATGCTGGGTCCACCCGGTGCCGGGAAGACGATGCTGGCCGAGCGGCTGCCCGGCCTGCTGCCGGCCCTGGACCGCGAGTCGGCGCTCGAGGTGACCTCCGTCCACTCGGTGGCCGGCTCGTTGAGCGCGGCGGGCAGCACGCCTCTGCTGAGCGCGCCGCCGTTCCAGGCGCCGCACCACACCGCCTCCGTGCCCGCGATCGTCGGCGGCGGCTCGTCGCACGTACGTCCGGGCGCGGCCAGCCTGGCCCATCGCGGGGTGCTCTTCCTCGACGAGGCACCGGAGTTCGCTCCGGGGGTTCTCGACGCGCTGCGTGAACCGCTGGAGTCCGGGGTGATCACCGTGTCCCGGCTGGCTGCCCAGGTGCGCTTCCCCGCCCGCTTCCAGCTCGTGCTCGCCGCGAACCCCTGTCCGTGCGGGCTGGCGGTCGAGCGCGGCGACACCTGCACCTGCACGCCGATGGCGCGCATCCGCTACCTCGGTCGGCTCTCCGGCCCGCTGCTGGACCGCGTGGACCTGCGCATCGAGATGTCGGCGGCCTCCCGGGCCGACCTGCGCGGCGACCCGTCCGGTGTCGAGGGCACGGCGGCCGTCGCCGACCGCGTCCTCGCCGCGCGCGAGCGCATGGCGCAGCGGCTCGACGGCACCCCGTGGCGGGTCAACGCCGAGGTCCCGGGTCACGTGCTGCGTCGCCGCTGGCGGCTGCCCTGGGAGACGGTGGCCGAGGCCGAGCGGCTCCTCGACCTCGGGCAGCTGACCGCCCGGGGTGTCGACCGGGTCGTGCGGGTGGCGTGGACGCTGGCCGACCTCGCGGGCCGCGACCGGCCGGACGCGGGTGACGTGCGGGTGGCGCTCGACTGCCGGGGCGCCCTTCGGCGGGCGGCGTGAGGGTGTCGGCCGACGCCGATGCGCGCAGCCGGGTGGCCCTGAGCCGGCTCTCCGAGCCGGGTGACGAGCAGCTGGGCGAGGCGGTGCAGCGGCTGGGCGCCGAGGGGACCCTCGCAGCGCTGCGCGACGGCCGGCTCGGCGGCACCCGGGAGCGCCACTACCGGACCCGGCTCGGCCAGGTCGACGTGGACCTCGACCTCGAGGTCGCCGGTCGTGACGGGGTGCGGCTCGTGGTGCCCGGCGACGACGAGTGGCCACAGCAGCTGCACGACCTGGGTCCTGCGACGCCGTTGCTTCTCTGGGTGGACGGCGAGGGCGACCTGTCGGCGCTGACCCGGCGGGCGGTGGCCGTGGTCGGCGCGCGGGCCTGCACCGCCTACGGCGAGCACGCCGCGGCCGAGCTCGCGGCCGGGCTCGGCGACCGTGGCTGGACGGTCGTGTCGGGTGGGGCCTTCGGGGTCGACGCCGCCGCGCACCGCGGCGCGCTGGCCGTGGACGCTCCGACAGTGGCCGTGCTGGCATGTGGCGTCGACGTCGCCTACCCCGCCGCCCACGACCGGCTGCTGGCCCACATCCGCGCGACCGGTGCCGTCGTGTCCGAGCTGCCGCCGGGTGCCCGGCCGACGCGGGGGCGATTCCTCGAGCGCAACCGCGTCATCGCCGCCCTGGCCCGGGGGACCGTCGTGGTCGAGGCGGCAGCCCGCAGCGGCGCGAAGAACACCGCCGGCCACGCCGACTCGCTCTCGCGCCCGGTCATGGCCGTCCCCGGGCCTGTCACGTCGGCGATGTCGGCGGGCTGCCACGAGCTGATCCGTGTCGCCGGCGCGGCACTGGTCACCGACGCGCGCGACGTCGTGGACATCGTCGGTGACCTGCTCACCGACGCCTCGCCGGAGCGTCGGGGGGAGCGGCGTCCGCACGACGACCTCGACGCCGCGACGCTGCGTGTGCTGGACGCCCTCCCGCTGCGGAGCTGGGTGGCGCCCGACGGCGTGGGCCGGGTCGCCGGGCTCGACGCGCCGACGACGCTGCGCTGCCTCGGCGCGCTCGTCTCGTGCGGGCTGGCGGTCACCCGCGACGGTGCCTGGCGTCGCGCCCTGGCAGTCCGGCGGCCCGCGACGGGGTCCTGACCCCCGCGCGGCGGTGCTTGCGCCGGGCCCACGGCCGGGTCACCGTGAGCCCGTGAGCGCGCCGGACCAGACCCATCCGTCATCGGAGCCGGCGTCGGACCCGTCCCGTGACCAGTCGTCGGCACTGGCCGAGTTCACCCGGCACCTGCGCTCCGAGCGCGGCCTCGCCGAGCACTCGGTGCGCGCGTACGTGGGCGACGTGACCACCCTGCTGGTGCACGCCCACCGGATGGGCCGCCCCCTCGTCGCCGACCTCGACCTGCCGGTGCTGCGCAGCTGGCTCGCCGGTCAGGCCAGCCGGGGCCGGGCCCGGGCGACTCTCGCTCGGCGTGCCGCTGCCGCCCGGGCGTTCACCGCGTGGGCGCACCGCCAGGGCCTGACGACGACGGACGCCGGGGCCCTGCTCGCCACGCCGAGGACCGGGCGGACCCTGCCCGGCGTGCTGCGCCAGGACGAGGCCGACGCGCTGCTGCAGGTGGCCGGCCTGGCCGCCGACGACGACACGCCCGTCGGGCTGCGCGACCTCGCCACGCTGGAGGTCCTCTACGCCACCGGGATCCGGGTCGGTGAGCTGTGCGGGCTCGACCTCGACGACGTCGACCACGCCCGGCGGGTGGTCCGGGTGCTCGGGAAGGGGGCCAAGGAGCGAACGGTTCCCGTCGGCGTCCCCGCGCTGCGGGCCGTCGACCGCTGGCTCGCCGACGGCCGGCCGGCGCTCGCGACGCCGACCAGCGGCCCTGCGCTGTTCCTCGGTGCGCGCGGCGCCCGGGTGGACCCCCGGACGGTCCGCCGTGCCGTGCACGGCCTGCTGGCGCACGTCCCGGGCGCACCCGACCTGGGTCCCCACGGCCTCCGGCACACCGCGGCCACGCACCTGCTGGAGGGGGGAGCCGACCTGAGATCCGTTCAGGAACTGCTCGGTCACGCTACGCTCGCCACGACCCAGATATACACACATGTCTCTGTCGACAGGTTGAAGGCCACTTATGACCAAGCGCACCCACGGGCGTGACGGCGCCGCCGCCGCGCCCTCGGGGGGAGTGGGCGCTGCGAGCGCGCGGGAGGTCGTCATGGACGACGCCGCCGCCGAGAAGAGCGCTGCGGAGACCGCCCTGCGGGAGCTGTGGCAGGACTACAAGAAGAAGGCCGAGCCCGCCCTGCGCGAGCGGCTGATCCTGCACTACTCCCCCCTGGTGAAGTACGTCGCCGGGCGCGTCGGAGTCGGGCTGCCGCCGAACATCGAGCAGGCCGACCTGGTGTCCTACGGCATCTTCGGGCTCATCGACGCCATCGAGAAGTTCGACCTCGAGCGGGCGATCAAGTTCGAGACCTACGCGATCAGCCGCATCCGGGGCGCGATCATCGACGAGCTGCGCGCCATCGACTGGATCCCGCGCTCGGTCCGCTACAAGGCGCGCGAGGTCGAGAAGGCCTACGCCAAGCTCGAGGGCGATCTGCACCGCACGCCCAGCGAGGCCGAGGTGGCCGCCGAGATGGGCATCGCGCTGGAGGACCTGCACCAGATCTTCAGCCAGGTCTCGTTCGTCAACGTCGTCGCGCTCGACGAGCTGCTCAGCGTCGGCGGCGAGAAGGGCGACAAGCTCAGCCTCGTCGACACCCTCGAGGACACCAAGGCCGAGGACCCGGTGGTGGCCTTCGAGTCCGAGGAGACCAAGTACCTGCTCGCCAAGGCGATCAACATGCTGCCGGAGCGCGAGAAGATCGTCGTGACCCTCTACTACTACGAGGGCCTCACCCTCGCCGAGATCGGCCAGGTCCTCGGCGTCACCGAGAGCCGCATCTGCCAGATGCACACCAAGGCCGTGCTCCAGCTGCGCGGCAAGCTCGCCGAGGGCAGCAAGGACTGAGCCCCGCGTCACTGGCCGAGAGCGCCTCCCATGAAGGCCGCGCCGCCGCCCGCCTCGTCGCGCTCGTGCCGGCAGCGCAGGCACCGCAGGAAGTAGCCGTCAGGGCTCTCCGGGTAGCGCACCCGCAGGTACCGGTGCCCGATCAGGACGCACACCGCGCGCTTGACCACGACCGTCGCCTCCTCACCTCCAGCGGGCACGCACCGGGAGACGGGCACGGACGCCCACGTCCACGAGCAGCATGCGTCGCGGGCGTCCGCCTGACAAGCGCGGGTCGGGGACGGCGCCCGGACGACCGATCCGCCCGCCCGGCACCCTAGGGTTGCCGGGTGCCCGCCGAGCCGTCCACATCGACCACCGCCGATGACGCCAACCCGCACTGGGGCCCGGACTGGCCGGAGGTCCGGGCGCTGTGGCCCCTCGAGCCCACGGTCGCCCACCTCAACCACGGGTCGTACGGCGCGGTGCCGCGAGCCGTCCTCGAGGAGCAGCAGTCCTGGCGGGACCGCATGGAGACCAACCCGACGCGGTTCTTCAACCGCGAGCTGCCGGACGCGCTCGACCAGGCCCGCGCCGAGGTCGCCGCCTTCCTCGGCGCCGACCCGGACGGCACGGCGTTCGTCCAGAACGCCACGACGGCGGCGAGCACGGTGTTCTCGGGCCTGCGGCTCGAGTCCGGCGACTCGGTGCTCGTCACGGACCACATGTACGGCGCTGTGCGGATGGCCGCGACGCGGTGGACCGGACGCGTCGGCGCCCGGCTGGACACGGTCCACGTCCCGCTGGAGGCCGACGACGCCGCGGTCACCGAGACGGTCCTCGCCGCCGTGGACGACACCACCCGGGTCGCTCTTCTCGACCAGGTCACCTCTCCGACGGCCCGGCGCCTCCCGCTGGTCGACCTGGTCCCGGCGATGCGGGAGCGCGGCGTGGTCGTGGTCGTCGACGGCGCTCACGCGCCGGGGATGCTCGCCGTCGACGTGGAGGCGATCGGCGCCGACTTCTGGTTCGGCAACCTCCACAAGTGGTGCTGCGCCCCTCGCGGGACCGCGGTGCTGCACGCCGCCGAGCCACGGCGCGCCGGCCTCCTGCCGCTGGTCGCCTCCTGGGGCGAGCCGCTGGGGTTCCCCCGCGCTTTCGACGACGTCGGCAGCGACGACCTGACCTGCTGGCTGTCCGCCCCGCGCGCCCTGCGGGTGCTGTCCGGCCTCGGCCTGGACCGGCTCCGCGCGCACAACGCGGCCCTGGCGGTGGCAGGTCAGCACGAGGTGGCCGACGCCCTCGGGGTCGAGCGCTCCGCGCTGCCCCGCGACCCCGCCGTCAGCATGCAGCTCGTCCCGCTGCCGGACGGCATCGCGACGGACACGACGCAGGCGGCGGCCCTGCAGGCGCGCATCGGCGAGGAGGCCGCGGTCGAGGTCGGGGTGACCACGTGGGCGGGTCGCGGCTTCCTGCGGCTCTCCGCCCAGGCCTACAACGCGCCCGCGGACTACCGGCGGCTCGCCGCCGACCTTCCCGCGCTGCTCTGAGCAGGCCAACCGCCCCGCTCGCCGGCCAGCAACGGGCCGCGGTCGGGCGACCCGGCCCCGTCGTTCGGTGACGCCGGCCCGGGCACGGGCCACGGCTCCCGCAGGGGAGACCAGACCGGCAGCAGCCGGACCTCGTCGCCGGACACGAGGGAGAGCGGGTCCAGGTAGCGCCCGTCGAGCAGGAGGCCCCAGTGCAGGCAGGTCCGGGGCAGGCAGTGGCCGGGGCCGGCCGTCACGCTGCCGAGGACCTCGCCGACGTCGACGCCCCGGCCGGCCGGGGCGCTGGGCGCGACCGGCTCGTAGGTGGTGCGGTGCCCGTCGGGGTGCTGCACGCTCACGACCCCGCGACCGGCGACCTGCCCGGCGAAGGCCACCACGCCGGGGCCGGCGGCCAGGACCGGCTGGTCCACGACCGCCGCCAGGTCCGCCCCGCGGTGGCCCGGGGCGAACGGCCCGGCGGGCGCGTCGAAGGGGGCCAGCAGGGCAGGCCGCGGCTCCAGCGGCCACGACCAGGAGGACCCGGCGGCGGGGCCCGACGCCGCGGGCGCCGCCACCGGCGTGGCAAGGGCGAGCGGCGCCAGGGACAGCGGAGCCAGGAGCGCGACGGCGCGCAGGCGCCTGGCCACCGGGAAGGCCACAGGTCTCATGCCGGACAGCGTCGCGGCGTCGGCCCGGCGCCGGGCCCTCGCCGTGGCACTCTGTGGACGGGCGCCCGGCCCGTCCCGGCTGGGGACGACCGCGGATTTCGGGCCCCGGGCCTGCCCGGCGTACACTCTCCGCGGCGACCCGCTCCGGCAGGTCGACTTCGCACGCCCGCAGTCCGCCCCTGAGGCGGGGGCGCGCCCACCGGTCCACCCGACCCGCAGACGGCGACGGTGGCGGGCGTGTCGCAGGCGTCAGGTGCGGGCGGCCGACCGGCCGCCCGCAGGAACCGAGAGGCGCCATTGCCGCCCGTCCACGGGCCGCGGCGCGCAGGAAAGGCAGGTCCGACCGTGGCCACCAACCAGGTCGTCTCCATGAAGCAGCTGCTCGAGAGCGGCGTGCACTTCGGCCACCAGACCCGGCGCTGGAACCCGAAGATGAAGCGGTTCATCTTCACCGAGCGCAACGGCATCTACATCATCGACCTGCAGCAGTCGCTGTCCTACATCGACCGCGCGTACGAGTTCATCAAGGAGACCGTTGCCCACGGCGGCTCGGTGATGTTCGTCGGGACGAAGAAGCAGGCGCAGGAGGCGATCGCCGAGCAGGCGACCCGCGTCGGCATGCCGTACGTCAACCAGCGCTGGCTGGGCGGCATGCTCACCAACTTCCAGACCGTGCACGGCCGCCTGCAGCGCCTCAAGGAGCTCGAGCAGCTCGACTTCGAGGACGTTCCCGGCTCGGGGATGACCAAGAAGGAGCTTCTCGTCCTCAAGCGTGAGAAGGACAAGCTCGAGAAGACGCTGGGCGGCATCCGCGACATGTCCCGCATCCCGAGTGCGGTGTGGATCATCGACACCAAGAAGGAGCACATCGCCGTCGGCGAGGCGCACAAGCTGCACATCCCGGTCGTCGCGATCCTGGACACCAACTGCGACCCCGACGAGGTCGACTACAAGATCCCGGGCAACGACGACGCCATCCGCTCGGTCACCCTGCTGACCCGCGTCATCGCGGACGCGGTCGCCGACGGCCTCATGGCGCGGGTGCGGACCTCCCAGGACGGCGACGAGAAGCCCGGCGACGGCCAGCTCGCCACTGACGAGCCGCTCGCCGAGTGGGAGCAGGAGCTCCTGCGCGGCCAGGCCGCCGAGGGCACGCCGGCGCCCGCCGCCGGGCAGCCGGTCGAGGGGGCGGGCGCCGAGGCGACCGCCGCTCCCGAGACCGCGGCTGCTCCCGAGACGGCGGCTGCTCCCGAGACGGCGGCTGCTCCGGAGGCGGCTGCTCCCGAGACCGCGGCTGCTCCGGAGGCGGCTGCTCCGGAGGCGGCTGCTCCGGAGGCGGCCGCTCCCGAGACGGCTGCGCCGGAGGCGACTGCTCCGGAGGCGACTGCCCCGGAGGCGACTGCTCCGGAGGCGACTGCTCCCGAGGACACCGTCGAGGCTGACAAGGCCTGACGCCGCACGCCGCGCCGGCCGGTGCGCTCTCGGGAGCGCCGGCCGGCGCGCGCGGCACGACCACCCCGACCAGACAGAGAGCGAGACAGCGAAGTCATGGCGAACATCACCGCCGCCGAGGTCAAGAAGCTCCGCGACGCCACGGGCGCCGGGATGATGGCCTCCAAGCGCGCGCTCGAAGAGGCCGGCGGCGACCACGAGCAGGCTGCCGAGCTGCTGCGCATCAAGGGCGAGACGAAGGTCAAGGAGCGCGGCGCCGAGCGCACGGCGAGCAACGGGCTGGTCGCCGCCGCCGACGGCGCGATGATCCAGCTCAGCTGCGAGACCGACTTCGTCGCCAAGAACGAGCAGTTCCAGCAGCTCGCGGCCGACATCGTGGCCCACGCGCACAAGTCCGGCACCGCCGACGTGTCGGCGCTGTTGGCCGAGTCGCTCGCCGACGGCCGCACAGTGCAGGAGAACATCGACTCGGTCGCGGCCGTCATCGGCGAGAAGCTCGAGCTGTCGGCCGTCGTCGTGCTCGAGGGCCAGGTCGCGTCGTACATGCACCGCCGCAGCGCCGACCTGCCCGCGCAGGTGGGCGTACTCGTGGAGTTCGAGGGCTCCGACCTCGAGGCCGCACGCGGCGCCGCCATGCAGATCGCGGCCATGAAGCCGCAGTTCGTCTCCCGCGACGAGGTCCCGGCCGACGTGGTCGAGAACGAGCGCCGCATCGCTGAGGCCACCGCGCGCGAGGAGGGCAAGCCGGACCAGGCGCTGCCCAAGATCGTCGAGGGTCGCGTCAACGGCTTCTTCAAGGACGTGGCGCTGCTCGAGCAGCCCTCCGTCCAGGACGGCAAGAAGAGCGTCAAGGCTGTGCTGGACGGTGCCGGCGTCACCGTGCGCCGGTTCGCCCGGTTCGAGGTCGGCGCGGGCTGACCGGGCGGGCCGCCGGGACCCCGGCGCCTGGCAGACTGCAGGACAGGACCGACGCCACGAACGAGGAGGCCGCGACCGTGCAGGATTCCACCGAGGGAACCGGCAGCGTGGCGACCCCGTCGTCCGATGACTCGCAGCGCTACGGCCGCGTGGTCCTCAAGCTCTCCGGCGAGGTCTTCGGCGGCGGCCAGGTCGGGGTCGATCCTGACGTCGTCGCCACCATGGCCCGCCAGATCGCCGAGGTGGTGCGCTCCGGCGTGCAGGTCGCGATCGTGGTCGGCGGTGGCAACTTCTTCCGCGGCGCCGAGCTGTCGCAGCGCGGCATGGACCGGTCCCGGGCCGACTACATGGGCATGCTCGGCACGGTGATGAACTGCCTGGCGCTGCAGGACTTCCTGGAGAAGCAGGGCGTGGACACCCGCGTGCAGACGGCCATCACGATGGGTCAGGTGGCCGAGCCCTACATCCCGCGCCGGGCGATCCGCCACCTCGAGAAGGGCCGGGTCGTCATCTTCGGCGCGGGTGCCGGCATGCCCTACTTCTCGACCGACACCGTCGCCGCGCAGCGGTCGCTGGAGATCGGCGCCGAGGCACTGCTCATGGGCAAGAAGGGCGTGGACGGCGTCTACGACGCCGACCCCAAGTCCACGCCCGACGCGGTGCGCTTCGATCGCCTGACCTACGACGAGTTCCTCTCCCGGGGGCTCAAGGTGGCCGACGCGACAGCGATCAGCCTGTGCCGGGACAACTCCCTGCCGATCGTCGTCTTCAACCTCACGGGCGAGGGCAACATCGCCCGCGCTGTGCACGGCGAGAAGATCGGCACCCTCATCGGACCGGACGCCTGACGGTGTCCCGACCCCGCCCCGCCACGACCGACGCAGGAGACGAGACGTGATCGACGAGACCCTCTTCGAGGCCGAGGAGAAGATGGAGAAGGCTGTCTCCGTCGCCCGCGAGGACTTCGCCTCCATCCGCACCGGCCGGGCCAACCCGAGCATGTTCGCCAAGATCGTCGTCGACTACTACGGGGCGCCGACGCCGGTGAACCAGCTCGCGTCGTTCCACGTCGCCGACGCGCGCATGCTCACGCTGACGCCGTTCGACAAGAGCGCGATGACCGCCATCGAGAAGGCGATCCGCGACTCGGACCTCGGCGTCAACCCGACCAACGACGGCTCGATCATCCGCGTCGTGTTCCCGCAGCTGACCGAGGAGCGCCGCAAGGAGTTCATCAAGGTCGCGCACCGCAAGGCCGAGGACGCCAAGATCTCGATCCGCAGCGTGCGCCGACACGCGAAGGACGAGCTCGACCGGCTCGCCAAGGACGGCGAGGTCGGCGAGGACGACGTCATGCGTGCGGAGAAAGAGCTCGAGAAGGTCACCCAGAAGCACGTGGCCGCCGTCGACGAGCTGCTCAAGCACAAGGAGTCCGAGCTCCTCGAGGTCTGAGGGGATCTGCGTCGGATGACCTCGTCATGAACATGGACCAGTCCGCGGAGGACCGGGAAGGCACCTCGCCGCTCGAGCCGGTCCCGATGGAGCCGGTGCCGCCGCCGGAGCGGCGCAGCCGGGCCGGCCGCAACCTCCCCGCCGCGACAGCTGTGGGGGTCGCGCTCGCCGCGCTGATCCTGCTCTCGCTGTACGTGTGGAAGGCGGCGTTCGTCGGCGTCGTCGTGGCCGCGACCGTGCTCGCCCTGTGGGAGCTGACCAACGCCCTCGGCGCCGCGCGGGTGCGGGTGCCGGTCGTCCCGGTAGCCACCGGCGGAGTGGTGATCGTCGTCTCCGCCTACGCCGGAGGCAGCGAGCCGATGCTGGTCGCGCTGTCGCTCGGCGTGCTCGCGACACTGCTGTGGCGCCTCCCCGAGAACCCCGGCGGGTTCGTCCGCGACGTGACGTCGGGCGTCTTCGCCCTGATGTACGTGCCGTTCCTCGCCGCGTTCGCCGTGCTGCTGCTGCGTCCGGAGGACGGGGCGAACCGCGTCGTGGTCTTCGTCCTGCTCACGGTGCTCAGCGACGTCGGGGGCTACGCGGCGGGGGTGCTGTTCGGCCGGCACCCGATGGCGCCGACCGTCAGTCCGAAGAAGTCCTGGGAGGGTTTCGGGGGCTCGGCGCTGTTCTGCGCCGTCGGCGGCGCCGTCGCCGTGCCGGCGCTCGTGGGCGGTCAGGCCTGGGAGGGCGTCGTGGTCGGGGTGGCCGTCATGGCGGTCGCCACCCTGGGCGACCTCGGCGAGTCGATGATCAAGCGTGACCTCGGCATCAAGGACATGGGCAGCCTGCTTCCCGGTCACGGCGGGCTCATGGACCGGCTGGACTCGCTGCTGCTCGCCGCCCCCGTCACCTATCTGCTGCTCAGCCGGCTCGTCCCGGCCTGAGAGGATGGCGACCACGATGCCGGCAGCCGGAGAGCTCACCTTCGCCGTGCCGCGGCGCGCGCGCCCGCCGCGGCACCTGGCGGACCTGACCCCCGGGGAGCGCCGCTCGGCCGTCGCCGAGCTCGGTGAGCGGCCGTTCCGGGCCGGCCAGCTCTCCACCCACTACTTCGCCCACCTCTGCGACGACCCCGCCGAGATGACCGACATCCCGGTGGCGTCGCGCGAGCTCCTCTCGTCGGCGCTTCTCCCGCCCCTGCTCACCCCGGTGCGGCACCTCGAGGCCGACCGTGGCGCGACGCGGAAGACCGTGTGGCGACTGTTCGACGGCGCGACGGTCGAGAGCGTCCTCATGCGCTACCCCGGCCGGGTCACCATGTGCGTCTCGTCGCAGGCCGGCTGCGGCATGAACTGCCCGTTCTGCGCCACCGGACAGGCCGGCCTCACCCGCAACATGTCGGCGGGGGAGATCGTCGACCAGGTGGTCGCAGGGGCGCGGTGGCTGAGCCGGGGCGAGGTGCCCGGCGGTCCCGGCCGGGTCTCCAACGTCGTGTTCATGGGCATGGGCGAGCCGCTCGCCAACTACAAGGCCGTGCTCGGCGCCGTCCGCCGGCTCACGGACCCCGGCCCCGACGGACTCGGCCTCTCCCAGCGCAACGTCACCGTGTCGACCGTGGGCCTCGTGCCTGCCATGGACAAGCTGACCGGCGAGGGGCTGAGCGTGACGCTGGCGCTGTCCCTGCATGCTCCCGACGACGAGCTGCGCGACACCCTGGTCCCCGTCAACACGCGCTGGAAGGTCGCCGACGTGCTCGACGCGGCGCGCCGCTACTTCGACACGACCGGACGCCGGGTGAGCATCGAGTACGCCCTGATCCGCGACATCAACGACCACGCCTGGCGCGCCGACCTGCTCGGCACGGAGCTCAACCGTCGCGGTCGCGGGTGGGTCCACGTCAACCCGATCCCGTTGAACCCGACCCCGGGCTCGAAGTGGACGGCCAGCGACCCGCAGGTCGAGCGCACCTTCGTCCAGCGCCTCCGCGCGCACGGCATCCCCACGACCGTGCGCGACACCCGCGGCCGCGAGATCGACGGGGCCTGCGGACAGCTGGCGGCCGTGACCGGATGAGCGACGAGCGCTTCCCCCGGGCCGGACGGCTGCACAAGGGCTACCACCGCCGGCAGGTGGACCACTTCCTCAACCACGTCGAGGTCGCGCTCGGCGGGGTCTTCCCCGTCCCGACGGCGGCGGAGGTCCGGCAGGCCGGCTTCGAGATGGTGCGCAACGGCTACGACACCCTCGCGGTCGACGAGGCGCTGGACGAGCTCGAGGAGCGTGTCCTGACCGCGCAGCGGGCGAACGCCGGCCGTCGCGGCCGGGTCGACCCGGCCAGCGAGGCGGACTTCGTGAAGGCCGGGCTCACCGCGCCGTACATGCAGCGGTTCCCCCGGGCCACGGCCCTGCGCCGTGGCTACGACGTCGACGACGTCGACGACTTCATCGACCGCGTCGTGTCCGCGCTGGACGGCCAGACCGCGATGACGGTCGAGGACGTCCGTGGCGCGCCCTTCCGCCCGCGCCGCGGGGGTTATCGCGAGGACTCCGTGGACGAGATGCTCGACCGCGTCGTCGAGCTGTTCCTGCTGATCCGGCGCGAGACGGCGGACGGGCAGGTCCGGCGCCCGGCTGCGGGCCCGCAGCCCGGGTTCCCGCCGCGGGACCCCAGCGGGCGGGCCAGGCCCTCCGCCGACGCCGGCGCCTGACCGTGTCCTGACCGTCCGCGGCGACCCGGGCGCTCGCACCTACGTCATGGTGGCATCGCGGAGCACGGCGCGGGCCATGGCGAGCCGGCCGGCGCACCGGTCCGGCATGGTGGCCCAGTAGTACGGGAAGGTCATCAGCGCCAGCGACAGAGCCCACGCCCGTCCCCGCAGCCACACCTCGTCGTCGACATCGACGGCCTGCCGGAACACCTCGCGCGACGCGGCGTCCAGGACCTCCCACGCGACGACCAGGTCGACGGTGGGGTCGCCGACGGCCAGGCCGCCGAAGTCGAGCACGGCCGCAAGGCGACCCTCGCGCACCAGGAGGTTCTCGGCCAGCAGGTCGCCGTGGTACCACCCCGTGGCGGGGGTACGCACGCTCCCCGGCAGCTCCACGGCCCGTTCCCAGACCTCGAGCGCGGCATCGAGGTCGAGGTCGAGCCCGGAGATGGACCGGCACGCCTCGACATCTCGCCGCGTGTCCTCGTCCCGGGATCCCAGCGGGTCGCCGCGGTAGAAGCGGAGCTCCGGATCGGCGAGAGCGCTCGGCGGCACGTCGACGTCACCCAGGGCAGACACCAGCTCGGCGAGATCTCGCGCGAGACCGCTCCGCGGCGGCCCGGTCGCCGACGCGGGATCGACGACGGTCGGCACGTCGCCGGCGAGCCATCGCAGGACCGACCACCGCTCCGGATAGCCGAAGCCGGGCTCGCCGACCGCGACGACCTCTGGGACCGCCGCCGGCAGCCGGGGGCCGATCAGCGGCAACCAGCGCGCCTCCTTCTCGATCGTCGCGGACCCGCCGGGCTGCCGGGGGAGTCGCACCAGCAGGTCGCCGCCGAGCCGGAACAGGGCGTTGCTCGACCCGGACCGGTGCAGTGGCGTCAACGGCAGCGCAGCCCAGCCGGGTCGCAGGCGCCCGACCAGTGCCCGCACGAGGTCCGCGCCGATCGTGAGCTCGTCGTTGTGGAGCGGACCGGTCACGTCCCGATCCCACCGGTGCCCGGCTGCGCTGTCGAGCGAGTTCCCCGGCCGCCCGACAGAACGCGCCCCGAAGTGCGAGAACGGAGTGGGAGTGCGCCATGACCGGCCGTCGACTCACTCCGATCATGGAGATCCCGGCGCCGGGGGTCTGCCGTCCCTGCTGGCGCCCGAGTCGGGCATCGGGACAGGATGCCTTCATGGGGAGCTACCGGACGACGTACGACCTGAGCATCTCCGAGCCGGACACGTTCTGGGGCGAGGCCGCCGGCCGGCTCGACTGGCGCCGGCCGCCGACGACGGTCCTCGACGCGAGCCGTCCTCCCTTCGTCTCCTGGTTCCCCGACGGGGAGCTCAACACCTGCGAGAACGCCCTCGACCGGCATGTCGCCGCCGGACACGGCGACCGGCCGGCTCTTTTCTACGACAGTCCCGTCACCGGGACCAAGCGCACCTACACCTACGCGCAGCTGCTGGACGAGACCGCGACGTTCGCCGGTGCGCTCGCATCGCTCGGGGTCACGAAGGGCGACCGGGTCGTCGTCTACATGCCGATGGTCCCGGAGGCCGTCGTCGCCATGCTCGCGTGCGCGCGGCTGGGCGCCGTGCACTCGGTGGTCTTCGGCGGGTTCGCGGCGCAGGAGCTCGCGGTGCGCATCGACGATGCGCAGCCGAAGGTCGTGGTGTCGGCGTCCTGCGGCATCGAGGTGTCGAGGGTCGTCGAGTACAAGCCGCTGCTCGACCGCGCGCTGGAGGCGGCCGCGCACCGACCCGACCACGTCGTCGTGCTGCAGCGGCCGCAGGCTGCAGCCGAGATGACCGCACCGCGCGACGTGGACTGGCGTGAGCTCGTCGCGCGGTCGGAGCCGGCGGCGTGCGTGACCGTCCGCTCGACCGACCCGCTGTACGTGCTCTACACGAGCGGCACGACCGCGAAGCCCAAGGGCGTCGTGCGCGACAACGGCGGCCACGCCGTCGCGCTGCACTGGAGCATGGAGAACATCTACGGCGTCGGTCCCGGCGACGTCTGGTGGAGCGCCTCCGACGTCGGCTGGGTTGTCGGGCACTCCTACATCGTCTACGCGCCGCTGCTGGTGGGCGCGACGTCGGTGCTCTACGAGGGCAAGCCGGTCGGCACGCCGGACGCCGGCGCGTTCTGGCGGGTGGTGGAGGACTACGCGGTGAGCGCGATGTTCACGGCACCCACGGCGGTCCGCGCGGTCCGCAAGGAGGACCCCGACGGCGACCTCCTCGCCGGCCGGGACGTCTCGTCGCTGCGGACGCTCTTCCTCGCAGGCGAGCGGCTGGACCCGGACACCTGGCGATGGGCCACCGAGCGTCTGGGCGTCCCGGTGGTCGACCACTGGTGGCAGACCGAGACCGGGTGGCCCGTCGCCGCCAACCTGCGCGGGCTCGAGCCCATGCCCATCAAGCCGGGGTCACCCACGGTCCCGGTCCCCGGCTGGGCAGTCCGCGTCCTCGACCCGTCGGGAGAGGAGGTCCCGCCGGGCAGCGAGGGGGCGATCTGCGTCCGGCTGCCGCTGCCACCCGGCGCGCTCACCACGCTGTGGAACGACGACGAGCGCTTCGTCGCGTCGTACATGTCCGCCTTCGACGGCTACTACCTGACCGGTGACGGCGGCTACGTCGACGAGGACGGCTATCTCTACGTGATGGGCCGCACCGACGACGTCATCAACGTCGCCGGGCACCGCCTGTCGACCGGGGCGATGGAGGCGGTCGTGGCCGGGCACCCCGCCGTCGCGGAGTGCTGCGTGATCGGCGTGCACGACGAGCTCAAGGGTCAGGTGCCGCGCGGGCTCGTGGTGCTCAAGGCGGGCGCGGACGTGGATCCCGAGACGCTGCGGGCCGAGCTGGTGGCCCGGGTGCGTGACGAGATCGGGGCGGTCGCATCGTTCAAGGTCGTCGACGTCGTGGCGGGTCTGCCCAAGACCCGGTCGGGCAAGATCCTGCGGCGGTCGCTGCGTGCGATCGCCGACGGCCGGGACGAGCCGGTGCCCTCGACCATCGAGGACCCCACCGTGCTCGACCGGTTGCGGCCGACGCTGCGGGCCTGAGGGCCGCGCGGTCAGACGTACCGGCGCGCGGCGGCCACGGCCCGCGAACCGTAGCCGCCGCCGAAGAGCGCCGCGTGCACGAGCAACGGGTGCACCTGGTGCAGCGCGACCCGGTCGCGCCAGCCGTCGGCGAGGGGGTGCACCTCGTCGTACGCCGCGAGCACCCGGTCGAGGAACGGCAGTCCGAACAGCGCGAGCATCGCCAGGTCGGTCTCGCGGTGCCCGCCGTGGGCGGCCGGGTCGACGAGCACGGCGCCGTCAGCCGACCACAGCACGTTCCCGGACCACAGGTCGCCGTGCAGGCGGGACGCCGGCTCGGGCGGGCCCGCGAGGTCCGGGCTGCCCTCCGCCAGGCGGTTGCAGAGCCGGTCCAGGACGCGACGGCCCGCGGCCTCGGCACCGGCTGCGGCGAGGTAGGGGGCCAGCCGGTGCGAGGCGTAGAAGCCCGCCCAGCCGCCCTCGGGGGGCTCGGAAGCATGGCGCAGCGGCAGGGTCGCGATGAAGCCGTCCCCCGGCAGGCCGGGCGGCGGGCAGCCGTGGTGCGGCGCGCCGCTGAGGTGCGTGCGGGCCAGCGCCCGTCCGAACGCCTCGGCGTCGGCGGCGGTCGGCGTCCGCTGCTCGACATGGGGGAGGGCGAGTCGCTGCCGGTCGACGGACACCGGTCGCACCGTCGCCACCCCGCCCGCTCCCGCGGCCTCCGCCAGCCAGGCCAGGCCCGCCGCCTCGGCGGCGAAGAAGCCGGGCGGCGCCGACTCACGGGTCTTCACGAAGAGCCGGTCCTGGCCCACGGTCAGCCGGCCAGGCTGCCGTCGCGCTGCAGCACCGCCAGGATCCCGCGGCAGCCGTCCTCGACCTGTCGCAGGACGGTCGCGAACCCGCTGTCGGCGCCGTAGTAGGGGTCCGCGACGTCGAGCCCGCCGTCGCGCGGGGCAGCGGAGAAGCTGCGGAGCAGGCGCACCGTGTCAGGGGCACCGGCGGCGGCGGCGAGCGCGCGCAGCTCCTGCAGGTGCCCGCCGTCGAGCGCCACGACGAGGTCGCGCTCCGCGAACCACCGCGGGTCGAAGGCGCGCGCCCGGTGCCCCGACCCGTCGTAGCCGGCCTCGTCGAGCACCCGCACCGCCCGCCGGTCCGCGGGGTCGCCGACGTGCCACGCGGCGGTGCCGGCGGAGTCCACGGCGACCCGGTGGGCGAGGCCCGCGTCCTCGAGCATCCGCCGCATGACGGCCTCGGCCATCGGTGAGCGGCAGATGTTGCCGGTGCATACGAAGCAGATGCGGTAGGTCATCGTCGCCATCGTGCCAGCGCGGGGCTCAGTGCCCGATCATCCGGTGGACCACCTGGGCGCGGCGGGCCGGCCGCCCCGTGCGAGCCTCGACGCCGTCTGCCGTCGTCATCGCGGCCAGGGCACCCGTGACGCCCAGCCAGCGCAGCGGCTCGGGCTCCCAGCGGGGGGAGCGGTGCCCGACCCAGGGCAGCGCCGTGAGGTCGGTCTCGCGGCCGAGGACCAGGTCGGTCAGGGTCCGCCCCGCGAGGTTCGTCGTCGACACCCCGTCACCGACGTACCCACCGGCCCAGCCCAGGCCGGTGCCGCGGTCCAGCCCCACCGACGGGCACCAGTCGCGCGCGATGCCGAGCGGGCCGCCCCACGTGTGGGTGACGGCGGCGTCGCCCACCGCGGGGAGCAGGTCGACCAGCACCCGGCGAAGGGCCTCGAAGGTCGCCGGCTCGCGGTCGTAGTCGCTGCGCACCCGCGAGCCGAAGTGGTAGGGAGCACCGCGGCCGCCGAAGGCCAGTCGCCCGTCGGCGGTCCGCTGCCCGTAGACGACGAGATGACGGTGGTCGGTGAAGGTCTCGCGGGACCGCAGCCCGATGCGCTCCCACACGTCGGCGGACAGCGGCTCGGTGGCGAGCATGAGGGAGTAGACCGGCGCGAGGCGGCGCCGCAGCCCGGGCAGGGCCGCCGTGTAGCCCTCGGTCGCACGCACGACGACCTCGGCGCGCACCCGCCCGCGGCCGGTCGTGACCGTGCCGGGGTCGATGCGCGTCACGGCGGTGCCCTCGTGCACGGTCACCCCGAGCCGTTCGACCGCACGGGCCAGGCCGCGCACCAGCCGCGCCGGGTGGACCACGGCGCAGTGCGGTGTGTAGGTCGCCCCGAGGACGCCGGTCGCGTCCAGCCGGGCCCGCGCGTCGTCGGCGTCGAGCAGCGACAGGTCGTCGTCCGTGAACCCCCGGCGACGCGCCTCCGCCACCTCGTCACGGGCCCGTTCGAGCTGCACCGCCGACCGCGCGACCGTCACCGTGCCGCCCTTCGTCCACGAGCACTCGATGCCCTCGCGGCGGGCCACGGCCCCCACCTCGTCGACGGCGGCCTGCATGGCGCGGTGCTGGGCGACGGCCGCCGGCTCGCCGTAGCGGCGGGCCAGCCAGGCCACGGAGGCCGGGAACAGGGCCGAGCACCAGCCCCCGTTGCGGCCGCTGGCACCGAAGCCGGCCACCTCGCGCTCGAGGACGACGATGCGCAGCGTCGGGTCGGCCCGGGCGAGGTAGTAGGCCGTCCAGAGGCCGGTGTAGCCCGCGCCCACGACGGCCACGTCGGCGTCGCGGTCACCGGCGAGCGGCGCGCGGGGTGACCACTGCTCGCCCGCGGTGTCGTGCCACATCGAGAGGGAGCGCGGGTCGCGCGTCACCGTGCCCACGCCGCCACGTAGGCGGGGACGGGTGGGTCGCCGCGCAGGTCCGGCGCGGGCACGGGTGCACCGAGCACCTCGGCCAGCGGCACCACGCCCGCCCAGACCGGCAGGTCGAGGTCGGCCTCGGCGTCCTCGGGGGGAGCGTCGCTGACCTTCACCGACCACTCCGCCAGCGGCAGCGACAGCACGAGGGTGGCGGCGAGCTCCTGGCGGTTCGGGCCGCGGGCGTCGGCCCACCGACCCGGCAGCAGGTGCTCGCTGATCCGTTCGAGCCCCTCGACCTTCTCCTCGCCCTCCAGGGGCGTCGCCGACCCGAGCACCATCGCCGAGCGGTAGTGCATCGACGACTCGAACACCGACCGCGCGGCCACCAGCCCGTCGAGCACCGTCACCGTCAGGCAGGTCGGCACGCCGGTCGCGAGACCGCGGAAGAGCCGGCTGCCCGTCGAGCCGTGGACGAGCACCGCGTCGCCGGCGCGGGCGTAGGCCACGGGCAGGACGTACGGCTGGGCGTGTCCGTCGAGCACCGCGACATGTGCCACGCGGCCGGCGTCGAGCACCGCGTCGAGGACGGTGCGGTCGCCGACCTGCTTGTCGGGCAGGCGCCGGACCCGGGTCCGTGCGGTCAGAGCCCGCTCACAGCCTCTGCCACGCCTCGGTCAGCACCGAGCGCAGGATCTGCTCCATCTCGTCGAAGTGGGTCTGGTCGGCGACCAGCGGCGGGGAGAGCTGGATGACCGGGTCGCCGCGGTCGTCGGCCCGGCAGTAGAGCCCGGCCTCGAAGAGCGCCTTGGACAGGAAGCCGCGCAGCAGCCGCTCGGACTCGTCGTCGTCGAAGGTCTCACGGGTGGCCTTGTCCTTGACCATCTCGATGCCGTAGAAGAAGCCGTCGCCCCGGACGTCGCCGACGATGGGCAGGTCGCTCAGCTTCTCCAACGTACGACGGAAGTCGGGGCCGGTCTGCTGCACGTGCTCGTTGAGCTTCTCGCGCTCGAAGATGTCGAGGTTGGCCAGCGCGACCGCCGCGGACACGGGGTGGCCGCCGAACGTGTAGCCGTGGGCGAAGGAGTTGTTGCCCTGCAGGAACGGCTCCATGATGCGGTCGGTGGCGATCATCGCGCCGATCGGGGAGTAGCCCGAGGTCATGCCCTTGGCGCAGGTGATGATGTCGGGCTGGTAGCCGAACCGCTCGGACCCGAAGTAGTGGCCGAGCCGGCCGAACGCGCAGATGACCTCGTCCGAGACGAGCAGGACGTCGTAGCGGTCGCAGATCTCGCGCACCCGCTGGAAGTATCCGGGGGGCGGCGGGAAGCAGCCGCCGGAGTTCTGCACCGGCTCGAGGAAGACCGCCGCGACCGTGTCGGGGCCCTCGAACTCGATCGCCTCGGCGATGCGGTCGGCGGCCCACCGGCCGAACGCCTCGAGGTCGTCGCCGTGCTCGGTCGCGCGGTAGAAGTTGGTGTTCGGCACCTTGTGGGCGCCCGGCACCAGCGGCTCGAACATCTCCTTGGCCGCCGGGATGCCGGTGATCGACAGCGCGCCCTGGGGGGTGCCGTGGTAGGCGATCGACCGGCTGATCACCTTGTGCTTGAGCGGGCGGCCGGTGAGCTTGTAGTACTGCTTGGCGACCTTCCACGCGCTCTCGACGGCCTCGCCGCCCCCGGTCGTGAAGAAGACGCGGTTGAGGTCGCCGGGGGTGAGGTCGGACAGCCGCTCGGCGAGCTCGACGGCCTTGGGGTGCGCGTAGGACCACAGCGGGAAGAACGCGAGCTCGCTCGCCTGCTTGGCCGCCGCCTCGGCCAGCTCGGCGCGCCCGTGCCCGGCCTGCACGACGAAGAGCCCCGCCAGGCCGTCGAGGTAGCGCTTGCCCTTGTCGTCCCAGATGTAGGGACCCTCCCCCCGGACGATGACGGGCACGTCGGACTTCTCGTACGCCGACATGCGCGTGAAGTGCATCCACAGGTGGTCCCGCGCGCTCTGCGCCAGGTCGCCGTGGTCGCCGCCCTGCGTGACGGACTGCTCGGAGAGGGTCATCTGGTTCCCCAGTTGTAGAGCTGCTTGTGCAGCTTGAGGTAGACGAACGACTCGGTGCTGCGCACCGAGGGGACTGCACGGATGCGCTTGCTCACGAGGTTGAGCAGGTGGTCGTCGTCCTCGCAGACGACCTCCACCAGGAGGTCGAAGCCACCGGCCGTGATGACGACGTAGTCGACCTCGGGCATGTCCGCGATCTTCTCGGCGACCGCCTCGACGTCGCCCTCGCAGCAGATGCCGATCATGGCCTGGCGCGGGAAGCCCACCTGGAGCGGGTCGGTGACGGCGACGATCTGCATGACGCCGGCGTCGAGCAGCCGCTGCACCCGCTGCCGCACCGCGGCCTCGGAGAGCCCGACGGCCTTGCCGATCGTGGCGTAGGCGCGCCGGCCGTCCTCCTGGAGCTGCTCGATGATCGCCTTCGAGACGTCGTCGAGCAGCGCCCCGCCCGCACGCTCCTTGCCGGCCATGCGCCCGATCCTCTCGGCTGCGCCGGTGAATGGCAAGCGATTCCGTGGCCGAGACGCTGCGATGTTGCTGAATCTGTCGTGAACGCGGTTGGGAACTGTTGAGAAGGACCCTGGAAGGTCTAGTGTCGCCGTCGTACCTCTTCCACGGCAGGAGACTCTCGTGACCTCAGACACCGCGCCCCGGGCCCTGCGCAACTTCGTCGGCGGCGAGCACGTCGACCCGGCCGACGGGCGCACCGCCGACGTCGTCGACCCCTCGACCGGCAGGGCCTACGCGCAGGCCCCGGTCTCCTCGGCCGACGACGTGGACCGCGCGATGCAGGCCGCGGCCGGGGCGTTCGAGACGTGGCGCGACGCGACTCCCAGCGACCGGCAGAAGGCGCTCATCCGCATCGCCGACGCGATCGAGGGGCGCGCCGAGGAGCTCGTCGACGCCGAGGTCCGCAACACCGGCAAGCCGCGCGGGCTGACGATGTCGGAGGAGATCGGCCCGATGGTCGACCAGATCCGCTTCTTCGCCGGGGCAGCCAGGGTCCTCGAGGGCCGCTCCGCCGGCGAGTACATGGCAGGCCACACCTCCTTCGTCCGCCGGGAGCCGATCGGTGTCTGCGCCCAGGTGACCCCCTGGAACTACCCGATGATGATGGCGGTCTGGAAGTGGGCGCCGGCCATCGCCGCCGGCAACTCCGTCGTGCTCAAGCCCGCCGACACCACGCCGGTGTCGACGTTGCTGATGGCCGAGATCATGGCCGAGTTCCTGCCGTCCGGTGTCTTCAACGTCGTGACCGGCGACCGCGACACCGGTCGGGCACTGATGGCGCACCCGGTGCCGCAGATGGTGTCCATCACGGGGTCGGTGCGCGCCGGGATGGAGGTCGCCGGCTCCGCCGCGACGGACCTGAAGAAGGTGCACCTCGAGCTCGGCGGCAAGGCGCCGGTGGTGGTGTTCGACGACGCCGACCTCGAGGCGGCAGCCGAGGCGATCGCCGTCGCCGGCTACTTCAACGCCGGCCAGGACTGCACGGCGGCGACGAGGGTGCTGGCCGCGCCCGGCATCCACGACGACTTCGTGGAGGCGCTCGCGCAGCAGGCCAAGGACAGCGCACACACCGGGCTGCCCGACGACGAGGACGTGCTGTTCGGGCCGCTCAACAGCGCCACCCAGCTCGACCGGGTCACCGGGTTCCTCCAGCGCGCTCCCGAGCACGTGACCGTCGCGGCCGGCGGGCACCGCGCGGGCGGCGACCTGGCCGACGGCTACTTCCACGAGGCGACCGTCGTGTCGGGCCTTCGCCAGGACGACGAGATGGTGCAGGACGAGATCTTCGGCCCGGTCATCACCGTGCAGCGGTTCACCGACGAGGACGAGGCGGTGCGCTGGGCCAACGGCGTGCAGTACGGCCTGGCGTCCTCGGTGTGGACCAGGGACCACGGCCGGGCGATGCGGATGGCCAAGCGGCTGGACTTCGGGTGCGTGTGGATCAACACCCACATCCCCCTGGTGGCCGAGATGCCGCACGGCGGCTTCAAGCACTCCGGCTACGGCAAGGACCTCTCGGTCTACGGCTTCGAGGACTACACACGGGTCAAGCACGTGATGTCCAACATCGAGAGCTGACCGGGGCGGCCCCGCAACGGGCGCTGGGTACGACGACAGGCTGCCCGGCCTGTCGTCGTACCCCCTCGCCCACCCCACGTGGTCGAATGGCGGCGTGGTCGACCTGGTGCTGCGGGGGGCGGTGCGCACCGGGGACCCGGGCGCGCCGCTGGCCCGCGGGGTGGCGGTGCACGGCGGGGGAGTCGTCGCCCTCGACGCGGACGCCCTGTCCCTCGCCGACGAGGCGAGCCGCTGCGTCGACCTGGCCGGCGGCACGGTCCTGCCCGGCTTCGGCGACGGGCACGTCCACCCGCTGTGGGGCGGGGTGGAGCTGGCCGGGCCGCAGGTCCGCGACGCCACCTCGGTTGCGGAGGTGGTCGAGAGCGTGCGCCGGTACGCCGCCGAGCACCCGGCCGAGGAGTGGGTCCTCGGCGGGCCCTACGACCCGACCCTGGTGGCGGGCGGCCTGCTCGACGCGCGCTGGCTGGACGAGGCGGTGCCCGACCGTCCCGTCGCCCTTCAGTCGACGGACCACCATTGCGCGTGGGTCAACAGCGAGGCGCTGCGCCGGGCCGGCGTCGACGCCGGCACCCCCGACCCGCCGGCCGGGACGGTGCCGCGCCGTCCCGACGGGGAGCCGCTGGGCACGCTCGTCGAGTGGAGCGCGATGGACCTCGTGCTGCGCCACGCTCCTCGCCCCACGGCGGCTGCCAAGCAGGTGGCCGTGGAGCGGGCGACGGCGCTGCTCGCCTCCACCGGCGTCACCTGGGCGCAGGAGGCGGCCCTGGCGCCGGAGGACGTCGCGGTCTACCTCGCCGTGGCCGAGCGCGGCGCGCTGTCGGTGCGGGTCGACGTCGCGCTCCGCGCGGAGCCGGGGTCCTGGCCGGGGCAGCGGGCGGCGTTCGCCGAGGCCCGGGCCGCCGCGGCCGGCTCGGCGGCGGCGAGTGAGGTCTCGGCGCGCACGGTGAAGCTCTTCGCCGACGGAGTGATCGAGGCGGGGACGGCCGCGCTGCTCGCGCCCTACGACGACGCACCGCACACGTGCGGCCTGCCCGTCTGGCAGCCACGGGAGCTGGCGGCCGCGGCCGCCGCGTTCGACGCCGACGGGTTCCGGCTGCACATCCACGCGATCGGCGACGCGGCGGTGCGTGCAGCCCTCGACGCGGTCGAGCACGTGACCGAGGTCAACGGGCCCCGCGACCGGCGGCCTGTCGTGGCCCACACCCAGCTCGTCCACCCCGACGACCTGCCGCGCTTCGCCGCCCTCGGGGTCGTCGCCAACTTCGAGCCGCTGTGGACCCAGCTCGACCGGGTGCAGACCGAGCTGACCCTCCCGCGGATCGGTCCGGCTCGGGGGGACCTGCAGTACCCCATGGCGAGCCTTCTCGCGTCGGGCGCGGCGCTGTCGATGGGCAGCGACTGGCCGGTCAGCTCCTGCCGGCCCCTGGAGGGGCTCCCGGTCGCGGTGACGCGGCAGACCGCGGCGGGTCAGCCGGCCGTGGGATGGGTGCCGCCGGAACGGCTGCCCGCGGCGGCCGCCCTCGCGGCGTACACCTCGGGGGTGGCCTACCAGGCGTTCGAGGAGCGTCTGTGGGGCACGGTGTCCGTGGGCCGTCGCGCCGACCTCGTCTGGCTCGACGCCGACCCCCTCCGCGTGGACCCGCACGGGTGGGCGGGCCTGACCGTCCGCGGGACCTGGCTCGGCGGTCGCGCGACCTGGACGGCCGACCACGCGCGGTAACGATTTCGTCGCCACAGCCGAGATCGGCGACGGAATCGCTTGTCCGGCCCCGGCGCCTCTGACAGGATCGCCCTCGGACGTGCAGTGCACGCCGACCGAGGAGGACGACTCGTGCACCAGCTGATCGGCGGCCGCCGCCGCGCGGGCGGCAGCGGGGAGACGGTCGACGTCCTGGACCCCTCCACCGGCGAGACCGTCGAGTCGGTGCGCTGCGCGGACCCCGCCGACGTCGACGCCGCGGTCCGGGCCGCGCGCGAGGCGTTCCCGGCCTGGTCCTCCGCCGCGCCGGTGGAGCGCGCGGCGGCCCTCACCCGCATGGCGGCCCTGCTCGACGAGCGCTCCGACGACCTGGCGCGCACCGAGACGCGTCAGACGGGCAAGCCGATCCGGCTCTCGACCGGCTTCGACGTCCCGGGCACGGTCGACAACGTGGCCTTCTTCGCGGGGGCCGCCCGGAACCTCGACGGCAAGGCCGCCGGCGAGTACTCGGGGGACCACACCTCCTACGTGCGGCGCGAGGCCGTCGGCGTCGTCGGCTCGGTCGCGCCGTGGAACTACCCGCTGCAGATGGCCGCGTGGAAGGTGCTCCCCGCGGTCGCCGCCGGCAACACCATCGTGCTCAAGCCCGCCGAGATCACGCCGCTCACCGCGCTGCTGTTCGCCGAGGCGGCGCACGAGGCCGGGGTGCCCGGCGGCGTGGTCAACGTCGTCGCGGGCACCGGGGCGGTGGCCGGCGAGGCGCTCATGGCCCACCCCGACGTCGACATGGTCTCGTTCACCGGGTCCTCGGCGGTCGGCCGCCGGGTCATGGAGGTCGCGTCGCGTGGCCCCAAGCGCGTGCACCTCGAGCTCGGGGGCAAGGCGCCGTTCCTGGTCTTCGACGACGCCGACCTCGAGGCGGCGGTGCACGGGGCGGTCGCCGGTGCGCTGATCAACACCGGCCAGGACTGCACGGCGGCGACGCGTGCCTACGTCCAGCGCCCGCTCTACGACGAGTTCGTCGCGGGGGTCGCCGACGTCATGGGCACCGTCGTGCTCGGGGACCCGATGGACGAGAGGACCGACCAGGGCCCTCTCGTGTCACGCGCCCAGCAGGAGCGCGTCGCCGGGTTCGTCGACCGGGCCCGGGCGGCCGGCGCGAAGGTCGTGCGAGGAGGCTCGGTGCCGGCGGGTGACCTGGCTCGCGGGGCCTACTACGAGCCGACGCTCGTGGTCGACGCGCCGCAGCGCTCGGAGATCGTGCAGGACGAGGTCTTCGGGCCCGTCCTCGTCGTGCTCCCCTTCGACGGTGACGACGAGGGCCTGGCCCTCGCCAACGACTCGCCGTTCGGGCTCGCGGCGTCCGCATGGACCCGTGACGTCTTCCGGTCCCTGCGCGCGACCCGCGAGATCCGGGCCGGCTGCGTCTGGGTGAACGACCACATCCCGATCATCAGCGAGATGCCCCACGGTGGCTACAAGGCGTCGGGCTTCGGCAAGGACATGTCCACCTACTCGCTCGACGACTACACGGTCGTCAAGCACGTCATGCTCGACGGGACGGCCGCGGCGCGCAAGCAGTGGCACCGCACCGTCTTCACCGGACCCGCAGAAACACCGTCCTGACCCCCATGCGACAGGAGATGTCGACACCTATGAGCCCTCTCGACCAGGACCCCCGGTTCCGGCAGATCGTGCGCTCCCAGCTCTCGCGCCGCTCCCTGCTCGCCGGCGCCGGCGGGGTGGGCGTTGCGGCCGCGCTCGCGGCCTGCGGCACCGGCGACACCGGCACCTCGGCCAAGCCGGACGTCGACGTGGAGGACAAGTCCGCCACCGAGAAGGAGGTGCGCTGGGCCAACTGGCCCGCCTACCTCGACTACGACGACGACACCAAGGACTACCCGACCCTGGAGAAGTTCCAGGCCGAGACGGGCATCAGCGCCACCTACGCCGAGGACATCGACGACAACGACTCCTACTACGGCAAGGTCCAGGGCCAGCTCAAGAACGGCCAGGACATCGGCAAGGACGTCATCACCCTGACCGACTGGATGGCCGGACGGCTGATCCGGCAGGGCTACGTCCAGAAGCTCGACAAGGCCAACATCCCGAACGCGTCGAACCTCAACCCGGCCCTGCAGGACGTCGGCTTCGACCCGGGCCGCGAGTACTCCCTCACCTGGCAGAGCGGCTACGCCGGCATCGGATACCGCAAGGACAAGGTCGGCCGCGAGCTCAAGACGGTCGACGACCTCTGGGCGCCCGACCTCAAGGGCAAGGTCGTCGTCCTGTCCGAGCTGCGGGACACCGTGGGGCTGATCATGATGTCCCAGGGCGTCGACATCTCGAGCGACTTCAGCGAGGACGACTACCTCAAGGCGGTCGACGTGCTGCAGGAGCAGGTCGACTCGGGCCAGATCCGCCAGGTCAAGGGCAACTCCTACCTCGAGGACCTCCGCACCGGCAACGCCATCGCGGCGATCGCGTGGTCCGGCGACATCCTGCTGGCGCAGTTCGAGGAGGACGACCCGAACTACACGTTCACCCTCCCCGAGAGCGGCGGGACGCTGTGGTCGGACAACCTCATGGTGCCGATCGCGTCGCCGCACAAGGCCAACGCCGAGAAGCTCATGGACTTCTACTACGACCCGGCGATCGCGGCCGAGGTCGCGGCCTACGTCAACTACATCTGCCCGGTCGAGGGCGCCCAGGCCGAGATGGAGAAGATCGACCCGGACCTGGTCGACAGCCCGCTGATCTTCCCGACCGAGGCGGACCTGGCCAACGTCAAGGGGTTCCGGCCGCTGACCCCCGACGAGGAGACCTCGTTCTCGGAGGCCTTCCAGAAGGTGCTCGGCAACTGATGGCACCGTCGGACGGCGACACGGGCGGGCAGGACCTCCGCCTGGAGCGGGTCACCAAGCGGTTCGGGGGGTTCGTCGCGGTCGACGACCTGTCCCTGACGATCCCGTCCGGGTCGTTCTTCGCGCTGCTGGGCCCGTCGGGCTGCGGCAAGACGACCACGTTGCGGATGGTGGCCGGGCTCGAGGAGCCGACCGACGGAAGCATCCACATCGGCGACGACGACGTGACCTTCGCCAAGCCCTACAAGCGCCCGGTCAACACGGTGTTCCAGAGCTACGCGCTCTTCCCGCATCTCGACATCTTCGAGAACGTCGCGTTCGGGCTCCGCCGGCGCGGCACCAAGGACGTCAAGAAGCAGGTCGACGACGCCCTCGAGCTGGTCGAGCTCGGGGCGATGGCCCGGCGCAAGCCGACCCAGCTCTCCGGCGGGCAGCAGCAGCGGGTGGCGCTCGCGCGCGCCATCGTCAACCGCCCGGCGGTGCTGCTTCTCGACGAGCCGCTCGGGGCGCTGGACCTCAAGCTGCGCCGGCAGATGCAGATCGAGCTCAAGCGCATCCAGACCGAGGTCGGCCTGACGTTCGTCCACGTGACGCACGACCAGGAGGAGGCCATGATCATGGCCGACACGATCGCGGTGATGAACGCGGGGCGCGTGGACCAGCTGGGCGGGCCGACCGTGCTCTACGAGTCGCCGACGACGACGTTCGTGGCGAACTTCCTCGGCCAGTCGAACCTCGTCCGGGCGTCCGTCACGGGCCGGTCGGGCGGCGACCTGCTGCTCGACGTCCACGGCAACCGGCTGGCGATGCCGGTGTCGCGCCGGAGCAGCGGCGACGACGACCTGCTCATCGGGATCCGGCCCGAGAAGATCCACCTGGTCGAGCAGGGGTCCGACGGCGGGTCCGGCGAGAACGTGCTCACCGGCGCCGTGGTCACCGACGCCAGCTTCACCGGGGTCAGCACGCAGTACATGGTGCGGACCGGTTGGGGCCAGGAGCTGATGGTCTTCGTGCAGAACCTCGGTGTCGGCGGCATGCTCCCGCCGGGCACCACGGTCGACCTGCGCTGGGACCCGGCCCACACCTTCGCCCTCGACGGCTCGGCCGACGCCACCGCGGGTGTCGAGCGCGAGGGCGCCCCGCCGGTGCCCGTCGGATGACCCGACCCGTCCCCGCCGCGGGCCGGCCGTGAGCGCCGTCCAGGGCATCGGCGTCGGCGAGCGCCAGCTCTCCGGCGGGCAGACGCCGCCGCCCGCCGAGGAGGGCTCCGGCAAGCGGCGCTCGCTGCCCTACCTCCTGCTGCTGCCGGGCATGGCGTGGCTCGCGATCTTCTTCATCGTCCCGATCTTCACCCTGCTGTCCACCTCGACGCAGACCCGCCCGGCCGGCGCCGAGATCGGCGTCTACCGGCAGACGTTCCGCGTCGCGAACTACGTCGACTCCCTGTCGGAGTACGCCACCGTGTTCGGCCGGTCGTTCTTCTACGCGCTGGTCGCGACCGTGGTCGCGCTCGCGATCTCGTACCCGCTCGCCTACGCGATCGCCTTCAAGGCCGGACGCTGGCGCAACGTGCTGCTCGTGCTTGTCGTCGCGCCGTTCTTCGTCAGCTTCCTGCTGCGCACCATCGCCTGGAAGCAGATCCTCGCCGACGAGGCGTGGGTCGCCGACGCGCTGCGGTTCCTCAACGTGCTCGGCGAGCAGGGGCGCATCATCAACTCGGCGCCCGCCGTCGTGATCGGCATCACCTACAACTTCCTGCCGTTCATGATCCTGCCGATCTACGCCTCGCTCGAGCGCGTGGACCCGCGGCTGATGGAGGCGGCGGGCGACCTCTACGCCAACGGGCTCACCACCCTGCGCAAGGTCACGGTCCCGCTGTCGATGCCCGGTGTCGTCGCCGGGACCCTGCTGACGTTCATCCCCGCAGCCGGCGACTACGTCAACTCCGCCCTGCTCGGCAACCGCGACACGACCATGGTCGGCAACGTGATCGACGCCCGCTTCCTGCGCATCGTCGACTACCCGACGGCGGCCGTCCTCTCGGTCTGCCTCATGGTGTCGATCCTCGTGCTCGTCGCCGCCTACATCCGCCGGGCGGGGACGGAGGAGCTCGTATGAGCCAGGCGTCGGTGCGGCACCGCGCGCCGCAGACCCCGCTGCAGCGCGGCTCGCGGTGGGCCTCGCGCAACGCCCTGCGCCTCTACGCCGTGGTCGCGTTCAGCTATCTGTTCATCCCCGTCGCCTACACGTTCATCTACTCGTTCAACGACTCGCGCAAGTCCAACCTGACCTGGCGCGGCTTCACCACGGAGAAGTGGGCCAACCCGTGCGGGGCACCGGACGTGTGCCCAGCACTCGTCAACAGCCTCAAGATCGGCCTGGCCGCCACGGTCATCGCCACGGTGCTCGGCACGATGGTCGCGTTCGCCCTGGCGCGCCACCGCTTCCGCGGCCGGACCGCCACGAACCTCACGATCTTCCTCCCGATGGCGACACCCGAGGTCGTGCTCGGTGCCTCGCTGCTGGCGCTGTTCCTCAACCTCGGCGTGGCGCTCGGCACGACGACCATCGTGATCGCGCACGTGATGTTCTGCATCAGCTTCGTCATCGTCACCGTCAAGGCGCGCCTCGCGGGCCTCGACCCCCGCCTCGAGCAGGCGGCGATGGACCTCTACGCCAACGAGGTCCAGACCTTCCGGCGCATCACGCTGCCGCTGGTCGCGCCGGGCATCATGGCCGGCGCCCTGCTCGCCTTCTCGCTGTCCTTCGACGACTTCATCATCACCAACTTCAACTCCGGCGACGTGAACACCTTCCCGAAGTTCGTCTGGGTCTCGTCGCTGCGCGGCATCCCCGCCCAGGCGAACGTCATCGCGTCCGCCATGTTCTTCCTCGCACTGGCCGCCGTCGTCGTCGCCCAGCTCGTCTCCGGACGCCGGAAGCGCTGAGGCGTGCCGGTCACCCGGGGCGGCCGGCGTGCGGCCGCAGCCGCGCTCGCGGACGTACGCCACGTGCCGTTCTGGCTCGACGGCCCCGAGCCTCCGCCGGCGCCTGCCCTCGTCGACGCCACGACGGCTGACCTGGTCGTCGTCGGTGCCGGTTACACCGGGCTGTGGACCGCCCTGCTCGCCAAGGAACGCGACCCCGACCGCGACGTGGTCGTGCTCGAGGCCCGCACCGCGGGCTGGGCGGCGTCGGGGCGCAACGGCGGGTTCTGCGCGGCCAGCCTCACCCACGGGCTGCGCAACGGGCTCGACCGGTTCCCCGAGGAGATGCCCGCGCTCGAGCGGCTGGGCCGCGAGAACCTCGACGCCATCGAGAAGGCCGTCGCCGACCACGGCATCGACTGCTCGTGGGAGCGCACCGGCGAGCTGACGGTCGCGACCGCGCCCTGGCAGGCCGATGCCCTCGCCGAGCTGCCGGACCTCGCCCGGCCGGTCGGCTCCGACCTCGAGTGGCTCGACCGTGACGAGGTCCGCCGCCGGGTCGCGTCACCGACCTACCTCGGCGGGGTGCTCGACCGCGACGGGGTCGCGATGGTCGATCCCGCCAGGCTGGCGCGCGGCCTGCGCGACGCCTGCCTGCGCTCGGGCGTCCGGCTGCACGAGAACACGCCCGTCGAGGGGCTGGCCGCCGACGGTGGCGGGGTGCTGGTGCGCACGCCGTACGCCGCGGTCCGCGCGGGTCGGGTGGCGCTCGCGACCAACGCGTTCCCCTCGCCGCTGCGGCGGCTGCGTCCCTACGTCGTCCCCGTGTGGGACTACGCGCTCGTCACCGAGCCGCTCTCGCAGCAGCAGCGGGCGGCGGTGGGCTGGGCCGACCGCCACGGCATGGCCGACGCCGGGAACCTCTTCCACTACTACCGGCTGACCGACGACGGCCGGGTGCTCTGGGGCGGCTACGACGCCGTCTACAGGTTCGGGGGCCGCTCCGACGACGCGGCCGGCCGCAGCCCCGGCACCTACCTGACCCTCGCCGAGCAGTTCGCCGGGACCTTCCCCCAGCTCGAAGGGCTGCGCTTCACCCATGCCTGGGGCGGCGTCATCGACACCTGCACCCGGTTCTGCGCCTTCTGGGGCACGGGGCTGCGGGGCCGGGTCGTCTCCGCGGGCGGCTACACCGGGCTCGGCGTCGGAGCCAGCCGGTTCGGCGCCGACGTGCTGCTGGACCTGCTGGACGGCCTGGACACCGAACGCACCCGGCTGCGCATGGTGCGCAGCAGGCCGCTGCCGTTCCCGCCCGAACCGCTGCGGTGGGCGGGCATCGAGCTGACCCGGCGGGCCGCTGCCAAGGCCGACGCGCGGGGCGGACGACGCGGGCCGTGGCTGCGCACCTTGGACCGGCTCGGCGTGGGCTTCGACTCGTGAGAGGGCGCAGATCGTGAGAGGGCACCGATGACCAGGTACGGCCCGATGTTCGGCCCCGACGTGACCTTCCTCGGCGTCGGCCGCTGCGACATCGAGGACCCCGCGTCGTTCGCCGGCGCCGATGTGGTCATCGTCGGCGCGCCGTTCGACGGCGGCACGTCGCACCGGCCCGGCACCCGCTTCGGCCCGCAGGCGATCCGCTCGACCGACTACCTGCCGCACGACGCGTCGCGGCCGCACCTGGCCCTGCGGGTCGACCCGCTGCAGGACCTGACGGTGCTCGACGCCGGCGACGTCGAGATGCCGCCGGGGCACATCGAGCGCTCGCTGGAGGCGCTCACGGAGGCTGTCGCTGCCGTGTCCACCGCGGGCGCCCTGCCCGTGGTGCTCGGCGGCGACCACTCGATCACCCTCGCCGACGTGACCGGCGTCGCCCGCCACCACGGCGCCGGACGGGTGTCGGTCCTGCACTTCGACGCCCACGCTGACACCGGCGACATCGCCTTCGGCTCGCTCTACGGCCACGGCCAGCCGATGCGACGGCTCATCGAGTCAGGAGCCGCTCGCGGCGACCGGTTCCTGCAGATCGGCCTGCGGGGCTACTGGCCCGGGCCGGAGACGCTGGACTGGATGGCCGAGCAGCGGATGCGCTCCTACGAGATGACCGAGGTCGTGACGCGCGGCCTCGACACGTGCCTCGACGAGGCCTTCGGGATCGCGGTCGACGACTGCGACGGGGTCTTCCTGTCCGTCGACATCGACGTGGCGGACCCCGGGCACGCGCCGGGCACCGGGACGCCCGAGCCGGGGGGCCTCAGCGCGCGCGAGCTGCTCGACGCCGTGCGCCGGATCTGTCTCGAGCTGCCGGTCGTCGGGGTCGACGTCGTGGAGGTCTCGCCGCCCTACGACCACGCCGACATCACGGCGGCGCTGGCGAACCGGGTCGTGCTCGAGGCACTGTCCGGCATCGCTGCCCGGCGCCGGCCGCCCGGCTGGGACCCGCGGAGACCGCTGCTCGCGTCGCGGCCGCACGAGAAGGAGGAGCGACCGTGAGGATCCTGCTGGTGGGAGCGGGGGGAGTCGGGTCGGCCGCGGTGGGCATCGCCGCGCGCCGCGACTTCTTCTCCGCGATGGTGGTGGCCGACTACGACCTCGGACGCGCCGAGCGGGCCGTCGCCGCACACCGCGGCGACTCCCGGTTCGTCGCTGCCCGGGTCGACGCGTCCTCCGCCGACGCGGTCGCGGACCTCTGCCGGGAGCACGCCGTCACCCATGTCCTCAACGCCGTCGACCCGCGGTTCGTCATGGCGATCTTCGACGGCGCGCACGCGGCGGGGGCCGACTACCTCGACATGGCGATGTCCCTGTCGCGGCCCCACCCGGACGCGCCGCACGAGAAGACCGGCGTGAAGCTCGGCGACGAGCAGTTCGCGAAGGCGGGGGACTGGGAGGCGGCCGGGCGTCTGGCTCTCGTCGGCATCGGCGTGGAGCCGGGGCTGTCGGACGTGTTCGCGCGCTATGCAGCCGACCACCTCTTCGACGAGATCGACGAGGTCGGGATCCGCGACGGGGCGAACCTCGAGGTCGCGGGGTTCGCCTTCGCACCGTCGTTCTCGATCTGGACCACGATCGAGGAGTGCCTCAACCCGCCCGTCGTCTGGGAGAAGGAGCGGGGGTGGTTCACCACGGCGCCGTTCAGCGAGCCGGAGGTCTTCGACTTCCCCGAGGGCATCGGGCCGGTCGAGTGCGTGAACGTCGAGCACGAGGAGGTGCTGCTGGTGCCGCGGTGGGTCGACGCCAAGCGCGTGACGTTCAAGTACGGGCTCGGCGAGGAGTTCATCACCGTGCTCGAGGTGCTGCACAAGGTGGGACTCGACCGCACGGACGAGGTCCGGGTCGGGGCGGTCGGGGTCTCGCCGCGCGACGTGGTCGCCGCCTGCCTGCCCGACCCCGCGACCCTGGGTGACCGGATGACCGGGAAGACCTGCGCCGGCACGTGGGTCACCGGCCGCAAGGACGGGGCGGAGCGGAGCGTCTACCTCCACCACGTCGTCGACAACGAGTGGTCGATGTCGGAGTACGGCTCGCAGGCCGTCGTCTGGCAGACCGCCGTCAACCCCGTCGTCGCGCTCGAGCTGCTCGCCTCGGGCTCGTGGTCGGGGTCCGGCGTCCTGGGGCCGGAGGCCTTCGACGCCGTGCCGTTCCTCGACCTGCTCACCGCGTACGGCTCGCCGTGGGGGATGCGCGAGGGGGGCTGAGCCGGCTGGGCGCGCAGCAGGTTCTCCAGGACGGGCCCGGCCACGGCTGCCACGGTGCGGGCGGCCCTGATCTGGCTGCGGCGCCACGGCGTGCAGGCGCGGCGGTGCGACTCGAAGAGCCCGACGACCCGCCCGCCCGACCGTACGGGGAGGATGAGCAACGAGCCCACCCCGTCGGCGGCCATCCAGCGCGACTCGCTCGGGTCGGCGTCCGCCGTGCCGAGGAGCACCTGCGCCGCCACGTCGTCCTCGAGCACCCGGCGGGTGAGCGGGTAGTCCACGAGCCCGTACCTCACCCCCTCGAACTGCTGGCCGCTGTCGACCACCGCCTCGACGTAGGTCCGGTCGGGATCGAGGTAGGACAGCTCGACGTTGTCGGCCCCGATGGCCGGGGCGATGCCGGCGAGCACCCGGGCCAGGCCGTCGAGCGAGTCGGCGGAGGCGACCTGCAGGAGCGCGTGCACCAGCCGGTTCTGCCCGTCGAGCTCCTGCACCTCCACGGCCCTGGCCATCGCCTCCTCGCACACCCGCCGGACCGCCGAGGACGGCTGCTCGAACCGCGGACCGGGGCGACCGATGAGGTAGCCCTGCCCGTAGGCCACGTCCAGGTCGGCGAGCACCGCCAGCTCGTCGCTGGTCTCGACGCCCTCGGCGCAGACCAGGGCGCCGGTCCGGGCGGCGAAGTGCACGACGGCCTCGAGCAGCGCGGCCTGCGCCGGCTGCCGGTGGACACCGGCGACCAGCGACCGGTCCACCTTGAGCAGGTCGGGGCGGATGCGCATCACCCGCTGCAGGCCGGCGTAGGCCTCGCCCACGTCGTCGACGGCGATCCGGACGCCGCGCTCCCTGAGCCGGTCGAGCCGCGCGGCGAAGACGTCGACACGCTCGATCTCCTCGTGCTCGGTGATCTCGACCTGCACGCCGTGCAGGTCGTGCGGCAGGGTCTCGAGCAGCGAGGGGTGGCACAGCGACGACGGGCTGAGGTTGACCGAGAGGACCGTTCCCGCCGGTCGGCCGGCACCGGCCCGCAGCGCCTTGAGCACCGCCAGCATCTCGAGGCGGTAGCCCTGCCCCATCCCGCGCGCGAGCGCGAAGACGGTGTCGACGGGGAGCTCCGGCAGCGCCGGGAACCGGGAGAGGGCCTCGTAGCCGGCGACGAGGCCCGTCGTCAGGTCCAGGATCGGCTGGAACACGATGTCGGGCTGGCCGCAGCGCAGGGCGTGCCGCAGCCGGGCGTCCACGGACGGGGTCGCGACGGCCGGACCCGCCGACGCCCACGCCGCGCCCGGGGACGGCTCGGTTGCCACGGTTGTTCGTCGGCGTCCCAACGGGCCGACCGCATAGTCTCCTCGGACTAGGCCGATCGGGAGGGTTGCCCATGCCGCACGAGGTGCAAGGGGTGGTCGCCGGGGCGAAGGGTGCCCCCGTGTCGCTCCAGACCGTCCTGGTGCCCGACCCCGGGCCGGGCGAGGCGCTCGTCCGGGTGCAGGCCTGCGGGGTGTGCCACACCGACCTGCACTACCGCGACGGCGGCATCAACGACGAGTTCCCGTTCCTCCTGGGGCACGAGGCGGCCGGTGTGGTCGAGGCGGTCGGCGACGGTGTCACCGACGTCGCGCCGGGCGACTTCGTCGTCCTGAACTGGCGTGCCGTGTGCGGCCAGTGCCGGGCCTGCCGCCGCGGCCGGCCCTGGTACTGCTTCGCGACGCACAACGCCACGCAGAAGATGACGCTGGCCGACGGCACCGCGCTCAGCCCCGCGCTGGGCATCGGTGCCTTCGCCGAGAAGACGCTGGTCGCCGCCGGGCAGTGCACGAAGGTCGACCCGGCGGCGCCGGCCTCCGCCGCCGGTCTGCTGGGGTGCGGCGTCATGGCCGGCTTCGGCGCCGCCGTCAACACCGGCGGCGTCAGCCGGGGCGACAGCGTCGCGGTCATCGGCTGCGGCGGGGTCGGCAACGCCGCCGTCGCCGGGGCCCGGATCGCCGGGGCGACGACGATCGTGGCCGTCGACGTCGACGACCGCAAGCTCGAGTGGGCGAGGGGGTTCGGCGCCACGCACACCGTGAACGGCCGGCGGGAGAACGTCGTCGAGCGGGTGCGCGAGCTGACCGGCGGCGTCGGCGCCGACGTCGTCATCGAGGCCGTCGGCCGGCCCGAGACATACGAGCAGGCCTTCTACGCCCGCGACCTCGCCGGGACCGTGGTGCTGGTCGGCGTGCCGACTCCGGACCTCACCGTCGAGCTGCCCATGATCGAGATCTTCGGCCGGGGCGGCGCCCTCAAGTCCAGCTGGTACGGCGACTGCCTGCCCAGTCGCGACTTCCCACTCCTCGTCGACCTCTACCGCCAGGGCCGCTTCGACCTCGACGCGTTCGTCTCGGAGACGATCGGTCTCGGTGACGTCGAGGCCGCCTTCGACCGGATGCACGCCGGCGACGTGCTCCGCTCGGTGGTGGTGCTCTGATGGCGCCGCGGGTCGAGAAGGTCGTCACGTCGGGCACGTTCGCGCTCGACGGCGGCGAGTGGCAGGTCGAGAACAACGTCTGGCTGGTCGGTGACGACGACGCGGTCGTCGTCATCGACGCCGCGCACGACGCCGAGGCGATCCTCGCGGCGGTCGGCGGACGCCGGGTCCAGACCATCCTGTGCACCCACGGGCACAACGACCACGTCAACGCCGCCGTCGAGGTCGCGGCGGCCACCGAGGCCGAGATCGCGCTGCACGGCGCCGACCACGTGCTGTGGGTCCGGGAGTACGGCGACCTGCTGCCCGACATCGACCTGTCGACCGGGACGACGCTCGGCATCGCCGGCAGCCCGGTCGCCGTCCTGCACACCCCGGGGCACTCGCCGGGCGCGGTGAGCCTCTACGTCGAGGCCCTCGGGGTGGTGTTCTCCGGGGACACCCTGTTCCAGGGCGGACCCGGCGCCACGGGGCGCTCGTACAGCGACTTCCCGACCATCATCGACTCCATCCGCACCCAGCTGCTGACGCTGCCGCCGACCACGGTGGTGCACCCCGGCCACGGCGCCGACACGACGATCGGGGCGGAGGCGCCGCACCTGGCCGAGTGGATCGCGCGTGGCCACTGACCGTCTGTTCCACCTCGCGCTGCGCCGCGACTGGCAGGCGGCGCAGGACGCGGGGGAGTACCGCGTGTCCACGCGGGGACGGACGCTGGAGCAGGAGGGCTTCGTGCACCTGTCCCGCCGGCACCAGGTGCAGGGCGTACGGGAGCGCTTCTACGCCGACGTCGCCGAACCGCTCGTGCTGCTGGAGGTCGACGCCGGCCTGCTGGACGCGGCGGTGGTCGAGGAGGTGCCAGAAGGTGGGACCGAGGCCTTCCCCCACCTGTACGGCGCTCTGCCGACGAGCGCCGTCGTCGCCGTCCACCCGGTGTCCGGGCCCGACGTGTGGAGCGCCGTTCCGCCTACCCGATGACCTCGAGCCCGGGAGTGGCGGTGGCCGTCCCCGCCCCGTCGACCGCCAGGCCCTCGTAGCCGGGCACGGTGGCCAGCCAGTCCAGGGCCCCGCGGCCGCGGACGAACGCCGCGGTGGCGAGGACGTCGGCCCACATCAGTGACGGGCCGACGACGGTGACCGCGAGCAGGTCGGCGGCGGGCCGGCCGTCCCTCGGTCGCACGATGTGCGGGCCTCGCGCCGCCGTCCCCGACGTCGCGACGCCGCCGGTGCCCAAGGACACCACCGCGAGGATGCGCGACCTGTCCCGCGGGTCCTCGATCCCCACGCGCCAGCCCGGGCCGTCGTCGGGCGCCTCGCTGCCCCGGGCTCCGGCGATGTCGCCGCCCGCGTTGATGCTGACGTCGCACCCCGTGGCCCGGGCGAGGTGGGTGGCCGCGCGCTCCGCCGCCCACCCCTTGACGAGCCCTGTGGGGTCGAACCGGGGCCGACCGTCCGTCGACGCGTCGTTGCGGAAGGCGTCGAACGCACCGCCGGTCCGGACCCGAGCCGCCTCGCAGAGGCCGAGCACCTGGCGTACGAGCGGATGCGCGGCCTCGCACGTCAGCTCGCCGCGGCCGATCCGGCTGACCTCGCTGACCGTCAGGTAGGGGCTGAAGAGCGCGTCCACCGCCCGCAGCTCGTCGAAGACCGCCGCGACGCACTCCTCGGCGCGGTCGGTCCGGGCGGCGTTGCCCCGGAGGTGGACGCTCACCGGCATCCCCATCAGCTGCTCGACCCAGGCGCGGCGCGCCGGCGCGATGGTGGTCATCACAGCTGCGCCTGGTCGAGGGCCGACTGGAGCGAGGCGATGTAGCCGCCGCTGGTCACGGTGGCTCCCGAGACGTGGTCGATCTGCGCCGTCGAGACGCCGATCGTCTCCTCGGTGAGGATCGGGAGCGCGTAGTCGTTGATCTGCGCGTCCCGCGCGTTCCCCTGCGGGTACTGCAGGACGTCGACGCCGTTCACGGCCCCATCGACGACGGTGACCCGCACCTGGACCGGCCCCCACTGGGTGGAGACCCTGTCCCCGGTGTACGTGCCGGTGCCCGCCGCCGGTGTCGTGGCCGTCGCAGACCCCGTCGAGGACCCCGGTCCGGTCGAGGACGTGCCGGCGCTGTAGGTGGTGGTCCCACCGGCCGTCGCCGGCGGGGCGACCCCGGCCAGCGACGTGTGGTAGCTGAACAGCATCAGCAGGCCGGAGACGGTCCCGGTCAGGGCGAAGACGATGCGTCGCATGGGCGTGCTTCCTCTCACCATGAGAAGCGCTCGGTGTGGATGTTGGCGGCGGGAACTCCCGCGCCTCGGACGGCCCGCTCCGCGGAGTCCATCCAGGGGTCCGGGCCGCAGATGAAGACGTCGTGGCCCGCGACGTCCGGGCACGAGGCGGCGCAGCGCCTCCGTGTCGTCCAGGTGGGCGAGCGTGACCGGCAGCCACGAGTCGGGCCGGGCCCGCGAGCCGACCAGCGGCACGACCCGGACTCCGTGCTGCGCCGCCAGCGCCTCCAGCTCGGCGCGGAACACGAGGTCGGACTCGTCCCGGGCACGGTAGAGCAGCGTGACCTCCCCCCGTGGTCCCCGCAGCTCCTCGAGCAGGGCTCGCAGCGGCGTGACGCCGATGCCGGCGGCGAGCAGCGTCACACCGGCGCGGGTCCGGCGTTCGCCGGTGAGCGCGCCGTACGGACCCTCGATGACGACCCTCGTGCCCGGCGGCACGTCGCCCAGCGACCGGCTGCCGTCGCCGAGGTCCTTGACGGTGACCCGCAACCTGCCCGGGTGAGGCGTGGCCGACAGCGAGAAGGGGTGGCCCCGCGTCCACCCCGGGCCGTGGAGGAACCGCCACACGAAGAACTGGCCCGCCCGCACCGGCAGGCGGTCGAGCCGGCGCCCCGCGATGTGCAGCGACACGATGCCGGGGGCCTCGTCCACGACGTCGGACACCACGAGGCGGTGGCGCAGCGATCTCCAGACCGGCACTCCGAGACGGAAGACCAGGACCGCTCCCAGGGCGGCCAGGTAGAGGCCCCACCAGTAGGCCCTCGCGACGGGAGAGGCCACGAAGTCGGCCCCCGTCCAGAGCTGGTGCGGCAGCGACAGCGCGATGCCCAGGTAGGCGTAGAGGTGCAGCAGGTGCCACGACTCGTAGCGGAGCCGTCGACGCGCGGCCCGGACCGAGGTGACCACCGTCATCGTCAGCAGTGCCGTGCCGGCGGCGGCGAGCAGCATCCCCGGGTAGGTCGCGACGAGGGTCCACAGCTGCGCGGGGATCCCGGTGCGCGACGTGGCGGCGTACCCCACGGTGACCAGGCCGATGTGCGTCAGCAGGAGGGTGAACGAGGAGAAGCCGGCTACCCGGTGCCAGCGCGCCAGCCGGTCCTGCCCCCAGGTGCGCTCCGCCCAGGGGATGCGAGCCATCGCCAGGACCTGCAGGAGCAGGAGGTCCGCGGCGAGCAGCCCGGCGAGGCGTCCGGCCGAGGTCAGCCCCGACCCGGTCCCGGCGACCAGCGCGCGCGGACCGCCGTTGGCGACCCAGAGCGCGGTGACCACCGCCAGGGTCAGGGCCGTCGCCGCGACAATCGTGTCGCCCCGCCACGGCCGCCGAGGTGGCTGCCGCTCCGGGCCGGGCGGGGCCGTCAGCGTGCGGGGCGCGGCTGCCGTCATGGCTGACGACGATGGCCCCGGTTCCTGGGGACCGGCTGTGCACCGCCTGCGAGGTGCCCGCGGGTCAGCCGGAGTCGGGAGAGGCTCCGCTCACGCCGGAGGTGTGGTGAGCTGGCGGCGCATGTCGGCCAGCATCGCCTCGAACATCGGCTGCGGGTCGTCGAGCGCGAACCCGAGGTGGCCGAACACCTCGATCGTGACGGCGCCGTAGAGCCGCACCCAGCCGGCGAGGTAGGCGACGACGGCGCCGAGCGGCAGCGTGTCGCCCGTGGCGGCCGAGAACGTGCGCAGCTGGCGGAGCAGGTCCGGCGGCAGGTCCGTCTCGGCGGGGACCGCGAAGGGTTGCCGTGTCCAGATCTCGACGAAGATCCCCAGGAACACCTCCCCGAACGAGATGTCCTGCCCCGGCTCCTCGTGGTCGTGCGGCGCGTGGCCCACCGCGGAGGCGAACGTGAGGTGGAACTCGCGCGGGTGGGTCAGCGACCAGCGGCGGAACTCGCGGCAGGTGGCCATGAGGCGACCGACCGGGTCGTCGGTGCCCACCGAGTCCCGGGCCGCCGCGAGCGTGGCGGTCAGCTCCTCGAGCACGTCGTGGCACAGCGCCACGACGATGTCCTCGTGGCTGGCGAAGTAGCGGTAGAGCGCCGGCGGGGTCATGCCCATCTCGCGCGCGATGGCGCGCAGGGTCAGGGCGTCCGGCCCGTCGGCCACGAGCAGCGCCCGGGCGGTGCTCTTGATCTCGGACACGGTGGCGTCGCGGACCCGCTCGCGCCGGGTGGGCGCGTCCGGTCGGGCCGGAGAGGACGGCACAGGAACCCCCTTGACAGATGTGAACACCGTCAGCATAGTGAACGACGTTCACCAAGACAAGTTACGTTCACATCGTAGGGGAGACGGGCATGTTCGAGCGACTGGGGCACCTGACCTACACCGGCCGCCGCTGGGTCCTCGCGCTCGCCGCGGCCTTCCTGGTCCTCGGCGCCGCCTGGGGGACGGGGGTCTTCGGCTCCATGGTCTCCAGCGGGTTCGAGGACCCGGGCAGCGAGTCGGCCGCGGCGCTGGAGCGGGTCCAGGCCGATGTCGGGCGCGACGAGGCCGACGTGGTGGTGCTCTACCGGGCCGGCGGCGACCGGGTCGACACCCCGGCCGTCCGCGCCGCGGTCGAGATGCACCTCGCGGGCCTGCCGTCCGACCTGGTCGCCGCCACGACGACCGCCTGGTCCGCCGGGCCACGCGGCGGGGCGCTGGTCTCCGACGACGGCACGGCGACGTACGCCGTGGTGCACGTGGTGGGCGAGGACGAGGACGCCCGGATGACGGCGTACGAGGACCTCGAGCCCGCCCTGCGCGACGCCCCGGACGGCCTGACCGTGATGGTCGGCGGCAACGAGGCCATCGCGAGCGACATCACGACGCAGGTCAGCGAGGACATCGCGCGGGCCGAGCAGATCTCGCTGCCGCTGGTCCTGGTCCTGCTCGTGGTGGTCTTCGGCGGGCTGACCGCGGCCGGCCTGCCGCTGGCGATCGGCGGCCTCGCGATCCTCGGGTCGTTCACCATGCTGCGGCTGCTGTCGCTCGCGACCGACGTCTCGATCTTCGCCGTCAACATCGTGACGATGCTCGGGCTGGGCCTGGCGATCGACTACGCGCTGTTCGTGGTGAGCCGTTTCCGCGAGGAGCTGCACGCGGGGGCGGGCACCGAGCAGGCGCTGGTCCGCACCATGGCCACCGCCGGGCGGACGGTCGCGTTCTCCGGCATCACGGTGGCCATCTCGCTGGCCTCGCTGCTGCTGTTCCCGCAGGTGTTCCTGCGCTCGATGGGCTTCGGCGGCATGGCGGCCGTGCTCGTCGCGATGGTGGGGGCGCTGACCGTGCTGCCGGCGCTGCTGGCCGTGCTGGGCCACCGCGTCGACTCGCTGCGCATCCGCCTCCCCAAGATCCTTGTTGCGATGACACACCGGACACGCCGGGGACGTGGTGTGTCGGCGCAACGTGGGTCGGGGCAGGGGGCCTGGGAGCGGCTGGCGCACTCGGTCATGCGCCGCCCGATCGCCTACGTGGCCGTGATCGTGCCGATCCTGCTGCTGGCGGGCGCGCCGTTCCTGCGCGTTGAGTTCGGCGGGGTCGACCACCGGGCGCTGCCCGACGGCATCGAGAGCCGCGTCGTGTCCGAGACCCTGCTCCGCGACTTCCCGGGCGGCGGCACCACCACGGTCGACCCGGTCGTGACCTTCGCCGACGGCTCCGTCGACGAGGCCGACCGGGCGGCGCTCGCCCGGTTCGCCGACGACGTGCGGGCCCTGCCCGGCGTCACCACGGTCGACGTGACCGGCGAGGGCAACGGCTCGGCGCTGGTCAGCGTCCGCCACGACCGCGAGGGCATCTCCGGGCCGGCGCGCGACCTGGTCGCACAGATCCGCGACCTGCCGGAGCCCGCCGGGAGCGAGGTGCTCGTGGGCGGGCGTGCGGCCGAGCTGACCGACCTGCTGTCCAGCCTGCGCTCGACCCTGCCGTGGATGGGGCTGTTCGTGCTCGGGGTGACGCTGGTGCTGCTGTTCCTCGCCTTCGGCTCGGTGGTGCTGCCGGCGAAGGCGGTGGCGATGAACGTGCTGTCGCTCTCGGCGTCCTTCGGCGCGCTGGTCTGGATCTTCCAGGACGGCCACCTGTCGGGCCTGCTCGGGTTCTCCAGCACCGGCACGATCGAGGCAACCCAGCCGATCCTCATGCTGGCCATCGCGTTCGGCCTGTCGATGGACTACGAGGTGTTCCTGCTCTCCCGGATCCGCGAGGAGTGGGACCGCACGGGTGACAACACGGCCGCCGTGGCGACCGGGTTGCAGCGCACCGGGCGCATCATCACCAGCGCGGCGCTGCTCCTGGTCGTCGTCATCGGCGCCTTCTCGACGTCGGGCATCGTCTTCATCAAGATGATCGGCGTCGGGATGATCATCGCGATCCTCGTGGACGCGACGATCGTGCGGGCACTGCTCGTGCCGGCGACGATGCGGCTCCTCGGCCGGTGGAACTGGTGGGCACCCGCGCCGCTCGCCAGGTTCTGGGCCCGGCACGGCTTCCGTGAGGGCACCGGTCCGGTCGAGCTGCCGGGGGCCCGGCGACCGGAGCGCGACGCGGCGGGCGTCTAGGGCACCGGGGGGTCGAGCCGCTGCTCCCGCGGCTCGGCCTGCCGGACCCGCTCGTCGGTCCAGTAGGCCTCGACCTGCTCGGGTGGGGTGGTCAGCTCCGCGCTGACCACCCCACCCTCCGCCGTGCCGGCGTCGCCTGTCCCGCCGCGCCGTCGGGCGAGGCGGGCCAGGAGCGACACCAGCCGGCGCACGCTAGCGGGTCGCCGCGGTGTTGTAGGCCGACTGGATCGTGCTGCCGAAGTAGGGCCCGAACATCCGGTTCGGCACGCCGCTGTAGCCGAAGCTGTTCACGGAGTTGATGGTGGACCCGGTCAGCCACGGCCCGCCACTCGAGCCGCCCGTCATGTTGCACGGGATGCTCTGGCTCTGGGTCCCGCCCCACACGTCGTTGGTCGCGGTGCCGGAGCACGACTTGAGCGTCTCGCCGTTGAACGGCGGGGCGGCCGGGTAGCCGTACGCGTTGTAGTAGAGGCCGCGGGCGAGGTTGAACGCGATGCCCTGACCGCCGACGACGTCGGTGAGGTGCGCGCCGTTGAGCGTGTTCATCACGGCGAACCCGCCGTCGTAGTTGATGTTGCCGGAGTTCGCCCAGGCGCTGGTCGTCACCAGGGTGCGCGCCGTCCAGGTGCCGTAGGGGCGGCTGCCGTTGTTGTACGCCGGCACGAACGCCCAGTTCGTCGCGAAGGCTCCGGGGCCCTCGTTCACGCAGTGGCCGGCGGTCGTCACGACGTCGCGGTTCGAGCTCGACGTGGCCGCTCCCGAGCAGACGTAGTTCGTGCCGCCCAGGGTGAAGAAGACCTTGCCGGTCGTGGACGTGGTCGAGGCGGTGGGCACGGGACCGCCGCCGGGCTTCTTCGGCCCCACCTGCTGCTCGGCGCCCCGGGCGGCGGGTGCGCCCGTCGGCGTCGCGGTCGAGGGCCGCTCGGCGCTGCGCGCGTTGCGCATCCGCCTGGCGGTCCAGTAGTCCTCGACCCGCTCGGCTGCCGCCGCGGTGGTGGCGGCCGGCGCGGTCGCGACGCCCCCCGCCGAGCCGCTCGCCCCTGCGGCGGTGCCGGGGGTCGCCCCCACCGCGAGTGCGCTGACGAACAGCGCGGCGACGGCGCCGAGCGCCCTGGTGCGTGACCTGTGCATGTGCGTGTTCCTCCCGGTCGGGACGTCGGGTGGGATCCACCCGGGACGGTGCCGTCGCCGGGTCGCTGTGGCGCCGGGGCGGCCCGACGAACTGTGGTGCACAAAGTCCCAAATGTGCGCCATGTCACATTCTGTTCTTGGTCATCTCCCCGGCCGGTCCTGGGCGCGGGCGGCGGGTGCGGCGTGCGCGACACTGGGGGCGTGAGCGACCGCCGGGACGTCGTGGTGCTCGGGTCGACCGGCTCCATCGGCACCCAGGCGCTCGACGTCGTGCGCCGCAACCCCGACCGGTTCCGGGTCACGGGTCTCGCCGCGGGCGGAGGGAACGTCGACCTGCTCGCGCGGCAGGCGCTCGAGCTCGGGGTCGAGGTCGTCGCGGTCGCCCGCGCCAGCGCCGTGCAGGACCTGCAGCTCGCCTTCTACGCCGCCGCGAAGGCGGGCGGCTACGACGCCGGTGACCACCCGGTCCCCAAGATCCTGGGCGGCCCCGACGCCGCGACCGAGCTCGCGGGCGGTCCGTGCGACGTGGTGCTCAACGGCATGACCGGGTCCATCGGCCTGGCGCCCACGCTGGCCGCGCTGCACGCCGGGCGCACCCTGGCCCTGGCCAACAAGGAGTCGCTGGTCGCCGGAGGACCGCTCGTGCGGGCGGCCCGGCAGCGGCCCGACCAGATCGTCCCCGTCGACTCCGAGCACTCGGCGCTGGCCCAGTGCCTGCGCGGCGGAACCGCGGGCGAGGTCCGCCGCCTCGTGCTGACCGCCAGCGGCGGTCCCTTCCGCGGCCGGCGCCGCGACGAGCTCACCGAGGTCACGCCGGAGCAGGCGCTGGCCCACCCGACGTGGGACATGGGCCCGGTCGTGACCGTGAACTCGGCCACGCTGGTCAACAAGGGCCTCGAGGTGATCGAGGCGCACCTGCTCTTCGACCTGCCCTACGACCGCGTCGACGTCGTCGTGCACCCGCAGTCGATGGTCCACTCGATGGTGGAGTTCACCGACGGCTCGACGCTCGCCCAGGCCGGGCCGCCGGACATGCGCCTGCCGATCGCGCTGGCTCTCGGCTGGCCGGACCGGGTGCCGCACGCCGCGCCCGGCTGCGACTGGTCGACGGCCTCGGCCTGGACCTTCGAGCCCCTCGACGACGACGCGTTCCCGGCCGTACGGCTCGCGCGGGCGGCCGGGGAGGCCGCAGGCACGGCACCCGCGGTCTACAACGCCGCCAACGAGGTCTGCGTGGCGGCCTTCCTCGCCGGCCGGCTCCCGTTCCCGGGTATCGTCGACACCCTGGCCCGCGTGCTCGACGACCACGAGCCGGCCACCCTCAACTCCGTGGCCGACGTGGCCGACGCTGAGACGTGGGCGCGTCGTCGCGCCGCCGAGCTGGTGACCCCGACCTGAAGGAGAACGCCCGCGCATGAGCTTCTGGATCGGCGTGGCGGTCTTCGCCGTCGGCATCCTCGTCTCCGTGTGCCTGCACGAGGCCGGCCACCTGCTGACCGCCAAGCGCTTCGGCATGAAAGCGACCCAGTACTTCGCCGGCTTCGGTCCGACGGTGTTCTCCTTCCGGCGGGGCGAGACGGAGTACGGCCTCAAGGCCATCCCCGCCGGCGGGTTCGTGAAGATCGTCGGGATGACCCCGCTGGAGGAGGTGCCGCCCGCCGACCGCGAGCGCTCCTTCTGGCGGTTCCCGCTCTGGCAGCGCACCGTCGTGCTCGTCGCCGGGTCGTTCACGCACTTCGTCCTCGCCGTCGTCATCTTCTTCATCGCCGCGTTCACCACCGGCCTGCCCAACCCCGCCGTCCAGTCGTTCGACGCCCTCGAGGCCGACCCCGTCATCGGCCGGGTCACCCGGTGCGTCGTGCCCGACTACGAGCTGGACAAGGACGGCGTCCTGCGCGGGTGCCGGGCGGGCGACCCGGTCGCACCGGCGCGGGCCGCCGGGCTCGAGCGCGGCGACGCGGTGGTCTCCTTCGACGGCGCGCGCATCGCGACGTACGGCGACCTGGTCGAGGCCGTCCGGGCCGCGCCCGCCGGCCCCGTCGAGCTGGTCTACGTGCGTGACGGCGAGCGGCGCACCACCACCGCCGACCTCGTCGCCACGCGTCGCCCACCGGTGGGCGACGCCGAGGGCGAGCTGCAGACCGTGTCCGTGATCGGCGTCTCGGTGAAGGCGCCACGCCTCGCGCTGCACTACAGCGTGGCCGAGGCCGTGCCCACGTCGGTCTGGTACCTCGGCCAGAGCGTCGAGCTGACCTTCGAGGCGATCGGCCGGTTCCCGTCCAAGATCCCCAAGCTGCTCGACGCCATCAACGGCGACGAGCGCGACCCCGAGACGCCGATCAGCGTCGTCGGGGCGAGCCGCGTCGGCGGCGAGGCGGTCGAGCTGGGGCTGCCCATCGTGTTCCTGGCGCTGCTCGGCGGGCTGAACGTCTTCATCGGCGTGTTCAACCTCTTCCCGCTGCTCCCGCTCGACGGCGGTCACGTGGCGATCGCGTGGTACGAGCGGGCGCGGACCTGGCTGGCGAGCCGTCGCGGCCGCCCGGACCCGGGGCGGGTCGACTACAACAAGCTGCTGCCGGTGACCTACGTCGTGCTGCTGCTCTTCGGCGGCATCACGCTGCTCACGCTGACCGCGGACATCGTCAACCCGATCAGCCTCCGCTAGCCGCGGTCGTCACCGGCGCCCGCGCCCGGGGATACTGGAGGCATGACGGTCAACCTCGGCATGCCCGAGACGCCCCCCAAGCCGCTGGCCACCCGCCGCGTCTCGCGCCAGATCGACGTGGGCGGCGTGCTGGTCGGCGGGGACGCGCCCGTCTCCGTGCAGTCGATGACGACGACGCCGACGACCGACATCAACGCCACTCTGCAGCAGATCGCCGAGCTCACGGCGACCGGCTGCCAGATCGTCCGGGTCGCCTGCCCGACCCAGGACGACGCCGAGGCCCTGCCCGCGATCGCCAAGAAGTCGCAGATCCCGGTCATCGCCGACATCCACTTCCAGCCCAAGTACGTGTTCGCGGCCATCGACGCCGGCTGCGCGGCGGTGCGGGTCAACCCGGGCAACATCAAGGCCTTCGACGACAAGGTGGCCGAGATCGCCAGGGCCGCGGGGGACGCCGGGGTCCCGATCCGCATCGGCGTCAACGCGGGCTCGCTGGACAAGCGGCTGCTCGCCAAGCACGGCAAGGCGACCCCCGAGGCGCTCGTCGAGTCGGCGCTGTGGGAGTGCTCGCTGTTCGAGGAGCACGGATTCCGCGACATCAAGATCTCGGTGAAGCACAACGACCCCGTCGTCATGATCGCTGCCTACCGGCAGCTCGCCGCGCAGTGCGACTACCCGCTGCACCTCGGGGTGACCGAGGCCGGCCCGGCCTTCCAGGGCACGATCAAGTCGGCGGTGGCCTTCGGGGCCCTGCTGGCCGAGGGCATCGGCGACACCCTGCGCGTCTCGCTGTCCGCGCCCCCCGTCGAGGAGGTGAAGGTCGGCAACCAGATCCTCGAGTCGCTGGGCCTCAAGCAGCGCGGCCTCGAGATCGTCTCCTGCCCCTCCTGCGGCCGGGCCCAGGTCGACGTCTACACCCTCGCCGACCAGGTCACGGCCGGGCTCGAGGGGCTGACCGTGCCGCTCCGCGTGGCCGTCATGGGCTGCGTCGTCAACGGCCCGGGCGAGGCCCGCGAGGCCGATCTCGGAGTGGCGTCCGGCAACGGCAAGGGCCAGATCTTCGTCAAGGGCGAGGTCATCAAGACCGTGCCCGAGTCGCAGATCGTCGAGACGCTCATCGAGGAGGCGATGCGGATCGCCGAGCAGATGGAGGCCGACGGACTAGCCTCTGGTCAGCCGGCGGTCAGCGTCACGTAGGGCACGCACGGCTCGACGCGGAGGAGGGTGCCGGTGCTCCGGACCAGCGCGCTGCGCGTGCTACGCGCGGACGACCTCCCCCAGGTCCTCGAGCTGCTGTCGCGCGACCCGGTCGCCGACGTCTTCGTCGCCTCCCGCGTCCAGGCCGCGGGGCTCGACCCGACGCGTCTCGGCGGGGAGATGTGGGGCCACGTCGTCGACGGGCGCCTGGACGCCGCCTGCCACGCCGCGGCCAACCTCGTCCCGGTGCAGGCCGGCCCGGACGCCGTCGCCGCGTTCGCCGAACGGGCCCGACGGCAGGGCCGGCGCTGCGCCTCCATCGTCGGCGAGGCGTCGGCGGTCTCGGCGATGTGGGAGGTCCTCGCGCCGGCCTGGGGCCCGGCCCGCGAGGTCCGGGCCCGGCAGCCGCTGATGGCCATCGACCAGTCGCCCGCGGTGGCGCCCGACCCCCTTGTCCGCCCGGTGCGCCCGGACGAGCTGGACCTGCTCGTGCCGGCCTGCGTCGCGATGTTCACCGAGGAGGTCGGCGTCTCGCCGCTGTCCGCCGACGGCGGGGCGCTCTACCGCGCACGCATCGCCGAGCTGATCCGCTCCGGGCGCGCCTTCGCCCGGATCGAGGGCGGCCGGGTCGTGTTCAAGGCCGAGGTCGGCGCCGTCAGCGACGCCGCCTGCCAGGTGCAGGGCGTGTGGGTCCCGCCGGACCTGCGCGGCCAGGGCCTCTCCGTGCCCGGCATGGCCGCGGTCGTCGAGCTCGCGCTGCGCGACGTCGCGCCGGTCGTGACCCTCTACGTCAACGACTACAACCTGGCTGCCCAGGCGACCTACCGCCGGGTCGGTCTCACCGACCGCGGCACCTTCATGTCGGTCCTCTTCTAGAGGATGCCGTCCATGCCGTCGATGTCAGCCGTGCGAGCGCGGCCGGAGTGGCAGTTCTTCGGCGTCCTCTGGACGGCCTCGCGCGGCAAGGCTGCTGCCTGGTGGGCCGTCCTGGTGCTGCAGGGCGCCATGCCCGGCCTGCTCGCCATCGCGACGGGGGTCGTCGTGGCCACGGTGCGCGACGGCCGGGACCTCACCTGGCCGTTGACGGCGGTCGGCGTGCTCTTCGTGCTCGCCCAGGTCCTGCCACCGCTGCTCCAGGCGGTCAGTGCCGTCCTCGGGGTGGTCGCCGCCGACTGGCTGAACGACCGGCTGATGCAGGCCTCCGTGGGGCCGCCCGGCATGGCGCACCTGGAGAGCCCCGAGCTGGCCACCGACCTGGCGACGGCCCGCGACTTCGACCTCGGCCGCGGCGGCCCGCCGCTGCGCATCGCCATGGAGTTCATCGCCCTCGGGCTCTCGAGGCTGGTGACCGGGGTCGTGTCGGCGGCCATCCTGCTCGGGTTCTCCTGGTGGGCCCCGCTCGTGCTCCTCGCCGTGTGGGGGTCCACCCACTGGCTGCTGCGGGAGAGCGGTGTGTGGAAGGACCGCAACACCCCGGAGGTGCGCGACGCGCAGCGCCACGCGGCCTACGCCTACGACCTCGCGGTCGAGCCTCCGGCGGCCAAGGAGCTGCGTCTCTTCGGCCTCGCCGGGTGGGTGGTGGACCGCTTCGGCGCACGCCGGCAGCGGCTCTTCGAGCTGCAGTACCAAGCCACCCGGCTGCGCGAGCGTCCCCTCGCCACCGGCCTGCTCGTCGTGCTCGCCGGCAACGCGCTGGTCTTCTGGGCTCTCGCGGTCGCCGCCCTCGACGGGACCATCGGCATCGGCGCCGCGACGACCTATCTGCAGGCGGCCGTCGGTGCCAGCGCGGTCGCGTTCGGCGGGCTGAGCTGGGCGATCGACACCGCCGCCGCGCCGGCGGCGATGACGCTGCGGCTGCCGGCGGAGATGGCCCGGGTCGGTGCCCTGGTCTCGGGCACGACGCGTCGTGAGACGGGCGCCGCCCCCGAGCTCCGGCTGCGCGACGTCACGTTCGGCTACGGCGACGGGCCGCCCGTGCTCGACCACGTCGACCTGACCGTGCCCGCCGGCACGTCGATGGCCGTCGTCGGCGTCAACGGCGCCGGCAAGACCACTCTTGCCAAGCTCGTGTGTCGGCTCTACGACCCGCAGTCGGGGGCGGTCGAGGTGGACGGCGTCGACGTGCGGGACCTCGACGTCGACGACCACCGGTCCACCGTGACCGCGGTCTTCCAGGACTTCATCCGCTACGAGCTGCCGCTGCGCGACAACGTCGCCCCGCGGGGTGCCGACGACCGCGTCGTGGTGGAGGCGCTGGCCTCCGCCGGCGCCGCCCACCTGACCGAGCGCGCGGCCGGCCTGGGCAGTGTGCTCGCCCGCGGCTACGACGACGGCACCGACCTCTCGGGCGGCCAGTGGCAGCGGGTCGCCCTCGCCCGCGCGCTGACAGCCGTCCGGCAGGGTGCCCGCATCGTCCTGCTGGACGAGCCGACGGCTGCCCTGGACGTGCGCGGCGAGGCGGAGATCTTCGAGCGGATCCTCGCCGAGACCCGCGGCTGCACGACGATCCTCGTCTCGCACCGCTTCTCCACCGTCCGCAGGGCCGACCGCATCTGCGTCCTCGAGCACGGCCGGGTCGCCGAGCTCGGCACGCACGACGAGCTGATGGCGCTCGGCGGCCGCTACCGCACGATGTTCCAGCTGCAGGCCGCCCGGTTCACCGAGCTCGACGAGCAGGGGGAGGAGGTCGTGCATGACTCGCTCGACTGACCCGCGTCGCGCGACGCCCCCCGTCGCCGACGACCTTCCCCCGGCCCGCCAGTCGCTGTGGCGGATGGTCAAGCTCGCCTACCACGTCGAGCCCCGGCTGCTGGTCGTGTCCGTCGTCATGACCCTGGCGCTGGCCCTGCCCTCGTCGCTGCTCGGGCTGTGGCTCGCACTGCTGGTCGACGGCGTCCGCGACGACTCCCGGCGTGCCGTGGCGGTCGCGGGGGTCGGGCTCGCTGTGTCGGCCACCCTGCTGTGGTGGATGCAGGTCGTCTTCGACAGGCTCAGCCGGCGCTTCCGCGACCGGCTGTCGATCGCGATGGAGGCCCACGTCGCGCGCCTCCACGCGACCGTCGCCACGGTGGCGCACCAGGAGCGCCGTGAGCACATGGACCGGCTGGAGGTGCTGCGCCGCAACACGTTCGGTCTCGACCACCTGTTCTCGTCGCTGTTCTCGACGCTTGGCTGGGTGCTGCGCCTCGCCGTCGTCGAGGTGCTGCTGGTGACCCAGGTGAGCCCCTGGCTCGGGCTCCTCGCGGTCTTCGCCGTTCCCGTGGTCGTCACGGCCACCTGGCGGCCCGGCGTCGAGCGGGCGGTCTTCGAGCGGGTGGCGCCGCACCAGCGACGGGCGCGGCACCTCTTCGAGCTGGGCACGACCGCGCCGCCGGGCAAGGAGCTGCGGGTCACCGGCAACGGCGCCGACCTGGTCCGGCTCCGGCGCACGGAGTTCGAGAGCCTCGCCGGTCCGATGATCCGCGCCACGTGGGGGACCGCGGCCTGGAACAGCGCGGGATGGGCGGTCTTCGGGCTGGCCTACGTCGGCGCCGTGGTCCTCACGACGACGGTGCTCGACGCGTCGCCGGGGGCCGTCGTGCTGGTGCTGGTGGCCGGCAGCCAGCTCTCGCAGTTCGTCGGCGCGGCGGTCGGCGAGCTCGGCTTCCTCCGCAGCTTCTGGCTGGACATCTCCCGGCGGCTGATGTGGCTCGAGGACTACGCTGCCGCCGTCGACGCCCGGTCGGACGGCGTCCCTCCCGAGCGGCTGCGGACCGGGATCCGGCTGGACCACGTGACCTTCGCCTACCCAGGAACCGACGCCGTGGTCCTCGACGACGTGTCGCTCGACCTGCCGGCCGGCTCGGTCGTCGCGGTGGTAGGCGACAACGGCGCCGGCAAGACGACCCTGGTCAAGCTCTTGGCCCGGCTCTACGACCCGGACTCCGGCCGCATCGAGGTGGACGGCGTCGACATCGCCTCGTTCTCCGTCCCGGTGTGGCGGGAGCGGCTGGCCGGTGCCTTCCAGGACTTCGTGCGCTTCGAGCTGCCGGCGGTGCAGGGCGTCGGTCTCGGAGAGCTGGGCCGGCTGGGCGACCGCGTCGCGGTCGAGGCCGCGGTCGACCGCGCGGGTGCGCGCGATGTCGTCGACCGGTTGCCGGCCGGGCTGGACACCCAGCTCGGGCCGTCCTGGGACGACGGCGTCGAGGTGTCCTACGGCCAGTGGCAGAAGCTCGCGCTGGCCCGCGGGTTCATGCGCGACGAGCCGCTGGTGCTGGTGCTCGACGAGCCGACGGCCGCCCTGGACGCCGAGACCGAGCACGGTCTCTTCGAGCGGTTCGCCGCCGCGTCCCGGGACCAGGCGTCCAACGGGAGGATCACCGTCCTCGTCTCGCACCGGTTCTCGACGGTGCGGATGGCCGACCTCATCGTGGTGCTCGACGGCGCGCGGGTCGTCGAGGTCGGCAGCCACGACGAGCTCGTCGGCCTGGGCGGGCGCTACGCCGAGCTGTACGCGATCCAGGCCTCCGCCTTCCGGTGAGGGAGCGCACGTCCGAGTCGTTCCGGCCCCGACGCCGAGGGAGAGCCGGGCTCGTCGAGTCGAGGGCGCGACATAGGGTTGTCCGATGGTGGGACACGGGCTGGGCCGGCTGCGGACGTACAACGTCGTCATGGGGGCGGTGCACGCCGTGCAGGCGGTCGCGGTGCTCGCCCTGTCCAACGACTTCTCGCTCCCGGTCACCGCGACCTACCTCACCGGCCCGCCGGGAGCGGCGGAGCCCGAGCTGACCGCGTTGTACGACGTCCGTCTCGGGTGGGGCGTCGCCACCTTCCTCGCGATGTCCGCGCTGGCCCACTGGGTCGTCGCGAGCCCGGGGGTCTTCGGCTGGTACGCCGCCAACCTCCGCCGGGGTCGCAGCCCGGCCAGGTGGCTGGAGTACTCCGTCAGCGCGTCGGTGATGATCGTGCTCATCGCGCAGCTCAACGGCATCAGCGACGCCGCCGCGCTGCTGGCGCTCTTCGGTGTGAACGCCTCGATGATCCTCTTCGGCTGGCTGCAGGAGCACTACGAGGACCCCGGCAGCGGCGGCTGGCTGCCCTTCGTCTTCGGCTGCATCGCGGGCGCGGTGCCCTGGCTGGCCGTCGTGCTCTACGTGACGTCACCCGGCAGCTCGAGCGCCGCCAGCCCGCCCGGCTTCGTCTACGGCATCGTCGTGTCGCTGTTCGTGCTGTTCAACATCTTCGCGGTGAACCAGCTCCTGCAGTACAAGCAGGTCGGGCGGTGGCGGGACTACCTGTTCGGCGAGTACGTCTACGTCGCGCTGAGCCTGGTCGCGAAGTCCGCGCTGGCGTGGCAGGTGTTCGCGGGGAGCCTCGCCTCCTGAGCCGGTAACCGCGAGGCGACCAGGACCGTCCGGTCGTTATCCTCGGCCGCACGCCCCCCGAGGAGACACCTAGTGCTGCTGCGCATGTCGACGCTGTTCCTGCGGACCCTCCGCGAGGACCCGGCCGACGCGGAGGTCCCGAGCCACCGGCTCCTCGTCCGCGCCGGCTACATCCGCCGTGCCGCGCCGGGCGGCTACACCTGGCTGCCGCTGGGATGGCGGGTGCTGCGCAAGATCGAGGCGGTCATCCGCGACGAGATGGACGCGATGGGGGCGCAGGAGGTGCACTTCCCCGCGCTGCTGCCCAAGGAGCCCTACGACCGCAGCAACAGGTGGACCGAGTACGGCGACGACGTGTTCCGGCTCCAGGACCGCAAGGGTGCCGACTACATGCTCGGGCCGACGCACGAGGAGTTCTTCACCCTCCTGGTCAAGGACCTGTACTCCTCGTACAAGGACCTGCCGCTGTGGATCTACCAGATCCAGACCAAGTTCCGCGACGAGGCGCGGCCGCGGGCCGGGCTGCTGCGTTGTCGCGAGTTCGTCATGAAGGACTCCTACTCCTTCGACGTGGACGACGCGGGCCTGGACCGGTCCTACGCGGCCCACCGCGAGGCCTACGTCCGGATCTTCGACCGGCTCGGGCTGGAGTACGTGATCGTCTCCGCGCTGTCCGGCGCGATGGGCGGGTCCAGGAGCGAGGAGTTCCTGACCCCGGCCGACGTCGGCGAGGACACGTACGTGCGGTGCACGTCCTGCGACTACGCGGCCAACGTCGAGGCGCTGCGCACCCTCGTACCGCCGACCGAGGAGTACGACGACGTGCCGGCGGCGCACGTCGAGGACACCCCGGACACCCCCACGATCGAGACTCTCGTCGCGCTGGCCAACGCCCGCGCGGACCTGCGTCGGCCGGACCGGGACTGGAGCGCCGGCGACACCCTGAAGAACGTCGTCGTCAAGCTCCGGCACCCCGACGGCAAGACCGAGCCGCTGGCGATCGGGCTTCCCGGCGACCGGGACGTCGACGCGAAGCGGCTGGAGGCCGTCGTCCATCCCTCGGTGGTCGAGCCGTTCACCGACGAGGACTTCGCGCAGCACCCCGCTCTCGTCCGCGGCTACATCGGCCCGGCGGCGCTCGGCGCCGACAAGCCGGCCGGGGTGCGCTACCTGCTCGACCCGCGGGTCGTCGAGGGCACCCGGTGGATCACCGGAGCGAACGAGCCGGGCCGGCACGTCTTCGACCTGGTGGTCGGACGCGACTTCGCCGGCGACGGCACCATCGAGGCGGCCTCGGTGTTCGAGGGCGACCCGTGCCCCAACGGCGACGGCGGCAGCCTGGTACCGGCGCGTGGCATCGAGATGGGCCACATCTTCCAGCTCGGCCGCAGCTTCGCCGACGCGCTCGACCTCAAGGTGCTGGACGAGCACGGCAAGCAGGTCGTCGTCACGATGGGGTCGTACGGGATCGGCCCGTCCCGTGCAGTGGCCGCCATCGCGGAGGCCACCCTCGACGACATCGGGCTGTGCTGGCCGCGGGCGGTCGCCCCGGCCGACGTGCACCTGGTCGCCACCGGCAAGGACGACTCGGTGTTCGAGGCGGCCCAGTCCCTCGCCGACGGCCTGGTGGCGCAAGGCCTCGACGTCCTCTACGACGACCGCCGCGGCGTGTCGCCCGGCGTGAAGTTCAAGGACGCCGAGCTGCTCGGCATGCCGACGGTGGTGGTGGTCGGCAAGGGCCTGGCCGACGGCACGATCGAGGTGCGCGACCGGCGCAGCGGGGAGCGCGAGGACGTGGCCGTCGCGGACGCCGCGGCTCACGTCGTACGCGCCTGCCGCCCATGACCCGCGGCACCACCGTCGAGGCGGTCGTCTTCGACTGGGGAGGCACGCTCACGCCCTGGCACACGATCGACCTGCGGGAGCAGTGGCGGCACTATGCCGCGGTCTACGACGCCGACCGTGCCGACGAGCTCTCGGCTCTCATCCTCTCCGCCGAGGACGACGCATGGCGCGCCGGGCGGGAGCACCAGCGGTCGGCGACCCTCGACGAGATCTTCCGGTCGGTGGGGGTCGAGCCCGTGGGGGAGCGCCACGACCGGGCGCTCGCGGCCTACCACGCGTTCTGGGAGCCGCACACCTACACCGACCCCGACGTCCCGGGGCTGCTCGGCGGGCTGCGCGAGCGCGGCATCCGGGTCGGGGTGCTCTCGAACACCCTGTGGACGCGGGAGCACCACGAGGAGGTGTTCCGGCGCGACGGCGTCCTCCACCTCATCGACGGTGCCGTCTACTCCAGCGAGATCCCCTACACCAAGCCGCACCCGCAGGCCTTCCGCGCCGCGATGGGGGCCGTCGCCGTCGACGACCCGGCGCGCGTGGTGTTCGTCGGCGACCGCCCGTTCGACGACATCCACGGCGCCAAGGAGGTCGGCATGCGGGCCGTCCTGGTGCCGCACAGCGCGATCCCCGAGAACCAGAAGGGCTCCGTGGAGGGCGACCCCGACGCCGTCGTCGACCGGCTGGGCGACCTGCTGGCGGTCGTCGACGGCTGGAACGCCTGACCCGTGCCCGACCTGCTGACGGTCCTGCTGCTCTGCCTCGCGGCGGGCTTCGCCGGCTGGGTCGACGCGGTCAGCGGGGGCGGTGGCCTGGTGCAGCTGCCGGCGCTGCTCATCGCGCTGCCGACCGGGTCACCGGCGGCCGTGCTGGCCACCAACAAGCTGTCGAGCATCTGCGGGACGTCGGCGGCGGCCCTGACCTACCACCGGCGCGTGCGCCCGGACCTGCGCACCGCCCTGCCGATGGCGGGGTTCGCGCTCGGCGGGTCCGCGCTGGGGGCCCTGTGCGCGACGCTGGTCCCGCGGTCGGTGTTCACCCCCGTCGTGCTCGTGCTGCTCGTGGCGGTGGGCGCGTTCACCGCCGTGCGCCCCGACTTCGGGCAGGCGCAGGCCCTGCGCTGGGCCGGGCGCAGGCACCACACCGCGGCCGGTGTCGGGGGCGCGGTGATCGGCTTCTACGACGGCATCTTCGGGCCCGGCACGGGGGCCTTCCTCGTCGTGCTGCTCGTCGCGCTGCTCGGCTACTCGCTGCTCCAGGCGTCGGCGAAGGCCCGCATCGTCAACCTGGCCACCAACCTCGGCGCGCTGCTGGTCTTCATCCCCCAGGGCGCCCCGCTCTGGAGGCTGGGCCTCGTGATGGGTGCCTGCAACGTCGCCGGTGGCTGGCTGGGTGCCCACACGGCCATCTCGCGGGGCAACCGGTTCGTGCGGGTGGTCTTCCTGGCCGTGGTGGCCGCCCTGATCGTGCGGCTGGGCTGGGACGTGTTCACGTGATCCCCTTCCCGCTCCCCGAGGCGATCGCCTCCGGCCTGGTCGAGCGGTGGTCACTCCGGCTCGAGGAGCCTCTCCGGCCGGGCGGCACGTCCTCCTGGGTGGCGCCGGTCCGTGACGCCGCCGACCGGCCGATGTTCCTCAAGGTCGCCCGGCGACACCCGGAGGCCGAGCACGAGGCCGAGGGCCTGTCCCTGTGGGCCGGTGACGGCACCGTGGAGCTGTACGCCTCGGACCGCGACGACGCTGCCTACGCGCTGCTGCTCGAGCGCTGCGAGCCGGGGACCGAGCTCGGCGAGGCCCTGCCCGAGCCGGACCAGGACGACGTCGTTGCCGGCCTCCTGCACCGGCTGTGGCGCGAGCCCGGCCCGGACCACCCGTTCCGGCACCTGTCCGAGATGTGCCACCGGTGGGCCGAGGAGTACGCGGAGGAGCCCTGCGAGGACCTCGACCCCGGTCATGAGCGTGCGGGGCTGGAGCTCTACCGCTCGCTCTCGGCGCCCGCGCCCGGCGACGTGGTCCTGGTCACCGACCTGCACGCCGGCAACATCCTGTCCGCGCGACGTGAACCGTGGCTGGCCGTCGACCCGAAGCCGTACGTCGGCGACCCCGCGTACGACCCCACGAACCACCTGCTCAACTGCCGAGAACGGCTCTTCGACGACCCCGCCGCGCTGGCCGACCGGGTGGCCGACCTCTGCGGGGTGGACCCCGAGCGGCTGCGGCTGTGGCTGTTCGCCCGGTGCGTCGTCGAGACGTCCTGGTGGCCCGAGCTCGCCGAGGTCGTGTCGCGGCTGGCCCCGCGCTGACCGGGGCGCCGGGACCGCGCCCCGCGCTGTCACCCGTCCGGCGTAACTCTTGGTAAAACTATTACTACTTCGTGTAACTGATCCGATGCTTGACCCGATGTCCCGGCAGGAGCCGTCCCCAGGCCGCAGCCCGAGCACACCGGAGGTCCCGCACATGACGCGTCGAGCCAGCCGTCGCCGACTCGCTGCCGGCGTCTGCGTCGCCGCGCTCACGGCCGCCGCGGTCGGCGGCTCGGCCGCTCCCGCCCAGGCCGGCCTGCTCGGCAACCTGCTCGGGACGGTCGGCGGCGTCGTCGGCGGGACGACCGCGCTGCTCAGCGGCACGGTCGCGAGCCTGCTCGGGCCGACCGGCTGGATCGTCGACGACGGTGTCACCGAGCTCGACCACGTCGCCGCGGTGATCGGCGCCGACCGGCTGCACAGCCGTGGCTACACCGGCCGTGGCGTCGGTGTCGCGCTGGTCGACACCGGCGTGGTGCCCGTCAAGGGCCTGACGTCGGGGAACGTCGTGAACGGGCCGGACCTGTCGTTCGAGAGCCAGTCCGACGACCACCGCTACCTGGACACGTTCGGCCACGGCACGCACATGGCGGGCATCATCGTCGGCAACGACCCGCAGACCCTGCTGGGCACCGGCCGGTTCCAGGGCATCGCGCCGGGTGCCCGCCTGACCAGCCTCAAGGTGGCCTCGACCGAGGGCGCCGTGGACGTGTCGCAGGTCGTGGCCGCCATCGACTGGGTGGTCGCCCACCGCAACGACGACCCGCGGAACCCGATCCGCGTCCTCAACCTCTCCTACGGGACCGACGGGGTGCAGGACTACCGCACCGACCCGCTCACCCACGCGGTCGAGAACGCATGGCGCGCCGGCATCGTGGTGGTGGTCTCCGGCGGCAACAACGGCACCGACCAGCCGAGGCTCAACAACCCGGCCTACGACCCGTACGTGCTCGCGGTCGGGGCGTCGGACACCAAGGGGACCGTCTCGGCCTCCGACGACGTCGTCCCTGGCTTCAGCAGCCGCGGTGACGCCGCTCGCCGGGTCGACCTCGTCGCACCCGGGCGGTCCATCGTCTCGCTGCGGGACCCCGGGTCCTACATCGACGAGGCGCACCCGACGGCTCGGGTCGAGGACCGGTTCTTCAAGGGCAGCGGGTCCTCGCAGGCCGCGGCCGTGGCCTCGGGTGCGGTGGCGCTGCTCCTGCAGAGCCGCCCCGACCTCCAGCCCGACCAGGTCAAGGCCCTGCTCCGGGACTCGGCAGAGTCCATGCCGTACGCCGACTCCGCCGGGCGGGGCAGGGGTGAGCTCGACGTCTACAAGGCCTACCTGCGGTCCACGCCGACCTCCGTGCAGACCTGGCCGAAGTCGACCGGACTCGGTTCGCTCGAGCAGGCCCGCGGCAGCCAGCACGTCGCCGACGGCGGGGTCGAGCTGACCGGCGAGCGACACGTCCTCGGGCCGTTCAACGCCAGGAAGTGGGCGCCCGCGAGCTCCGCGTTCAGCGCATGGGACGGCGGGACCTGGGCGGGCCGGGACTTCACCGGGACCTGCCTGTGCGCGGACAGCTGGTCGGGCAAGGCCTGGGCGGGGAAGGCCTGGGCGGGCGACACGTGGTCGGGCAAGGCGTGGGCCGGCAAGGCGTGGGCGGGCAAGGCCTGGGCCGGTGACGGGTGGGAAGGCAAGGCCTGGGCGAGTGACGGCTGGACCGGCGACAGCTGGGTCGGCAAGGCCTGGGCGGGCAAGGCCTGGTCGGCTGCGGAGTGGGACCTGCCGTGACCGAGCGCGTCGCCCCGAGCCACGGGGGACGCGTCTGGCTCGTGCTGACCGCGATGGTCGCGGGCCTGGTCCTGCCGCTGGTGGTGGCGGTGTCGAGGCTCGACCCGGCCGCGACGCTGCAGCTCGGCCTGCCGGTCGAGGCGCTGCTGGTGTCCCTGCTGCTCGGCTTCGCCGTCGCCGAGGTCGGCGTCGTACACATCCCCGTGGGCCGCAACAGCTACGCGCTCACCTTCAGCGACATCCCGTTGGTGCTCGGCCTGTTCTTCCTGTCCCCGGTCGCCTACGTGCTCGTCCGCGTGCTCGGAGCGGCCGCGCCCCGGGCGGTGCAGAACCGCCGCAGCCCGCGCAAGCTCGTCTTCAACCTCGCGTGGTACTCCGTCGAGGCGTGCCTCGCGGCGCTGATCTGGCACGGGGTCCTGTCGGCCGGGACCGGTCTCGGACCGGCGACCTGGCTGGCCGCCGGTCTGGTGACCGTGACGGCCGACGTCGTCGGGACGCTGGTCATCTCGCTCGTGATCGCCGTCGACACCGAGATGCGGCCGAGGGCGCGCGAGGTGCTCTCCGAGGCCAACCCGCTCGTCGCGCTCGTCAACGCGAGCGCCGCGCTGGTCATCGTCTACGTCCTGACTGTCGACTGGAGGGCGCTGTGGACGGTGGCCGTCGTGGTCGCGGTGCTGGTCTTCGCGCAGCGCTCCCACAACAGGCTGCGACGGCGCACGGAGAGCCTCGAGCAGCTCAGCAGGTTCACCGGCGAGGTCGGCGGCCAGCTCGACGTGGAGTCGGCCGCGCAGACCGCACTGCTCTGGATGACCCGGGCCCTCAAGGCCGAGGTCGCCGAGCTGACGCTCACCGAGGAGTTCGCCGGGACGTCGCGCCGATGGGTCGCGCGCTACGACGGCGCCGTCGGCGAGCGCGACGGCGAGGGGGACGCCACGGCCCTGGCGCCGTGGCTGGCCACCGGGCCGGTCCTGGTCCGTCGCACCGTGCGGGACCTCGCGCTGCGGGGGGCGCTGCACTCCGTCGGGCTCCACGACGCGGTCGCGATGCCGTTGCAGGGGGACGGCCAGGTGATGGGCACGCTGCTGGTCGGTGACCGGCTCGGCGACGTGGAGACCTTCGGCGGCAACGACCTGCGCGAGCTCGTGGCGGTCGGCAACCACCTGGGGGTGACGCTGCGGAACGCGCGCCGCGCCGACCTGATCCGGGAGAACGCCGAGGACCAGGTGCGCCGGTCGCGGCTGGACGAGCTGACCGGGCTGCCGAACCGCCGGTTCCTCGAGGAGTCGCTCGCCGCACGACTGGCTGCCGGGGGAGAGGCCACCGCGATCCTGCTCGACCTGGACCGCTTCAAGGACATCAACGACACGCTCGGCCACGGCACCGGTGACGCCCTGCTGCGCATGGTCGCCGACCGGCTGGACCACAGCGCGCCCGCCGACGCCCTCGTGGCCAGGCTCGCCGGCGACGAGTTCGCGGTGCTGCTGCTCAGCGGCGACGACGCGACGACGGCCTCGGTGGTGGCCCTGGTGCGACACGCGTTCGCGATGCCGTTCGAGCTCCACGAGCTGCAGGTGACGGTCGAGGCCAGCCTGGGTGTCGCCGTCGCCGGCGCGGACGGCGGACCCGCCGAGCTCCTCCGTCGTGCCGACATCGCGATGTTCGCGGCCAAGACCCGCCGCACCGGCGTCGAGACCTACCGCAGCGACCTCGAGGTCGTCAGCCCGCATCGGCTCACCCTCCTGACCGAGCTCCGGGACGCGATCACCCGCGGCGAGCTGGTGGTCCACTTCCAGCCGAAGCTCCGGCTCCGCGACGGTGAGCCTGTCGGCGCGGAGGCGCTCGTCCGCTGGACCCATCCGACGCGCGGGATGATCGCCCCGGACGAGTTCATCCCCGTCGCCGAGCACAGCGGGCTCATCTCGCCGCTGACGTTCGCCGTCCTGCGCCAGGCGCTGGACGCCTGCTCCGGCTGGCGCCGTGCCGGTCGTCCGCTCGGGGTGGCCGTGAACATCTCGCCGCGCAGCCTGCTCGACCCGTCCTTCGTCGACGAGGTCGCTCGGGCCCTGGCGGCCGTGGAGGTCCCCGCGTCCGCCGTGACCCTCGAGATCACCGAGTCGAGCCTGATGGCCGACCCGGAGCGCGCGGTCGAGGCCCTCGCGCGGCTGCGGTCCCTCGGTCTGCACCTGTCCATCGACGACCTGGGCACGGGCTACTCCTCGCTGTCCTACCTGCAGCGGCTTCCGGTCTCCGAGGTCAAGATCGACCGCTCGTTCCTGCGGCCGGGCGACCAGGACGGGGACGCGTTCGCCATCGTCGGTGCCATCGTCGACCTGGGACACCGGCTGGGCCGGTCGGTGGTGGCGGAGGGGGTCGAGGACGAGCCCACCTGGCGCCGTCTGCAGGAGCTCGGGTGCGACGTCGCGCAGGGCTACTGGATGAGCCGCCCGCTGCCCGCTGCCGACTTCACCACGTGGCTGGAGCAGTGGCGGCCGTCCTCGGCGTCCGCGCTGCGCGCCCTGGCCTGACCCGGCGGCTCACCCCCGCTCGGCGAGCCCCGGGAAGGGGACGCTCCCGCCCCGCCACCCGGCCGCCCGCACCGCGGCGTCGCGCAGGCCGTCCACCGCGAGCGACCGCAGGTCCCCGGCGAGGTCGACCACGGCGTCGGCCCAGACGGCCGCGAGCCGCTCCTCGAGCAGGGTCGCGAGCACACGCGCGTCCTCGGGGGTGACGACGGGGGACGGCAGGGCGTACGTCGCCGCCGACGGCTCGGGGATGCCCCCCGACTGGGTGACCAGCCCACCGAGAGAGTCGCGGCTCGCCCGGTGCTCGTCCCGGGACCGTTCCGCGCGCCGGCGGTCGGCACCGGTCAGCCGGGCGCCCGCGACGCCGTACCCGTAGACCACCGCGTGCTCCGCGGCCAGCACCCGCTGCAGGGTCTCGCGGGCCCGCCGCCCGGGGCGTGGGGCCGTCACCGGTCCTCCACCGCGCCGAGCAGCGCCGCGTGCGCGGCCTCGCAGGCGGCGATCGAGGCCAGCAGCCGGGCCGTCCCGGTCGTCGTGCCGACCGCCTGGCGGGCCCGCCGGTCCGACGCCGTCCGCTCGGCCACGGCCAGCGCGCCGCGGGCCGCCTCGAGGGTGCCGGGAACGGCGGGTGGAGGAGGCGTCGGGGCCGGTGACCCCGTCGTCGGCGACGCCGAGCCGGTCGGCCCCGGCGCCGGGCCGCGCAGGGCGGCGAGGTGCGCCGTGTGCTCGGCGGCCAGCGGCGACAGCTCGTCGCGGGCGCCCGGGAAGCGGGCGAGGACCGCCGCGTAGAGCGTCTCCAGCGCCGCCACCTCCGTCGCGACCCGGTTGCGCAGCCGCACCTCGGGCCGGACGGCGGGTGCAGCGCGCTCGTCGCCCGGGAGGCAGCCGGCGAGGGCCAGCAGACCGCCGCCCACCAGCACGTCGCGCCGCCTGGGCGGGCGGGGCGCCGGCCGCGTCATGGGGTGATGATCGCACGGAGGCCGCCCGCTATCGTCGGGGTGCGCGGCACGCACCGGCAGGGCCCGACCGACCGGCGGGCACGGCCTGACAACAGCAGAGCGAGGAGGGTCCGACGTGGCAAGAGCATCGGACCGCGAGGCGCTGCTAGGGCTGCTCCGGCCGGTCGTCGGCGACCACGGGCTCGACCTCGAGGACGTCACGGTCACCCCCGCCGGCAAGCGCCGGATGCTGCGCGTCGTCGTCGACGGTGACGGCGGGGTGGGCCTCGACACCGTGGCCGAGGTCAGCACGGCCGTGGCCGCGGCGCTGGACGACTCCGATGCGATGGGCGGCGCGCCGTACGTCCTGGAGGTCACCTCGCCCGGCGTCGACCGCCCCCTCACCGAGGCCCGCCACTGGCGCCGCGCCCGCAGCAGGCTCGTGACGGCCTCGCTCGCCGACGGAAGCACGGTCGCGGGACGGGTCACCGAGGCCGACGACCACGCGGTGACGCTCGACGTCGACGGCGCCCCGACCCGGCTGCCGCTGTCCGACGTCACGTCCGGGCGGGTCCAGGTCGAGTTCAGGCGCGGGACCGAGGAGGGCTGAGCCGTGGACATCGACATGTCCGCGCTGCGGGCTCTGGAGCGCGAGAAGGAGATCTCGTTCTCGCTGCTCGTGGAGGCCATCGAGGCGGCGCTGCTCACCGCCTACCAGCGCACCGACGGCCACCAGCCGACCGCCCGCGTCGAGCTCGACCGCAAGAGCGGACACGTCACGGTGTGGGCCGCGCAGACCGACGACGAGGGCGTGGTCCTGCGCGAGTGGGACGACACGCCCACCGGCTTCGGACGCATCGCCGCGACGACCGCGAAGCAGGTGATCCTCCAGCGGCTGCGCGACGCGGAGGACGAGCAGACCTACGGCGAGTTCGCCGGCAAGGAGGGCGACATCGTCTCCGGGGTCATCCAGCAGGGCAAGGACCCGCGCAACGTCTTCGTCGACCTCGGGCGCATCGAGGCCGTGCTGCCACCGCCGGAGCAGGTGCCCGGTGAGTCGTACGATCACGGCAGCCGGCTGCGCTGCTACGTCGTGCAGGTGCGCAAGGGGATGCGGGGGCCGTCCATCACGCTCTCGCGCACCCACCCGAACCTCGTGCGCAAGCTGTTCGCCCTCGAGGTGCCCGAGATCGCCGACGGCACCGTCGAGATCAAGGCGGTCGCCCGCGAGGCGGGCCACCGCACCAAGATCGCGGTGACCTCCCACCGGTCCGGCGTGAACGCGAAGGGCGCCTGCATCGGCCCCATGGGCGCGCGGGCGCGAGCGGTGATGGCCGAGCTGCACGGCGAGAAGATCGACATCGTCGACTGGTCCGACGACCCGGCCACCTTCATCGCCCAGGCGCTGCAGCCGGCGCGGGTGAGCTCGGTCGAGATCGTGGACGCCGACGCCCGCGCCGCGCGGATCATCGTCCCGGACTACCAGCTGTCGCTGGCGATCGGGCGCGAGGGGCAGAACGCCCGGCTCGCGGCGCGGCTGACCGGCTGGCGCATCGACATCCGCCCCGACGTGGCGCCCGCGGCCGCGGAGTCGCCCCCGGTGGATGCCGGCACCGAGCCGGGCTGAGGCCGGCGTGGCCGACCCGGTCCGCACGTGCGTCGGGTGCCGGAGCCGGGCCCCTGCCGCCGCCCTGCTGCGCGTCGTCGCGCGCGACGGCTCGCTCGTCCCCGACCCCGGGCGCCGACTGCCCGGCCGCGGCGCCCACCTGCACCGCGACCCCGCCTGCCTCGAGCTGGCCGAGCGGCGCCGGGCGTTCCCGCGCGCCCTGCGCGTGCCCGGCCCCCTCGACGCGTCGGCGGTGCGCCACGCCCTGGTCCCTCGGCCGCCCGAGGTGCAGCCCTGACCCTCCGACGCATCCGCGGCCTCAGGGAACGACGGGACGACCGCTCGCCCCACGCGCCGGGTCCCGCACCGGATGTGTCGCGAGGTCCGCGGGATGCCCCGCGGGTGCGTACGCGTTAGACTGCCCAGGACCGCGAGCAGACTCCTGCGCCCTGGCGCAGGTCTCCCACGCCCGCGGGCATGCGCACGTCGAGCATCGCCGTCCGCGTGCGGAACGACCGTCCCAGTACCGAGAGCGAGTCGAGACGCCATGAGCACCCGATGAGCACGCACCCATGAGTGCCCCCGTGCAGTAACGACGGTCCGTCGCCGACACCGGCCCGGACCGAGACAGGAGAGTTGTGGCAAAGGTCCGGGTCTACGAGCTCGCCAAGGAGCTCGGTGTCGAGAGCAAGGTCGTCATGGCCAAGCTCAACGATCTCGGGGAGTTCGTCAGGTCTGCGTCGTCGACCGTCGAGCCCCCCGTCGTACGCAAGCTGAGGGACGCCCTCCCCGCTGCCGCGCCGGCCGACGGCGCCGTCGCCGCGACGAAGGCGCCCGCCAAGAAGGCCGCCGCCAAGAAGGCGGCCGCGCCCGCGCCCGCCGCGCCGGTCGAGGTGCCGGCGCCCGCTGCGGAAGCGCCCGCCGCGGAGGCTCCCCCCACGCCGGCTCCTGCCCCCGCACCGGAGGCGCCCGAGACCCCGGCCGCACCGCAGCCGGCCGCCGCGCAGGCGCCGGCCACCGAGGAGCAGACCCGGCCGGCCACCCCCGGCCCGCGCCCGTCCGGGCCGCGCCCGGGCAACAACCCGTTCACCTCCGGCGGGTCCTCCGGGATGGGCCGCCCGGCCGCCCCGCGCCCGGGCAACAACCCCTACTCCACCGGCGGCAGCACCGGCATGCCCCGGCCCGGCGGCTCCACCGGCATGCCCCGTCCCGCGTCCGCGCGACCCAGCGGCCCTGCAGGCCCCGGCGGCTCCCGCCCCAACCCCGGCATGATGCCCGCGCGCCCCGCGCCCGGCGTCGGCCGCACGGGTGGCCCCGGTGGCCGTCCCGGCGCGCCCGGTGGCCGCGGTCGTCCGGGTGCTCCCGGCGGCGGCCGTCCCGGTGGCGGTGGCGGTGGCGGCGGTGGCGGTGGCGGCTACGGCGGCGGTGGCCGTCCCGGCGGCTTCAGCGGCCGCGGCGGCGGTCCCCGGCGCGGCGGCACGGCGGGTGCGTTCGGTCGCCCCGGCGGCCCGCGCGGACGCCAGCGCAAGTCCAAGAAGCAGCGCCGTCAGGAGTTCGACAACATGGCGGCGCCGTCGATCGGCGGCGTCCAGGTCCCCCGCGGCGACGGCTCGACGGTCGTCCGGCTGGCACGCGGGTCGTCGCTGACCGACTTCGCCGAGCGCATCGACGCGAGCCCGGCGGCGCTGGTCACGGTCCTGTTCCACCTCGGTGAGATGGCGACCGCGACCCAGTCGCTCGACGAGGACACCTTCCAGCTCCTGGGCGCCGAGCTCGGCTACCAGGTGCAGGTCGTCAGCCCCGAGGACGAGGACCGCGAGCTGCTCGACTCGTTCGACATCGACTTCATGGGCGAGGAGTGGGACGACGAGGACCTCGAGCCCCGTCCGCCGGTCGTGACCGTCATGGGTCACGTCGACCACGGAAAGACCCGCCTGCTCGACGCGATCCGCCAGACCGACGTCCTGTCGGGCGAGGCGGGTGGCATCACCCAGTCGATCGGCGCCTACCAGGTCCACACGACCCACGAGGGCCAGGACCGGGCGATCACCTTCATCGACACCCCGGGTCACGAGGCGTTCACGGCCATGCGTGCGCGTGGTGCGAAGGTCACCGACATCGCGGTGCTCGTGGTGGCGGCCGACGACGGCGTCATGCCGCAGACCATCGAGGCGCTCAACCACGCGCAGGCGGCCGACGTGCCGATCGTCGTGGCCGTCAACAAGGTGGACACCGAGGGTGCGAACCCGGCCAAGGTCCGCCAGCAGCTGACGGAGTACAACCTCGTGGCCGAGGAGTACGGCGGCGAGACGATCTTCGTCGACGTCTCCGCCAAGCAGGGCACGAACATCCCGTCGCTGCTCGAGTCGATCCTGCTCACCGCCGACGCCGCGCTCGACCTGCGTGCGGTGGCCGACGCTCCCGCCCGCGGTGTCGCGATCGAGGCCCACCTCGACCGCGGCCGCGGCCCGGTGGCGACGGTCCTCGTACAGCGAGGCACGCTCGCCGTCGGTGACTCGATCGTCGCCGGCGAGGGCTACGGCCGTGTCCGGGCCATGCTCGACGAGCACGGCAACAACCTCGACGTGGCGCTTCCGTCCCGTCCCGTGCAGGTGCTCGGCTTCCAGTCGGTCCCCGGCGCCGGCGACAAGTTCCTCGTCGCCGACGAGGACCGCATCGCCCGCCAGATCGCCGAGAAGCGCCAGGCCATGCAGCGCAACGCTGCGCTGGCCAAGGCACGCAAGCGCGTCTCGCTCGAGGACTGGCTGGAGCAGAGCAAGGTCGACACGCTCAACCTGATCCTCAAGGGCGACGGCTCCGGCGCCGTCGAGGCCCTCGAGGACGCCCTGCTCAACATCGAGGTGGGCGAGGAGGTCGCGCTGCGCGTCATCGACCGCGGGGTCGGTGCCATCACGCAGAACGACGTCAACCTGGCCGTCGCGTCGGAGGCCGTCATCATCGGCTTCAACGTGCGGCCGGCGGAGCGGGTGACCGAGCTGATCGACCGCGAGGGCGTCGACGTGCGCTTCTACTCGGTCATCTACCAGGCGATCGAGGAGGTCGAGGCCGCGCTCAAGGGCATGCTCAAGCCCGAGTACGAGGAGGCGCAGCTCGGCACCGCAGAGGTCCGCGAGGTGTTCCGGTCCAGCAAGTTCGGCAACATCGCGGGTTCGCTGGTGCGCAGCGGGGAGATCCGCCGCAACGCCAAGGCCCGGCTCGTCCGCGACGGCGCCGTCGTGGCCGAGAACCTCACGGTCGAGTCGCTCAAGCGGTTCAAGGACGACGCGACCGAGGTCCGTGAGGGCTACGAGTGCGGCATCGGGCTCGGGTCGTTCAACGACATCAAGGTCGACGACGTCATCGAGACCTTCGAGATGCGCGAGAAGGCCCGCGCCTGACGGAAAGGCCGCTGTTGTACGTCGGCAGCCTGGAGCTCGACCTGCTCCTCGGCGACGTACGGTCGCTGAAGCAGAAGCGCTCGCTCGTCCGGCCCGTGGTCGCCGAGCTGCGCAGGAAGTACGACGTGAGCGCGGCGGAGGCAGGTCACCTCGACCTGCACCGCCGCGCTCTCGTCGGGGTCGCCGTCGTGTCGGCCGACCGCACGCACTGTGTCGAGGTGCTCGACGCGTGCGAGCGGCTGGTCGCCGGGCGGCCCGAGGTGGAGCTGCTGTCGGCACGGCAGCGGTTCAGCAGCAGCGCGGACGACTAGGTCCGCCGACGAGCAGGAGGCCCGGTAGCCGTGGTGGACGCCGCGCGAGCGCGCAAGCTGGCAGACCGCATCAAGGTCGTGGTGGCCGAGACCCTCGAGATGCGGGTCAAGGACCCCCGCCTCGGGTTCATCACCATCACCGACGCGCGGGTCACCAACGACCTGCAGCAGGCGACCGTCTTCTACACCGTGCTCGGCGACGAGACGGAGAAGACCGACACGGCAGCGGCGCTGGAGAGCGCGCGGGGAGTGCTCCGCTCCGAGGTCGGGCGCCAGACCGGCGTGCGTCACACGCCGTCGCTGACGTTCATCGCGGACGGCGTGCCGGAGAACGCGGCGCACATCGAGGACCTGCTCGCCCAGGTCGCCGCGTCCGACGCCGAGGTGCACCGGGCCGCGGCGGGCGCGACCTACGCCGGGGACGCCGACCCGTACAAGGCGCCCCGGGTCGATGCCGACGACGAGGATGACGACGCGGGTGACGACACCGAGCGGTGACGGGCTGGTCGTCGTCGACAAGCCCGCCGGCCTGACCTCCCACGACGTCGTCGCCCGGGTCCGCAGGCTGGCCGGCACGCGCAAGGTGGGTCACGCGGGGACGCTGGACCCGATGGCGACGGGCGTCCTCGTCGTCGGCGTCAACCGCGCGACCCGGCTGCTCGGCCACCTCGCGCTCACCGAGAAGGCGTACGACGCGACGGTCCGGCTGGGCGCGACGACCGTCACCGACGACGCGGAGGGTGACGTCCTCGCGACCACCCCGGCAGACGGCGTCACGGACGGCGCGCTGCACGCTGCTCTCGTGCCGCTGACCGGCGACATCGAGCAGGTCCCCTCGGCCGTGAGCGCGGTGAAGGTGGACGGCAAGCGGGCTTACCAGCGGGTGCGTGAGGGCGAGCAGGTCGAGCTGGCCCCGAGACGGGTCACGGTGCACGAGCTGACGGTCCTGGACGTCCGCCGTGAGCCGGGGCTCGTCGACGTCGACGTCCGGGTGGTCTGCTCGAGCGGGACGTACGTCCGCGCGCTCGCCCGCGACCTCGGTGCGTCGCTCGGCGTCGGGGGACACCTCACCTCGCTGCGCCGCACCCGGGTCGGGCCCTACGACCTCGCCGTGGCGCACACCCTCGACGCGCTGGCCGACGACCTGGTGGTGCTGCCGATCGCCGACGCGGCCCGCGCGGCCTTCCCGGCCCGCGACGTCTCCGAGGACGAGGCCCGGGTGCTCTCGCACGGCGGCCCGATCGCCTCCGCCGGCCTCGACGGTGGCCCGGTCGCTGTCTTCGCGCCCGACGGCACCTTCCTGGCGCTGGTCGAGGAGCGCGGCGCCACTACCAAGGCTGTCGCGGTGTTCGTCTGACCGGCCGCATCGCAGTCACGCGTTCTCCCGGCGGGTTGCCGGGTGGCGGCCGAGGAAGGCGATCAGGCGGTCGTCCGGGGTCGCGGTGGCCGGGACGGTCACAGGTGGGCCGAACTGCGGCGAGCGGGTCTCGTCGGTGATCAGCGACCGTGACAGCTCGAGGACCTCGGAGGCCAGGCCGGCCTCGATGTCGCGCACTGCGCCGCAGGCTGTGCTGATGTCCCAGCCGTGTGCTGCGAACTCGATCGCGCCGCCGTGCGCCGCACCTGTCGCCCACACGGTCCGGTCGGCGGTCGCATCGGGCCGGTCGTGATCGATCGCCAGCCGCAAGGTGTCGAGCAGGCATCGTGTCCGGTCCTGCGCTACGGCCACGGGGTCGGCGTCGTGCCGTCGCAGGGGGGTGGGGAGGCTCAGTCTTCCGGTGGTGATGAGACCGGTGAGGGCATCTGCGGCGTCGGCAAGATGTAGCACGAGCTCCCGCAGGTCCCAGCCGGGGCACGTGGTCGGCCGCTCGAGGTCGGCGTGGGTGATGACGGCCATACCCTCGAGCGCGTACCCGGCGGACCGTTCGAACAGCGCGACGCTCTCGGCGAGCGTCACCGGGGGAGACGTCGTCATCAACAGTCCCTCGTCGCCCATCGACCTCAGCTGCCCGCCCGTGACATCTCCCACGGCGCCCGTGGGAGGACCTTTCCGGTCTCGAGCAGCGACTTGAGGTTCGAAAGCACCGCAGGCCACCCGTGCGAGATCCCGCTGAGCATCCCCTGGTCGGCGAGGTTCTCGTGGGTCACGGTGAGGCGGACGATGTCATGGTGCGGCTCGACGAGGAACGTGACGACCGACGGTCCCTCGGCGGGTTCGCTGCCGGGCTCCTGGAAGGTGACGACGAGGCGCGTCGGGGGCTCGGTCTCGATCACTCGACCGGCCACGTCGACGTGGCCCGATCCATCGACGCGTCGGTGCTCCCAGGTCGAGCCGGGCTGCCAGTCCGAGACGTTGGCGTGTCCCCAGTAGCGCGCGGTCAGGTCTGCGTCGGTCAGGGCCTGCCAGACCTGCTCTGCGCTTGCGCGGATGTAGGTGACGTGGACGTAGGTCGGCACGGACGTGGGTGCGGTGGTCATGGCGTACTCCTCTGCCTGGTTCCTGATGGCGCTGATGGCTTGTAGGCGGGGCTTGTCGAACTCCGAGATCCAACGCTGCTCGATCTCGTGGATCGGCGCCGGGTTGAGGTAGTGGAGCCGTTCGCGTCCGCGCCGTACGACGGTGACGAGGTTGGCTTGCTCGAGGATGTCCAGATGCTGTGTCGCCGACTGGCGGGCCATGTCGAGGCGTGCGCACAGCTCGCTCAGCGTCTGGCCGTTGTGTCCGCGGAGACGGTCGAGCAGGAGTCGTCGGGTGGGGTCGGCCAGCGCCCTGAAGACCGAGTCCATCCCTCTCGCTGCGGCAGCCATCCCGCGATCATGCAGGCACTTACCTGCATAAGTCAAACGCCGGTGCGGGGGGCTCGGGAAGACCTCAGCCGAGGCGGCGCACGCCCGGCCAGACGTCCCGCCAGGGCGCGGTAGGCCCGCTGCACAGCCGGATGGGCGCACCGTTCTCGTCGTTGTCCAGACCGATGCCGTTGTCCACGACCCCGACCTGCTCACAGCCCGACAGCACGCTCCCGAGGTCCTGGGAACCCACGACGACGACCGGTGCAGCGTCGTCGGGCGGCGGCCCCCAGTCGGCGTAACCGTTGTGACCGCTGAACACGCGCAGGCCGGGGCGCGAACCGCTCGATCGCACCCGCCTCGCCGTAGTTGCCCGTCAGCACCACCGCGCCGTCCCGCTGACCGGGCGGGAGGGAGTCGACGGCCTGCTGCACCTGCGCCACCAGCCGCGGCCAGCCCACGGTCTCCCCCGGGTCGTAGTTGACGGCCACCCGTCACCAGGAAGGTCACCGCGAGCACCACGTACGTCCAGCCGAGGAACCGCACCGGCCGGACGTCCGGGTCCCGGAACAGGCGGACCAGTCCGGTCAGCCACACCGGCGCCAGCACCGGGGGGACGAGGAGGAGCTGGAACGGCAGCAGCGCCCACCGAGGCTCGGAGCTGCCCGAGCTGCCGTCGGCGATCGCCCGTCCCATCTCGAGCTGGGGCCAGCCGTGGGTCGCCTGCCACCCGACGTACGGCCCGGCGACCGCGACGGTGAGCAGCGCGCCCGCCCAGAGCCACCGGGAGGACAGGACAGGACGTGGCCCGGTCGCGAGCACGGCCACCACCAGGGCCACGAGCAGGAACGCCATCAGCGGCTTCACGAGCAGGGCGATGCCGCCGACGACCCGGCCACCGGCCACAGCCGGTCCTGGGACCGCAGCACCGCGCGGACGGCGAGCCAGGACACCGCGGTCCATGCGGTGAGGTCGAACGTCGTGGTGCTGAGCAGGTGGCCGGCGCCGAGGACGAACCCCGACACGGCCGTGCAGGCAGCGGCCAGGGTCTGCGCGGCGGCCCGGCCGCCGAGCTCGCGGGCGATGAGCGCGGCAGCAGCACGGTCACCCCCGTCGCGAGCGCGGACGGGGTCCGCAGGGCCACGAGCGAGCCCGGCACGAGGCCGTCCACGAGCCGTGCGAGCAGCGGCACGAGCGGGCCCTGGTCCGGGTAGCCCCAGGCCGGCCGGTCCCCGGCGGCCAGGAAGTACAGCTCGTCGCGGTGGTAGCCGTAGCGTCCGGCGGCGACCAGCAGGACGAGTGACGTCCCGGCGGCCACGCCGCACGCGGCACGGCTGACAGCTGCCCGCCCTGCCATGATACTCACCTCGACCTCCGCCCGTCGTCGCCCATGGTCACCCAGGACACCGGGAGAGCGTCGAGAACAGTCGACTCCGGCGACGCTCGGTCCGCGCGACCGGAAGGACGCGGAGACCGTGTGCGTAGGGTTCCGGACGTGGACCTTGACGCGGCCCGATCTGCCGCCGAGAAGCTGGACGCCGACGACCCGCTGTCGCACGTACGCGCGCGGTTCGCGGTCCCCGACGGGCTGGTCTACCTCGACGGCAACTCGCTGGGCGCGCTGCCGGTGGGTGTCGCAGCAGTCATGGCCGAGGTGGTCGAGCAGCAGTGGGGCCACGACCTCATCACGTCGTGGAACGTGCACGACTGGTGGGACGCGCCGCGACGGGTCGGCGGCCGCGTCGCCCGGCTGGTCGGCGCGGGCGAGGACGAGGTCGTCGTCGCCGACTCGACGTCGGTGAACCTCTTCAAGCTGCTGGTCGCGGCGGCGCGGCTGCGGCCGGACCGGCGGGTCCTGCTCATGGAGGCCGGCAACTTCCCGGCCGACCTCTACATCGCCGACTCGGTCGCCGACCTGCTCGGGCTCACGGTCCGGCGGGTCGACCCGCGCGAGATCGACGGCGTCCTGGACCCGGACGTCGGGGTCGTGAGCTTCTCCCACGTCGACTACCGCACCGGGCGCGCGTACGACATGGCGGCGGTCACGCGCGCCGTGCACGAGGCCGGCGCACTCACCGTCTGGGACCTCTCGCACTCGGCGGGCGCGCTGCCGGTCGACCTCGACGGCAGCGGGGCCGACTTCGCGGTCGGGTGCGGCTACAAGTACCTCAACGGCGGTCCGGGCTGCCCGGCCTACGCGATGGCCGCCCGCCGCCACCACGACACGATGAGCTCGCCGCTGGCCGGGTGGACGGGGCACGCGCGGCCCTTCGAGATGGAGGGGACCTACGATCCCGCGCCCGGCGTCGACCGGCTCCGCTGCGGCACCCCGCCGATGCTGTCGCTGCTCGCGTTCGACGCGGCGTTGGACGCGTTCGACGGGCTGTCGATGGCCGACGTGCGGGCGCGGAGCCTGTCGCTGACCGGTCTGTTCCTGTCCCTCGCCGACTCGGTGCTCGAGCCGCTGGGCTTCCAGGTCGTCACCCCCCGGGCCGCCGCCGAGCGGGGCAGCCAGGTGTCGCTGTCGCACCCGGGCGCCTACGGCGTCGTGCAGGCTCTCATCGCCCGCGGCGTCGTCGGCGACTACCGCGCGCCCGACGTGGTGCGGCTCGGCTTCGCGCCGCTCTACGTCCGCCACGTCGAGGTCGTCGACGCCGTGCGCCACCTCGCCGAGGTGGTCGCCGCGGGGGAGGACCGCGACGAGCGCTACGCGACGAAGACCACCGTCACCTGACGGGGCGCCCTCCGGACGGACGTCACCGATGCGACCGGCCGGAGACCCGGGGCTCCCGTCCCGTTTGTCCTCTTGTCGGCCCCGGAGGTCGGGTCTAGGTTCCGGGCATCGCGTCGCCTACTGCAGGGGGCAGTCATGATCCGATCCCGCGCGCTGCTGTGCGCCCCACTTCTCGCGATCGGCCTGCTGGTCGCGCCGGCGTCCGCCGCTGCGGCGGTCGACGTCCCCGAGGACTGCGCGGTCCCGCCGTTCATCGACCTGTCGCAGTACAACGTCGTGATCGGCACCGATGCCGCGGAGACGCTGTTCGGGACCAACGGCCCCGACTTCATCTGCGGACGCCTCGGGAACGACCGCATCTTCGCCTTCGGAGGCAACGACCTCCTGCTCGGCGACAACACGACCTTCTTCGGCAACGTCAACGCGCCCGGCGGTGACGACATCGTCCTGGCCGGCGCCGGGGACGACGAGGTCCTTCCGGGGCCCGGCGACGACACCGTCAACGGCGGCCCCGGCGACGACTTCCTCGCCCTCGCGGTAGGCGACGACATCGGGGTGGGTGGGCACGGCAGCGACACGATCATCGGTGGCTTCGGTCGCGACCTCGTGCTGGGTGGCCAGGACGACGACTTCCTGGCGGGCGGCTTCGACGACGACGTGCTCGTCGGCGGCCCCGGCGACGACTTCCTCGCCGGTGAGCTGCCGCCTGACTCCGCCCCGCCGCCGATCGAGCTCCCGCCGGCCGCCACCGCCGACTGGTGCATCGGCGCCTCAGGGAACGACACGGCGCAGGACTGCGACCACGTCGTCGGGGTGGAGACCGTCCTCTAGCGCGGGTCACGGATCAGCACCTCTACCCTGGTCGCCGGTCCAGGGAGAGGGAGGGTCCGTGCGCGTCTGGCGTTCGCTCGACGAGGTCGGGGCGCAAGGAGGCGCCGAGCGGTCGGTCGTGACCATCGGCAACTTCGACGGTGTGCACCGGGGTCACCAGCAGGTCGTGGCGGGTGTCGTGGGGCGCGCCCGCGAGCTCGGTGCGACCTCGGTGGTCACCACGTTCGACCCGCACCCCATGACGGTCATCCACCCCGACTCGGCACCCCTCCGGCTGACCGACCTGCCGCGGCGGCTCGACCTGCTCGACTACCTCGGTGTCGAGGCGGCCCTCGTGCTCCCGTTCACCAAGGAGCTCTCGCAGTGGGAGCCCGAGCAGTTCGTGACGCGCGTGCTCGTCGACGGTCTGCACGCCACCGAGGTCCACGTCGGCGAGAACTTCCGCTACGGCCACCGGGCGTCCGGGAACCTCGCGACCCTGCGCGACGCCGGGGCAGCGCACGGCTTCGACGTGGTCGCGGTGCCCCTGGCCGGTGACACGACCCGGTGGTCGTCGACGTACGTCCGCCAGTGCCTCGCCGAGGGCGACGTCGATGCCGCTGCCGGGGCGCTCGGCCGGCCGCACCGGGTCGAGGGGCCCGTCGTCGAGGGCGACAAGCGCGGCCGGGCGCTCGGCTACCCGACCGCGAACCTGGCGCTGGGGGAGGACGTCGCGATCCCCGCCGACGGCGTCTACGCCGGCTGGCTGGTCCGTGCCGACGGCGTCCGGTTGCCCGCGGCGGTCTCGATCGGCACCAACCCCACGTTCGGGGGGACGACCCGGCGCGTGGAGGCCTACGCGCTCGACCGCGACGACCTCGAGCTCTACGGCGAGCAGGTGGGTGTCGAGTTCGCCCGCCGGCTGCGCGAGACGGTGACCTTCGACGGGGTCGAGCCGCTCCTGGAGCAGATGGCGCGCGACGTGGCGCAGGCCCGCGCCCTGACCGGCGCCTCATGACGGAGGCCGGCAGCACCGTCGCGCGCGACGTCCGAGACACCGAGCAGTGGTTCATCCGGCGGGGCCTGCCGTTCTTCGTCGAGGACCGCACCATCACCGTCGACGACATGGTGCGGGGCCGGTCCCTGGTCCTGCTCGTCCTCGCCTACTTCGGGTCCCTCTTCCTCGCGGTCCCGGCCGACCTGGCCTGGCCGCAGAGGGTGCTGCTCGCCGGCCTCGGGCTGCTCGGTCTCGTCGCGGTGTGGGCCGTCGCCAACCTGGCTCGGCGGCAGAGAGCGCTCGAACGTCCGCGCAAGGTCGGTGTCGTGGAGATCGCGGTCTTCACGCTCGGCCCGGCCGCGGCAGTCGCGGTGCTGCGCCAGGACGGGAACCTCGTCCTGACCGTCCTCCTGGCCGACCTCACGGTGCTCGGACTCGTCGCGGCCGGCGAGGTGCTCGACGCGGCACCCATCGCACGCTGGGCGCTCGCCCGGACGTTCCAGGAGTTCGGCTCGCTGTTCCGGCTGGTGACCCGAGCCCTGCCGATGCTCCTGCTGTTCACCACCTTCCTGTTCATCAACACCGAGGTCTGGCAGGTCTCCTCGTCCCTGTCGACACCGGTGCTCTGGCTCGCGGTCGCCTTCTTCGGTGCGCTCGCCGTGGGGTTCCTCCTCGCCCGCCTGCCCGAGGAGGTGTCGGCGGTCAGCGACCAGCTCGACCCGGGAGTCGTCCGCAAGACGCTGGCCGGCACGCCGCTCGCCGGTCACGCCGGGGACCTCCCGCCCGACCTGCGTGCCCGGCCCCTGGCCCGCAAGCAGCGGGTCAACCTCCTGCTGGTCCTGCTGGTCACCCAGCTCGCCCAGGTGCTGCTGCTCGCCGTGTCGGTCTGGGTGTTCTTCCTGGCGTTCGGCTGGGTCGCGATCGAGGACGACGTGATCAGCAGCTGGGTCGGGGCCGACGCCCCGCACGACGTCCCGTTCCTGCCCGGCGTCGGCTTCTCCCAGGAGCTGCTCCAGGTCTCGATCTTCCTGGCCGCGTTCTCGGGTCTCTACTTCACCGTCTACGCGGTCACCGACGCGACCTACCGCGACCAGTTCTTCACCGGGATCACCGACGAGCTCGAGCGGGCCGTCGGCGTCCGCTCGGCCTACCTGGCCCTGCGGGGGGAGCAGGAGGGCGCGACGTAGGGTCGCGCCATGGAGCAGCGCACCCTCGGGGCCAGCGGCACCGTCGTGTCGACCTACTGCCTCGGCACGATGACCTTCGGCGCCGAGACCGACCAGCAGGGCAGCCACGAGCAGCTCGACGCGTTCGTCGGGGCCGGCGGGACGTTCGTCGACACCGCCGACGTCTACACGGCCGGTGCGTCCGAGGAGATCATCGGCCGGTGGCTCTCGAAACGGCCTCCGGACGTCACCGACCGCGTCGTGCTCGCCAGCAAGGCGCGCTTCGCGATGGGCGAGGACGCCAACGACGCCGGCCTCTCCCGACGCCACCTCGACCGCGCACTCGAGGCGTCGCTGCGCAGGCTCGGCGTCGACACGATCGACCTCTACCAGCCGCACGCGTGGGACCCGCTGACCCCGATCGAGGAGACCCTGGCGTTCTTCGACGACGCGGTCCGCTCCGGCAAGGTGCGCTACCTCGGCCTGTCCAACTTCACCGGCTGGCAGGTCCAGAAGACTGTCGACGCGGCCCGCCACCTCGGCCGGCCCCGCCCGGTGACCCTGCAGCCGCAGTACAACCTGCTGGCGCGCGAGATCGAGTGGGAGATCGTCCCCGCCGCCCAGGAGTCGGGTCTCGGCCTGTTGCCCTGGTCGCCGCTCGGCGGCGGCTGGCTGACCGGCAAGTACACCCGCGACCAGCGGCCCACCGGCTCGACCCGACTGGGGGATGACCCGGACCGGGGCGTGGAGGCCTACGACCGTCGCGGGGCCAGCGAGCGGACCTGGGCCGTCATCGACGTGCTCCAGAAGGTCGCCGAGGAGCGCGGCGTGCCGATGGGCCGGGTCGCGCTGGCCTGGCTGCACGACCGCCCGGCGGTGACGTCGGTGATCCTCGGCGCCCGCACCATCGCCCAGCTCACCGACAACCTCGCTGCCGTCGGCCTGCACCTCACGCCGGAGGAGACCGGCCTGCTGGACGCCGCGAGCGACCCTGCCCCGGCCGACTACCCCTACGGCTCGATCGGCCTCGACCAGCGGGAGCGCCTGGTCTGACCGGTCCGGCACGATTCGGTGGGGAGCCGGGCGGCTGGTAGCCTGACCAACCGCCGTACGTACGGCGTGAGCCCCTTCGATCTGCCCGTGACCCATACCGGGTGGAGCTCACCTGAACACCGAGGAGTGCCCGTGCCGCTGGACACCGCCACGAAGAAGACCATCATCACCGAGCACGGCAGCGCCGAGACCGACACCGGCTCACCCGAGGTCCAGGTGGCGATGCTCTCGCGTCGCATCAGCGACCTCACCGAGCACCTCAAGGAGCACAAGCACGACCACCACTCGCGTCGTGGCCTGCTGCTGCTCGTCGGCCGGCGTCGCCGGCTGCTCAACTACCTGGCCAAGAAGGACATCAACCGCTACCGCGCGCTGATCGAGAAGCTCGGCCTCCGCCGCTAGCACCCATCCGGAGGAGCGGTTCGCCCCGGCGTACCGGTCCTCGGTAGTGGCCAGCGGACGTGGACGGCACCAGCTGCCGGCGATCCGAGGGCTTCCATCGAAGACCGGCGGCATGACGCGCGACCTGCTCCTCGACGTAGGAACAGGAGTCACCCAGTGACAGCACAGACCGAAAGCACCATCCACACCGTCGACGCCGTGATCGACAACGGCTCGTTCGGCAAGCGCACCGTCCGCTTCGAGACCGGGCGCTTCGCCCGGCAGGCCGCCGGCTCCGTCACGGCCTACCTCGACGACGACACCATGCTGCTGTCGGCCACCACGGCCGGCAAGCACCCCAAGGAGAACCTCGACTTCTTCCCGCTGACGGTCGACGTCGAGGAGCGGATGTACGCCGCCGGGCGCATCCCCGGCTCGTTCTTCCGCCGCGAGGGCCGGCCCAGCGAGGACGCGATCCTCACCTGCCGGCTCATCGACCGCCCGCTGCGCCCGACCTTCGCCAAGGGCCTGCGCAACGAGGTCCAGGTCGTCATCACCGTCATGGCCCTGGACCCCAAGGACATGTACGACGTCGTGGCGATCAACGCCGCGTCGGCGAGCACCCAGCTGTCCGGCCTGCCGTTCAGCGGCCCGGTCGGTGCCACCCGCGTCGCGCTCATCGATGACCAGTGGGTCGCGTTCCCGACGCACGAGCAGCTCGAGTCGGCCGTGTTCGACATGGTCGTCGCCGGGCGCATCGCGGGCGACGACGTCGCGATCATGATGGTCGAGGCCGAGGCCACCATGGCCGCGTGGCACCTCATCAAGGACGAGGGCAAGACGGCTCCCACCGAGGAGATCGTCGCCGCCGGCCTCGAGGCCGCCAAGCCGTTCATCAAGTCGCTGTGCGAGGCCCAGCAGCAGCTCGCCGCCCAGGCCGCCAAGCCGACGGCAGAGTTCCCCCGCTTCCTCGACCACCAGGACGACGCGTTCGAGGCCGTCAGCAACCTCGTGAGCGACGAGCTCTCGCAGGCGCTGACCATCGCGGCCAAGCAGGAGCGCGAGACCGAGCTCGACCGCATCAAGGACTCCGCGAAGGAGAAGCTCGCCGGGCAGTTCGAGGGGCGCGAGAAGGAGATCAGCGCGGCCTACCGCTCGGTCACCAAGCAGCTGGTGCGTCAGCGCATCCTGCGTGACAAGGTCCGCATCGACGGCCGCGGCCTCTCCGACATCCGGACGCTCTCGGCCGAGGTGGAGGTGCTCCCGCGGGTGCACGGCTCGGCGCTCTTCGAGCGCGGCGAGACCCAGATCCTCGGCGTGACCACGCTGAACATGCTCCGCATGGAGCAGATGATCGACACGCTGAACCCCGAGAACCGCAAGCGCTACATGCACAACTACAACTTCCCGCCCTACTCCACCGGTGAGACCGGCCGCGTGGGCTCGCCCAAGCGTCGCGAGATCGGCCACGGTGCCCTCGCCGAGCGCGCGATCCTGCCGGTGCTGCCGGCGCGCGAGGAGTTCCCCTACGCGATCCGCCAGGTGTCCGAGGCGCTGGGCTCCAACGGCTCGACGTCGATGGGCTCGGTCTGCGCCTCGACAATGTCGTTGATGCAGGCCGGTGTGCCCCTGCGCGCGCCGGTCGCCGGCATCGCGATGGGTCTCATCTCGGACACCGTGGACGGCGAGACGGAGTACGCCGCCCTCACCGACATCCTCGGGGCCGAGGACGCGTTCGGCGACATGGACTTCAAGGTCGCCGGCACCCGTGAGTTCGTCACGGCGATCCAGCTGGACACCAAGCTCGACGGCATCCCGGCCACGGTGCTCGCCTCGGCGCTCACCCAGGCCAAGGAGGCCCGCCTGCACATCCTCGACGTGATGCACGAGGCGATCGACGCGCCGGACGAGATGTCCCCGCACGCCCCGCGCATCATCTCGATCAAGATCCCGGTCGACCAGATCGGCGCGGTCATCGGCCCCAAGGGCAAGATGATCAACCAGATCCAGGACGACACCGGTGCCGAGATCAGCATCGAGGACGACGGCACGATCTACATCGGCGCCACCGACGGCCCCAAGGCCGAGGCCGCCCGCACGATGATCAACGGCATCGCCAACCCGACGATGCCCGAGGTCGGCGAGCGCTACCTCGGCACGGTGGTCAAGACCACGACCTTCGGCGCGTTCGTGTCGCTGGTGCCTGGTCGAGACGGCCTGCTGCACATCTCGAAGCTGCGCGCGCTGGCCGGCGGCAAGCGGGTCGACAACGTCGAGGACGTCGTCAAGGTCGGCGACAAGGTCCAGGTCCAGATCGCCGAGATCGACCCGCGCGGCAAGCTGTCTCTCGTGCCGGTCGAGGCCGGGGACGACGCGGCGAAGGCCGACGACACGGCCGACACCGAGGCCTGAGTGGGTCGTCAGACCACACGCACGCTCGACCCGGGGGACGGCGGTGGCGGACTCGTCCGCCACACCGTCCTGCCGGGCGGGCTGCGCATCGTCACCGAGGCGGTCCCCACCGTCCGCTCGGTGACGGTCGGCGTGTGGGTCGGCGTCGGGTCACGCGACGAGTCGCCGTCGCTGGTCGGAGCCTCGCACTACCTCGAGCACCTGCTCTTCAAGGGCACGAGGCGCCGTGACGCGCTCGACATCTCCGCCGCCATCGATGCCGTCGGCGGCGAGATGAACGCTTTCACCTCCAAGGAGTACACCTGCTTCTACGCGCGGGTGCTCGACACCGACCTGCCGCTCGCGGTCGACGTCGTCTGCGACCTCGTGACGTCGTCGGTGATCCGCGGGGCCGACGTCGACTCCGAGCGTGGCGTGATCCTCGAGGAGATCGCCATGCACGAGGACGACCCGACGGACATGGTCCACGACCAGTTCGCCCAGGTCGTCTTCGGTGACAGCCGGCTCGGCCGGCCCGTCCTCGGCACCGTCGAGTCGATCGAGACGATCGGCCGCAGTGCCATCGCGGGCTACTACCGACGCCGCTACCGCCCGCAGGACATGGTGGTCGCGGTCGCCGGCAACGTCGACCACGCGGCGGTCGTCCGCCTGGTGAAGAAGGCCTTCGACGGGCCGGGGCTGCTCGACGGCACGTCGCCGCCGACGGCGCCCCGCGCCGGCGAGCGGAACCCTCGCACCGAGTCCGGCGTGCGCGTGGTGCGACGGACGACCGAGCAGGCCAACGTGGTGCTCGGCGGCGTCGGCGTCAGCCGCACCGACGAGCGACGGTTCGCGCTCGGCGTCCTGAACGCCGCGCTCGGCGGCGGCATGTCGTCGCGGCTGTTCCAGGAGGTCCGCGAGAAGCGCGGCCTGGCCTACAGCGTCTACAGCTACCACGCGCAGTACGCCGACACGGGCCTGTTCGGTGTCTACGCGGGCTGCGTCCCGCGCAAGGTCGACGACGTCCTGGCGATCTGCCGCCACGAGCTCGACAAGGTGGCGACGTCCGGCATCACGCCCGACGAGCTCGAGCGCGGCAAGGGACAGCTGCGGGGCTCGCTGGTGCTCGGCCTCGAGGACACCGGCTCCCGGATGAGCCGCATCGGCAAGGCCGAGCTCGTCTACGGCGAGCTGCTCTCGATCGACCAGGTGCTCGCCCGGATCGACGACGTCACGCTCGACGACGTCGCGGCGGTCGCCTCCGACCTGGCGGCCGTACGGCCCACGCTGGCGGTCGTCGGGCCCTTCGACGAGGACCGCGACTTCAGCGCCGCCGTCGCCTGACCCGCCCCACCCCCCTCGGTGATCATGCACGAGTGGTTGTTGGCCGTAGGGTGCCAGCAACCACTCGTGCATGATCACCGGGGTCATGGGGGCGGGGGAGGAGGGTGAGGGGCGCATGACGGTGCGGGTCGGGGTGCTCGGCGCGGCCGGGCGCATGGGCACGGCCGCCTGCGGCGCGGTCGACGGCGCCGCCGACCTGGAGCTGGTCGCCCGGCTCGGCTCGGCCGACCCGCTGGGGCGCCTGACCGAGACGGGTGCCGAGGTCGCGGTCGACCTCACCCGCCCCGACGCCGTCATGGACAACCTGCGCTTCTGCGTCGAGCACGGCATCCATGCCGTCGTCGGGACCAGCGGCTTCGACGAGGGGCGGCTCGACACGGTGCGCGGCTGGCTGGCCGACGCCCCGACCGTCGGCGTCGTCGTCGCCGCGAACTTCGCCGTGGGGGCTGTCCTCATGATGCGCTTCGCGGCCCAGGCGGCGCCGTTCTTCGAGTCGGTCGAGGTCGTCGAGATGCACCACCCCGACAAGGCGGACGCTCCCAGCGGCACGGCCGTGCGGACCGCCGAGATGGTCGCCCAGGCGCGGCGTACGGCCGGTGCGGGACCGGTCCCGGACGCCACCACGTCGGCGCTCGACGGCGCCCGGGGCGCCGACGTCGAGGGGGTCCGGGTGCACTCCGTGCGGGCCCGGGGCCTGGTCGCGCACCAGGAGGTGCTGCTCGGGACGGCGGGGGAGACCCTCACGATCAGGCACGACTCGCTGGACCGTCAGTCCTTCATGCCGGGCGTCCTGCTGGCGGTGCGAGCCGTGGGCTCACGGCCGGGCCTCACCGTAGGGCTGGAGGAGCTCCTCGGCCTCGGCTGACCCGGGCGGGCTCGCCCGCGGCGCGCACGCGCAGCACGGCCAGCGCGAGCAGCACGCCGGTGAGCGCGCCCAGCGCGACCCCCCAGGCGGCGGGGCGGGGGTCCCCCACGAGGGTCGACGCCCAGGTCCCCACGACCAGCATCACCAGTCCGACCCCGACCGCCAGCGCGGCGCGGTGACGCCGCGGCAGATGTCTCAGCATGCTCGAACCCCGTTCGCCCGTGACGGAGGGGGACTACCTCCTGGGACGCGTGGCAAACCCCACCGGTTCCCCCGCCGCGACGGGCTGCTCAGGCGGCCACGCGGACGAGCGCGGCCGTCAGGGCGGCGACGGCCACGACCACGAGGAACGGCGCCCGCAGCACGAGGGCCACGACCGCTGCGGCGACGCCGGCCAGCCGGGCGTCCGCGACGAGGCGGGTGCCGTCGGCGAGCGTCTGCACGGCCGCGAGCGCGGCGAGGAGAGCGACCGGCAGCAGCGCCGCGACCCGCGCCGCGACCGGGTGGTCGAGGACCTGCTGCGGCACCGAGAGCCCGCCGAGCTTGAGGAGGTAGCAGCCGAGCGCGGTCAGCACGATGGCCGCCCAGGTCATGTCCGTCACGGCAGTGCCCGCCGTGACAGGAGCACCGCGGCCACGGGCACCAGCGCCGCGACGAGCACCGGGACCCCCGCCGGGACCACCGGCACGACCGCCACCGCGAGCACCGCCGCGGCGGCGCCGGTCAGCCACGCCGGGCGGCCGCGCAGCCGCGGCGCCAGCAGTGCGAGGAACGCGGCGGGCACCGCGGCGTCCAGACCCAGGTCCCGAGGGTCCCCGATCACCGTGCCGGCCAGCGCGCCGACCAGCGTCGCGAGGTTCCACAGCACGAACACGGCCAGCCCGGTCGTCCAGAAGCCCAGCCGCCCGGCCCGCTCCCCGTGCTGCTCGCCGGAGAGCGCGACGGCCGTGGACTCGTCGATCACCAGCTGGGCGCCGAGCAGCCGCTGGGCGCCGCGCAGCCGCAGCAGGGGGGCCAGCCGGGCGCCGTAGAGCGCGTTGCGGCTGCCGAGCAGCACCGCCGAGGCAGCCCCCGACATGGCGCTGCCGCCCCCGCTCACGACCCCCACCAGCGCGAACTGCGACCCGCCCGTGAAGACGAGCACCGAGAGCGCGCACGTCTGCGTGACCGTGAACCCCGCGGCGGTGCCCAGAGCCCCGAACGACAGCCCGTACGCCCCGGTCGCGACGCCCACCGACAGCGACGTGCGCACGAGCGGGGCGCGCACCGACCGCCAGGCCTGCGCCTCGCTCACGTGCAGGCGTCCGAGAGCCACTCCACGAGCGGGCGCAGGCGTCGCCAGTCGTCCCGCACCGCCTCTGCCGCCGCGGGCGTCGGCAGCCAGTCGGGCGCGCCGTGCTCGCGGCGCAGGAACAGCGACTTGTGGCGCAGCAGCTCCTCGCGCGGGTGCCCGGCCGGTGTCCCGCGCGGTCGGGTCGCGAGCCGGTCGCCGTCGAGCAGGAAGCCGTCGGCGACCAGACCGCTCACCAGCTCGTCCAGCCGGGAGCCCGAGGGCGCGTCGACCGCCGCGCGGTAGCGCCGCAGCCCGTCGGTCTCCGGGCGCATGCCGGCCGCGGTCATCAGCCCGGCGGCCGAGACCTGCACGTAGAACCCGGCGCCGCCGTCGCGGGCGACGAAGAGCCCCTGGTGGGTCTTGTACGGCGTCTTGTCCTTGCTGAACCGCACGTCGCGGTAGGGCCGGAACAGCTTGCCGGGGCCGAACTCGTCCTCCAGCGCCTCGCCGAGGGCGGCCATCGGCGCGTGCACCGCCGAGTCGTAGGTCGCCTTGTGCGCGGTCCACCACGACTTCGAGTTGTCGGCCTCGAGGTCCTCGAAGAAGTCCAGCGCCTGCAGGGGGACGCCGGTGAAGCCGCTCATGCGTCCTCCCCGACGCGCGCGCGCATCCGGACCTGGTCGACGAGCACCTCGCCGTCGCCGTGGAGGTCGAGGCTGCGCCGTGCCCCGTCGTCGACCCAGCCAGCCTTCTCGAGGAAGGTCCGCAGCTCGTCCTCGCGGTCGGTGAGCCAGACATGCACGTGGTCGAAGCCGTCGTCGCGCGCTACGTCGGCGCTGGCGTTGACCAGTCGCGAGCCGTGGCCGGAGCCGGTGCGGTCCGGCGCCACGCACAGCACCTGGATCTCGGCGTCGAGCCCGGGCACCAGGTCGGGGTCGGCAGCGGGCGCCAGGGCCGAGAAGCCCACCACCTCGGCCCCGTCGAGGGCGACCAGCAGGCGGTGCTTCGGCGTCGGGGGCGCAGAGACCGCGCTGCGCCAGGACTGCACCGACTCGGGCGAGTCCAGCGCGGCGAGCTCCTCGGGCGGCAGCAGCCCCACGTACAGCCGGGACCACACGCCGGCCTGCACGCGGGCGACGGCGGAGGCGTCGGCGGGCGTCGCCGGTCGGACGCTGACGTCGGCCATGTCGCGATCCTCGCAGACCTCCGTCCGGCCTACGATGCGGAGCGTGACCGACGACCCCGGCCTGGACAGCCAGTACGAGGACTGCCTCCGTCTCGTGATGCGCGACGGTGTCGCCAAGCCCGACCGCACCGGCACCGGGGCCCGCAGCGTGTTCGGCCACCAGATGCGCTTCGACCTGCGCCGCGGCTTCCCGCTGGTGACGACCAAGCGCGTGCACTTCCGCTCGATCGCCTACGAGCTGCTGTGGTTCCTGCGCGGCGACTCCAACGTCACCTGGCTGCAGGAGCACGGCGTGACGATCTGGGACGAGTGGGCCGCCCCCGACGGCGACCTCGGGCCCGTCTACGGCGTGCAGTGGCGGGCCTGGCCGACACCGGACGGCCGCCACGTCGACCAGATCAGCGCCGTCCTCGACCTGCTGCGCACCGACCCGAGCTCGCGCCGCATGGTCGTGTCCGCCTGGAACGTCGGCGAGATCCCGCAGATGGCGCTGCCGCCGTGCCACGCGCTCTTCCAGTTCTACGTCGCCGACGGGCGGCTGTCCTGCCAGCTCTACCAGCGCAGCGCTGACCTGTTCCTCGGCGTCCCGTTCAACATCGCGAGCTACGCGCTGCTGACGCACATGGTCGCGCAGCAGGTCGGCCTCGAGGTCGGCGACTTCGTGTGGACCGGCGGCGACTGCCACGTCTACGACAACCACGTCGACCAGGTGACGGAGCAGCTGTCCCGCGAGGTCTACCCCTTCCCGCAGCTGCGCCTGCGGAGGGCGCCGTCGCTGTTCGACTACACCTACGAGGACCTCGAGGTCGTCGGCTACCGGCACCACCCGGCGCTCAAGGCGCCGGTCGCCGTCTGACGCGTGAGCATCGGGCTGGTCTGGGCGCAGGCGGCGAACGGCGTCATCGGCGCCGACGGCGGCCTGCCGTGGCACCTGCCCGAGGACCTCGCCCGGTTCAAGGCGCTCACCACCGGGGCGACCGTGGTGATGGGGCGTTCGACCTGGGACTCCCTCCCGGCCGCGGTGCGCCCGCTGCCCGGTCGCCGCAACGTCGTCCTCACCCGGCAGCCGGGCTTCGAGGCCCCCGGCGCCGAGGTCGCGGTCTCGCTCGGGGAGGCGCTCGCGTCGCCGGGGCCGATCTGGGTGATCGGCGGGGGCACGGTCTACCGGGCGGCCCTCCCGCTGGCCGGCCTGGCCGTGGTCACCGAGCTCGACCACGCGTACGACGGCGACGTCACGGCCCCGGTCCTCGACGGCGCGTGGCGGGTCACCGCACGTGACCCGGCCGAGGGCTGGCACGAGTCCCGCACCGGCCTGCGCTACCGGGTCCTGACACACGCCAGGGGATAGGTTGTCGACCATGGCTCCCACTGCGTCCACCCCGGCCGCGGCGGCCTTCGGCCGCGTCCTGACGGCGATGGTCACGCCCTTCCGGGCCGACGGCTCCCTGGACCTCGACGCGGCCCAGCGCCTGGCCACCCACCTGGTCGACCACGGCCACGACGGCCTGGTCGTCAGCGGCACGACCGGCGAGTCGCCGACGACCAGCGACGACGAGAAGGAGCGGCTGCTGCGCGCCGTGGTCGAGGCGGTCGGCGACCGCGCCAGAGTCGTCGCCGGGTCGGGCACGAACGACACCCACCACACGGTCGAGCTCTCGCAGGCGGCCGAGAAGGCCGGAGCCCACGCGCTCCTGCTCGTGACGCCCTACTACAACCGACCTCCCCAGGAGGCGCTCGTCCGGCACTTCGAGGCGGCCGTCAACGCCGTCGGCCTGCCGGTGATGCTCTACGACATCCCCGGCCGCACGGGCACCCCGATCACGTACGACTCGCTGGTCCGGCTGTCCCGGCACGAGCGGATCCTCGCCGTGAAGGACGCCAAGGGAGACCTGTTCGAGGGCTCGCGGGTGATGACGGAGACCGACCTCGCCTACTACTCCGGTGACGACGCGATGAACCTGGCATGGGTCACCCACGGCGCCACCGGCGTCGTCAGCGTGGTCGGCCACGTCCACGGCGACGACTACGCGGCGATGGTCGCGGCCGTCGACGCCGGCGACCTCGCCACGGCGCTGGGCCTGCACCGCCGGCTGATCCCGTCGGTGCGCGCGATCATGGACCCGTCGTCGCAGGGCGTGGTCCGGGTCAAGGCGGCCCTCCAGCTGCTGGGGCTGGTCCCGGAGCGCACCGTCCGGCCCCCGCTGCTCGACGCCACCGACGCCGAGGTCGCCCTGCTTCGCGAGGCGCTCGGGGTCACCGCGTGAGCCACCCGCACCCCGAGCTGGGCCCCCCGCCGCCGCTGCCCGACGGAGGCCTGCGGATCGTCGCCCTGGGCGGGCTCGCCGAGGTCGGGCGGAACATGACCGTCTTCGAGTACGACGGCCGGCTGCTCGTCGTGGACTGCGGCGTGCTCTTCCCCGAGGACTTCCAGCCCGGTGTCGACCTGATCCTGCCCGACTTCGACCACATCAGGGACCGCCTCGACCGGGTCGACGCGATCGTCCTCACGCACGGGCACGAGGACCACATCGGTGCGGTGCCCTACCTCCTGCGCGAGCGGCCCGACATCCCGGTGGTCGGCTCCCGCCTGACCCTGGCGATGATCGAGGCCAAGCTGCAGGAGCACCGGATCAAGCCCTACACCCTCGAGGTCGCCGAGGGGGGCCGCGAGCGGCTCGGGCCCTTCGACTGCGAGTTCGTCGCGGTCAACCACTCGATCCCCGACGCGCTGGCCGTCGCGATCCGCACGCCGGCCGGTCTCGTCGTGCACACCGGCGACTTCAAGATGGACCAGCTGCCCCTCGACGGCCGCATCACCGACCTGCGAGCGTTCGCGCGCTTCGGCGACGAGGGCGTCGACCTGATGCTGGTCGACTCGACCAACGCCGAGGTGCCCGGGTTCACCACGCCGGAGCGCCAGATCGCGCCCGTGCTGGACCGCGTCTTCGCCCAGGCGAGCAAGCGCGTCATCGTGGCCTCCTTCGCCAGCCACGTCCACCGCGTCCAGCAGGTCATCGACGCGGCGGCCGCGCACGGCCGCAAGGTGGCCTTCGTCGGCCGCTCGATGGTGCGCAACATGGGGGTGGCCCGCGACCTGGGCTACCTCCACATCCCGGGCGGCCTGATGGTGGACGTGAAGCAGCTGGAGGACCTGCCCGACGACAAGATCGTGCTGATCTGCACCGGGTCCCAGGGCGAGCCCATGTCCGCCCTGTCGCGCATCGCGAACCGCGACCACTTCATCCGGATCGGCGAGGGCGACACCGTCGTCCTCGCCTCGTCACTGATCCCCGGCAACGAGAACTCGGTGTTCCGCGTCATCAACGGCCTCACCCGATGGGGCGCCGAGGTGGTGCACAAGGCCAACGCCATGGTCCACGTGTCGGGTCACGCGTCCGCGGGCGAGCTGCTCTACCTCTACAACATCGTGCGCCCGAGCAACGTCATGCCGGTCCACGGCGAGTGGCGGCACATGCGGGCCAACGCCGACCTCGCCGCCCAGACCGGGGTCCCTCGCGACCGCATCGTCGTGGCCGAGGACGGCGTCGTGGTCGACCTCGTCGACGGGCGGGCATCGATCGTCGGCGCGGTGCCGTGCGGCTACGTCTACGTCGACGGCTCCAGCGTCGGCGACGTGACCGAATCGTCGCTCAAGGACCGGCGGATCCTGCGCGACGAGGGGTTCATCTCCGTCGTGGTCGTCGTCGACTCGGTGACCGGCAAGGTCGCCGGCGGCCCCGAGATCCACGCCCGGGGCTTCGCCGAGGACGACTCGGTGTTCGACGGCGTCCGCGGGCGCATCGAGGAGGCTCTCGAGCGGGCCGCGGGCGAGGGCATCGGCGACTCGCGGCAGCTCGAGCAGCTCGTCCGCCGCACGGTCGGAAAGTGGGTCAGCGACACCTACCGGCGCCGCCCGATGATCATCCCGCTCGTCGTCGAGGTCTGACCGCGCCGCGACACGCGCACCCCTGTTGCTCCTGTGACCCGTGGTGCGGGGGTGACAGGCGGGTAGCCTCGCAGAATGGCCACCCGTACGACCTCCCGCCCCGCCACCCGCAGCCGCGGCTCGGGGACGTCGAGCGGGCGCCGCCCGGCGCGCAAGCCCACCCGCGCGCCGGCCCGCAAGCCCGCCCGCGCCCGCTCCACCCGGCCGAGCGGGCCTCCACTGCTCGTCCGCGGCGCCGGCCGCGCCCTGCGTGCGGTCTGGCTCGGCCTCGCCCACGTCGTCGGCGGCCTGGCCCGGCGCATCGGCAACAGCGCGCGCGACCTCGACCCCGCCCACCGACGCGACGGCGTCGGCCTGGCGCTGGTCGGGCTGGCGGTGCTGGTGGCCGCCGTCGAGTGGTGGGGCCTGCACGGCCCGGTGGGCTCGGTCGTCCACGCGGTCGTGGCGGGCACCCTCGGGCGGGTCGGCCTCGTCGTGCCCCTCGCGCTGCTCGGGCTCGGGGTCCGGCTGCTGCGCCACCCCGACACCGAGTCCGGCGGGCGCATCGGCATCGGGCTCGCGGCCCTGGTCGTCGCCGTCGCCGGGCTCGTGCACCTGGCGCGCGGGCTGCCGGACCCCGGCCTGGGCGCCACCGAGATGCGGGGCGCCGGCGGCATTGTCGGCTTCCTGGCCTCGTCCCCCCTCGTCGCGGCCGTCACGACCTACGTCGCGGTCCCGCTGCTCGGCCTGCTGGCGGTCTTCGGGCTGCTCGTCGTGACCGCGACCCCGGTGCACGCCGTGCCCGCGAGGAGCCGGGCGCTGCTGCAGCGGCTGCTGCACCACAAGGACCCAGACGCGACCGACGCCTCCGACGGGACGTCGGAGGGAGGCGAGGAGCCCGAGCCGCTCGAGCCGCTGAGGCGGCGCCGGCCGCGCCGCCGCCAGGGGTCCATGGCGGAGGAGGCCGAGACGCCGGACGGCGCCGCGTACGACAGCCCGGTCGTCGTGCCCGACGCGGGGCCGGACCCGGCCGGTGAGCGGGCCAAGGGGGCGCCGGCGCACTCGCCGATGCCTCAGCGCGTCGAGCAGCTGCTGCTCTCCGGCGACGTGACCTACTCGCTGCCCGACAGCACCCTGCTGCGCGAGGGGTCCGCGCACAAGGCGCGGACCAAGGCCAACGACGCGGTGGTCGAGTCGCTGACCGGCGTCCTGGAGCAGTTCGACATCGACGCGCAGGTCACCGGCTTCACCCGGGGCCCGACCGTGACGCGCTACGAGGTCGCGCTCGGGCTCGGCACCAAGGTCGAGCGCGTGACCGCGCTGTCGAGGAACATCGCCTACGCCGTCGCCAGCGCCGACGTGCGCATCCTCTCGCCGATCCCCGGCAAGTCGGCGATCGGCATCGAGATCCCCAACACCGACCGCGAGACGGTCAGCCTCGGTGACGTCCTGCGCTCGGGCAACGCCCGGGCCGACCACCACCCGATGGTCGTGGGCCTGGGCAAGGACGTCGAGGGCGGCTTCGTCGTGGCCAACCTCGCGAAGATGCCCCACCTTCTCGTCGCCGGCGCCACGGGGTCCGGCAAGTCCAGCTGCATCAACACGCTCATCACCTCGGTGATGCTGCGGGCGACGCCCGACGAGGTGCGCATGGTGCTGGTGGACCCCAAGCGGGTCGAGCTCACGGCGTACGAGGGCATCCCGCACCTGATCACCCCGATCATCACCAGCCCGAAGAAGGCCGCCGAGGCACTCCAGTGGGTCGTGCGCGAGATGGACATGCGCTACGACGACCTGGCGGCGTTCGGCTACCGCCACGTCGACGACTTCAACAACGCCGTGCGGTCGGGCAGCCTGACGCCGCCTCCGGGCAGCGAGCGCGTCCTGGCGCCCTACCCCTACCTGCTGGTGATCGTCGACGAGCTCGCGGACCTCATGATGGTCGCCCCGCGCGACGTCGAGGACTCGATCGTGCGCATCACGCAGCTCGCCCGCGCGGCCGGCATCCACCTCGTGCTCGCCACCCAGCGCCCGTCGGTCGACGTGGTGACCGGGCTGATCAAGGCCAACGTGCCCTCCCGTCTGGCGTTCGCGACCTCGAGCCTCGCCGACAGCCGGGTCATCCTCGACCAGCCGGGCGCGGAGAAGCTCGTGGGGCAGGGCGACGCCCTGTTCCTGCCGATGGGCGCCAACAAGCCGATGCGCCTGCAGGGGGCGTGGGTCACCGAGCCCGAGGTCCTCTCGATCGTCACCCACTGCACGGCACAGCTGCAGCCGAGCTACCGCGAGGACGTGACAGCAGTCGCGACGAGCAGGCGCGAGATCGACGAGGACATCGGCGACGACCTCGACCTGCTCTGCCAGGCGGCCGAGCTGGTCGTGACCACCCAGTTCGGCTCGACCTCGATGCTCCAGCGCAAGCTGCGCGTCGGCTTCGCGAAGGCCGGCCGGCTCATGGACCTGATGGAGAGCCGCGGCATCGTGGGCCCCAGCGAGGGCTCGAAGGCCCGCGACGTGCTGGTCAAGCCCGACGAGCTCGACGGGGTCCTGGTCACCATCAGGGGCGACTGAGCCGGGTCCGCGCCGGTTCCAGGGGACGCGGCGCAGGGACGTTCATCCTGTTGCAGCAACGTGATCACTCAGGGTGAGACCGCCGTTGGTCGACAGAGATGACGGGGCTTAGGATGAGGACTCTTCCTGCGCTCGCCATCCGGACAACCGGGCCCGTCACGGCACGGCGCGAGACGGGGGTCCACGGGAGGAGTGAACGTGTCCATCGGCCAGACCCTCGCGCAGGCGCGCGAGACGTCCGGGCTCTCGGTCGAAGACGTCGCCGCCGCCACGCGGATCCGGCGGACCCTCGTGATGGGCATCGAGCAGGACGACTTCTCCGCGTGCGGTGGCGACTTCTACGCCCGTGGCCACGTGCGCAACTTCGCGCGGACCGTCGGGCTCGACCCCGCGCCCCTGCTAGCCGAGTTCGACGCCGCCCGGCCCGAGGCCGCCCCGCCCCGCGCGTCCGACGTCTTCGAGTCCGAGACGGCCGCCCGGCCGGAGCGCCGCGGGCCCAACTGGAGCGCCGCGATGGCCGCCGCTCTCGTCCTCGTGGTCGTCTACGGCGTGGCCCAGGTCCTCTCCGGCGGCGAGCAGCAGGCGCCCGACGGCCTGGACGGCGTCGCCGCTCCGACGTCCAGCGCGCCCGGGACCGCCTCGCCCAGCCCCACGGCCAGCGCCACGGGCACGAGCAGCGCGGTCGCCCGCGCGCCGCGCGACAAGGTCACCGTCGCCGTGCGGGCCGACGGCACGAGCTGGGTGCAGGCCACGACCGACAGCGGCAAGGAGCTGTTCCAGGGCCTGCTGACCGACGAGACCCGGACCTTCAGCGACCGGTCGCGGATCCGGCTGGTCATCGGCAACGCCGGCGCCGTCTCCCTGACCGTCAACGGCACCTCGGTCGGCTCCCCGGGCAGGCCCGGCCAGGTCGCCCGCGTGCAGTTCACCCCGACGGATCCCGCAGCGGGCTGAGTCGCGGGCCGGTGCGTCACTAGACTTCCGCCCATGTCCTCCGCCCCCCAGGGCCGGCGCGTCGCGCTGGTCACGCTCGGCTGCGGGCGCAACGAGGTCGACTCCGAGGAGCTCGCCGGGCGCCTGTCGGCGGACGGCTGGCAGCTCGTCGCCGACGCCGGCGACGCCGACGTGGCGGTGGTCAACACCTGCGGCTTCGTCGAGGCGGCCAAGAAGGACTCCATCGACACCGTCCTGCAGGCCGCCGACCTCAAGGGCGGCGGTCGCACGCAGGCCGTGGTCGCCGTCGGCTGCCTGGCCGAGCGCTACGGCGACCAGCTGGCCGAGGCCCTGCCCGAGGCCGACGCCGTGCTCGGCTTCGACGACTACGCGGACATCTCCGCGCGGCTGCGCGCCGTCCTCGACGGCGAGCCGCACGTGCCCCACGCCCCGCGCGACCGGCGGGCACTGCTGCCCCTGGCGCCCGCCGACAGGCCGGCCCCGGCTGCTCCCGACCGGCCGGACCTGCCGGCCGGGGTCGGGCCCGCGTCGGGGCCCAGACCGATGCGCATGCGCCTGGGCGACGGTCCGGCCGCGTCGCTGAAGCTCGCGTCGGGCTGCGACCGGCGCTGCACGTTCTGCGCGATCCCCAGCTTCCGCGGCTCCTTCGTGTCGCGGCGGCCGTCCGACGTGCTTGCCGAGGCCGCCTGGCTGGCCGCGCAGGGCGTGCGCGAGCTGGTCCTCGTGAGCGAGAACTCCACGTCGTACGGCAAGGACCTCGGCGACCTGCGGCTGCTCGAGACCCTGCTGCCCGAGCTGGCGGCCGTCGACGGTGTCGACCGGGTCCGCGTGAGCTACCTGCAGCCCGCGGAGATGCGGCCGGGCCTGGTGGACGTCATGACCTCGACCGAGGGCGTCGCGGCGTACTTCGACCTGTCCTTCCAGCACGCCAGCGGTCCCGTGCTGCGCCGGATGCGGCGCTTCGGCGACACCGACCGCTTCCTCGGGCTGGTCGAGAGCATCCGCGAGCGGGCCCCCGGCGCGGGCGTGCGGTCCAACGTGATCGTCGGCTTCCCCGGCGAGACCGAGGCCGACGTCGCGGAGCTGGAGCGGTTCCTCACCGCGGCGCGACTGGACGCCGTGGGTGTGTTCGGCTACTCCGACGAGGACGGCACGGAGGCTGCGGGCCTCGACGGCAAGCTCGCCGACGACGTCGTCCGCGACCGCGTCGAGCGCGTGACACGCCTGGCCGACGAGCTCGTCGCGCAGCGGGCCGAGGACCGGGTCGGGGAGCTGGTCGAGGTGCTGGTGGAGACCGTCGAGGCCGACCGGGTCGAGGGGCGGGCCGCGCACCAGGCGCCGGAGGTCGACGGCACCACCGTCGTCACCGGCCTCACCGGCGCCGACCGGGTCGTCGGCCGCGTCGTCCGCGCCAGGGTCGTGGGGTCGGAGGGCGCCGACCTCGTGGCGCGCACGGCGTGAGCGAGTCGCCGGGGGTCCCGGTCGCCGCCGCGGCGAGCGCGTGGAACGTCGCGAACGCCCTGACCGTGCTGCGGCTCGTCCTCGTGCCGGTGTTCCTGTGGGCGCTGCTGCACGACGACGGTGAGGACGCGTGGTGGCGGGTGCTCGCCTGGGCCGCCTTCGCGGTCGCATCGGTCACCGACCGGGTCGACGGCGAGCTGGCGCGTCGGCGCGGGATCGTCACCGACTTCGGCAAGATCGCCGACCCGATCGCCGACAAGGCCCTCGTGGGCGCGGCGCTGATCGGGCTGTCGCTGCTCGGCGAGCTGCCGTGGTGGGTCACCGTGCTGGTGCTCGTGCGGGAGGTCGGGGTGACCGCACTGCGGCTGGTCGTCATCCGGCACGGCGTGATGCCGGCCAGCCGGGGCGGCAAGGTCAAGACCCTGCTGCAGGGCGTGGCCATCGGCCTGCTGGTGCTGCCGACCGAGGGGTGGGTCACCACGGCGGCCCTGACCGTCATGGGCGTCGCCGTCGTCGTGACCGTCGCGACCGGCATCGACTACGTGCTGCGGGCGCTGGTGCTGCGGCGGACCAGCCCTCGCGCGCAGGCGAAGCGCGCCCGCCGGGGATGACCGCGGAGGGCCCCGACGCCGCCGACACCGCGGCGCTCGCGACGCAGGTGCTCGGTGTCCTGCGCGACCGGGGGCAGACCCTGGCCGTGGCCGAGTCGCTCACCGGCGGCGCGCTCGGCGCCGCCCTCACCGCGGCGCCCGGCGCCTCCGAGACGTTCCGCGGGGGCGTGGTCGCCTACGCGGGCGACGTCAAGGCGGGGCTGCTGGGCGTGCCGGCCGACCTGCTCGCCCGGGTCGGCGCCGTGGACCCCGAGGTCGCCCGCCGGATGGCGCTCGGAGCCCGGGACCGCCTCGCGGCGACGTACGCCGTGGCCACGACCGGCGTCGCGGGGCCGGGGCCCCAGGACGGGCGGCCGGCCGGAGAGGTGCACCTGGCGGTCGCCGGGCCACGGGGCTGCGAGACCCGCTCGCTCGCGCTTCCCGGCGACCGCGCCGGGGTCCGCGCCGCCACGGTCCGGCAGGCGCTGCTCGCCGCGCTCGACGTGCTGGTCACGGACGGGAAGACGATCGGCTGATTACAGCGTTACACTCGACGCTCCACCGTGTCGGCACGGCATCCGCCGGGTGTCGGTCCCGCCGGGTACGGTGGAGGCCCGCAACCCGGCCAGCCGAGAGGGAGGTGCTCCGATGGTGCTGCTGCGCCGACTGCTCGGTGACGTCCTCCGGGAGCGCCGTCGCGACCAGGGTCGCACCCTGCGCGAGGTGTCGGCCGCGGCCCGGGTCTCCCTCGGCTACCTCTCCGAGGTCGAGCGGGGCCAGAAGGAGGCCTCCTCCGAGCTGCTGGGGTCGATCTGCGAGGCGCTCGACGTGCCGCTGTCGACCCTCCTGCGCGACGTCAGCGACAACCTCGCCCTCGCCGAGCAGCTCGAGACGGTCGACGAGGCGCTGGCACGGCCGGCCGTCGTGCCGCAGGCACCCGGCCCGCTGCACGTGACCGACGTCGCGGCCTGAGGGCGCCCCGACGCCGCACCGGCGAGGTTTCGGCGCCCGGGACCGCCGGGTACAACCGTGGTGACCGATTCGCCCGTCCACCCCATCGTCAACGGGGGTGTGGACGGGCGCTTCGGTGTCTCGGCCCGGGTGCGGGGCCGGCCTGGCAGGCCGGGCACCAGTACGACAGCCGCTGGTAGGGCGGGTCACCCTGCTCCGCCGAGACCACCCGGGTGCCGCACCGCAGGCACGGCCGCCCGGCGCGCTCGAAGACCCAGTGCGTCCGCCCGCGCCGGCCGTCGCCGGTCGTCACCTGGTGGACGGCGTCCTTGTTGGCCTGCAGCAGCCGGACCGCCCGGTCCACGACCCGGGGCAGGTCGGCCACGTCCCCGACCCGGGTCCACGGCGTGTGCCCGGCCAGGAAGCAGACCTCCGTCTTGTAGAGGTTGCCGATGCCGGCCAGGTTGCGCTGGTCGAGCAGGGCGGGCCCCAGCTCGCGGTCCGGGTCGGCCGCCAGCCGGCGGACGGCCTCGTCGGCGTCCCAGTCGGGGCCCAGGACGTCCGGGCCCAGATGGCCGACGGCGTCGGCCTCCCGGTCGGTGGCGATCAGCTCGACGACGGGCATGCGGTAGCCCACGGCCTGCCAGCCCGCGTTCTCCAGCAGCACCCTGACCTGCCACTGCGGGCCGCCCCGCCACCGGTCGCCGTGCCGGTAGAGGTGCCAGCTGCCGTCCATGCGGAAGTGGGTGTGCAGGGTGAGGCCGCCCTCGACGCGGGTCAGCAGGTGCTTGCCGCGGCTCACGACCTCCGTGACGGCCCGTCCGGTCAGGTCGGTCGTCGCCAGCTGCGGCACCCGGAAGTCGCTGCGCGTGAGGACCTCACCGGACAGGGCTGCGTGCAACCGTCTCCCCGCCAGCCAGACCGTGTCGCCTTCGGGCATGTGACCATCGTCTCCGGCCGGGCGGGATGATGGGGCAGGGGCCCGACGCTGTGGAAGGGGTGAGCCTGTTGTCCCGCGTCGCCGAGCACTCGTCCAACCCCGTCCCCGAGGGCGGCAGCCCCGTCACCGTGACCGTCGCCCGCCGGGTCGCGCCGGGCTGCGCGTCGGACTTCGAGGACTGGTACGAGGGCATCATCGGCGCCGCGTCGGAGTTCCCCGGGTTCCTCGGTGCCGGCATCCTGCGGCCGAACTCCGCCGGCGTCGAGTGGCACGTGGTCTACCGCTTCGCCGACTCCGCCGCGCTGAGCCGGTGGGAGTCCTCCGCCGAGCGCGCGACGTGGCTGGCCAGGGCGGACTCGTTCGCCGAGGAGACCGGGGTCAACCGGGTGTCCGGCCTCGAGACGTGGTTCGCGATGCCCGGGCGCACCGCCCCCGCACCGCCGAAGTGGAAGATGTTCCTCGTCACGCTGGCGGCGATCGTGCCGCTCGTGCTCGCGATGAACCTCACGATCCAGCCGCTGCTCTCGGGCTGGCCGCTGGTCGCCCAGGTGCTCGTGTTCTCGGGGACGTTGACCGGGCTGATGACGTGGGTCGTCATGCCGCGGATGACGATGGCCTTCCGGCGCTTCCTGTACGGCCGCCGCTGACCCGGCTGGGCCCGAAGCCGGTCAGCGCGGGTCGGGCCAGTCGTCCCCGGCCGCGAGCCTGAGGTCGAGCAGCTGCTGCAGCGGCATCGACTCGCCGTCGCGGCCCCCCACCCCGACGACGAGCGGCGGCTCGGCGGGCGCCAGCGTGACGCCGCGCAGCCGGGACAGCAGCCCGGTGGGTGCCGACAGGACGTAGAAGCCGCCGTCGGTCCCGACGCCGAGCGACCCGTTGCGCTTGAGGTACCAGCCCGTCACGCCCGTGCGGTAGGTCGTGCGCCCGTTGTAGGCCCGCGCGCGGAGCTCGGTCGTCGCGAGCCGTCGCGCGACGGCCGCCTCCACGAACGCCGCGACCAGGAGCCCGGCCTGCTGGGAGTCCGCGGCCCGGCGCCGGTCGTGGCGCGCGGCGTGCTCCTCGGCAGCCTCGCGCCGGCGCTGCTGCCACTGGTCCTGGCCCTCGGTCATGCCCCCAGTCTGGCGCGTTGACAGCCGCGGGCGTCGGGATGAGATTGCAGGACAGGGCGGGAACCGCCCGCCCCGGAGGGTGGTGCGTCATGACTGCTGTGCTCCGTCGGTCGGTGGCCTCGGCCGCCGTCGTCGTCCTCGGGATCGCCGGGGTCGCCGCGTCCGCCGCGTCGGGAGGCGACCGGTCGGGCCGGTTCTCGGCCGACCTGGAGGGCTACCAGGAGGTGCCGGCCGTCTCGACGGTCGCGGGTGGGTCGTTCCGCGCCCGGGCGGACCACTCGGGCACGTCCGTCCGGTGGCGGCTGCGCTACGCCGGCCTGGAGGCCCCGGTGCAGCAGGCCCACATCCACTTCGGGCAGGAGTCGGTGAACGGCGGCGTCTCGGTGTTCCTGTGCTCCAACCTCGGCAACGCGCCCGCCGGGACGCAGACCTGCCCGCCCAGCGGCGCCGTCAGCGGCACCTTCACCTCCGCCGGTGTCATCGGCCCGTCCGCCCAGGGCATCGCGGCCGGTGAGCTCGCCGAGCTGCTGTCCGCCCTGCGGGCCGGGGTCGCCTACGCCAACGTGCACAGCGAGAAGTTCCCGGGCGGTGAGATCCGCGGGCAGGTCGGGGGCCACCGCCACCACCACGACGACTGACGCCGGCAGGATGCGCTCGGCTAGGCGCGCAACCGGAGTCCGCGCGGGGTGGCGTGGAAACCGGCTTCCTCGAGGGCCCGGCCGAGGGCCGAGTCGAGCACGCCCTCGCCGTCGGCCCGCTCCACTGTGATCCGGCCCAGGTGGCCCTCGCGGACCGCCAGCGACAGGGCGTCGACCGCCGGCTGCAGCCGGTCGGGCTCGTCGGACCAGGTGAGCAGGGTCCGCCCGCCGCGCTCGACGTAGAGGACCAGGCGGCCGTCGACCATGACCACGAGCGCCCCGGCCTTGCGCCCGGGCCGGTGGCCGGCCTCCTCACCGCCGACCGGTGCGCGCGCGGGCCATCGGGCGGCCGCGCCGAAGGGGTTCGCCGGGTCGGTGGCCGCGAGCACGACGGCGCGGGGGCGCTCGGCGGGCCGGCCGGCGTGACCTCCCGGCCAGCCCGCGCCCGCCGGGCCGTCGTCGCCGGTCGGGTCGAGCGCGCCGGACCGCTCTCCGGCGCGCTCGAGCGCCGAGCCGACGGCACGCAGCCGGTCGACCGCGCCGGGCAGCGCGAACTGCGCGGCCCCCAACCCCTCGACGAAGTAGCCGCGGCGGCACCGGCCGGTCTCCTCGAACCCGGACAGCACCCGGTAGACGGCAGCGAACCCACCCGGCGCCCGCTCGGCCATCACCGCGCCCCTGATCACGACGCCGTGCCGGTCGAGGAGCACCTCGGCCAGGGTGTGGGCCCGCCGGGTCGGGTCGGTCTCGACCGCGGGGAGCGCGGACCAGCGCCCGGCCCCTGTCGGCGGACCCGTCCGCGACGGCATCGCCGGACGGCCGCGTGAGTAGCGTCCCCGCGGCGGCGGCCGTCGGGTGCGGTGCGCTCCCCGTCCGCCGCTGACCAGGGTCCGCAGCGGCGCCAGGGTGTCGTTGGTGACGTGCCCGGACCAGACGAGGTCCCACAGCGCCGCGACCAGCGCCTGGTCGTCGGTGGAGCCCGCCGCGTCCGAGAGCTGCCGGAAGAAGTACGCCCCGCCGTTGCCCAGCGCGTCGAGCACCCCCTGGTGCAGCGGTGTGGCCACCGCGGCCGCGTCGGGCTCGGGCATGGTCAGCGCGGCGGCGTCGGCGAGGTGAAGCGACACCCACCCGTCCGACCCCGGCAGCGAGCCGTGCCCCCGCCAGAGGATCTCGCCCGCCGCGCACAGCTCGTCGAGCTGCGCGGGGGCGTATCCCGAGACGCGACCCGGCAGCACCAGCGACTCGAGGGCCGACGCGGGGACCTGGGCGCCCTGCAGCTGCTCGACCGCGCGCAGCACACCCTCGACGCCCCGCAGCCGCCCGCCGACCTGCTGCCAGCCAGGGAGGAAGGCGGCCAGCGCCTCGACCGGCACCGGCTCGACCTCCTTGCGCAGCACGGCCAGGGACCGGCGGCGCAGCGTCCGCAGCACCTCGGCGTCGCACCACTCGGTGCCGGCCCCGCCGGGCAGGAACTCGCCCTCGACCACCCGCCCGGCCGCCGCGAGCCGTGCCAGGGCCTGGCCGACGACGGCCGGCCCGAGCGCGAAGCGCTCCGCCACGGCGGAGGCGGGGAAGGGCACATGGGTGCGCGCGTAGCGGGACACGAGGTCGGCGACCGGGTCGCGCACGGGCTCGAGGAACGCCGAGGGGATGCCCACGGGCATCGGGGCGCCGAGCGCGTCACGCAGCCGGCCGGCGTCCTCGACCGCGGCCCACCGCTCCTCGCCGGCGACCCGCAGCCGGATCGCACGCCGGGCGCCCTCCAGCTCGGCCAGCCACGCCGGCGTCGCGCCGCGCTCGACCGCCTCGGCGGTGCTCAGCGGCCCGAGCACGCGCAGCAGGTCGGCGACCCCCTCGACGTCGCGAGCCCTCCGGTCCTCGGAGAGTCGCTGCAGGTCCCGTCCCAGGGACAGGACGGCGTCCTCGTCGAGCAGGTCGCGCAGGGCGCCGAACCCCTGCTGGCCCAGCAGCTCGGCCAGCAGCGTCGCGTCGAGGGACAGCGCCTGGGCCCGGCGCTCGGCGAGCGGCGAGTCGCCCTCGTAGAGGAACTGCGCGACGTAGCCGAACAGCAACGACCGCGCGAACGGCGACGGCTGCTGGGTCTCGACCTCGACGAAACGCACGGTGCGCTGCTCGACGTCGCGCATCAGCCCGACCAGGCCGGGCACGTCGAACACGTCCTGCAGGCACTCGCGCATCGTCTCGAGCACGACGGGGAACGAGCCGTAGTCGCTGGCCACCGAGAGCAGCTGGGCGGAGCGCTGGCGCTGCTGCCACAGGGGGGTGCGGCGGCCGGGGTTGCGGCGCGGCAGCAGCAGGGCGCGCGCCGCGCACTCGCGGAACCGGGAGGCGAACAGCGCCGAGCCGCCCACCTCGGCCGTGACGAGCGGCTCGACCTCGTCGGGCTCGAGGACCGCGAGGTCGGCGCCGTGCGGCGCGGTCCCGTCGTCGGTCTCGACGTCGGGCAGCCGCAGCACGATGCCGTCGTCGCTGTGCATCGCCTGCACGTCGACGCCGTAGCGCTCGCGCAGCCGTGCGGACACCACGAGCGCCCAGGGGGCATGGACCTGAGCGCCGAACGGGGAGTGGATCGCGACCCGCCAGTCGCCGAGCTCGTCGCGGAACCGCTCGACGACGATCGTGCGGTCGTCGGGGAGGTGGCCGGTGGCCGCGCGCTGCTCGGCGAGGTAGCCGAGCAGGTTGTCGGCAGCCCACGCGTCGAGCCCGCTGGCGAGCACCCGCTCGCGGGCCGCCTCCGGGGCCAGGGCGCCCAGCTCGCGGGTGAACGCGCCGAGCGCCCGCCCGAGCTCGACCGGCCGGCCGATCGAGTCGCCGTGCCAGAACGGGAGCCGCCCCGGCTGCCCCGGCGCCGGCGTGACGAGCACGCGGTCGTGGGTGATGTCCTCGATGCGCCATGACGTCGACCCGAGCGTGAACACGTCACCGACGCGCGACTCGTAGACCATCTCCTCGTCCAGCTCGCCCACGCGGGCTCCGCCCGATCGGACTCCCCGCGATTGCTGATTGTCGGCTCCGCCGACGAGGAACACCCCGAACAGGCCCCGGTCCGGGATCGTGCCGCCGCTGGTCACCGCGAGCCGTTGCGCTCCGGGACGGCCGGTCAGCGTGCCGCCGACGCGGTCCCACACCAGCCGGGGCCGCAGCTCGGCGAACTCGTCGGACGGGTAGCGCCCGGCCAGCATGTCGAGCACCGACTCGTAGGCCGACCGGGGGAGGGAGGCGTAGGGAGCGGCCCGGCGCACCACGTCGTACATCACCTCGACGTCCCACTCGTCGACGCTGACCATCGCGACGACCTGCTGCGCGAGCACGTCGAGCGGGTTGCGCGGGTAGCGCGTCGACTCGATCGCGCCCTCGCGCATCCGCTCGGCGACCACAGCGGTCTGCACGAGGTCGCCGCGGAACTTGGGGAAGATGACGCCCTTGGACACCGCGCCGACCTGGTGCCCCGCCCGGCCGACGCGCTGCAGCCCGCTCGCCACCGACGGCGGCGACTCGACCTGGATCACCAGGTCGACCGCACCCATGTCGATGCCCAGCTCGAGCGACGAGGTCGCGACGACCGCGGGCAGCCGCCCGGCCTTGAGCGCCTCCTCGATCTGGGCACGCTGCTCCTTGGACACCGAGCCGTGGTGAGCACGCGCGATCTCGGGGACCGACCCGGTCTCGGGTCGGCCGGCCGACGACCCGGACTGCGCCATGACCTGCGCCGGCTGCAGCGACCCGGGCTCGGGCAGTGCCTCGCCGGTGGTGCGCTCGTAGTGGATCTCGTTGAGGCGGGCGCACAGCCGCTCGGCGAGCCGGCGCGAGTTGGCGAACACGATGGTCGAGCGGTGGGCCGACACGAGGTCGACGATGCGCTCCTCGACGTGCGGCCAGATGGACGTACGTCGCTCCTCGCCGGCTGCGGACCCGCTGACCTCGCCCGTGGTCTGCCCGAGCTCGCCGAGGTCCTCGACGGGGACGACGACCTCGAGCTCGACGGTCTTGCTGGTCGGCGGCTGCACGACCTCGACGTCGTGGGGGCCGCCGAGGAAGCGCGCGACCTCCTCCACCGGGCGCACGGTGGCGGACAGGCCGATGCGCTGCGCGGGCCGGTCGAGCAGGTGGTCCAGGCGCTCCAGCGAGATCGCCAGGTGGGCGCCGCGCTTGGTGCCGGCGACGGCGTGGACCTCGTCGACGATCACCGTCTCGACGCCGCGCAGCGACTCGCGCGCCTGCGAGGTCAGGATGAGGAACAGCGACTCGGGGGTCGTGATGAGGATGTCGGGCGGGGTGCGGGCGAAGCGCCGGCGCTCGTCGGCCGGGGTGTCGCCGGAGCGGATGGCGACGGTGAGGTCGGGCTCGGGCACCCCTAGCCGTGTGGACGCATGACGGATGCCGGTCAGCGGTGCCCGCAGGTTGCGCTCGACGTCGACGGCCAGCGCCTTCATCGGCGAGACGTAGAGGACGCGGCAGCGGCGCTGCCGCTCGGCGGGGGCCGGCTCGCTGGCGAGCCGGTCGATGGACCAGAGGAACGCCGCGAGGGTCTTGCCGGAGCCGGTCGGCGCCACGACGAGGGCGTTGCTGCCGCCCGCGATGGCCGCCCAGGCGCCCTCCTGGGCCGCGGTGGGCGCGGCGAACGACGCGTCGAACCACGCCTGCGTCGCGGGGGAGAACCGCGGTGCGCCGGGCGTACGGCCGTCGTCGCTCACCCGGTCATCCTCGCCGACGCCACCGACATCCGCGCAGGTGCGGTCGCCGGAAAGCCGCTCGGCCGGTGTCAGGGGTTCCGTCTACAGTCGGCGGGTGTCCGAGGACGAGCCGCTGATCAGCGCACGCGGGCTGGTGAAGCGCTTCGGCGACTTCACGGCCGTGGACGGCATCGACGTCGACGTCGCGAGAGGCGAGGCGTTCGGCTTCCTCGGGCCGAACGGCGCCGGCAAGTCCTCGACGATGCGCATGATCGGCTGCGTCTCCCCGGTCACCGAGGGCACGCTGCGCGTGCTGGGGCACGACCCTGCGGTCGACGGCGCGCGCATCCGGGCCCGGCTCGGCGTGGTGCCGCAGCTGGACTCCCTGGACGCCGAGCTCACCGTGCGCGAGAACCTGCTGGTCTACGGCCGCTACTTCGGCCTGCCGAAGCGGGTCGTCGGCGAGCGGGCCGACCAGCTCCTCGACTTCGTCCAGCTCAGCGAGCGCGCCCGCAGCAAGGTCGAGCCGCTCTCCGGCGGCATGAAGCGACGGCTCACCATCGCCCGGTCGCTGATCAACGAGCCGGACCTGCTGCTGCTCGACGAGCCGACCACCGGGCTGGACCCGCAGGCCCGCCACGTCGTGTGGGACCGGCTCTTCCGGCTCAAGCAGCGGGGCGTCACGCTGGTGCTGACCACGCACTACATGGACGAGGCCGAGCAGCTGTGCGACCGGCTCGTCGTCATGGACGGCGGGCGGATCGCCGCCGAGGGCTCGCCCAGTGCGCTGATCCGCGAGTGGTCGACCCGCGAGGTGGTCGAGCTGCGCTTCACGCCGGGCGAGAACGACGCGGCCGCGGAGAAGGTCGAGGCGCTGGTCGCCGACCCCGGCCGGCCCCTGAACGCCCTCGTCGACCGCATCGAGGTGCTGCCCGACCGCGTGCTGCTCTACGCCCACGACGGCGACGAGGCCGCCGCCGAGCTGCACCGGCAGGGGGTCACGTCGCTGTCGGTCCTGGTGCGGCGCAGCACCCTGGAGGACGTCTTCCTGCGCCTGACCGGCCGCACCCTGGTGGACTGATGAGCGGCCACGACGCCACTCCGGCCGTCGAGCGGCCTGCTCTCCGGGCGCTCGATCCGCTCCCGGCCCAGCCCGAGCTCGTGCTGCGGTCCTTCGCCTACTGGATGGCGCAGTACCGCCGGACCTGGCGCGGCTCGGCCATCACGACCGTGCTCGAGCCGCTGGGCTTCCTCGCGGCGATGGGCTTCGGTCTCGGCCTGCTGGTGGACCGGGGGAGCGGCTCGGCGAGCCTCGGCGGGGTCGGCTACCTCGAGTTCATCGCGCCCGGCCTGCTGGCCGCGACCGCCATGCAGACGGCGGCCTTCGAGTCGTCCTACCCCGTGATGGGCTCGATCAAGTGGCACCGGACCTACCACGGCATGCTGGCGACCCCGCTGCGGTCGGTCGACACCCTCACGGGACACCTGCTCTTCGTCACGTTCCGGCTCACGATCACCGCCACAGTGTTCTTCCTCGTGATGCTGCTCTTCGGCGCGATCCCGTCGGCCTGGGGCGTGCTCGCGATCCCGGCCGCCGTCCTCACCGGGATGGCCTTCGCGCCGGCCATCTTCGCCTTCTCGGCAACCGTGGAGGACCAGTCCGCCTACGCGATGCTGTTCCGGTTCGGGATCATGCCGATGTTCCTGTTCTCCGGCACGTTCTTCCCGATCTCGCAGCTGCCGGACTGGCTGCAGCCGGTCGCCGCGGTTGTCCCCCTCTGGCACGGGGTCGACCTGGCGCGTGACCTCGCCCTCGGCCAGCCGTCGCTCGGCTCGGCCGCGGTCCATGTCGCCTACCTGCTGCTGTGGGCAGTCGCCGGGTTCCTCGTCGCGGCCCGGCGCTTCGAGAAGCGGCTCGTCGAGTGACCGGCCAGCCGCTGCTGCTGCGCGTCGTGCCGCCGCTGCCCGGCCGTCGGCTGCTCGGCACGGGCGGTGCGCGCTATCTCGTCGAGCGCAACATCCGCGTCTACCGCAACGGATGGATCGTCCTGCTCTCCGGCATCTTCGAGCCGGTGTTCTACCTGCTCTCGATCGGTGTGGGCGTGGCGCAGCTCGTCGGCGACGTCGAGCTGCCCGGCGGCGAGCTCGTGTCCTACACCGTCTTCATCGCGCCGGGCATGCTCGCGGCGAGCGCGATGAACGGCGCGACCTACGACGCGGTCTTCAACCTGTTCTTCAAGCTGAAGTACAACAAGCTCTACGACGCCGTGCTCGCCACGCCCGTGACGCCGGTCGACGTCGCGGTCGGCGAGATCGGGTGGGCCCTGATGCGGGGCGCCTTCTACTCCTCGACGTTCCTGCTCGTGATGCTGCTGATGGGGCTGATCTCGTCCTGGTGGGCGCTGCTCGCGCTGCCCGCCGTGCTGCTGGTCGGCTTCGCGTTCGCGGCTGTCGGGACGGCGGCGACGACGTACATGAAGTCGTGGCAGGACTTCGAGTACGTCACGCTCGTCTCGCTGCCGATGTTCCTCTTCTCGGCCACCTTCTACCCGCTGTCGACCTACCCCGAGGCGCTGCAGTGGGTCGTGCGCTTCTCTCCGCTCTACCACGCGGCGACGCTGCTCCGGGAGCTCACGGCGGGCGGGGTCGGCCTCGGCTCGCTCGTCCACGTCGCCGTGCTGCTGGGGCTCGGCCTCGTCGGCCTCGTCGTGACCGGTCGCCGCCTGGAGAAGTTGCTGCTGACCTGACCCCTGGATTTCCATGATCGGAGCATTTCCCATGCGCGCCGATGACCGGATTCTGCTCCGAAGTTGCCGAGCGGGCGCACGTAGCGGCCCTGAGCCCTCAGCCAGGGGGCCTCTTCGCTGGTCTGATGCCAGCGGATGTCCCTCGAGACGTTTCCGCGGAAACGTCTTTCGTTCGGGTTGCGGGCCGCCGCGTGCGCGGGAACGGCTGCGACCAGCGCACCTACAGCGTGCGTTGTCCACAGCAGGCGTTTCCGCGGAAACGCCTGCGATCAGAACCGCACCTATGGATCAACCACATCGCGGCAGATCCGTGCGCCAATTCGGCGCGTTACGGCTCGGTTGCTGCGGCGTTAGCCATGACGTTGGATGACCGGATGGCGATCACTCTCAGCGCACTCCGCTGTCTCGCCCTCGACCCCGGAGCGCAAGCTCGGTTCTGGGCGGGGGTGCTCGAGGTTCCGGCAGAGGGAGAGACGGTCGCCGAACCCGGATTCTCTCTTCTGTTCGTGGTCACCGACCGGCCCAAGACTGTGCAGGCGCGGATCCATCTCGACCTCACCAGCAGGTCCCTGGAAGATCAGCGTGCCCACGTCGCGACCGTTCTTCGGCTAGGCGGAGAACACGTCGACATCGGCCAGGACCCCTCCGACGGCCACGTCGTGCTCGCAGATCCGGAGGGCAACGAGTTGTGCGTGATCCCGGCTGGCAATCAGTTCCTCGCCGACACCGGCCGCATCGGGGCGGTCAACTGCGACGGAACCCACGCCTTGGGGGTTTTCTGGAGCCGGGTGCTGGACTGGCCGCTCGTGTGGGACGAGGGCGAAGAGACCGCCATCCAGTCGCCCGATGGCGGATCGAAGTTCACGTGGAGCGGGCCGCCGCTGATGGCGCGCGACACCCCTGAACGGATCAGCTTCCAGCTCGCCGCCCAGGGACCTGAGGACCTCGAGCGACTCGTCAAACTCGGTGCGACCGCCCTCGGTGGAGGTCGGTTCCTCGACCCTGACGGCAATGAGTTCATCGTGACATCGGTCTAGGTCGACGCTCTACGCGAGAAGGTCCAGCCGGAGGCTGGCCTTCACCAGAATCTTCAAGTGCGCTCATCTCGGCATGAGCGTGCGCTTCGTCCCGCTCGGTAGTGCCGCTGGTCTCAGGTGGCCGTCGCAACACTTCCTCAACCGAGTCGAGGGAGTGGTGGTCATGGCGGGTCGGATGTCGGTGGCGGAGAAGCTGGAGATCTGGCGGCTGCTGCGAGCGGGGACGTCGTTTCGGGTGATCGGGCGGCAGCTGGGGCGCTCCGACGCCACGATTCAGCAGTACGTCGGGGTGACCGGTGGGGTCCGTCCGAGGGAGCGGCGCCGGGCGGCGAACCAGCTGTCGTTGGGTGAGCGTGAGGAGATCTCGCGAGGGATGGCCGCGGGCGAGTCGGTGCGGGTAGTCGCTGGGCGGTTGGGCCGGGCGCCGTCGACGGTGTCGCGGGAGCTGGTCCGCAACGGGGGTCGCCGCCGTTACCGGGCCGCCGTTGCTGACCACGCGGCGTGGGTACGGGCGCGGCGGCCGAAGCGGTGCAAGCTCGCGACCAACCCGCGGCTGCGGGACGCGGTGGCGGTCAAACTGGGCGAGGACTGGTCGCCGCAGCAGATCGCCGGCTGGCTGGTCCGGACCTTCCCCGACGAGCCGGAGATGTGGGTGTCGCACGAGACGATCTATCTGACGCTGTTCGTGCAGGCCCGCGGTGCGCTCAAGCGTGAGCTGGCAGCGCATCTGCGAACCCGTCGGATGAAGCGCCGGTCGCGGGCGCACACCTCCCGCGGGCATGGCCGGGGGCAGATCGTGGACGCGGTCGCGATCAGCGAGCGACCGGCCGAGGTCGAGGATCGGGCGGTCCCCGGACACTGGGAAGGCGATCTGCTGATCGGGTCCGGCCGGTGGCAGATCGCGACTCTGGTCGAGCGTTCCACCCGGTTCGTGATGCTGGTCCGGCTCCCCGAGGGCCGGTCCACCGAACACGTGGTCACTGCCCTGGCCAGCCACGTCCAGACGCTTCCGGTCCAGCTGCGCCGGTCGCTGACCTGGGACCGCGGACTCGAGCTCGCCGACCACAAGCGGTTCACCGTCGACACCGGCGTGCAGGTCTACTTCTGCGACCCCAAGAGTCCCTGGCAGCGCGGCTCGAACGAGAACACCAACGGCCTGCTGCGCCAGTACTTCCCCAAGGGAACCAGCATCGCCGCCTTCACCCAGGACCAGCTCGACGAGATCGCCGCCAAGCTCAACGGACGCCCTCGACAGACCTTGAGCTGGATGACACCGTCGGAGAAGCTTCACGAGGTGTTGCGCTGACCAGTTGAGGTCGCACCGGATACGGAGCACCGACTCGGCCTCCTCACCCTCACGGCACGGGGCTGCCTGAGTCGGACTACCTGACCACCGCACCATGCGCCTCGGCGACGAGGCAGGCCTGGGCGGCGTCGACGACCGTGCCCTTGAGCTGCACGGCCGCGAGGTCCACGCCATCGAGGGACGCTCCGGTGAGTACCGCGTGGTCCAGCCGCGCGCCCCGCAGCACCGCCCGGGACAGGTCGGCGCCGGCGAGGGTCGCCTTGCGCAGGTCGGAGTCGCTGAGGTCGGCCTCGGAGAGATTGAGCCCGGACAGGTCGAGCCCCGACAGGTTCGCGCCGCGCAGCGCGGCGTAGGACCAGTTGCCGCCCTCGACCGTCATCGGCCGCAGCGTGGCCTCGGAGAAGCGGGCGCCGACCAGCTTGCAGGCGCGCAGGGTCGCGGCGAACAGGGAGGTCCGGCGCAGGGTGCAGCCCGTGAAGCTGGTGGACTCGTGCGTCGAGGCGTTGAGCTGGACGCCCCGGAGGTCGCAGCGCTCGAACCGGGCGCCGCGGGTGGTGACCTCGGTCAGGTCGCAGTCGCTGAAGCTGCAGTCGAGGAAGACGGCGTCGGCCAGGTCCTCGCCGTACCAGTCGAGCCCGGTGAACTGCTCGCCCTCGTGGCGTCGGCCCGCAGCAGTCACGGGCCTGACCCTAGGGGAGAGGACAGGCCCTTGACGCGGGGCTCGGTTCGTGGCAACTTACGGTTAGTCGTCACTTACGAAGGAAGCCCCATGACCTCCACCACCGCACTCGGCCCGCTCACCAAGACCGTCCGCGTGGCAGTCGCCCGGGACCGCGCGTTCGAGCTGTTCACGGCGAGGATCGGCGCGTGGTGGCCGCTCGCGACGCACTCGGTCGGTGGCGCGACCTCGCGCGGTCTCGTCCTGGAGCGACGGCGGGGCGGCCGCCTGGTCGAGCTGCTCGCGGACGGCAGCACCGCAGACTGGGGGCAGGTGACCGCATGGGAACCACCGGCCCGCGTCGCCCTCACCTGGCACCCCGGGACGCCGCCGGAGGAGGCCACCCGGGTCGAGGTCTCCTTCACCTCCGACGGCCCGGGCACCCTGGTCACGCTCGTGCACTCGGGCTGGGAGTCGCGACCCGACGGCACCCACGCGCGCGGCGGCTACGAGACCGGGTGGGACTCCGTCCTGCGCCCGTACGTCGACCTGGCGGGCGGGTGAGCCTCCCGGCGGTCTGCGACGCGCTGGGCGACGCCACCCGCCGCGGCATCCTCGAGCAGCTGCGGCGCAGCCCACGCTCGGTCTCGGCACTCGCCGAGGCCCTGCCGGTCAGCCGGCCCGCCGTCTCCCAGCACCTCAAGGTCCTCCACGAGGCCGGGCTCGTCGGCTGGACGACGGCCGGGACGCGCAACGTCTACCACCTCGACCCCTCCGGTCTCGAGCCGCTGCGCGCCTGGCTCGACGCGTTCTGGCAGGACGCCCTGGACTCCTTCGCCGCCTACGTCGAGCGTCAGCCGTGACCGGTGGGTCGGGGATACTGGACGGATGCGGCTGACCGACTTCTGGGAGCGGATGCGCGACACCTTCGGCCCCCACGCCGAGACGATGGCCGAGCTGCACGTGTTCTCCGAGCTGGGCAACCGCACGGTGGCGCAGGCGCTGGCGGGAGGCGAGCCGGCGCTGCGCGTCTGGCGCGCGGTCTGCGAGGGCATGGAGGTCCCCGCCGCCCGGCGCTGAGCGGCCCGGCCGGCGTGTGACCGCGACCCGGCCCGGGCAGGGGCAGGGGATGCCCGAGGACCGCGCCCGCCAGGAGCTCATCGTCGACACGCTCGTCGACGCCTTCGCCGACCTCATGAAGGCCGACGCAGGCGCGTTCCGCGTCAAGTTCCGCAAGATGGCCGCGGACCCGTGGGCGTTCTACCGCGGCAGCGCCTGCGTGTTCTACCGGGACCTGGCGGGCTCCCGCGACGACTGGACGGACGAGCGCACCGAGCGCGTGTGGATCCAGGGCGACCTGCACGCCGAGAACTTCGGCACCTACATGGACGGCTCCGGCGTGCTGGTCTTCGACGTCAACGACTTCGACGAGGCCTACCTCGCGCCGTTCACCTGGGACCTGCGCCGGTTCGTCGCCAGCCTCGCGCTGATGTGCTGGCAGAAGGCGCTGCCCGACGCGGTGATCGACGACCTGAGCGGCCGCTTCGCGCGGTCGTACGTCGAGCAGGTGCAGCACTTCGTCGACTCGGACCGCGACCACGAGTGGGCGCTGCGCCTCGACACCGCGTCCGGCGCCGTCCACGACGCGCTCGTGCAGGCCCAGCTCGCGACCCGCCTCGACCTGCTCGCGGGCCTGACGACGGTCGAGGACCACCAGCGGCGCTTCCAGCACACGTCACGGCTGCGCGAGCTGGGGTGGCGCGAGAGACGCAGGGTCGAGAAGGCCTACGAGGGCTACCTGCGCACCATCCCCGCGTCGGAGCGGCTGGGCAGCATCAGCTACCAGCTCAAGGACGTCGTCGGCACCTCGGGCTCCGGCATCGGCAGCGCCGGCCTGCCGTCGTACAACCTGCTGGTGGAGGGGCACACGCAGGCGCTTGAGAACGACATCGTGCTGTCGATGAAGCTCGGCAACGAGGCCGTGCCGAGCCGGGTCGTCGACCACCCGCAGGCCCGCGAGTTCTTCCAGCACCACGGGCACCGCACGGCCGTGTCGCAGTCGGCGCTGCAGGCCCACGCCGACCCCTGGCGCGGCTGGACCGAGCTCGACGGCGAGGGCTACGTCGTGACCGAGCTCTCGCCCTACGAGTCCGACCTCGACTGGGACGAGCTCTCCGAGCCCGAGGACCTCGCGCCGGTCGTCGAGCAGCTCGGCAGCGCGACGGCCAAGGTGCACTGCGTGAGCGACGTCGACTCCGACGAGACGCCGCTGGTGGACTTCCAGACTGAGGACGCCGTCGCCGGAGCCGTCGGGGACCGGGTCGAGGACCTCGTCGCGGACCTCACCGGGTTCGCCCACGACTACGCCGCCCGGGTGCGCGAGGACCACCGGCTGTTCGTGGCCGCCTTCCGGGCCGACCGCATCCCGGGGGTGTCCTCGACGGCCGGCAATTGAGGACGCGGCCGGGCCCACCACCCGTACGCTTCCGAGGTGGGCCAGCCCGTGACCGATGTCGTCGCGCTGCAGCGCCGGACCGTGCGGGTCCTGGCGGGCGCCCAGGTGCTCGGCGGGGTCGGCGTCGGCGCGGCGATCTCCGTCGGCGGGCTCATCGCGGAGGACGTGTCCGGCTCGACCGCCCTGTCCGGGCTCTCCCAGACGTCCTCGGTGCTCGGCGCCGCCGTGCTGGCCCTGCCGATGGCACGCGTCATGTCGGTGCACGGACGACGACCCGGGCTGGCCGGCGGCTACGTCCTGGCGCTGGCCGGCACCGTGCTGGTCGTGCTCGGTGCCGTCGCCGGCCGGTTCTCGCTGGTCCTGCTCGGGGCCTGGCTGATGGGCGCGGGCACCGCGACGAACCTGCAGTCGCGCTACGCCGCCGCCGACCTCGCCGATCCCTCGTCCCGCGCCCGCGCCCTGGCGACCGTCGTGTGGGCCACCACGCTCGGCGTCGTGCTGGGGCCCAACCTGACCGGGCCGGGCGCCACGGTGGCGGGCTGGTTCGGCCTCCCGCCCCTGACCGGGCCGGTGCTGTTCTCCGTGGTCGCCTTCACGGTGGCCGCCGCCGTGGTGCACCTCGGGCTGCGGCCCGACCCCCTGCTGACCGCCCGCGCGGTGGGGGAGGAGGAGCACCTGCCGTCGGTGCCGCTGCGGGCGGCGCTGCGGGCGGTGGCCGCCTCCCCGCCCGCCGTGCTCGCGATCGCGGCCGTCGCGACCGCGCACACCGTCATGGTCGCCGTGATGGTCATGACCCCGGTGCACATGCGCCACCACGACGCGACGCTGGAGGTCGTCGGGCTGGTGATCAGCCTCCACGTCGCGGGCATGTACGCGTTCTCGCCCGTCGTGGGGTGGCTGACCGACCGTCTGGGACGGGTGCCGGTGCTCGTGATCGGCCAGCTGGTGCTGGTCGTCGCCGTCACGGTCTCGGGCAGCCTCACGGCGAACGGCGCGCTGGGCGCCGGGCTCCTCCTCCTCGGCCTCGGCTGGTCCTGCGCGCTGATCGCGGGGTCGACCCTGCTGACCGAGTCGGTCGCCGCGGCGGTACGCCCCGGCGTGCAGGGCGCGTCCGACTTCGTCATGGGCATCTGCGGGGCCGCGGGCGGAGCGCTGGCCGGGGTGGTCCTGGGGCTGACCGGCTACGGCACGCTCAACGCGCTGGCGGGGCTCCTGGTGGTGCCGGTCCTCGCGCTGGTGGCCGTACGACACCGGGTGCCCGCCGTGGCCGGCCCCTGAGCCCCCACCGCCCGGCGGAGCCGTCGTGGCCGTCCCGGCCCCGGGCGGCGCCCGGCGTGTCGGGCCGGTATCGAACACGTGTTCGGGTAGTGTCCACACCCGTCGACCCATCCACAGAGCACGCCGGACGGACCGATTGTGTCCGAGGCCGGCCCTAGGTTCCCAGACGTGACCAAGAAAACGACGGCTCGTTCCTCATCCCCCCGGGTGGCATCCATGGCTCCAGCAGCAGACCGCGACAAGGCGCTCGACACGGCTCTCGCGCAGATCGACCGCCAGTTCGGCAAGGGCTCGGTGATGCGGCTCGGTGACGACATCCGGGCGCCCATCGAGACGATCCCGACCGGCTCCATCGCGCTCGACATCGCGTTGGGCATCGGCGGCCTCCCGCGCGGCCGGGTCGTCGAGATCTACGGCCCGGAGAGCTCCGGCAAGACCACGGTCGCGCTGCACGCGATCGCCAACGCGCAGAAGGCGGGCGGCATCGCGGCGTTCATCGACGCGGAGCATGCCCTCGACCCCGGCTACGCGCAGCAGCTCGGCGTCGACACCGATGGCCTGCTGGTGTCCCAGCCCGACACCGGTGAGCAGGCGCTCGAGATAGCCGACATGCTCATCCGCTCCGGCGCCCTGGACATCATCGTCATCGACTCGGTGGCGGCGCTCGTGCCACGCGCCGAGATCGAGGGCGAGATGGGCGACAGCCACGTCGGCCTGCAGGCCCGGCTGATGAGCCAGGCCCTGCGCAAGCTGACCGGCGCGCTGAGCTCCTCCAAGACCACCGCCATCTTCATCAACCAGCTCCGCGAGAAGATCGGCGTGATGTTCGGCTGCTTCTCCTACGACACCAGGGTCACCCTGGCCGACGGGACGCAGGAGAAGATCGGCAAGATCGTCAACCAGAAGATGCCGGTCGAGGTCCTGTCCTACGACGCGGACGCCGGGCGGATCGTGCCGCGCAAGGTCACCAACTGGTTCGACAACGGGCCCACGGAGCAGTTCCTGCAGTTCACGGTCGAGCGCTCCGGGGGGAACGGCCGGGCCCAGTTCGCGGCCACGGCCAACCACCTGATCCAGACCCCGGGTGGGTGGCGCGAGGCCGGCGAGATCCTTCCTGGCGACCGGGTGGTGCAGGCGGAGACCGTCCGGCTGGGCGACCAGCAGTGGCAGGTCGTGCTGGGCGGGCTGCTGGGCGACGCCAACCTGTCGCCCAACCGGCGAGGGCGCCACGGGGTGCGCTTCCGGCTGGGCCACGGCGCCGAGCAGGCCGACTACCTGGACTGGAAGGTCTCGCTGCTCGGCAACATCCCGTGCTCCCGCCGGACCGATGCGCAGGGCGCGTCGTTCGCCGACTTCAGGCCGCTGCCCGAGCTGGGCGAGCTGCAGCAGGTCGTCTACCTCGGCGACGGCAAGAAGCACATCACCTGGGACTACCTCAAGGCGCTGACGCCGTTGGCGCTGGCAATCTGGTACATGGACGACGCGAGCTTCAGCGTGCGCTCGCGCGGACTCCAGGCCCGCACCGCGGGCGGCAGCGGCCGGGCGGAGATCTGCGTCGAGTCCATGAGCCCCGGTTCCCGCGACCGGATCGTCGAGCACCTTCGTGGCACCTTCGGGCTCGACTGCTCGGTCGCGCTGCGGGGTGCCCGGCAGAAGGCCGTCCTGCAGTTCACGACGGCGGCCACCGCACGGCTCCAGGAGCTCATCGCGCCCTACGTGCACCCGTCGATGCACTACAAGCTGCTCCCGCGGTTCCGTGACCAGTTCGCCGTCGAGCCGCAGTTCGTCGAGCCCGAGCTGCGTCCCGTGCCGGCGCGGGTCCTCGACGTTCACGTCAAACCGAGGACGCGGTCGATGCACCGCTTCGACATCGAGGTCGAGGGCACGCACAACTACTTCGTCGACGGCGTGATGGTGCACAACAGTCCCGAGACCACCGCGGGCGGCAAGGCGTTGAAGTTCTACGCCTCGATCCGGCTCGACGTCCGGCGCATCGAGACGCTCAAGGACGGCCAGGAGGCCGTCGGCAACCGGGTGCGGGTCAAGGTCGTCAAGAACAAGATGTCCCCGCCGTTCCGGCAGGCCGAGATGGACCTGATGTTCGGCACGGGCATCAGTCGCGAGGGCGGCCTGATCGACGTCGGCGTGGATCAGGGCTTCGTGCGCAAGTCCGGCGCCTGGTACACCTACGAGGGCGACCAGCTCGGGCAGGGCAAGGAGAACTCGCGGGCCTTCCTGCGCGACAACCCGGACCTCGCCGACGAGCTGGAGAAGAAGATCAAGGAGAAGCTCGGGATCGGCGCGCGGGTGGACGCCCCGGCCGAGGACGTGCCGGTTCCCGTCGTGGTCCCGAGCGACATCTAGCCGGTGCCGGCAGCACGACGGGCGAGGCGCTTCCGGGGTGGGCCCGACGGGCCCACCCCGGGCAGCCCCGCGGACGCCACGCCCGACGCGGACCCCGAGTCGGTGGCGCGGGGCGTCGTCCTGCGCAAGCTCTCGGCGGCCCCGCGGTCGCGCGCTCAGCTGGCGTCCGACCTCGCGGCCCGGGCCGTGCCCGACGAGGTCGCCGACGCGGTGCTCGACCGGTTCACGGAGGTGGGCCTGGTCGACGACGCCGCGTTCGCCGAGTCCTGGGTCCGCTCCCGGCACGCCGGGCGGGGCCTGTCCCGCCGCGCCCTGAGCCACGAGCTGCGCCAGAAGGGGGTCGACGACGACACCGCCCGCGCGGCGGTCGACGCGATCGGCCCCGACGACGAGGCAGCGGCGGCGACGGCCCTGGTCGCCAAGCGGCTGCCGGCCACGCGGAAGCTGCCCGCCGAGGTCCGGGTCCGGCGGCTGGCCGGGATGCTGGCCCGCAAGGGATACCCAAGCGGCCTGGCCCTGCGGGTCGTGCGCGACGCCGTGGCCGCCGACGCGACCGATGGCGGTGATGGGTGGGCTCCAGGCGGCCACCGCGGGGCCGGTGGCGGGGCGCCGGACCGGTCGGCGAGCGACCCTCCCGGTGACCCGTGATCGCCCCCGGACGGCTCGCGGACAGGTGTAATGTCGCGAGCAACGACAGCACGACCCCGCAGGCACGCGGGTCCCGATAGCACCTCACGAGCTGCACGAGACGACACCGAACGAGACGACACCGGCGGCCAGCACCCGCCGGCGATGAGGACCTCCGGTCATGGTCGCCGAGCGACTGCGACCGGGACGGGGCGGCGACCCTCGCACGAGGGGGTCGTCCCGTCGGCGTCCGGCAGTGGGGCTCGCTCCTCGGGCCGGGCCCGCCCGCGTGCCGTCGGGGCGCACGCGAGGAGGCGGTCATGGGAGTTGCCGAGGTCGGACTGCTCCTGCTGGGCGTCCTCGCCGTGGTCGTCGTGACGATCGCCGTGATGTTGCTGCTCCGCGGCTCCCGGCCCGTCGCCGACCAGGTCCCCGTGGCCGACGTCGCGACGCCCCGGGAGGCGGACGAGGCCCGGGTGCGCGCCGGCGCGGTGCAGGCGCAGGACGACGACGTACGGACGCAGGCCGACGAGGTGCGGGCGCAGGACGAGGCCGAGATCCGGGACCAGCGCGATGACATCCGCGAGCAGCGAGCGGACCTCGAGCGCCGGGAGCACCGGGTGACCGAGCGGGAGGAGCGCCTCGACGCGGAGTTCCGCCACCTCGAGGACCGCGCCCACGAGCTCACCGCGCAGGAGTCCGAGGTCGCGGCTCGGCGCGCGGAGCTGGCCGGCCTGGAGGAGCAGCGCCGGCTGGTCCTCGAGCAGGTGGCCGGGCTGACCGCCGAGGACGCGCGACGGGAGCTCGTCGCGGCGGTCGAGCACCAGGCCAAGCGTGACGCCGCCCTCGTCGTGCGCGACCTCGAGCGCGAGGCCCAGGAGCAGGGCGAGGCCCGGGCCCGGGCGATCATCACCACGGCGATCCAGCGGCTGGCGACCGACCAGACCGACCGAGTCGGTGGTGTCGGTGCTGCACCTTCCGGGCGACGACATGAAGGGCCGCATCATCGGCCGCGAGGGCCGCAACATCCGCACCTTCGAGTCGGTGACCGGGGTCAACCTCATCATCGACGACACGCCCGAGGCGGTGCTCCTGTCGTGCTTCGACCCCGTCCGCCGCGAGGTGGGGCGCATCGCGCTGGAGGCCCTCGTCCTCGACGGGCGCATCCACCCGCAGCGCATCGAGGACGCCTACGAGAAGGCCCGCGGCGAGGTCGAGGCCCTCTGCGAGCGGGCCGGGGAGGACGCCCTGGTCGAGGTCGGCATCACCGACGTGCACCCCGAGCTGGTCACCCTGCTCGGCCGGCTGCGCTATCGCACCTCCTACGGCCAGAACGTGCTCAAGCACCTGATCGAGTCCGCGCACCTGGCGGCGATGATGGCCTCCGAGCTGGGGCTGGACCCCGTACTCATGAAGCGGTGCGCGCTCCTGCACGACGTCGGGAAGGCGCTGACCCACGAGATCGCCGGGTCGCACGCGCTGATCGGCGCCGACGTCGCGCGCCGCTGCGGTGAGCACCCGGACGTCGTCCACGCCATCGAGGCCCACCACAACGAGGTCGAGCCGCACACCCTCGAGGCGGTGCTCACCCAGGCGGCCGACGCCATCAGCGGCGGGCGGCCCGGGGCGCGCCGCGAGTCGCTTGAGGCCTACGTCGCGCGGCTGGAGCGGCTCGAGGAGATCGCTGCGGCCCACGAGGGCGTCGAGAAGGTGTTCGCGATGCAGGCCGGGCGCGAGGTCCGGGTGATGGTGCTGCCCGACACGGTCGACGACATCCAGGCCCAGGTCATCGCACGCGAGATCGCCAAGCAGGTCGAGAGCGAGCTGACCTACCCCGGGCAGATCCGGGTGACCGTCGTGCGCGAGTCCCGCGCCACCGAGATCGCCCGCTGACCCCCGTCCGCGTGTCGCAGGCCCACTAGGGTCGCTGGCATGGCGAGCACCTTCACGCGCCTGGCCGGGTCGCTCGCCCGGCTGGCCGTCCGGGAGGCGCCGCGCGTGCTGCAGGAGGTGCGCCGCCGCCGCGACGGCCGGACGCTGCCCGCGCCGCGCCGTCGCGCCGGGCCGGCGGGGGCCCGGCCGCGCCCGGGCCCGCCGCCCCGGGCGCAGCGGCTGCTCGCGTACTCGCCCGACCTCGACGGCGCGGCCGACCCCGGTGAGGTCGTGTGGACCTGGGTCCCCTACGAGGAGGACGCCGGCCGGGGCAAGGACCGTCCGGTGCTCGTGGTGGGGCGCGAGGGCCGGTCCCTGGTCGGGCTGATGCTCTCCAGCCGGTCCGACCACGACGGGGAGCCCGGCTGGCTGTCGCTCGGGTCCGGGCCCTGGGACTCCGCGGGCCGCCCGAGCTGGGTCCGGCTGGACCGGGTGCTCGACGTGGCCGAGGACGACATCCGACGCGAGGGCGCGGTGCTCGACCGGCGCAGGTTCGACCGGGTGGCCGCCGCGCTGCGCGCCGACCACGGCTGGGCCTGACGGCGCACCCGCCTGACGGCGCACCCGCCTGACGGGGCAGGGCCGTCCCGGGCGCTCAGGGCGTGGACAGCTCCAGCCTCGGGACGCCCGGCGGGTCGAAGCCGAACACCTGGCCGTAGAACGAGAGCTCGGCCTCCAGCGAGGCCACGATGGAGCTCTGCTTGCGGAACCCGTGCTGCTCTCCCTCGAACTCCAGGTAGGCGTGCGGGATGCCCTTGCGGACCAGCGCGTCGCGGAACAGCAGCGACTGCGACGGCGGCACCACCTCGTCGTCGGACCCCTGGAGCAGGAGCACCGGGCACGAGAGCCCGTCGACGTGGGAGAGCGGGGCGCGGTCCTCGTAGAGGTCGCGGGCCTCCGGCAGCGGGCCGATGAGCCCGTCGAGGTAGCGCGACTCGAAGTCGTGGGTGTCCGCGGCGAAGCGCAGCAGCTCGGCGACCCCGAAGTAGGACGTCCCGGCGGCGAAGACGTCGGTCCGGGTGAGCGCGGACAGCGTCGTCCACCCGCCCGCCGAGCCGCCGCGGATCGCCAGCCGCGCACCGTCGGCGTCGCCGCGCCCGACCAGTGCCAGGGCCGCCGCCACGCAGTCGTCGACGTCGACAACACCCCACTGCCCGCGCAGCCGCTCCCGGTAGGCCCGGCCGTAGCCGGAGGAGCCGCCGTAGTCCACGTCGACGACCCCGACGCCGCGGCTGGTGAAGAACGCGATCTCGAGCTGCAGGTCGGCGTAGCTCTGCGCGGTCGGCCCGCCGTGGACGTTCACGAGGTACGGCGGGCGCTCGCCGTCCGGACCCGTCAGGTCGCCGTTGCGGGGACGGTGGACGTGGGCGTGCACCTCGCGGCCGTCGGGGCCGCGCAGCGTCTCGGTGGCGGGCAGCGGGAGGTACGCCGGGTCCGGCACCGACTCCGCCGACGCCTTGACCCGATCGAGGCCGCCCGTCGTGACGTCGACCCGGACGACGGTCTCGAGGTCCGCGGGCCCGGCGGTGAGGCCGCCGACGACGTGCCCGTCGGCCGACAGGTACGGCCGCCAGGCGGGCAGCCGGAGGTCGAGGTCGGCCAGCTCGCCGGTCGCGGCGTCGAGGACCCCGAGCGCGTAGCTGCCCCTGCCGTGCAGGACGGCGATACGCCCGTCGCCGAGGACGGCGTAGGAGGTGAACCCGAGCAGCCACATCGGGAAGCCGAACTCCTCCTCGCGTGCGCACAGCGGCTCCGCCGCGCCGGAGGCCGCGTCGAGGACGTAGAGGTTCCACCAGCCGGAGCGGTCGGAGAGCGCGTAGAGCCGGCGGTCGCCGGCCCACTCGGGTTGCAGCACCGACTCCGTCGGCCCGCCGAGCAGGGTGCGCGGTGCCGTCGCGACGCCGTCGACCAGATCGGCGACCCGCAGCTCGGTCCCGTCCCACGGCATCCGGGGGTGGTCCCAGGCGACCCAGGCCAGGCGGGTGCCGTCGGGGGAGAGCCGCGGGTGCGCGACGAAGTCGCTGCCGCCGGTCACCTCCCGGACCGCGGTCGGGTCGCCCGCGGCGCTGCCGTCGAGCGGCACCGCGACCACGTGCCGGGTGACCGTGCCGCCGGAGTGCGTCTCGCGGACGCACAGCACCTCGCCGGGCGGACCGAGGACCGGGTCGGCGTAGCGCAGGCCGGCCGGCTCCTCGGGCTCAGGGGTCAGCGGGGTCGGCTCGCTCCCTGGCCCCAGCAGGTGCAGACGCTGGTCGGCGAAGCCGGCGAAGACGAGCGCGGGAGCGGCGTCGGGCCGCGGGATCGGAAGCCAGGACCGGCCGCCGTACTCGTGCACCCGGGTGCGCGCGCTCCACGGGGCAGGGAGGACGTCCTCGACGGTGCCGTCGGCCCGGCGTCGTACGACAACGGTCCGGCCGTCCTCGGCCGGGCGGGTCTCGTCCCACCACGTCTCGTCACCCACGACGGTGGGGAAGCCGAGCCACACACCGGCGCGCGCCACGTCCGGGGCCGTGATCGGCGACGGCCACTCGCCGTGGGGCAGGGCCGTCAAGCGTTCCGGCCGTCCTGCACGGCCTGCGGCGCCGGGCCGCCGGCAGCCTTGGTCGTGCCGCGGCGCTCCAGATAGGTCGCGAACCGGGAGATGGCGAAGTTGACCCCGATGTAGATGGTGGCCGTGACGATGAAGATCGAGAAGATGTAGCGGCTGCCGAAGAAGTCGCGCAGCTCGCGGCTGGTCCGCAGCAGCTCGGCGTAGCCGACGATGAAGCCGAGCGACGTGTCCTTGAGCAGGACGACGACCTGGCTGACGAGGGACGGGAGCATCCGCCGCACGGCCTGGGGGAGCAGGATCATCCGCAACGTCTGGCCCTGGGTCAGGCCGATTGCCAGCGCGGCCTCGCGCTGGCCGCCCGGGAGTGACTGGATCCCCGCCCGCAGGATCTCGGCGATGACCGCCGAGTTGTAGAGCACGAGGCCGCCGACCACCGCGGTGAAGATCGACGCGTCCAGCCCGAGGGCGATGAAGAGGATCAGCAGGAGCACCGGCAGCCCGCGGAAGAGCTCGATGAGCATCGCGGCCGGCACCCGGATCCAGGGCAGGTGGGACATCCGGGCGACGGCGACCACGGCTCCCGCGACCAGGGAGATGGCGGCTGCCACGCCGGCGGCCCGCAGGGTGGCCCCCAGGCCCCGACGGATCAGGGCCTCCCACGTCGCGGTGTCCTCGTAGAAGATGTCCCACCGCTCGGCATCGAAGATGCCGCGCTGGTTGAGGCGGATCGCCGCGACCACGACGAGTCCGGTGATGACTGCGCCCGCGACGATGGACCAGATCGCGACGCGTCGGCGTGCGTGGGGGCCGGGGGTGTCGAAGAGGACGTGGCTCATCGCGCGAACGCCACCTTGCGCTCGAGGTGCGACGCGAGGACCCCCGCCGGAACGGTGATCGCGAGGTAGAAGACCGCGATGCCGATGAGGATGGTGATGGTGTCCGACGGGAACCGGTTGGTGAGGCGGATGCTGACAGCCACCAGCTCGGTGGTGAAGAAGCCGGCCGCGATCGAGCTGTTCTTGGTCAGCGCGATGAAGATGTTGATCAACGGCGGCACCACGGTCCGGAACGCCTGCGGCAGCACGATCTGGCTCATCGACTGGGTGAACGTGAGCCCGATGGCCCGGGCGGCCTCCGCCTGCCCGACCCCGACGCTGTTCACGCCGGAGCGCACCGCCTCGCAGACGAACGCCGCCGTGTAGAGGGAGAGCGCGACCAGAGCCGAGGTGAAGAAGGGCAGCTTGACGTCCACCTGCGGGGCGACGAAGACGAAGAAGAAGAAGACGAGGGTGAGCGGGGTGTTGCGGACCAGCTCGACGTAGGTGGTCCCGAACGCCCGCAGGGTCGGCACCGGGGAGACGCGGCACGCGCCGAGCACGGTGCCCCAGGCGAGGGCGAAGGCGGCGGAGATGAGCGTCAGCTGGAGCGTCTTGAGGAAGCCGTCCCAGAGCAGGTCCAGGTTGTCGATGATGGCGTCCACGGGCTCACCTCCTCTCGCTCACACCGGCGACGGGCGGGCCGCGACGGTGGGCCGCTCCGGCTCGAGCGGCCCACCGTCGACGGCTCCGGTCAGTAGCGGTCGACCGCGGGGGGCTCGGGCGTCTCCAGGACGACGCCTGCCGTGTCCTCCCAGGCCTTGTCCCACGAGCCGTCCTCGTAGGACTCCTCCAGCACGTCGTTGATGAAGGTCCGGAACGCGTCGTCGCCCTTCTTCAGCCCGATGCCGTAGGGCTCCTCGGTGAACGGCTCGCCGACGAGCTTGAACTCGCCCTCGTTCTGGTCGACGAAGCCGGCCAGGATGACGTTGTCGGTCGTGATCGCGTCGACCTGGTCGTTGCGCAGCGGCTCGAGGCAGTTGCTGTAGGCGTCGGTCAGCTCGAGCTTCGCCTCGGGGTACTGCTCCTCGATGTTCGCCGCGGGCGTGGAGCCCTCGACGCTGCACACCGTCTTGCCCGGCCAGGTCGTCGGGCCCGTTGATGTCGGTGTTGTCCTCCTTGACCAGGATGGTCTGGCCCGCCGAGAAGTACGGTCCCGCGAAGTCGACGATCTGCTTGCGCTCGTCGTTGATCGTGTAGGTCGCGACGACGATGTCGACCTTGCCGTCCTCGATGAACGGCTCGCGGTTGGCCGACACGGTCTCGGTCCACGTGATCTTGTCCGGCGCGATGCCCAGCTTGGCGGCGATGATCTTGCCGATCTCGACGTCGAAGCCCTCGGGCTCGCCGCTCGGGCCGCGCAGGCCGAACAGCGGCTGGTCGAACTTGGTGCCGATCGTGATGCTGCCCTTGTCGGACAGCTTGGCCATCGTCGTGCCGGCCTCGAACTCGGGGCTCTCCTCGACCTCGGTGCTGGCGCCGTCGTCACCGCCGCAGGCGCTGAGAGCCAGGGCGAGGGCTCCTGCCGCGGCGAGCCCCCTGATTCGTCGTACGGACATGCGATGGTCCTTTCCTTGATGTGTCAGTGACTGAGGATCTTGGACAGGAAGTCCTTGCCGCGGTCGCTCTTCGGATCGTTGAAGAACGACTCCGGGTCGGACTCCTCCACGATCTGGCCGTAGTCCATGAACACGACCCGGTTCGCGGCACGTCGCGCGAAGCCCATCTCGTGGGTGACGACGACCATCGTCATGCCGTCCTTGGCGAGCTGGATCATGGCCTCGAGCACCTCGTTGATCATCTCGGGGTCGAGGGCCGACGTCGGCTCGTCGAAGAGGATGACCTTGGGGTCCATCGCGAGCGCCCGGGCGATGGCGACGCGCTGCTGCTGGCCGCCGGAGAGCTGGGCCGGCATCTTGTCGGCCTGCTCGCCGATGTTGACCCGCTCGAGCTGCTCGCGACCCCGCTTCTCGGCGTCCGCCTTCGACATGCCCCGGACCTTGATCGGGCCGAGCGTGACGTTCTGCAGGACGGTCTTGTGCGCGAAGAGGTTGAAGGCCTGGAAGACCATGCCGACCTCGGAGCGCAGCCGTGCCAGCTGCTTGCCCTCGGCGGGGAGCGGGACGCCGTCGAGGGTGATGGTGCCGGAGTCGATCGACTCGAGCCGGTTGATCGCCCGGCACAGCGTGGACTTGCCGGAGCCGGAGGGGCCGAGCACGACGACCACCTCGCCGCGGCGGATCGTCAGGTTGATGTCCTGCAGGACGTGCAGGGGGCCGAAGTGCTTGTTCACGTTCTCCAGCACGACGAGCGGCTCGCCCGGTGGCTCGCTCTCTGCGGCGCGCTCCGGACGGCGCGTGGGCTCGTCGCCGGCGACCGCATCGGTTGTCATGTGATGTGAACCTAGCGGGACAGATGCTCAGGAATCCACCGGGCGCCACGAGACGACCTCGGAACGTTACGAACGGTCACGCTCCGGCGGCGGTCGGGCGCCGATGCCCCGGTCGTACGCTGGGCGCGTCATGCGCAGCTACGAGGTGCGCACCTACGGGTGCCAGATGAACGTCCACGACTCCGAGCGGCTCTGCGGGCTGCTGGAGGACGCGGGCTACGTCCGCGCCGCCGACGGCGCGCACGCCGACGTGGTCGTGTTCAACACCTGCGCGGTGCGCGAGAACGCCGACAACCGGCTCTACGGCAACCTCGGCCACCTCGCTCCGGTCAAGAAGGAGCACCCCGGCATGCAGATCGCCGTCGGCGGCTGCCTGGCCCAGAAGGACCGCGGCGAGATCACCCGCAAGGCTCCGTGGGTCGACGTCGTCTTCGGCACCCACAACATCGGGTCGCTGCCGGCGCTGCTCGAGCGGGCGCGGCACAACGAGGAGGCGCAGGTCGAGATCCTCGAGTCGCTCGAGGTCTTCCCGTCCACCCTGCCGACCCGGCGCGAGTCGCCCTACGCCGCATGGGTCTCGATCAGCGTCGGCTGCAACAACACGTGCACGTTCTGCATCGTCCCGTCGCTGCGCGGCACCGAGAAGGACCGTCGGCCGGGCGACGTCCTCGCCGAGGTCGAGGCGCTGGTGGCCGACGGAGTCATCGAGGTCACGCTGCTCGGGCAGAACGTCAACTCCTACGGCGTGGAGTTCGGCGACCGCCTGGCCTTCGGCAAGCTGCTGCGGGCCTGCGGCGACATCGAGGGGCTCGAGCGGGTGCGCTTCACCTCGCCGCACCCCAAGGACTTCACCGACGACGTCATCGCCGCGATGGCCGAGACCCCCAACGTCATGCCGTCGCTGCACATGCCGCTGCAGTCGGGGTCCGACACCGTCCTCAAGGCGATGCGCCGGTCCTACCGCCGCGACCGCTACCTCGGCATCCTCGACCGGGTCCGCGCCGCGATGCCCGCCGCGGCGATCACGACCGACATCATCGTCGGCTTCCCCGGCGAGACCGACGACGACTTCGAGCAGACCCTCGACGTCGTACGGCAGGCCAGGTTCTCGGGTGCGTTCACCTTCCAGTACTCGACCCGGCCCGGCACGCCGGCCGCCGTCATGGACGGGCAGGTCCCGAAGGCCGTCGTGCAGGAGCGCTACGAGCGGCTGGTCGCGCTGCAGGACGACGTGTCCTGGTCGGAGAACAAGCGCCAGGTCGGTCGCCGGCTCGAGGTGCTCGTCGCCGAGGGCGAGGGGCGCAAGGACGGCGCCACCCACCGGCTGTCCGGGCGCGCGCCGGACAACCGCCTCGTGCACTTCGCGCTACCGCCCGAGGCGCCGCGGCCCGGCGACGTCGTGACCGTCGAGGTCACCTACGCCGCCCCCCACCACCTGGTGGCCGACGGCGCGTTCGGCGGCGTCCGCGCCACCCGCGCCGGCGACGCCTGGGAAGCCCGCCAGGGACGCGGCCCGCAGCCGGCGGGTGTGCTGCTCGGCATGCCCTCCCGGCGCGTGGCCGACCTCGCGGGCCACGACGTCTAGGCCGGGCGGGTGCTCGTCGCCGCGGCGTTCTGCCCCCACCCGCCGCTGCTCGTCCCCGGTGCCGCGAGCGGGGCGAGCGCCGAGCTCGACGACCTGCGGGCCGCCTGCGACACCGCGGTCGGCCGGCTGCTGAGCGCGGCTGCGGACCTGCTCGTCGTCGTGGGTGATGCGCCCGCGGTCGGCCCCTATCCCGAGGGCGCGTGGGGGAGCCTGCGGCCCTACGGCGTGCCGGTGGAGGTCGCGGGCGCTGACGGCCCACCCACTCTGCCGCTGTCGCTGACCCTGGGCCGGTGGCTGCTCGACCGACACGCGGCCACGGGAGGCCAGGTGCTGCTCTTCGGGGTGAGCGCCGACAGCCCACCCGGGCGCTGCCGGGCGCTCGGCGAGGCGCTCGCGGGACGTGCGGCGGCGGTCGCGCTGCTCGTCATGGGCGGCGGCAGCGCCCGGCGCAGCGTCAAGGGCCCCGGCTTCCTCGACGAGCGGGCCGGGCCCTTCGACGCGGAGGTGTCACGCGCGCTGGCCACCGGCGACGTCGCCGCCCTCGCGGACCTCGACCCCGACCTGTCCGCGGACCTGCTGGCCGAGGGCCGCGCTCCGTGGCAGGTGCTGGCCGGTGCGGCCGCTCCCGGCCCGTGGCGCGGCGAGGTGAGCTTCGACGCCGCGCCCTACGGCGTGGCCTACCTGGTCGCCGACTGGCGACCCGGCTGAGCCGAGACCCGCCTCAGCGCGGGCGCGTCGGGCCGTCGGCGATGTCGTCGTTGCGGCCGTCGAGCTTGTCGAGGGTGTCCTTCGCCTTCGACGTTCCCGTGGCGATCTTGTCGTCGTGCTTGCCGCCCGTCTTCTTGCTGACGGTGTCAGCGGCCTTGTCGATGCCCTTCCCGATCTTGTCGCCGTGCTGGTCGACGGCCGTCTCGGCCTTCTTGCGGATCTTGTCGAAGATGCCCATGCACCCCACCGTAGGCGACGGAGCGGACGCGTCGCGCAGCGTGTGGGGGAGACTTCCGGTCGTGAGCGGTATGCCCGGTGTCGGCACGGGGGGGATCGTCGTCGCCGTCGTGGGCGCCACAGCCACCGGCAAGAGCGACCTCGGGGTGGCCCTCGCGCAGCGCCTCGGCGGCGAGGTCGTCAACGCCGACTCGATGCAGCTCTACCGGGGGATGGACGTCGGCACCGCCAAGCTGACCGACGAGGAGCGGCGCGGCGTGCCGCACCACCTGCTCGACGTGTGGGACGTCCGCGAGCCGGCCAACGTCGCGGGCTACCAGCGCCTCGCGCGGGACGCCTTCGCCGAGACCGGCTCGCGAGGACGTACGCCGGTGCTGGTCGGCGGGTCGGGCCTGTACGTCCGCGCCGCCCTCGACCGGATGGACTTCCCGGGCACCGACGAGGAGGTCCGTCGACGCCTGGAGGCCGACCTCGCCGAGACGGGTCCGGCGGTCATGCACGCCCGGCTGGCCGCGGCCGACCCGGCCGCGGCGGCTGCCATCCTGCCGAGCAACGGCCGCCGGGTGGTGCGCGCGCTCGAGGTCGTCGAGCTCACCGGGTCCTACACCGCGACGCTGCCCGACCCCTCCTACGCCGAGCCGGCGGTCCAGATCGGCCTGGCCGTCGGGCGCCCGGTGCTCGACGAGCGCATCGCGCGGCGCGTGGACCGGATGTGGGAGCGCGGGCTGCTCGACGAGGTGCGCGCGCTGGCCGATCGGGGGCTGCGCGAGGGCCGGACGGCGTCGCGCGCGCTCGGCTACGCCCAGGTGCTGCGCCACCTGGCGGGCGAGTGGACGGAGGAGCGGGCCCGGGAGGAGACGGTGCGCGCCACCCGCCGGTTCGCCCGCCGGCAGGAGTCGTGGTTCCGTCGGGACCCCCGCGTGGTCTGGCTCGACGGCAACGACGATCTCGACGTGCTGGCAGAAAGTTCGCTGCGGCATCTGGGCGGTGTGGCCGGATCCTGGTAGGGATGTCTGGTGTGCGGCACTTGCGCCGCATGTCGGTCGAGCCCCCGAGGTGATGACAGATGCCCGTCCCGTCCCGGACCCGAGCCACGCTCGCAGCCGCCACGGCGGCCGTCGTCGCCGGAGGTCTCCTCACCGCCGGGCCTGCCGAGGCGCGGCACCGGGCGACCGAGAAGGTCCCGACGGCCGTCGGCCGCGGCGGGGCCGTCTCGACCGTCGACCCCGAGGCGACGCGGGCGGGCCTGCGCGTCCTGCGCCGCGGCGGCAACGCCGTCGACGCCGCGGTCGCGGCCGCGGCGACCCTCGGCGTGACCGAGCCCTACTCGGCCGGCATCGGCGGCGGCGGCTTCTTCGTCTACTACGACGCGCGGTCGCGCAGGGTCCGCACGATCGACGGACGCGAGACAGCGCCCGGCGCGACCACCGCCGACACCTACCGCGGCATCCCGTTCACCGAGGCCGTGACCAGTGGCCTGTCGGTCGGCGTGCCCGGCACCCCGCTGACCTGGCAGAAGGCACTGCGGCGGTGGGGCACGATGCCGCTGCGCCGCGCCCTGCGCCCGGCCACCCGGGTCGCGACCCGTGGCTTCGTCGTCGACGAGACCTTCCGTGACCAGACCGCGGCCAACGAGGGCCGCTTCCGCGACATCGTCCCGACCCGTGAGCTGTTCCTTCCCGGCGGTGAGCTGCCGGCCGTGGGCTCGGTGTTCCGCAACCGCGACCTCGCGCGGACGTACCGCAAGATCGGGCGCAAGGGCGTGCGCTGGCTCTACGACGGCCGCCTCGCCCGCGACATCGTGCGCACCGTGGCCCACCCGCCGGTCGACCCGGCGGCGACGCGCACCGTGCGCCCCGGGCTGATGACCGCCCGCGACCTGGCGCGCTACCACGCGCCGCTGCGGCGGGCGACGTCGGTCGACTACCGCGGGCTCACCGTCAAGGGCATGGGCCCGCCGTCCAGCGGCGGCTCCACGGTCGGCGAGGCGCTGAACATCCTGGAGAACACCGACCTGGGGGGCACCTGGCGCACCGACCGCACGCAGGCCCACCACCAGTACCTCGAGGCCAGCGCGCTCGCCTTCGCCGACCGCGGCCGCTACCTCGGCGACCCGCGCGCCATGGAGCCCGGCGTCCTGCGCCAGATCCTGTCGCAGCCCTTCGCCGACGAGCGCTTCTGCGAGATCAACCCGCTGCAGGCCGCACCCAAGCCGGTGCCGGCCGGGACGGCCGACGGCAGCTACGACACCGACTGCAACGGCACCGACGACACGACGCGTCCGAGCAAGGCCGGGCGGGAGGGGCTGTCGACCACGCACCTGACCACGGCCGACCGGTGGGGCAACGTCGTGTCCTACACGCTGACCATCGAGCAGACCGGCGGCAGCGCGATCACCGTGCCGAACCGCGGGTTCCTGCTCAACAACGAGCTCACGGACTTCAGCCTCGACCCCGTCGCGGGCGACCCCAACGCCCCCGGCCCGGGCAAGCGGCCGCGGTCGTCGATGTCGCCCACGATCGTGCTCGACGGCAAGCGTCCGGTGCTCGCGCTCGGATCGCCCGGTGGCTCGACGATCATCACCACCGTGCTGCAGGTCCTGCTGAACCGGCTGGACTTCGGGATGACGCTGCCCGAGGCGGTCGCCGCGCCGCGCGCGAGCCAGCGCAACACCGCGTCGGTGCAGGCCGAGCCGGGCTTCGACCGGACGCTGCTGTCGGCGGTGCTCGGGCACAGCTTCACCGACGTGGCCGAGCACGGCGCCGTCACCGGCATCGAGCTCAACCGTCGTGGACGGATGGTCGCCGCGGCCGAGCCGACCCGTCGCGGCGGGGGCAGCGCGGGGGTGGTCCACCCGCGCCGCTGACCGGCGCACCGCCCGTACGCTGGGACGGTGACCGACTTCGTCAAGGGCCACGGCACGGAGAACGACTTCGTGCTGCTGCCCGACCCCGACGGCGAGCTGGACCTCACCGTCGACCTGGTGCGTCGCGTCTGCGACCGCCGCGCCGGGCTCGGGGCCGACGGGGTGCTCCGCGCGGTGCGGTCGGCCAAGGACGCGGACGCGGCCGCGATGGCTGCCGACGCCGAGTGGTTCATGGACTACCGCAACGCCGACGGGTCCGCCGCCGAGATGTGCGGCAACGGCATCAGGGTGTTCGCGCGCTACCTGGTCGACCAGGGGCTGGCCGCGCCGGGCGAGCTGGCGGTCGCGACCCGCGACGGCGTCAAGACGGTGCGCCTCGGCTCGACCGGCGACGTCTCGGTCGACATGGGCGTCGCCCGCCTGCCCGCGACGGCACGCACCGTGTACGTGGGCTCCCGCAGCTGGCCCGCGGTCGAGGTGGACATGGGAAACCCGCACGCGGTCGTCTTCGTCGACGACCTCGCCGACGCGGGGCCGCTCACCGAGGCACCGGTGACCGAGCCGGCCTTCCCCGACGGTGCCAACGTGGAGTTCGTGGCCGACCGGGGCTCAGGGCACATCGCCCTGCGGGTCCACGAGCGCGGAGTGGGCGAGACCCGGTCGTGCGGGACCGGGGCCTGCGCGGCGATGGTGGCCGCGGCCCGCCGCGACGCGCGCGACGGTGACGAGGGCGCGAGGACGTACGTCGTGGACGTTCCCGGCGGGCGCCTCACCGTCACCCGGGCCGCGGACGGGTCGGTCGAGCTGACCGGGCCGGCCGTCCTGGTGGCGCGCGGGACGCTGGAGGAGGGCTGGCCGGAGTAATGGGCACGCCACCACCGCCCGGGTCGTGACACCCTGGAGGTGATGACAGCAGACGACGCTCCGCGCTACGACACCGACCCGCGCGACCACGACGGCGAGCAGCTCGACCTCTCCGACCGCCAGGCCCTGCGCCGGGTGGCCGGGCTCTCGACCGAGCTCCAGGACGTCACCGAGGTCGAGTACCGCCAGCTCCGCCTCGAGCGGGTCGTGCTGGTCGGCGTGTGGACCGAGGGCTCGGCGCGCGAGGCCGAGAACTCCCTGGCCGAGCTCGCGGCGCTCGCCGAGACCGCGGGGTCACAGGTCCTGGACGGCCTCATGCAGCGGCGCGACAAGCCCGACGCGGCGACGTTCATCGGCTCGGGCAAGGCCCGCGAGCTGCGCGACATCGTCGTCGCCGAGGGCGCCGACACCGTCATCTGCGACGGCGAGCTCACCCCGGGCCAGCTCAGCCAGCTCGAGGCGGTCGTGAAGGTCAAGGTCATCGACCGCACCGCGCTGATCCTCGACATCTTCGCCCAGCACGCCAAGAGCCGGGAGGGCAAGGCGCAGGTGTCGCTGGCCCAGATGGAGTACATGCTGCCGAGGCTGCGCGGCTGGGGTGAGTCGATGTCCCGGCAGGCTGGCGGAGCCGGCGGGTCGGCGTCCGGCGGGGTGGGGACCCGTGGGCCCGGTGAGACCAAGATCGAGACCGACCGCCGCCGCATCCGCACCAAGATGGCCAGGCTGCGTCGCGAGATCGCCGGCATGAAGACCGCCCGCGACACCAAGCGCCAGGAGCGCCGCCGCCACGAGGTGCCGTCGGTCGCGATCGCCGGCTACACCAACGCCGGCAAGTCCTCCCTGCTCAACCGGCTGACCGGGGCGGGCGTGCTCGTGGAGAACGCGCTGTTCGCGACGCTGGACCCGACCGTACGCCGGGCGCAGACCCTCGACGGCCGCGACTACACGCTGACGGACACGGTCGGCTTCGTGCGCCACCTGCCCCACCAGCTGGTCGAGGCGTTCCGGTCGACGCTGGAGGAGGTCGCCGAGGCCGACCTGATCCTGCACGTCGTCGACGGCTCCGACGCCGACCCGGAGGCCCAGCTCGCGGCGGTGCGGGCGGTGATCGCCGACGTCGACGCGCACCACGTGCCCGAGCTCGTCGTCATCAACAAGGCCGACGCGGCCGACCCGCTGGCGCTGGACCGGCTGCGTCGTCGCGAGCCGCACTCGGTCGTGGTCTCGGCGCGCACCGGTGAGGGGCTCGACGAGCTGCGGACCGTCATCGCCCGCGAGCTGCCGCGGCCCGACGTCCCCGTCGACGTGCTGCTGCCCTACGACCGCGGCGACCTCGTCTCTCGAGTGCACGACGAGGGCGACCTCACGACGCAGGAGCACGGTGCCGACGGCACCCGCGTCCGCGCGCGGGTGCGGCCCGACCTGGCCGCCGAGCTCGCGCCGTATGCCGCCGCCCCGCCCGAGCCGGTCGCGGCGCCGAAATGATCACGCGGGCGTGATCGTTGCCGCCCGGGCGCGCCGAATTCGTCGCGGTCGGGCGTCATTCGTCGCGGTCGGGCGGGGCATCGCCGACCGCCCGACGGCCCAGCGGTGTGCACAGCCGCCCGGCGGCCGGTCGGGGTCCGGCTAGCCTCGGTCGGTGACCGCCGAGCCGACCGAGCCCGCCCACGAGGACGCAGGTCCCGGGGTGCGCGAGCTGCTCGCGGCCGCCGTCGCCGCGGTCGGCGGGACCGAGCGGCCCGGCCAGGTCGCGATGGCCGAGGCGGTGGCCGAGGCGATGCGCGAGGGCACCCACCTGCTCGTCCAGGCCGGCACCGGCACCGGGAAGTCGCTGGCCTACCTGGTGCCGGCGCTGCTGCACGGCGACACCGTCGTGGTCGCGACGGCGACGATCGCCCTGCAGAACCAGGTCGTCGACCGGGACCTGCCCGGGCTGGTCGACGCCGTCGAGCCGCTGCTCGGGCGCCGCCCGGCCTACGCGATCCTCAAGGGCCGCTCCAACTACCTGTGCCTCAACCGCGTCCACGGCGGGATGCCCGACGACGGCGAGGACGCGCTCTTCGACCCCTCGCCGACGACCCAGCTGGGCAAGGACGTCGTGCGGCTGCGGGAGTGGGCCGACGGCACCGGCACCGGCGACCGCGACGAGGTCGAGCCCGGCGTCTCCGACCGCGCCTGGCGGCAGGTGAGCGTCACCGCGCGCGAGTGCCTGGGGGCGGCGAGGTGCCCGTTCGGCTCGGAGTGCTGGGCCGAGCTCGCCCGGGCCCGGGCCGCCGAGTCGGAGGTCGTGGTGACCAACCACGCGCTGCTCGCCATCGACGCGCTGGAGAGCTTCCCGGTCCTGCCCGAGCACGACGTCGTCGTGGTGGACGAGGCCCACGAGCTCGTCGACCGGGTCACCGGCGTGGCCACTGACGAGCTGACCGCGGCCCTGGTGGAGCGCGCCGCCGCCCGGGCCCGCCGTCTCGTCGACGACACCGACGCCCTCGCCGACGCCGGGGACGTGCTCGACGCGGCGGTCGGGTCGCTGCCCGAGGGCCGCCTCGTCGAGCAGCCCGATCAGCTCGCGACCGCCCTGGCGCTCGTCCGCGACAGCGCCCGCGACGTGACCTCCGCCCTGGGCCGGGTCAAGCAGGCCGACGACGGCGCTCGCAAGGTCGCCCAGGCAGCAGTCTCCGCGGTGCACGAGACCGCCGAGCGGCTGGCCGCCCACTCGCCCTACGACGTGTCCTGGCTCTCCCGCGACCCCCGGCGCGGGCCGGTGCTGCGCGTCGCGCCGCTCGCTGTGAACGGCCTGCTGCGCGAGGCGCTCTTCGGCGACCGGGCCGTGGTGCTGACGTCGGCAACGCTGCAGGTCGGCGGATCCTTCGACGCGGTCGCTCGCCAGGTGGGGCTGACCGGCGACGACGCGCCGGAGTGGACCGGCCTGGACGTGGGCTCGCCGTTCGACTACCCGCGCCAGGCGATCCTGTACGTCGCCAGCCGGCTGCCACCACCCGGCCGGGACGGCACCTCCCCGGCCGCGATGGACGAGCTGGCATCGCTCGTCGAGGCGGCGGGCGGCCGGACGCTGGGTCTGTTCTCCTCGATGCGCGCGGCCGAGACGGCGGCCGACGACATGCGAGAGAGGCTGGACGTGCCGGTGCTCTGCCAGGGCGACGACCGGACGGCGGCGCTCGTGCGAGCCTTCGCCGCCGACCCGGCGACCTGCCTCTTCGGCACGCTGTCGCTCTGGCAGGGCGTCGACGTGCCCGGCGACTCGTGCCGGCTGGTCGTGATCGACCGCATCCCGTTCCCCCGACCCGACGACCCGCTGATGTCAGCCCGCGCCCAGGCCGTCACCGACGCCGGCGGCAACGGGTTCATGACCGTGGCCGCCGCCCACGCCGCGCTCCGGCTGGCCCAGGGCTCCGGCCGGCTGGTGCGGGGGCTCGACGACAGGGGCGTCGTCGCGGTGCTCGACTCGCGGCTGGCCACGGCCCGCTACGGCTCGTTCCTACGCGCCTCCATGCCGCCGTTCTGGGCGACGACCGACCACGAGGTCGCGGTCGCTGCGCTCCGCAGGCTCGGTCAGTAGACCGAGACGTGCACGTGGTCGTAGTGGTTGGCGGTCGTCGAGCCGCGGTCGGACATGGCGCGCCAGCCCTCGCTGCTGCGCTCGACGGTCCAGATGCGCTGTGACCAGAGGACCTCGCTGACGCCGAGCCGGGACGCGTTGCGACGGACGTAGTCCGCGATCGCGTCACCCGTCGCACCGGTCACCATGATGTCGAGGGCCTTGCCGGCGCCGTGGTCGCCGCCGCCGGAGCGGCCGCCCCAGGAGCTCACCGACGGGAAGGCCGCGCACACCGCGCGGTAGACGGCCACGGTGTTCGGCACGAGTCCGCTCTCCACCGACGACCCGTCGGGGCAGGGCTTGCCCGACACCCCGGCCAGGCTGCGCGTGGCCGCGGGCTTGGGCTTCTCGCGCAGCAGGTAGGTCTTGTGCACCCACGCGAGGCGCTCGCCGCGCGCGACCTCGGCCCACGAGCCGCGCACCTCGCCGGTGACCTGGATCTTGGCTCCGGCCTCGAGGACCGTGAGCAGCCGGCTGCCCTCGCTCGGCCGGACCCGGACGTTGAGGGCGGTCGACACCCACCGTGCCGACAGCGTCGCCGGAACCTCGTCCTCCGCCGCGGTCTCCTCGGCCAGGCCGTAGACCTCCGCCATGCTGGGAGCGGGCGGCTCCTCGCGCACGAGGTCGCGCGAGACCAGGCGCACGTACGCGCGGGCGCTGGGCGAGAGCACCCGGTCGGCGGAGGGGGCGGTCGTCAGCGTGGACCCCCCGCCGTCGAGCGCCCCGGCTGCCGGGACGACGGCGGCTACTGCGATGACGGGCGCGGTCAGCGCGCCCCACCGCTGCAGCCGCGCCTGGACAGATGTGGTCTTGCGGTGACGGCCGGCAGGCACTGGTTGATCACTCCGGTGCGGGTCGGGGTCGGGTCGGGAAGTCACGAGTGAAGCACACCGGGGACCCTCGGCCCGCCATCGCCCCACCCTGCGGTACGAAGGACCGTGCCCGATCCCGACCCGCTGCCCCTGGTGCGCCCGATGCTGGCGACGGCCGGTGAGCTGCCGCCGCCCGACCGCCAGGACGCCTGGGCGTTCGAGATGAAGTGGGACGGCGTGCGCGCCGTCGTCTACCTCGACGACGGCGTCCGCGTGCTCACCCGCAACGACAGGGAGGTCTGCGAGACCTACCCCGAGGTGCGCGGGCTCGCCGACGCGCTGGCGGGCCGTCGTGCGGTCCTGGACGGCGAGCTCGTGGCGCTCGGTGACTCGGGCCGGCCGAGCTTCGAGGCGCTGCAGGCCCGGATGCACGTGCAGCGCCCTGGCCCCGCGCTCCTGTCGGGCGTGCCGGTCAGCTTCCTCGCCTTCGACGTGCTGCTCCTCGACGGTGAGCGGCTGCTGTCCTCGACGTACGACGAGCGGCGCGCCGTGCTGGAGGAGCTGGGTCTCGACGGCCCGCACTGGGCGACGCCGCCCGCGTTCGAGGGCGACGGTCCCAGCGCGGTCGAGGTGTCCCGGCAGCAGGGACTCGAGGGGGTGATCGCCAAGCGGCGCGCGTCGACGTACACCCCTGGCCGCCGGTCCCGGGACTGGGTGAAGGTCAAGCACGTGCGCATGCAGGAGGTCGTCGTCGGCGGCTGGTCGCCCGGCGGGGGGAGCCGGACGGGACGCATCGGCGCGCTGCTGCTGGGGGTGCACGACGACGCCGGCCGGCTGGTCTTCGCCGGCAACGTGGGCACCGGCTTCTCGATGCGGGCCCTCGACGACCTCGCGACGCGACTGGCCCCGCTCGAGCGCGCGACCTCGCCCTTCGCCGACGAGGTGCCGCGGACGCACGCGAGGGGCGCCCGCTGGGTCGAGCCCACGCTGGTCGGCGAGGTCGCCTTCGGCGAGTGGACCCGTGAGGGCAGGTTGCGGCACCCGACCTGGCGCGGGCTGCGCCCGGACAAGGTGGCGGGGGAGGTCGTGCGGGAGGACTGAATCAGCCCGCGCGCGAGGCCGACGTGAGGTCGAGGCGGCCGGGCCGGCCCAGCAGGTAGCCCTGCCCGTACGCACAGCCGAGGGCCGCCAGCTGCGTCCGTTGCGGTTCGTGCTCGATGCCCTCGGCCACCACCGCGATGTCGAGCGCGCGGCAGAGCGAGACCACAGCCGCCACGACCGCGGCGCAGGCGGTCGACTCGCTCATCTCGGCGACGAACGACCGGTCGATCTTCACGAACGTGGCCGGGACGTCGACGAGGTGCTTGAGCGAGGAGTAGCCCGCCCCGAAGTCGTCGATGGCCAGCCGCACGCCGAGGGCGACGAGCGTGTCGAGCTCGGCCTGCGCGGTCGGCGTCATGCCGAGCAGCGCCGTCTCGGTGAGCTCGACGACCAGGCGCGCGGGGTCGAGCCCCGACTCCCGCAGCGACCGTGCGACCAGACCCGGCAGCCGCCCCCGGCCGACGTGGCGCGCCGACACGTTGACGCTCACGCTCGGCGCGTCGGGCTGGTCGCCCCAGGACACGGCGGCGGCGCAGGCCCGGGGGAGCACGTAGCGGTCGATCTCGAGCACGAGGTCGCTCGACTCGGCCACGGGCAGGAACGCGCCCGGCGACAGCACGCCGCGCACCGGGTGCTGCCAGCGCACCAGGCTCTCGTACGAGACGATGGCGCCGTCGCGCAGCCGTCGGACGGGCTGGTAGTCCAGGAAGAGCGCCTCGGTGCGCATCGCCTCACGCAGCTGGTGCTCGAGGTCGAGCCGCTCCGTCGCCTGCTCCACGAGGTGCGGGGTGAACAGGGCGTAGCGGTCACGGCCGTTGGCCTTGGCGAGGTACATGGCCGCGTCGGCGTTGCGGAGAAGGTCGGCCCCGGTGACCCCCGGCCCGGCGAAGGCGACCCCGATGCTCACCGTCATCGTGACCCCGCCGGCCCGGGCCATCGGCTCGGTCAGCGCGTCGATCAGCCGCTGGGCGACCGACTCGGCCTCGCTGCGGCCGGACAGGCCCTGGCAGAGGACCACGAACTCGTCGCCGCCCAGCCGGGCCGCCGTGTCACCGGAGCGCACGCATGCCGAGAGGCGCTCCGCGGTCTCCACGAGCACGGCGTCGCCCGCAGCGTGCCCGCGGCTGTCGTTGATGAGCTTGAACTCGTCGAGGTCGCAGAACAGCAGGGCGACCTGTCCGCGTTCCCCGGGCGAGCGGGCCAGGGCCGCGTCGGCGCGCTCGAGGAGCAGCGTGCGGTTGGGCAGCCCGGTCAGCTGGTCGTGGCTGGCCCGGTGGTCCAGCGCCGTGGCCGCGGCGCGCTGGGCGGTCACGTCCTCGACCATGCAGATGAAGTACAGCGGGGCGCCCTGGTCGTCGCGGGCCAGCGCGACCGAGAGCTGCGCGGCCACCTCGCGCCCGTCGCGGGTGAGATAGACCTTCTCGACGCGGTAGGTCTCGGCGTCGCCGGCGAGCAGGCTGCGGATCTCGGCGGAGTCGACGTCGACCGAGTCGGGGTGCGTGATCTCGGGGAACGTCCTGCCCGTGAGCTCCTCCCGGCCGTAGCCGAGCAGCCGGCACAGCGCGTCGTTGACGTCCAGCAGCACGCCGCCGTCGGACACCAGGGCGATGCCGATGGGCGCGTGCTCGGCCGTCAGGCGCAGCCGGTGCTGCGCGGTCGCGAGGGCCAGGACGGCGTCCCGCTCGGCGGTCACGTCGCTGCAGGTGAGCACGACGAGGCGCGTGCCGTCGTCGGCCTCGTGGGGCATCGCGGCCATCCGCACCCAGCGGGTGTCCCGGCCGTGGACGGCGACGCCCAGCACCCGGCCGGTGGCCGGGTTGCCCGTCGCGACCGCGCGCGCGAACGGGGTCTGGGCGACGTCGAGGTCCTGGCCGGCCTCGTCGAGCAGCCGCAGCCCGGGGTCGGTCAGGGAGGGCAGGGCGCCGTCGGCGAGCCCGAACAGCCTGCGCAGGGCCGCGTTGCACTCGAGAGCGTCGCCTCGGCTGTCGAACACGCCGAGGCCGTCGTCGAGGGCCGTCGCGACGTCATGGTGCCGCAGGCCACCCAGGACGGAGTGCCGGGCGGGCGCGTCGTCGGAGGTGGCGGACGACCCGAGGTCTCGGGCTGCCACCGTGGTGGGATCGGGAGGACACGACCTGTCCTTGACCTCCTTTGCCGAGACTTGGCTCGGCCGCCCGTGCGCCCGGACGGCCTCAGACCCGGCGCAGCACCGCGGTGACGCGGCCGAGCACCGTCGCCTCGTCGCCCGGGATGGGCTCGTAAGCCGGGTTGTGGGGCATCAGCCACACGTGCCCGTCGCGGCGCTTGAACGTCTTGACGGTGGCCTCGCCGTCGATCATCGCGGCCACGACGTCGCCGTTCTCGGCGACCTGCTGCTGGCGGACCACGACCCAGTCGCCGTCGCAGATCGCGGCGTCGATCATCGAGTCGCCGCTGACCTGCAGCAGGAACAGCGTGCCCTCACCGACGACCTGCCGGGGGAGCGGGAAGACGTCCTCCACGGCCTCCTCGGCCAGGATCGGCCCGCCCGCGGCGATGCGCCCGACGACCGGGACGTAGGCGGCGGCCGGACGGGCGTCGCCGCTGCCGGTCTCGAGGTCGTGGACGCTGCCGCCGGCACCCTCGACCGAGGGCGAGCGCACCGGAGAGGGGGCGCCGTCGGGGTGACGCACCTCGATCGCGCGCGGCCGGTTGGGGTCGCGGCGCAGGTAGCCCTTGCGCTCCAGCATCGCCAGCTGGTGGGAGACGCTGGAGGAGCTGGTCAGGCCGACGGCCTCCCCGATCTCGCGCATGCTGGGCGGGTAGCCGCGGCGCTCGACCGAGTCACGGATGACCTCGAGCACCCGGCGCTGGCGCGGGGTGAGACCGGCCTCGTCGGGGGGACCGTCGGCGATCTCGGTCACGGCGCCCCCGCCGGGCTTGTCCTGTCGCGCCACAGCCGCCTCCTTCGTCGACCCGCCCCGGTGCCGGGACGGACTCCGCCGGGTTGTGTCCGACCCCTCGGGCACGGTTCCCGACGTGGCCGGACCCCCGGTCATGCACGACGAACCGTAGCGAGATCGGGCCCTGCGTTCAAACACCTGTTCGAAGATGTCGTGGATTTCTGCGGCGAGATGGGGTACAACTTCGATCAGGCGTTCGAATCGAACACCTGTTCTGCAGGACCACCGATCGACGAGAGAGGCGTAGCGATGAGCACGATGACCCTGAGCGTCGGCCTGACGGGCCCGCGTCCGCTGCGCCTGACCCGGCGCGGCCGGCTCCTGCTCACCGCGGCGTCCCTGCTGGCGCTGGTCTGCCTGCTCGTGCTGGCCGGCGTCGCCGCGGGAGGGGCCCCCGCCTCCGCGGGCAGCGAGCCGGGCGAGGCCGCGGTCGCCGAGCGGGTCACCGTGCGCCCGGGCGACACGCTGTGGGCCATCGCCGTCCGCGAGGCGCCGGGGGTCGACCCGCGCGAGACGGTGGCGGCGATCCTCGACCTCAACGCCCTCGAGTCCTCGGCGGTCGCGGCGGGCAGCGTCCTGCTCCTGCCGCAGCGGTGAGCGCCCGAGCCGGGCGTGGCTGAGGCTCGGCGTCTGTACGGCTGAGTCCGGTGCGGCTGGGTCCGGTGCGGCTGGTTTCAGTGCGGCTGGGCGGGCTGGGCCGGGATGGCGTCGACGGTCGGCGGGCCGTCCCACTGCAGCAGGACGAGCGTGGCGTCGTCGCGCAGGGCGCCCTGCTGGTGCTCGAGCACGGCGTGGACGAGCCGGCGCAGCACCTCCTCGGGCGAGAGCCCCGACGCGGACTCGCGCTCCAGCAGGTCGCCGAGGCGGGCCAGGCCGAACTCCTGCCCGTCGGCGCCGCGGCCCTCGACCACGCCGTCGGTGTAGAGCACGACCGTGTCCCCGGGCTCCAGCGCCACCTCGGTGACCCGCTCGCACCGGCTGCCGATGCCGAACGGCGTCGTGGCGTCGGTCTGCAGCTCGCCGACGACCTGCCGGTCGCGCAGCAGGAGCGGCTGCGGGTGCCCCGCACTGGTCAGCTCGAGCCGCCCCGTCACGGTGTCCAGGCGCGCCAGCAGTGCCGTGACGAAGGTGTCCCCGCCGAACTGCTCGGCGATCGCCTCGTCGATCGCGTCGTGCATCGAGCGCAGGCCGCGGCCGTCACGCCGCTGGTGCCGGTAGGTCCCCATCGCCAGCGTCGTCAGCAGCGTCGACCCGATGCCGTGGCCCATGCCGTCGAAGACCGCGACGTCCACCCGGTGACCGTTGATGCTGTGGTCGAACCCGTCGCCCGCCACCTCGTACGCCGGCTCGAGCAGGCCCGCGACCACCACGCGGTCGGCGCGGAGCGTCAAGGGCGGCAGCAGGTCCCACTGCATGCTGGCCGCCAGGGTCATGCCCCGCCCGCGCTTGCGCACGTGGACCAGGTCCGTGTACCTCGCGGCGCTCGCGAGCAGCAGCCCGCCGAGCGCACCCAGGCTGCGGCAGTGGGTCAGCACGTCAGGGCTCAGGTCGTCGACGGTCAGCGCGAGGACCCCGGCGCGCACCGAGTGCTCGAACACCGGCACCCACACCCGCAGCCCGTCGGGTCGCTCCGCGGACACCGGCTCACCGGTGCTGAACGCCCGGCCGGCCAGGGTCGAGGCGATCGGCTCCTCGACCAGCACCTGCACGGCCGAGCCGTCCACCAGGGGCTGCAGGATCTCGTGCTCGAAGTCGACCAGGTACAGCACGACGTCACGGGCCAGGGGCGCGGCGGCCTCGGTCAGGGCGGGCACGACCTCCTGGGGCGAGGTGTTCCGCAGCCGGGCGAGCGCGGCGGTGACATCGAGCATCGACATGGCGTGCTCCGACGGTCTGGGGCGGCAGGGCGTGGCGACGGTAACCCGGCGCGCGGGCCTCCGGGGCCGATCGCGGACATCGGGGGTCAAGTCGGACCGCCCCGGGCCGCCCGGGGGGACCCGTCCGACACGCCGACGTCGCCCCGTCGGGGAGGTCGTCCCGGGCCGCTGACCTGCGGCGATGTCGCGACGGCGGCCGGGCCGGCAGGAAATCCGGCGAACCGCTTGCACATGTGGTGGTCGGGGGACATGCTTACCCCCACATCTTGTGAATGACACCGATGTAGTTATCCACATGTAGTCCCCAGGATCGCGGTCCGGTCAACAGCTTTCCCCCAGTCCGGTCCCCAGATCGGTCCACAGCACGGCACCAGCGAGTCACAGCACGTCACAGAGAGTTCCGAGGAGGCGTCCCGGTGCACTGCCCGTTCTGCCGGCACAGCGAGAGCCGCGTGGTCGACAGCCGCGCCTCCGACGACGGCATGACCATCCGCCGGCGCCGGCAGTGCCTGCGCGAGGCCTGCGCCAAGCGGTTCACCACGGTGGAGACCGCCTCGCTCGCGGTGACCAAGCGCTCGGGTGCCAGCGAGCCGTTCAGCCGCGAGAAGGTGCTGACCGGGGTCCGCAAGGCCTGCCAGGGCCGCCCGGTCAGCGAGGACGACCTGGCCCTGCTGGCCCAGCGGGTCGAGGAGTCGGTGCGCTCCAACGGGGTCGCCGAGATCGAGGCCCACGAGGTCGGCATGGCGGTGCTGGCCCCGCTGCGCGAGCTCGACGAGGTCGCCTACCTGCGCTTCGCCTCGGTCTACCGCGCCTTCGACGACCTCGCGGCCTTCGAGGCCGAGATCGCGCTGCTGCGGGCCGAGCACGAGCTGTCGCGGACGTACGAGACGCAGGAGAACGCCCCCTGAGAGGTACGCCGGGGAGGGTCCGTCCGGCGGACTTTCTGTCGGTGCAGACGTGTTGAATACCAAGCGGTTTCGGGAGGAGCAGGGATGACGGAGACGTCGCACGACAAGCCCCAGGTCGTCCGCCAGGGCGGCGGGCGCACCAAGGGCCTCAAGATCGAGCGCATCTACACCACGGCGGGGGTGCACCCCTACGACGAGGTCACCTGGGAGCGGCGCGACGTCGTCCAGCAGAACTGGAAGACCGGCGACACGATCTTCGAGCAGCGCGGCGTCGAGTTCCCCGACTTCTGGTCGGTCAACGCCTCCACCATCGTCACGACCAAGTACTTCCGCGGCGCCCTCGGCTCCGAGGTCCGCGAGACCAGCCTGCGCCAGCTCATCGACCGCGTGGTGCTGACCTACGCCCGGGCGGGCACGGAGCACGGCTACTTCGCGACCGACGAGGACGCCGAGGTCTTCGAGCACGAGCTGACCTGGGCGCTGCTGCACCAGGTGTTCTCGTTCAACTCCCCGGTGTGGTTCAACGTCGGCACGTCCTCCCCGCAGCAGGTCTCCGCCTGCTTCATCCTCGCGGTCGACGACACCATGGACTCGATCCTGAACTGGTACCGCGAGGAGGGCCTGATCTTCAAGGGCGGCTCCGGCGCCGGCCTGAACCTCTCCCGCATCCGGTCCTCCAAGGAGCTGCTGTCCTCCGGCGGCACCGCGTCCGGCCCGGTGTCGTTCATGCGCGGCGCCGACGCGTCGGCCGGCACGATCAAGTCCGGCGGCGCCACCCGGCGTGCCGCGAAGATGGTCGTCCTCGACGTCGACCACCCCGACATCGGGGAGTTCGTCGAGACCAAGGCGCGCGAGGAGAACAAGATCCGCGCCCTGCGCGACGCCGGGTTCGACATGGACCTCGGCGGCAAGGACATCACCTCCGTCCAGTACCAGAACGCCAACAACTCGGTGCGCGTCACCGACGAGTTCATGCGCGCGGTCGAGCAGGGCACCGAGTTCGGCCTGCGCGCCCGCGGCACCGGCGAGGTCATCGAGACCGTCGACGCCCGCGAGCTGTGGAAGAAGATCGCCGTCGCGTCCTGGGAGTGCGCCGACCCCGGCATCCAGTACGACGACACGATCAACGACTGGCACACCAACCCCGAGACCGGCCGCATCACGGCGAGCAACCCGTGCAGCGAGTACATGTCGCTGGACAACTCGTCGTGCAACCTCGCGTCGCTGAACCTGCTGAAGTTCCTCCGCGACGACGACACGTTCGACGCGCCGACCTTCGCCAAGGTCGTCGAGCTGGTCATCACCGCGATGGACATCTCGATCTGCTTCGCCGACTTCCCGACCGAGGCGATCGGCGACACGACGCGCAAGTACCGCCAGCTCGGCATCGGCTACGCCAACCTCGGCGCGCTGCTCATGGCGACCGGCCACGGCTACGACAGCTCCGGCGGCCGGGCACTGGCCGCGTCCATCACCTCGCTGATGACGGGCACCTCCTACAAGCGCTCCGCCGAGCTCGCCGGGATCGTCGGGCCCTACGAGGGCTACGCCCGCAACGCCGATGCCCACAAGCGGGTGATGCGCAAGCACGCCGCGGCCAACGACGCGATCCGTTCGGTCGACCCGATGGGCACCGACGTGGCGCGCGAGGCCACCAAGGCGTGGGACGCGTGCCTGAAGTACGGCGAGAAGGCCGGCTGGCGCAACGCGCAGGCCTCGGTGCTCGCGCCCACCGGCACCATCGGCTTCATGATGGACTGCGACACCACCGGCATCGAGCCCGACTTCTCGCTGGTGAAGTTCAAGAAGCTCGTCGGCGGCGGCTCGATGCAGATCGTGAACCTCACGATCCCGCGGGCACTTCGCCGGATGGGCTACGCCGAGGAGACCGTCGAGGCGATCGTCGAGTTCATCGCCGAGCACGGTCACGTCATCGACGCTCCCGGCCTGCGGCCCGAGCACTACGAGGTCTTCGACTGCGCGATGGGCGAGCGCTCGATCGCGCCGATGGGCCACGTGCGGATGATGGCCGCCGTGCAGCCGTTCCTGTCCGGCGCGATCTCCAAGACGGTCAACCTGCCCGAGACGGCGACGGTCGAGGAGATCGAGGACGTCCACTTCCAGGGCTGGAAGCTCGGCCTGAAGGCGCTGGCCGTCTACCGCGACAACTGCAAGGTCGGCCAGCCGCTCTCCGACGGCGGCGGGAAGGCGCGCAGCGCGGCGGACAAGGCGGTCGAGACGGTCGTCGAGTACCGCCCGACCCGCAAGCGGCTGCCGAAGAAGCGCCCGGCGCAGATGACGTCGTTCGCGGTCGGCGGTGCCGAGGGCTACATGACGGCCTCGTCCTACCCCGACGACGGGCTGGGCGAGATCTTCCTGAAGATGTCCAAGCAGGGCTCGACCCTCGCCGGCGTCATGGACGCGTTCTCGATCGCGATCTCGATCGGCCTGCAGTACGGCGTGCCGCTGGAGACGTTCGTCTCCAAGTTCGTCAACATGCGCTTCGACCCGGCCGGGCTCACCGACGACCCGGACGTCCGCATGGCGCAGTCGATCATGGACTACGTGTTCCGCCGCCTCGCGCTGGACTACCTGGACTTCGACACCAGGGCGGCCTACGGCATCTACACCGCCGAGGAGCGGGCCCGTCAGCTCGAGACGGGCTCCTACCAGGCCGACGAGTCCGACGACGACGTCGAGGAGGAGCTCGAGACGCTGTCGCAGTCGGCGCCGGTCAACCCGGCGGCTGCGTCGGAGTCGGCGAAGGACGTTTCCGCGGAAACGTCCGGCGGCTCGGGTGCGGTGAAGGAGGCCCCGGCCGGTGCCCACTCGTCGGCCGAGCTGCTCGAGGCCATCACCGGCAAGGCGTCCGACGCCCCGCTGTGCATGACCTGCGGGATCAAGATGCGCCCCGCCGGCTCGTGCTACGTCTGCGAGGGCTGTGGGAGCACCAGCGGCTGCAGCTGAAGGTAGCGAGACGCAAACACCACCGGCCCGGTCCCTCGGAGTGAGGGGCCGGGCCGGTGGTGTGCCCGCCGCCCGGATCGCGGTGCCCCCGCGCGCGTGTCGGCGCATCCCTGGCGGCTGACGGGCCGCACGGATTGACAGGCGCTGACTAACGGTTATATATGTCAGTTGGGGGTCGAAGGAGGAGGCCGGTCGTGCGCGACGCGATGCTGGCGCTGCTCGCGAAGGAGCCAGCCCACGGGTACGAGCTGTGGCAGCGGCTGTCGGTGGCGCTCGGCCCGGCGGGGGAGGCCCTCAACCCGGGCCAGGTCTACGTGACCCTCGGCCGGTTGGTGCGGGCCGGCCTCCTGCGGGCGGAGGAGGTCGAGCAGTCCGACCGCCCGGACAAGAAGGTGTACGAGCTCACCGCCCGCGGCCGTGAGCGCGTCGCGGACTGGCTCGCCGAGAGCGCCTGGCCGCGGGTCGCGCCCACCGACTTCCACCTCAAGCTCGTGGCCGCCGCCCAGACCGGGCTGGCCGACCCGGTCTCCCTCGTGGACGCGCAGCGCCGCGAGCTGCTCCGCCGGCTGCGCGAGGTCGAGCACCTGGCGCGGACCTGCGACCCGCAGGACCCGGGGTCGCTGCTGCTCGAGGGCACGGCACTGCGGCTGCAGGCGGACATCCGATGGCTCGAGACGTGTGAGCGTCACTGGACCGAGAGGAAGCCGATGTGAACGTCATCGAGGCGCGTGGCCTGACCAAGGCGTACGCCGCGGACGGCACCGCCGTCCGGGCGGTCGACACGGTGGACCTGGTCGTCGAGCCGGGCGAGACCGTCTCGGTCATGGGGCCCAGCGGCTGTGGCAAGTCGACGCTGCTCCACCTGCTCGGCGGCCTGGAGCGCCCCGATGCCGGCGAGCTGGTCCTGGCCGGCCGTGCGGTGCACGACATGTCCCAGACCCAGTGGGCCAGGGTGCGCCGGCGTCACGTCGGCTTCGTGTTCCAGGCCTTCCACCTCGTCGACGAGCTGACCGCTCTGGAGAACGTCGAGCTGCCGGCACTCCTGCTCGGCACCTCCGCGCGGGAGGCGCGGCGTGCGGCACTCGGGCTGCTGGACCGGCTCGGGGTCGTCGACCGTGCGGCGCAGATGCCGCACCGCCTGGCCGGGGGGCAGCAGCAGCGGGTCGCGCTCGCCCGGGCGCTGGTCAACCGCCCCACGCTGCTGCTCGCCGACGAGCCGACCGGAAGCCTCGACAGCCGGGCGACCGGGGAGATCCTGGCGCTCCTGGCCGAGCTGCGCGATGCCGGGCAGGCGATGCTGCTGGTCACGCACGACCCTCGGGTCGCCACGACGGCCAGCCGACTGCTCACGATGCGCGACGGGCGGATCGTGGAGGAGACCCTGTTGGGCTCGCTGCCCGGGTCGGCGTCAGCGGTCGCGCGCCTCGTGGGCCTGGAGGGCTGACGGGTGGCTGCGTCCGCGGCACTGGCTCGGCTCGCGTGGCGGAACCTGCGCCGTCGGCCTTCGGCGGCGTTGCTCATGCTGGCCGCGCTGTGCACGGCGACGACGACGGTGAGCACCGCGGTCGCTCTCGACGCCGCAGCCCGCGCGCCGTGGGACCGGACCCAGCAGGTGACCCGTGGCCCGCACGTCCTGGTCAGCTCGGGGCCCGACGGCGCGGCCCTGCCCCGGCTGCGGCAGGCATCCGGCGTCATCGCGTCGGCGGGCCCGTGGCCGGTGCTCTTCGTGAGGGGGGAGGTCGGTTCCCGGCACCAGGACGTGACCGTCATCGGCCGCGGTGCCGCACCCGCCGCCGTGGACCAGCCCCGGGTGGCGGCGGGCCGTTGGGTGGGCGGCAGCGGCGTCGTGCTCGAGCGGAGCTTCGCCGACGCTCTCGGAGTCTCCGTGGGGGCGACAGTCACCCTGGCCGGTCGTGAGCTGACGGTCCGGGGCGTCGCGGTCACCGTCACCCGTGCCGCGTACCCGCTCACCAGCCCCGGACTGGCCTGGGTGTCGACCGAGCTCGCCGCCGAGCTCGCCCCCGACGCGGCGCTGCAAGGCAGCCAGCTGGCCCTGCGGCTCGCCGATCCGGCAGGGGCGCCGGCCTTCGCCGCCGCACACGGCGATCCGGGAGCCGGCACGATGCTCGAGCCCTGGCAGGAGCTGCGCGCCTCCGCCCTCGCCGAGTCCAGGACCACCCAGGTCGTGCTGGTCACGGTGAGCGGACTGCTGGTCCTGCTGACGGTCGCCTCGGTAGCCGTCCTCGTGGCCGGCCGCATGGCCGCGCAGGCTCGCCAGGTCGGCACCCTCAAGGCCGTGGGGATGACGCCGTCCCAGCTCGCCCGGTTGATGTTCCTGGAGCACCTGGCGCTGGCCGCGGTCGCGACCGTCGCGGGTGCCGTCGCCGGCTCGCGGCTCGCGGCTGTGGTCGCCGCGCCCGCGTCGAACCTCCTGACGGCCGCCGACGCACCGGCGGTGACGCCTGCGGCGGCGGGCGCGGTCGGTGCGGTCGCCGCCCTGGTCGTCGCTGTTGCGACGGTGTCACCGGCCGTGCGGGGGCGCGCGGGCGAGCACGCTGCGCGCACTCGCGCCGGCCGTGCGCCCCAGCAGGGTCAGTGCCACCGTCGGTCGCTGGGCGACGGCCGCGAGGCTGCCGCTCCCCGTTGCGCTGGGCGTGCGGTCGGTCCTGCGCCGGCCGCGCCAGGCCGCGCTCGCGACGACCAGCCTGGCCCTGGCGATGTCCATGGTCGTCGCCGCGTTGGCGATGGAGCACACCTTCCAGGTGGAGCGCACCGCGACCTCCGAGGCGCCCGCCGCGGGCCCGCTGCTCGACGTCGGCATCCTCGCCGATGCCCAGGCCGTGTCCGACGCGCGGCTGCGTGCGCTCGTCTACGGCCTGACCGGGTTGATGCTGGCCCTGGGTGCGGTGAACGCGCTGATCGTGTCCGTCTTCGCCGCACGGGACGGCGCCGCGAACCACGCGCGCCTGCGGGCGGTCGGGGTCACCCCAGGCCAGACCGGGGCCATCGTTTTCTCCTCCCAGGTCACGGTGGCGCTGGCGGCGGCCGTCGTCGGCGTCCCCCTCGGCGCGCTGGTGTTCCGGCTGGCGTACGTCGCCGCCAACGGCAGCGCCGACGGTGCCCAGCTGCCTCCGCTGGTGTGGGTCCTTCCGGCTGTCGCCGCGACGCTGCTGCTGGCGGCGGCCCTGGCGGCCCTGCCGGCACGGTGGATGTCCCGGCGGCCGGTCGCTCGGGTGCTCGCCTGCGAGTAGCGGTAGCGGCGGGTTGCGGGAGGTCAGGCAGCGGCGGACTCCGAGGGGCGCCTGGCATGAGGCAGGTCTCGAGGACGCGGCTGCGACATGTCTGCGACCCCGTGGGTCGCCGGGACCCGGTTAGGTTGCAGCGGTGGACTTCGACGTCGAGCGGGCTCGCCACGACACCCCCGGCACTGCGCACGTCGCGCACCTGAACAACGCGGGGGCCGCGCTCCCACCCGTCCAGGTCACCGACGCCGTGGTCGCGCACCTCCGCCGTGAGGCCGAGATGGGTGGCTACGAGGCCGCGTCGGCCGCAGCCGACCAGGTGGAGCGGACCTACTCGGCCGTGGCCGAGCTGATCGGTGCCGGACCGGACGAGATCGCGGTCGTGGAGAACGCCACCCGAGCCTGGGACATGGCCTTCTACGGGATGACGTTCGCGCCCGGCGACCGCATCCTGACCGCGCGTGCCGAGTACGCCAGCAACGTCATCGCCTTCCTCCAGGTCGCCGCCCGGACCGGCGCCGTCATCGAGGTCATCGACGACGACGAGTCCGGCCAGGTCTCCGTCCTGGACCTGCGGCGGCGCCTGAACGACGGCAACGGCACGGTCCGGCTGGTCGCGATCACGCACGTGCCTACCCAGGGCGGGCTGGTGAACCCCGCGGAGGAGGTCGGCGCGGTGACCCGGGAGGCCGGCGTCCCGTTCCTGCTCGACGCCTGCCAGTCGATCGGCCAGCTTCCGCTCGACGTGCGGCGCATCGGGTGCGACATGCTCACCGCGACCGGGCGCAAGTTCCTGCGCGGCCCCCGGGGAACCGGCTTCCTCTACGTCCGCCGCGACCTGATCGACCAGCTCGAGCCACCCTTCCTCGACCTCCACGCGGCCACCTGGACCGCTCCGGACCGCTACGAGATCCGCCCGGACGCGCGGCGCTTCGAGAACTGGGAGACCAACTACGCCGCCAAGATCGGGCTCGGGGTCGCCGTGGACTACGCCCTGTCCTGGGGCCTGGAGGAGATCGAGGCCCGCGTCACCGGCCTCGCCGCCCGTCTGCGCGAGCGGCTCTCGGCCCTGGACGGCGTGACGGTCCACGACCAGGGCGTCCGCCGCTGCGGCATCGTCACGTTCACCGTCGACGGTGTACCGGCCGACGACATCGAGCACCGACTGCACCGGCACCGCGTGAACGTGAGCACCTCACTCGTCGAGTACGCCCGCCTGGACCTGCAGCACCGCGGGCTGCCGGACCTCGTGCGTGCCTCGGTCCACTACTACAACACCGACGAGGAGCTGGACCGGCTCGTCGCAGCGGTGGCGACGCCCGGACGAACCCGGTCGGACGGCCGTCGACCGACGTGAAGACCCGCCTGGCGTTCGGTCGGCCGGAGGCCGGCAGGTCCGCCGGGTCGCTGGTCAGCGGCCTAGCCGTGCGCTTGCCGCGTTCAGCACGTCTCGCATCGGGCCGACGGGGCTGCGGCCCATCTCCCCCAGGGCGACGAGGGCCGTGCGGTTGCCCTGCCGGAGCACCCCGAACGTGTGCGTGTCCGACCCGCAGCACCTGCTCGGGAAGAACAGTTGGACCAGCCGGATGCGGCCGGGACCCGCGACCTCCTCGTCCGCGCGGACGCGCACCGGGTTGTCCGGTGCGAAGCACGTGCGGACGGCCGACAGCGCCCGCTTGAACGCCTTCCCTGCCCGCTGCTTCCCCTTGAAGGCGGCGGCGAGCTCGACGGCGGAGGCGTCCGCGTCCGACGAGTAGGACCGCCGTGCGCGGTCCGTCGCACCGGTCCTCATGACAGCCGACGCACCGCAGTCGAAGTGCCCGCGCGCCTTGACCACGCGCCAGCCCTCCCTCGTGCTCCCTTGCGCCATCTCGTCGGCGGTGACCAGGTTGCCGGCGCTCACCGAGGGCGCGGCAGCGGCGGGCGAGGCGCCCACCAGGGACGCGGCGAGCACGAGGGTGACGAGTGCGGTGGGACGGCGTGCGGACGGCATGGCGGACTCTCCCGTGGTCGTGGTGACGTGTACCTACCTACGCATGAGGCGCCGAGTCGGTTGCACGGTACCGAACGGACGCGCGGGTCGCGGGAGGCACAGACGACGCCGGCCACCCTTGACGATGTCCCGCGGGCACCGCACGGTCGTGACATGGGCGAGCTCATCGGACGGCGGCTGTTCCTCGCCCGGGCCGGCCGCGGAGTCCTCGCCATGGCCGTCCTGGGGACGGCCGCCTGCAGCTCCGCGGGCGAGGAGGACGGCGCGTCCGACAGCGGCCGTACGTCGGAACCCGAGCCGACCGGGCCCACGCCCGAGGCGCCGAGCAGCAGCCCGGCGGACGTACCTGCCGTCGCCTGGTCGCGCGTGGACCTCGGGTTCGTCTCCGCCTACGTGCTCGTGCGGGGGCGGGAGGCGCTGTTGGTCGACACCGGTGTCGGGGGCAGTGCCGACCGGATAGGGGACGTGCTCGACGAGGCGGGCCCGGGGTGGGCCGGCGTGCGGCACGTCGTCCTGACCCACAAGCACCCCGACCACGTGGGCAGCCTCGGCGACGTCGCGGACCTCGCCGCGTCGGCGACGCTGTACGCCGGCGCCCCGGACATCGACGACATCGACTCGCCGCGCCGCCTCCGCGAGGTGGGCGACGGCGACGACGTGTTCGGGCTCCAGGTCGTGGCCACGCCGGGTCACACGGCAGGTCACGTCGCCGTCTTCGACCCCGGCACCCGCGTGCTCGTCGCCGGCGACGCGCTGAACAACGACGGCCGCCTCACCGGGTCGAACCCGCAGTTCACCGAGGACGAGCGGGCGGCGGCGGACTCCGTGCGCACGCTCGCCGATCTCGAGCCGGAGGTCATCCTCGTCGGTCACGGGCCTCCCGTGGAACGCGGAGCAGCCGGCCGGCTCGGCCGGCTGGCGAGGTCCCCGTAGGGGAAGCGTGCCCGCAGCCCCACCAAAACTTGACTGGTTCCAGATCATGGGCGAGGCTCGGGGCGATGTCCGTGACGGAGACCTACGAGCGCATGCTGCGCGACGCGGCCCTGCGCGTGACCCGTCCCCGGGTGGCGGTGCTGGCTGCGGTGCACGACCACCCGCACGCAGACACCGACGCGATCCTGGGTGCCGTCCGCGAGAACCTCGGCGCGGTGTCGCACCAGGCCGTCTACAACGTGCTGCGGACGCTCACCGCTGCGGACCTGGTCCGGCGCATCCAGCCCGCGGGGTCAGTGGCCCGCTACGAGTCGCGCGTCGCGGACAACCACCACCACGTCGTGTGCCGGTCGTGCGGCGTCATCGCCGACGTCGACTGCGCCGTCGGCGACACACCCTGCCTGACCGCCTCCGACGACGGAGGCTTCGCCATCGACGAGGCCGAGGTCGTCTACTGGGGGCTCTGCTCCGGCTGCTCCACCGCCACCGCCTCCTGAACACGCTGTCTGCTACCGGAAGGAACGTCATGCCCCAGCACCACGACGCCGTCGTCGGAGACATGAACTCGGAGGAGAGCGAGGGCGGCTGCCCCGTCGCCCGGGTCCCCAACCACCCGACCGAGGGCGCGGGGAACCGCGACTGGTGGCCCGACCAGCTCAACCTCAAGATCCTGCGCAAGCACCCGGCCGTCGCCAACCCGATGGACGACGACTTCGACTACGCCGCGGCCTTCGCCGGCCTCGACCTGGACGCCCTGACCCGGGACGTCGACGCGCTCATGACCGACTCGCAGGACTGGTGGCCGGCCGACTACGGGCACTACGGCGCCTTCTTCATCCGGATGGCGTGGCACGCCGCGGGCACCTACCGCGTCGCCGACGGCCGTGGCGGAGCGGGGGCGGGCATGCAGCGCTTCGCGCCGCTCAACAGCTGGCCCGACAACGCGAACCTCGACAAGGCGCGGCGACTGCTGTGGCCGATCAAGAAGAAGTACGGCAACAAGGTCTCGTGGGCCGACCTCCTCGTCTTCACCGGCAACCGGGCCCTGGAGACGATGGGCTTCACCACGTTCGGCTTCGCCGGCGGCCGCGAGGACGTCTGGGAGCCCGACGAGGACGTCTACTGGGGTCCCGAGGCGGAGTGGCTCGGCGACGACCGCTACACCGGTGACCGCGAGCTGGAGGGCCCCCTGGCCGCGGTCCAGATGGGTCTGATCTACGTCAACCCCGAGGGCCCGAACGGCAACCCCGACCCGCTCGCCTCCGCCCGCGACATCCGCGAGACGTTCGCCCGGATGGCGATGAACGACGAGGAGACCGTCGCGCTGATCGCCGGCGGCCACACGTTCGGCAAGACCCACGGTGCGGCGGACCCCAACCAGTACGTCGGCCCGGAGCCCGAGGGCGCCGGCCTGGAGGAGCAGGGCCTCGGCTGGAGGAACAGCTTCGGCAGCGGGAAGGGCCGCGACGCGATCACCAGCGGCCTGGAAGTCACCTGGACCTCGACACCGACACGGTGGAGCAACAGCTACTTCGAGAACCTGTTCGGCTACGAGTGGGAGCTGACGGCGAGCCCCGCCGGGGCCCACCAGTGGCAGCCGAAGGACGGCGCCGGCGCAGGCACCGTGCCCGACCCGGAGGACGGCTCGCTCACGCGTCCTCCCACGATGCTCACGACCGACCTTGCCCTGCGGTTCGACCCGGTCTACGAGCCGATCTCGCGGCGCTTCCTCGAGAACCCGGACCAGTTCGCGGACGCCTTCGCCCGGGCCTGGTTCAAGCTGACCCACCGCGACATGGGGCCGATCGAGCGCTACCTCGGCCCGCTGGTCCCGCAGGAGACGCTGCTGTGGCAGGACCCGGTCCCCGCCCTCGACCACGAGCTGGTCGACGCCGCGGACGTCGCCGACCTCAAGGCCCGGGTCCTCGCGGCGGGGCTGCCGGTCTCCCAGCTGGTCTCCACCGCGTGGGCGTCGGCGTCGACGTTCCGCGGCAGCGACAAGCGGGGCGGCGCCAACGGGGCACGGATCCGGCTCCAGCCGCAGAGCGGCTGGGAGGTCAACGACCCCGACCAGCTCGCGACCGTGCTGCGCACCCTGGAGGGGGTCCAGGAGACCTTCAACGGGGCGCAGACCGGCGGCAAGCGGATCTCGCTCGCCGACCTGATCGTGCTCGCGGGCTGCGCGGGCGTCGAGAAGGCCGCGTCGGACGCCGGCCACGACGTCCGGGTGCCGTTCACCCCGGGCCGCACGGACGCCTCGCAGGAGCAGACCGACGTCGAGGCGTTCGCCCCGCTCGAGCCGACCGCTGACGGCTTCCGCAACTACCTCGGGAAGGGTCACCGCCTGCCGGCCGAGAACCTGCTCGTCGACCGCGCGAACCTGCTGACCCTCAGCGCGCCCGAGATGACGGTCCTCGTGGGCGGCCTGCGGGTGCTGGGTGCCAACACCGCGTCGTCGACAGTCGGCGTGCTCACCTCGGCGCCGGGGACACTGACGAACGACTTCTTCGTCAACCTCCTCGACATGGAGACGGAGTGGACGTCGACGTCCGAGGACGCAGAGACCTACGAGGGCCGTGACCGTGCCACGGGCGAGGTCCGCTGGACGGGCAGCCGCGTCGACCTCGTCTTCGGCTCGAACTCCGAGCTGCGCGCCGTCTCCGAGGTCTACGCGAGCGACGACGCGCAGCAGAAGTTCGTGCGCGACTTCGTGGCCGCGTGGGACAAGGTGATGAACCTCGACCGGTTCGACGTGGGCTGAGCCCCTCGCCCACGGAAGTCCCGGTCTCGCCGTGAGACCGGGGCTTCCCGCGTCAGAGGCCTGCCGATGTGCCGCATCGCCCGTCCCGGCCCGTGACGTGCGCCGGCTGGTGGGCCATGATCGGGGCAGGTGCCCGGCCTCGGGCCCGGGGAGGGGAACGAGATGGTCGGCAGACGCGCGGGCGCGGTGTCGGGGTCAGTGCTGGCCGGGTTGCTGGTCCTGACTGCGGTGCCGGCCGCGGCCGGGACGGCGACGGTCCGCGACTGCGCCGGTGACAGCGGGAAGTCGGTCGACCTGTCGAACAGGACGAGAGGCAGGTCGGCCGCGACCCGTCCGGTGCGTACCTCCGCGGCGGTGTTGGTCCCGGCGACGACCCCGCCGCCCAGCAGCGTGGGCACCAGCACCGCGGCGATCGCGATCCGGCGCGGTCGGCCCGATGTGCCGGACCAGACGAAGGCAGCCGGAGCGCAGGCGGCAGCGCCGGCCGTCAGCAGCACCACCAGAACCGTCCAGCCCATGGAGCTCGGTCGAAGCACCGCGAGAAGAGCCGCCCCGTAGGCGGCGACAGCGGTCTGCCCGGTCAGCGTGTGCAGCACCGGCCGGGCGCGCCGACCGGGCGGGAACAGCCGGCGAGCGGCAGCGACGAGGGCCGCGACGTACACCCCGACGGCGACCAGAGCTCCCACAGCGGCGCCGGCGACGAGCGCGCCGACGGCCGCCCAGTCGTCGTCGGCGCTGGCGCCGGCCATGACGATCACACCGAGCGCACCACCGACGACGGCCCCAGCCGCGCAGCCCACCGCGAGCGCCAGCCCCGGCGCAGCGGCCAGCGTCTGCGGAGAGACCGCGTCCTTCCTCCGCACGGTGTCGGTCACCGGCACTCACCCCCCTCCAACCCATCGGCAGCGGGACCGAGCGGCCTGACCCGAAGCGAGCTCCCTCCCAGCCGGGGAACGACGAGCGCGCGACGCCGTGCACGACCTGGCCGTCGCCGGGCTCGAACCGACGCCCTACGTTGTGGCCGTGCCCGCGGGAGTCGCAAGCCAGATCGTCGTCGTAGGAGCCGGACCGGCCGGTCTCGCGACCTCCGCTGCGCTGGTCGAGGCGGGACGAGATGTCGCGCTGCTGGAACGGGCTGACCGGGTCGGTGCGTCGTGGGCCGCGCGCTACGACAGCCTCCACCTGCACACGGTCCGGTGGCTGTCGGGCCTGCCTGGGCTGCGGATCCCGCGGGCGTACGGCCGGTGGGTCGCCCGCGACGACCTCCTCCAGTACCTCGCGACGTACGCCGAGGTGCACGGGCTGCGGCCCGAGCTCGGCGTCACGGTCACCGGCATCGAGTCCGCCGACGGTGCCGGCTGGGTCGTGCGGACCGACGCCGGCGACCGAGCGGCTCGCAGGGTCGTGGTGGCCACCGGCTACAGCCAATCGCCCCGGCGACCGGACTGGCCAGGTCTCGAGACTTTCCCCGGCGACGTGTGTCACTCCGCCGACTACCGGGAGCCGACGCCGTACGCCGGCCGGCACGTGCTGGTCGTGGGCGCCGGCAACTCCGCCACTGAGATCGCACTGGACCTGCTCGGTGCCGGTGCGCGGGTGACCCTGTCGGTGCGGACGCCGCCCAACATCGTCCGGCGCGACACCTACGGCATCCCGAGCCAAGTGTTCGGCATCGCGATGAAGCGGGCGCCGGCGGCGATGAAGGACCCGCTCGCCGCCGCGATGCGCCGGATCAGCGTGCCCGACCTGTCGGAGCACGGCCTTCCGGCGACCAGCAACCCCTACACGCAGTTCCGCGAGACCGGGACCGTGCCGATCCTGGACACCGGGATCGTCGATGCCGTCCGGTCCGGCCGCGTCGCCGTGGTGGCCGCGACCGTGTCGGTCGACGGGTCGCGGGTGCTCCTCGCCGACGGCAGCACCGTCGAGCCCGACGCCGTCATCGCGGCGACCGGGTTCACCACGGGCCTCGAGCCGCTCGTCGGTCACCTCGCAGTGCTGGACCGACGGGGCGTGCCGCGGGTGCACGGAGCCGACGACCTGCCGACCGCGCGCGGTCTGCACTTCGTCGGCATCAGGGCCGAGCTCTCCGGCCTGCTGCGCGAGATCGGTCTCGAGGCCCGGGCGGTCGGCCGAGCCCTCGCCGCCCGCCCCTGAAACCCCGGCCCAACCGGGGGGAATGCACGGAGCCCCGGCCTCGTGACGAGGCCGGGGCTCCAGTGCCGTGCGGATCGCCGGCTGGGCGGGGAAGCGCTCAGCTGGCCGTCTTGAACAGACCCTTGCTCTTGCCCCTCTTGCCGGCCACGGCGTTCACGGTCGACGTGTCGTAGGCGAAGGTGAGCACGGCCGTCGCGACCGCGTCGGAGTTGACGTCCAATGCGTCCACGTTCACGTTGCCGACCAGCTCGTAGTCCTGCTCGAGCTGGTCGTACAGCGCGACGTTCTGCCCGTCACCGCGGTAGTTGTCGCAGAACTGGTGGTAGCACGGGTCGTACGCCGCCCCGGCGACACCGCCGTAGAGCGCGGCCTCCGCCGCCGTCTTGACGCCCTCAGCACCCGTGAAGAGACCCCCGGCCGGGATCCCCACCGCGATGAACGGCCCGTAGTCCGACCGGCCCGAGAACTCGCTGTCCTGCGACGGCTCGCCACGGTCGGCGTAGAACTTCTCGAAGACGTCCTCGATCTGCGCGGAGCCCGGCGGGATGAAGCCGGGGGGCGCGGTCGCGCCGGAGTTGTCGCCGTCGTAGATGCCGAACATGTAGTTCGGCGAGGCCACCATGTCGAAGTTCAGGTAGAGCGCGATGTCGTCCTGCTCCGCCTGCGACAGCTCGGCCACGTAGTGCTCCGAGCCGAGCAGGCCGGACTCCTCAGCACCCCACCAGGCGAACCGGACGGTGTTGGCCGGCTTCACCTTGGCCATCTGGATCGCGGTCTCGAGCAGAGCGGCGCTGCCGGAGCCGTTGTCCTGGATGCCCGCGCCGTCCTGGACGCTGTCCAGGTGCGCGCCGGCCATCACGACGTTGCGGTCGTTGCCGGTGCGGGTCTCGGCCAGGACGTTGGCCGCCTGGCGCACCTCGGCCACGAACGCCACCGTGACCGTGACCGTCGCGCCGGGAGTCTGCGAGAGGTCCTGGCCGGCCGCGAACGTGGTGAAGATCGCGGGGATGGTCAGACCGGTCGCGTCGCCGATCATGTTGAGCAGACCGGTCCGGCCGGGCTGGCCCTCGTTCATGATGATCACGGCGCTCGCGCCGGCTGCCTGGGCGTTGAGCGCCTTGACGGCGAAGCCGCACGTGCCGCGCTGCAGGAGCGCGACCGAGCCCGCCGGGAAGCCGGCGAAGTCCGCGGCCTCGCAGCCGCTGCTGCTGGAGTTGGGCGGCCCGGCCGGGTTGATCACGAGGTCGACAGGTTGCAGCGCCCCGGTGGCGGTGCCTTGCGGCGTGCCCGAGTCGAAGGTGTTGCGCAGGAAGTCGGTGCCGTTCACGAAGGTCCGTGGGTTGGGCGAGAGACGGACCAGCTCCGAGTTCTCCTCGAAGTAGTCGAAGTCGAAGGTCTGAACTGTCGGCGAGTAGCCGGCGTCCTCGAGCGCTGCGACCACATAGTCGACCGATGCGCCGTAGCCGGGCTGGCCGGACGCGCGGTTGCCGCCGTTGGCGTCGGCCACGGCCTGCAGCGCCTCGAGGTGTGCCAGCACGCCTTCCGGCGTGACGGCCTTGGTGAGCTTCCTGATCGTGTTGTTGTTCGGTGCCGCCGACGCTGGTGCCGCAGCGGCCCCGAACACGAGCGCACCGGCCGCTGTGGCGGCCATCAGCGCGCGGATTCGTCCGGACATGTACGGATCGCCCTCCCTTGTCGTCCCGGTCCTGTCGCGGCCGGGCCGGCGCGAGCCTAGTGAGCCGGCTCCGGCGGGGAAAGGCCTAGGAGGGACCTGGCGCAACAATGGGGGGCGATGCCCTCCCGGGTGCCTCGGGTGCGCGGACGCAGCAGCCCCGGCCTCGGAACGAGGCCGGGGCTGCTTGGACGCCGGACCGGTGGTGCCTCACCCGTCCTGGTGCGCGAGGTGCTCGCGACGGTTCCCCGTGGTGGCCGAGTCGGTCCCCCACTCCGCGACGTCGCGGTGGGCCTGGTGCTCGTGCACGTTGCCACCGCGCGAGACGCCGGGTCGCGTCTCGGCGCCGGCACTCGGCGTGGAGCCGCACGCCGCGAGCGGCGACAGCGCGAGCACGGAGGCGAAGGCGACGGTGACTGCTGAGCGACGGTTCATGGTCCTGTCCTTCCGGTCCGGCCGGGCCTGTCCCGACCTGCGTGGCCACCGTGGATCGCCCCGCTGGAACGCCGCTCGACGCGCGCTGAAACGTCGCCTGCTCTGGCACACTCCGCTCAGCGGTCCGGCGGCTTCGTGGATGGGCGGGCATGAGCACGGGACACCTGCAGGTGCGCCTCCTCGGACCCTTCGAGGTCGAGATCGACGGACGGCCGGTGGGTCCCGCCGGCGAGCGTCGCAGGGGCCTGCTCGCCCTGCTGGCGCTCGAGGCCAACGCCGTGGTCCCGGTGGACGTGCTCGTCGACCGCATGTGGGGCGAGGAGCCGCCCGCGTCGGCCGTCAACGTGGTGCAGACCTACGTCTCGGCCTGGCGCAAGGCCCTCGGCCGCGAGGCGCTCAGCGGTGGGGACGGCCGCCGCCTCGAAACCGTCGGAGCGGGTTACCGGCTCAACCTCGAGCGCGGCGAATCGGACCTCCTGTCCTTCCGTGACCTCTTGTCCCGCGGTCGACGGGCGGTCGCGGAGGGGAGGCAGGGGGAGGCGGCGGACACGCTCGGTCGCGCCCTGCAGGTCTGGCGCGGCCCGGCGCTGGCCGACCTCCCGCGGCTGCCCACTCACGACGCAACCACCCGTCAGCTCGAAGATGCCCGGCTGGACGCCGTCGAGGCCTGGGCGGCCGCGGCCCTGCGGTCCGGTGGCGACGTCGCGGAGGTGGCCCAGCTTCTCTCCTCGGCGAGGACGCGGGAGCCGCTGCGCGAGAGCCTCACGGAGCTGTTGATGTGGGCCCTCGCCGGCAGCGGCCGGCAGGCCGAGGCGCTGCAGGCCTTCGACGAGACCCGCCGCCTCCTGCGCGACGACCTGGGCGCGGACCCCGGGCGGGCCCTCGCCGTGATGCACCGACGCGTCCTCGCCGGTGACGAAGGCCTCCAGCCGGTCGCCCGTCCGGACCCGGACGGTGGCTCACCGCCGGAGCCGGAGACGGAGCCGGAGCACGGGCCGATCTCCGGGCCACTCGCCCACGTCGACTCCTTCCACGGCCGGTCGGCCGAGCTGGCTGTGGTGGCCGGCCTCCTCGCCTCCCACCGGCTGGTCACCCTGACCGGGGCCGGGGGTGCCGGCAAGAGCCGGCTGGCAACGGAGATCCTCGCCGCCGAGGCATCCCGGGGCGGCTCCGCCTGGTTCGTGGAGCTGGCGCCGCTGCGCGACCACGAGCTCGCCGCCGCGACCGTGGCGGTCGCCGTCGGCGTGCAGCCCGCCGCCGGGGCGGACGCCCTGGAGTCGGTCGTGACGCGGCTGCGGACCCTGGAGGGCCTGCTCGTCCTCGACAACCTCGAGCACCTCCCCGGCGCCCACCGGCTCGTCGACCGGCTGCACCGTGAGACCCGGCACCTGCGCGTCCTCGTCACCTCGCGCGAGCCGATGCGCATCGAGGGCGAGCAGCAATTCCTGGTGCAGCCGCTGGAGGTGCCCGACGCCGCGACGGAGTCCGACCTCGACGCGCTCGCCGCCGTGGACTCCGTGCGGCTCTTCCTGGACCGGGCCCGGGCGCACGACCCCACGCAGGCGCTCGACGCGGCCAACGCCCACGACATCGCCGAGATCGCCCGCCGGCTGGACGGGCTGCCGCTCGCCCTGGAGATCGCCGCGCCGTGGATGCGGCTGTTGACACCGGGCGGCCTGCTCGAGCGCCTCGCGGCACCGCTCGACGTGTCGGCCAGGCGCGTCGACGCGCCCGTCCGGCACCGGACGCTTCGCGACACGATCACGTGGAGCTACGAGCTGCTCCCGGACGAGGAACGTGAACTCCTCCGGGCTGTTGCCGTCTTCGCCGGCAGCTTCACCCTCGAGGCAGCCGAGCGTGTCGTGCCCGGTGTGGGCATGCCCGCCAGGGTCGATGTCGCGGAGGGGCTCTTCGACCTCGTCGACCGCCATCTGGTGCAGCCGGCGGACCCGGTGGCAGGGCGGCCGCGGTTCCGACTCCTCGAGACGATCCGTAGCTTCGCGGCGGACGAGCTCGCGCGGCAGCCACCGGGTGAGCTCGACGCGCTCCGGACCGCCCACGCCGACTGGGTCGCCGCGTGGGCCGCCCGGCTGGCCGCGCACAGCGAAGGGCCCGACTCGCCGCAGTGGCTGGCCGAGGCGGTCGCCGAGGCCGACAACATCCGGGCCGCGGTGCACACCTACCGGCGCTTCGGACGCAGCCACGACTGGCTGCAGCTCGTGGTCGACGCCATGACGTTGTGGTTCGAGGCCGGCCACGAGCAGGAGGGCGAGGACTACCTGTCCGCGGCCCTCGATGCTGCCGGGGCAGAGGCACCAGCGCGGGCCATCGGACTCACGTACTGGGCCTGGCTGCGCGGCACCCACAACCGCCGCGAGGCTGCCGCGGCGGCGGTCGACGCTCTCGGCCTCGCGCGACGTGACGACGACCCGCTCGTCGAGGCGTTCGCGCAGCAGACCCTCGGCGACAGCCTCGACGACCCCGACGCGGCCGAGGCGGCGAGCCTCGCCGTCTTCGAGGCGGCCGACCGGTCCGAGGGGAGACCGGTCCGCTACGGGCCCACGGGTCCGGACGCCGTGCGGTGCGGCGCGTCGTACAACCTCTCGGCCAGGTGGCTGCACCGAGACCTGCCGCAGGCGCTCACCTGGCAGCAGGAGGCGCTGCGCCGGGCCGAGCGGGAGGGTGATCGCCGCATCACGGCCGTCAACGCTGCCCGGCTCGCGCAGGCCCTCCTCCTGGGTGGTGACACCGAGAGTGCACGCGAGCTGTTGCAGCGGGCCCGCGAGCTCGTGTCGCGCATGGTCACGGCGAGATGGGAAGACATCGTCACCTACGCCGAGGGCCTTCTCGCCGTGCACGACGGCCGGACCGAGGACGCCGAGCTCCTGCTGCAGCGCCTCTTCGACTCGGCAGTGGCGGCCGGGCGCCCGTTGCACACGAACCTCGGCGCTGCCGCCCTGGCCGACCTGTACACGGCCACCGACCGGCCCGGCGAAGCCCGCTCGGTGCTGGCCCGGGCGCGGCGGGCGGCTGCCGGCGCCGTCGACGGGACACACCTGGCCCGCCTGGCCGTCCGGCGCGCCCGCCTGCTGCGTCTGGACGGTCTGGAGGACCAGGCACAGAGCCGGCTCGACGCCGCCGCGCCCGCCTTGGAGCCGGCGGCCCTGACACCGGAGCGTGTGGTGTGGCTGGTCGAGTCCGCGTGGCTGGCGGCCGCATCGGGCGGGCCGGAGCCGGCTCGGGCGCTCCTGGAGCAGCTGGACACCGCAGCCGCCACGACCGGCAACCATCCCGGACCGTGGGAACGGCGCTGGCGCGAGCGGCTGGACGACCTGCTGAGCAGTGCTGACAACCGGCCTTGATCGCCGTCAGGCCGGAGCCCGGCGGGCCTGGCCCTCGGCGACCGCTGCCCTCCAGTCGCCGAGATCGGCCTGCATGTCCTCGGGGCACCGGCTCACCGCCGGACCGTCGCCGAGGAGGTTGACGAGCTGGCCGAGCGCGATCGCCGCGCCTCGTGCGTCGCCCGTCGCCCAGCGCGACCGGATCAGCCCCTCCAGCGCCATCTCCTCGTGGAGGTGGTCGTGCGCCGACTGCGCGACCTCCAGCGCCTTCTCGAACATCGCCTCCTGCTCGGCGACCGGGCCGTGCGTCCCGAGCAGCAGGTAGGACCGCGCGAGGCAGCGCAGGTCGCCGACCCGCTGGAAGTTGCGCACCGCGTCGGCGAGGTCGGGGCGGACGCCCGGCCCGGCCATGAGCTTCGCCCTCGTGAGGTCGGCGTGGGCGACCTCGTGCCGGTTGCCGACGCTGCTCGCGTACGCCGCGCACTGGTCGATCCAGACCAGCGCCTCGTCGAGGAAGCGGCCGCCGTCGACCGCGGTCGCCGCCATCATGTAGCGCGCGTTGTTGACGTGCATCGCGTCCCCGGCCAGCGCGAAGCCGTGCATCGCGGACTCGAACGCCGCCACGGCGCGGTCGGTGTCGCCCGAGCTGCGCAGTGCGATCCCGCGCGCCTGCCGGACCGATGCCAGCTGCCAGGCGTCACCCAGCTCGTCGGCGAGACGTTCCGCGGTCGCGAGGTGCTCCAGGGCCGCGCGCGGGTCGTGCCGGTAGGCGGCGGAGAACCCCGCCAGGTGATGGGCGGCCAGAGCCGACCGGTCGTCGGTGACGCGGTCGAGCGTCAGCGTCACCAGCTCGTCGGCCAGGTCGAGGTCGACGAGGAGGACGGCCATGCCGATCTCGAGGAGGTCGGCCGGGGTCGCGAGCTCGCGCACCCGGGCGTCGCGCGCGACCCGGCAGATGGAGGACAGGCTCTCGAGGTCGGGGCTGTACTGCTCGCCGCCGACCGAGAGCGCGCACGCCACCCTCAGCGCCACCGCCGGGTCGTGCTCGAGCCCCCAGGCGACAGCGGCGTTCGCCTCCGGGCACAGGCGCGCCGCCTCGACGGCGGCCGCCCTGCTGTCGTCCGTCCGCGCCCCGTCGTGGACGCGGCCGGTGAGGGTCACGAGGTGGGCAGCGTGCAGCCGGCGCACCTCGTGCACGACGTCGGGGTCGGTGCGCTCGAGGACGAAGGCCCGCAGCGCCTGCAGGAGCCTGAACCGCTGCGGGTCGGTGGCCCGGGCCGTCGCGGACACGAGTGACCGGTCCAGCAGCCGGAGCACCACGCGGCCCGCGCCCGGCGCCGTCACGGCCTCGACCAGGTCCAGGTCGAAGGTCCGGGGCAGGGCTGCCAGCCTGGACAGGATGGCGCGTTCCTCGTCGTCCAGCAGGTCCCACGTCCAATCGAAGGCGGTCGCCAGGGTGCGGTGCCGGCTCTCCGGCGCCGCGCGGTCGAGCGCGTCGAAGCCGGCGTCGAGACGGCTCGCGAGCTCGGCCAGCGGGAGGTGGCGGGTCCGGGCCGCCGCGAGCTCGATGGCCAGCGGGAGGCCGTCGAGCCGTCGGCAGACCCGGGCCACGAGGTCGACGTCGCCGGGCTGGACCGGTCGGGAGGGTGCCGCGGACGCCGCCCGGTCGACGAAGAGCCGCACGGCCGCCGAGTCGGCGTCCTCGTCGACCGGCAGCGGTGCCACCGGGTAGACGGCCTCGTCGGAGCCGCCCAGGGGCGAGCGGGAGGTGGTCAGCACGGTGAGCGGCTCCGCGAGGGTCAGCAGCCGGCCGACCAGCCGGCGCACCTCCTCGACGACACGGTCGGCGTTGTCGAGCACCAGCAGGTAGCTCTGGGCGCGCAGCGCGACGCCGCAGGCCGCGACCAGGTCGCCCGAGCTGTCGATGCCGAGCCCGATCCCCTTCGCGACAGCGTTCACCACCCTGTCCGGCGCGACGCGTTCGAGCTCGACCACGACGGGGGTGCGGTTGTCGACCGCCGCCAGCTCCAGGGCCAGGCGCGTCTTGCCGCTGCCGGCCGGCCCGACGAGGGTCACCCACCGGGCCCGCTCCAGCACCCCGCGTACCGCCTCGAGGTCGCCGTCCCGCCCCACGAACGAGTTGCGGGGCAGCTGGACCGCGGTGGCGCGCCGCGACATCGAGGCCTCGATCAGCTTGGTCCTGCTGTCGGCCCCGAGCTTGCGGCGCAGGGCCGCGATGTGGGTCTCGACCGTCCGCACGGACACGACCAGCTCGCCCGCGATCTCGAGGTTGCTGAGGCGGCGCTCCACGCCGGCGAGCACCTCGGCCTCGCGGGCGGTCAGCGCGTCCCAGCCGGCCACTGTCACGAGGACATTGCTACCACCGGATCTCCGTGTGTGGCACGGATGTCTCCCCGCCACCGCGCAGGCACCGTAGCGGTCGTACACCCGTCCATCACGGAAAGGTTCACGACAGTGACCGACACCATCCACGCGGTCGACGCCGACCGCGAGCTCAAGGCCCGGCACCGCGCCATGTGGGCGCTGGGCGACTATCCCGCCGTGGCCACCACGGTCATCCCCGAGCTGGGGCCGATCCTCGTCGAGGCGAGCAACATCCGGCCCGGGCAGACGGTGCTCGACGTGGGGGCCGGCAGCGGCAACGCGGCCATCCCCGCTGCGCTGGCCGGAGCGGCCGTAGTCGCGAGCGACCTCACGCCCGAGCTGCTCGACACGGGGCGCCTGCTGGCCGCCGAGGCCGGCGCCGACCTCGAGTGGCGCGTCGCCGACGCCGAGGCGATGCCGTTCGGTGACGCCGAGTTCGACGCGGTGCTCTCCTGCGTCGGAGTCATGTTCGCGCCGCACCACCAGGCGAGCGCCGACGAGCTGGTCCGCGTCACGCGACCGGGCGGCACGATCGGCCTGCTCAGCTGGACGCCGGAGGGTTTCATCGGCCAGATGTTCGCCACGATGAAGCCGTACGCCCCGGCGCCTCCGCCCGGCGCGCAGCCTCCGCCGCTGTGGGGGAGCGAGGACCACGTCCGCGGCCTGCTCGGCGACCGGGCGGAGGTCGTCTCGGCCACCCGGCAGACCGTCCGGGTCGACCGCTTCACCGCGCCCGAGGACTTCCGGGACTTCTTCAAGGCCTGCTACGGGCCGACCATCGCGACCTACAAGGCGATCGCCGCCGACCCCGACCGGGTCGCGGCACTCGACGCCGACCTCGCGGACCTCGCCCGGCGTCACCACACCGGCGGTGCCGGTCTGGCGATGAACTGGGAGTACCTCCTGCTGACGGCCCGCCGGGCCGCCTGACGCACATCACGATCACGAAGGAGAACCATCATGAGCACCACCACACGATCCGCTGTCGCGGCCGCGGCCCTCACCCTGTCGGTGTCGCCGTTGCTGCTCACCCCGACGGCCTCGGCCGAGCCGGTCGGCGTCGCCGATGCCGCCGTCTCGTCCTCCGAGCGCGACGTCGGCGCCCGCACCGCTCGGGAGCTGGAGCTCGAGCTCTACCTGGACCGGCTCGACGCCGCGGCGCGAGAGGCCCGGAGCGGCGCCGGTCAGGTGACCTCACCGGTCGCCCCGGCCCGCACAGGCGACGACGGCGTGCCCGTGTCCGTCGTCACGCTGCTGACGCTCGGCGGGCTGGCCGCAGGGGCCGGTGCGACGATCGGCCTGCGCAGGGTGCACGTCCCGGGCCGACGGCCGGTGGCCGCCTAGCCCGCGCAGCGGACAACGCCCCGGTCGGCGCGCAGCCGGCCGGGGCGTCCGCGCACGACCCTCGGCTACCCGCCGACGAGCCGATGCACGGCCGCGTCGATGGGTGTGTCGCCGCCGACGAGCTCGAGCACCATCCCCGACGACGCCGGCTCGCGGAGCAGGGCGACCAGCACTGCCGCGACGTCGTCGCGGGGGACCTGGCCGCGCCCGACGCGCTCGGCAAGGGAGACCCGGCCGGTGCCGGGGCCGTCGGTCAACCCCCCGGGACGCAGCACCGTCCAGTCGAGGTCCCGTGCCGTCAGGTCCTCCTCGGCCGCCAGCTTCGCCCGCAGGTAGGCCACGAAGGTCTCGTCGGTCCCGTCGGGTGTCGCGCCGTCCCGCACGGCGTCGACCCCCATCGAGGACACCAGCACGTACCGGCGCACACCCGCCCGCTCGGCGGCGTCGGCGAGCAGTGCCGCAGCGGCGCGGTCCACCGTGTCCTTGCGCGCGACGCCGCTCCCGGGGCCGGCACCGGCGGCGAAGACCACCGCGTCCGAGCCGCCGACGGCGGCGGCCACATCGCCCGCCGCCGCTCCTTCGAGGTCGAGGACGACCGGCTCGACGCCGTGCGCCTCCAGATCGGCGCGGTGGTCCGGGTTGCGCACCAGGCCCACCACGGTGTCGCCTCCGCCGGTGAGCAGGCCTGCGAGCCTGCGGGCTATCTGTCCGTGGGCTCCGGCGACGGCGATGCGCATCCCTGCACCGTACGGCGTGCACGGCGGCGACGGACCGTCAGCGCAGCCGGTCGGCCAGGCGGCAGCTCGCGCCGTCGTGGCAGCGGGCCAGAGCGCGCAGCTGCTGGTCGTACGCCCGGGCACGCCTGGGCGACACCAGGTGCGCGGTGTTGACCATCTGGTAGGGGTCGCGTCGCAGGTCGTAGTGCTCCCGCTGGCCGTTGAGGTACCTGACCCAAACGGTGTGCCTCGTCCGCAGCGCCCGGTAGCGAGGCGGCGATCCGAAACGCTGCGGGGGGCGGTCGGGGTCGCCGAGGTACATCTTCGCGTCGAGGTAGTCGACGAGGACGCCGGTCCGCCAGGTCGCCGGCGGTCGGCCGGTGAGCCACCCCACGAGGCTGCGCCCCTGCACCCCGGGCGAGATGCGCGCGCGGCCCAGCGCCTGGAACGTCGGGGCCAGGTCGATGCTCGACGCGAGGGCCCGGACCCTGGTTCCGGCGGGGACGTCGGGTCCGGTGACCACGAGCGGGACCCTGATGTCGGAGTCGAAGGCCGTCCGCTTCCCCGCGGGCAGGCCGTGCTCGCCCAGGTGGTAGCCGTTGTCCGAGGTGAACACCAGGTAGGTGTTGCGGGCGACGCCGGAGCGGCGCAGCGCGCGCTGCACGTCCGCGACGAGGTCGTCGATCGTGGCCGCGGACTGCGCGCGCCGGCGGTACTCCGCGTCGAGCTCCGCCAGCGAGAACGTGTCGAGCGTCGTCTTCTCGGCCAGCCACCGCGGCGCGTTGAGGTTGGGCCAGTTGAAGGTCGGGCTCCGCGGCGCGAGCAGCCCGGGGAAGTCGTCGAGATGCCGGTCGGCCGGGGTGGCCGGTTCGTGCGGCGAGAAGGGTGCGACCTCGAGGAAGAACGGTGACTCGTGACGTGCGGCTCGCGCGATGAACCGCTGCGCGGTGCGGCTCATCACGTCGGTGCCGTAGTTGCGCGGGCCGGTGCCGTAGTGGCGCATCCGGCCGTTCTCGTTGACGAGGTAGTCGTACTGCCGGTAGCCGGACCCGCCGGTGACGAACCACTCGTCCCACCCGGGCGGGACCGGTGCCGCATCGGCCCGGTGGCTCACGCGGTACTTGTTCATGTGCTTGCCGATCATGCCCGTGCGGTAGCCGGCCGCGTCCAGGGCCGTCGCGAACGTCCGTCGCTCGCCCTTTCCGCGGAACTGGTCGTAGCCGCCGCGCGGTCCGTCGTTGGCGAGCACGCCGGTGCTGTGCGGGTAGCGACCGGTGAGGATCGTCGCCCGTGACGGGCAGCACAGCGAGTTGGCGACGTAGTACCTGGTGAAGCTCGCCCCGTCGCGGGCCATCGCGCTGACGGTCGGCATGAACCGCAGCAGGTCGCCGGACAGGTCGTCGGCCATGACCATCACGATGTTCGGGCGCCTACCCCGCGGCCGCGACGGCAGAGGCGCGGCCGCGGTCACGACGGGCTGGGCGGGGACGGCGTCGGCGACGCGAGGCGACCGCTCGGGTCGCGTCGTGGACGAGCCGGCCCCGGAGGGAGCGGCGAACCCGCTGACCGCCAGGACCGCCGTCACCGAGACCGCGACCATGAGGCGAGATCGGGGCCGCGGCATTGGGTGCACTGTTCCGGTGCTGCGCGCGGCGTGCAAGTCGCCGCGACCCCCACTGTTCATGCGGTAAGGACGCCCGGGCGGTCCGCTCGGTTCACGGAGGCCCTCGCGCGACGGCACGTTGACCGCCATCGGGGCCCGGTCTAGCGTCCGGGACTGACGTGCCGGGCGCCAGCCGCCCCGGCGTCCGAGCCGAGCGGCGACCTCCTGGCAGCGGACCGGAGGCAGTCATGCGCGAGCGCGAACCGGCACAGGACGAGACCCGCGGGCCCGGCTCAGCCGCTGTCGGCGCTCGCTGGTGGGCGCTGCGTGACGTCCCCGACCCGAGCCTGGTCCTCGGCCACGGGACGGACGCCCCGGACCCCGCGGACCTCGGCGAGCCGCCGGCCGTCGCGGCGGCCGTGCGCGAGCACCTGACGGCCCGGCTGTCCCGTCGCCGGGTGCTCGCCACCGGTGCGGCCGGGCTCGCGGCGGGGCTGGCCGGCTCGAACCTGGCACGCGGGCCCGCCGCTGCTGCGCACGACGGGCGCGGTCGGCGCCCGAGGCACCACGCCCGGTGGCGCGGGGACGCAGCCGACCTCAACGAGGCGCTCGACGTCGGCTACCTGCGTCAGGTCACCGAGCGCGTGACGTCCTTCGGCGACACCCCCGACGGCTGGCGTCCCGGCGGCTCGCCGGCCAACGTGGCGGCCGCCCACTGGATCGCGCGGGAGATGCGGCGGCTCGGCCTGACCCAGGTCGCCGAGCTGCCGGTCCCCATCGACCGGTGGGTGTTCCGCGGCGCGTCCGTCGCCGTAGCCGGCGGGCCGACGTACGCCGCGAGCTCGTGGGGAGGCGTCCCCGGGACCGCGGCGGGCGGCATCACCGCCGAGCTGCTCGACGTCGGCCTCGGCCGGGCGGTCGACTACGAGGGGCTCGACGCGACCGGCAAGATCGTGCTGGTCGACTGGGCGTTCGGCGACTTCTGGGTCAACCGCCACGGCCACCAGGCGACGATCGAGGGTGCGCGGGCCGTCGTCTTCTACACCGGCACGACCGAGAGCGGCGCGTTCTACAACAAGCGCGACGACGGGCTGCTCAGCTTCGACGGCACCTACGACGACGACTGGGTGCCGTTCGTCTTCGTCACCCGCGACGCGGCCAACGACCTGCTGTCGCGGGCCCGGACGGGTCCGACGACGGTCACCCTCACCTCCGACGTCGAGCTGACGCGAGCGGAGGACGGCGGCGTCGGCTACAACGTGCTCGGCGCGGTCAAGGGCACCGACCGCTCCGACGAGGTCATCATCTTCACCGGCCACCACGACGCGTGGTTCCGCGGGGCGGCCGACGACGCGACGGCCGTCGCGGGCATGCTCGGCATCGCCAAGGCGATCCGCGACACCGGCTTCCGGCCGCGCCGCACGCTGCTGTTCCTCGCCAGCACCAACGAGGAGTACGGCTACACCGACTCCTACTACGAGTGGCTGATCGGATGCTGGTACGCCGTCACCCACCAGCGACCCGAGTGGGGCCGCACGGCGATCCTGAGCCTGGACTTCGAGCTGCTCGGCACCGGCGACCCGGGGGAGCGGCTGCTCGTCCGCACCCACTCCGAGCTGCTCGCCCACGCCGTGGAGAAGCTCGAGAGCGACCCCGCCCGCACGCCCTTCGGCACCCTGTCGCAGAACGTCGTCTGGGCCAACGCCGACCACTTCACGCTGACCGCGGCCGGCATCCCGGGTCTCTACTTCAACACCGTGGGCACGCAGTACCTCACCCGCAACTACCACACGAACTACGACGTGGTCTCCAACGTCGACATCCCCTACCTGGCGCTGAACCTCCAGGTCGTCAACGACATCTGGGTCGACCACGACCGGGCCGACCTGCCCATCCTGGACTTCGTCGCGCGCGCGACGGAGGCTGCGGCCCGCGTCGCCTACGAGGCCGAGCCGGGCGTCGGTCTCGCCCAGCTGCCAGGTGTCCGCCGCCGGTCGGTCTCCCGGCTGGAGGACGCCGTCGACCGGTTCACGGCGGCGGCGGAGGCGCTGGACGGACGCCTGTCGTCCGGCCGGGTCCGATCGCCGCACACCGTCGGTCGGCTGATGATGGCCGCCGAGCGACTGATCCTGACCCGGCTCGTCGCGCTCGACGTCTTCGACCAGTACGTGTTCCCGCACCAGCAGGTGCAGCGCGACGCCACCCGCATGCACCTGGCCGTGCAGGCCCTCGAGGCCGGCGACCCGCAGACCGCGAACGAGACGTACGTCCGCCGCACCGGGCTGACCAGCGCCGGCCGGCACTTCGCCTACGAGGCCTACGTCGCCGAGCTCGCCCGGCACGACCGGGAGTTCCCTCGGCTGCAGTGGGGCGGCCAGGCGCACCTGGCGCCGTACGTCGACCTCTGGCAGGAGTACCACGCGATCGCGGCGAAGGTCGCCGCCGGAGCGACCGGCGCAGCGGCCTACGCGGGCGAGACGGCCGCGATCCGGGCCAAGCTCTCCCCGGTCTACCGCGAGCTGAACAGCCGGCTGCGCTGGATGGCGCTGGTCATCGACTCGGCCGCCTGGCTGCTGCGGCGCGCGGTGCGGAGCGCGCGCTGACGGCCCCGGTCGTCAGGCCGTGCTGGGCACGCTCCGTCCGGAGGACATGACGAGCCGGTCCCGCCCGGCGGCCTTGGCCTCGTAGAGCGACTCGTCGACGAGGGCGACGAGGTCGTCCGGCGTGTCGGCGGGCGTGCTGGGCACCGAGGCTGCCCCGAGGCTGACGGTGACCCGGACGAGGCTGTCGCCGCTCGCGACCGAGATCGCCCCGATCGCCCGGCGGATGCGCTCCGCGACCGCGGAGACGTCGTCCGGTCCCGCGCCGGGCAGGACGACGAGGAACTCCTCGCCGCCGGTGCGCACGAGCACGTCACCCTCGCGGATCACCAGCCGCGCGGCGTTCGAGGCGTCACGCAGCACCCGGTCGCCGGCGAGGTGGCCGTAGGTGTCGTTGACCGTCTTGAAGTGGTCGAGGTCGAAGCCGATGAGCCCCAGCGGCACCTCGGACCGCACGGACCGCGCCCACTCCTCGTGGAGGCGGGCGAGCCCGAAGCGCCGGTTGTAGGCACCCGTCAGGGGGTCGACCGCCGCGAGGCGCTGGAACCGCTCGTGCGAGAGGGCGTTGTTCAACGCCACGCCGGTCGAGGTGCGGAAGGCCTCGACGAGGCGCGTGGTGTCAGGGGCAGGGGTCCGGGCGAAGGCCAGCACCAGCACGCCGACGGGCACGGCACGGAAGGTGATCGGCAGGATGCCGACCGCTGCGGGCCGGAACTCCAGTGCTCCGGCGTCGATCGACAGGCCGGCGGGAACGTCGACCCAGAGGGCGCGGCCGGAGCTCATCGTCGACCGCACGGTGGCGTTGCGCGTGAGCTCCTCCGCGTCGAGGCGGTGGGCGGCCGCCACCTCGAGGTCGCCCTCGCGGACGACGCAGAAGCCACCGGCGTCGGCGCCACCGGCCGTCAGGAAGCTCGCGAGGGCCGCCTCGGCGAACTCCGAGAGCTCGAGGTGCTCGGAGAGCGTGCGGCTGTGCTCCGAGAGGGCGTGCTGGACCTGCCGCGACGACGCGAGGGCGGTGACCAGGTCGTTGAACGACGCGGCCGCGTCACCCAGGTCGTCCTCGGAGTCGACGTCGAGATGGCACTCCTCGGGGCTGCAGCGTCCCCAGTCGCCCGAGTAGGTGGCGTCCGAGATGACCTCGGCCACGTGGGTCATCTGGCCGGACAGGGTCCGCACGCGGCTGCCCACGACCCGGCGGGCGAGCTGGTGGTTCATCGCCGCCAGCAGCAGGCCGGCGGCCAGCGTGGCCGCGAAGAAGGTGGGCCGCAGGGTCAGGTCCCGCGGGATCCCGAGCGGCGGCAGCGCGAAGGGGAACACGACACCCACCGCCAGGCCGAGCCCCAGCATCCAGAGACCCAGAAGGGTGAAGGCCGTGCGGGTCACCCGCGCCCGCCGCGGGCGGGCAGGGGTCTGTTCGCGGTCGTCGCCGGGCACGCCGGGTCCTCTCGGTAGGTGTCGCTGGTTCGGCCCTCCGAGACGTCATCGGCTGCCCCGGACGGGACCTGAACGATCAGGGGCGCCCGAGGGGTGTTGCTCGGCGCCGTCGAGGCGCAGACTGGTCGTGAGGTCCGGTCCGTTCCCGCAGGAGTGCCCATGACCGACGCGATGCCGACCATGCCGACGATGCCGGCCATGCCGACGATGCTCGACGTGCCCGACGTGCTCCCGGTGCTCTCCCGGGGCAAGCACCGCAACAGCCGCAAGGGCGCCTGCTTCATGGAGATGGCCTCCGTGCTCGCGGGCGAGCGCTGGAGCGACCATCCACGGTGCACGCACCCGCTGCTCGGTGAGCTGGCGCGCCACGTCAACGACTGCACGTCCGACGACAACCGGCAGCGCCTCGCCGTGATGATCCCCTCCGTCGTCGGGCTGACCGGCGACGACCTGCGGGTCGACGCGCGCATCGCGCTGCGCTGCGCCCAGGTGGCCCTGCCGGTGGCCGCGGAGGACCGGCAGAACGTCATGGCCGTGTCCGTGCTCACGGCCGACTGCGTGCTGGCCGGCCTCGACGGGCGGCTGGTCACCGAGCTCGAGGAGGGCAGCCAGGCCGCCCTCGACGCGGCCCCGCGGGCCGCCGAGTGGGCCCACGAGTTCGTCCGGCGGGCAGGCATCTCGGTGCGGGGGTTCCGCCGGCACGCCGCGCCCAACACGGTCCGCGCGGCCGTGCACGCGATCGCGGAGGCCTGCGTCCCCGACCCCGAGGGGGTCCTGCGGCGGCTGCTGGCCGACGTCATCGACGACTGCACCCGCCTGGTCCCGGCGGCCGGGGCGCAGCGGGAGCAGGCCCCGGCCGGCCTGGAGGTGCCGGCCGGGCCGTGACACGCCGGGCGTGACACGCCGCGGCCGGTTTGTCCGGTAAATCCACTTCCTGGTATCACCTGGGGGTGCGATTCCTGCCTCCTGCCCCCTCCCTGCGCCGGTCCCGCCCCGGGTCGGCGGGTGAGCACCGGCTCCAGGACGACCTGGGGACCACCGCCCGCGCCGACCGGTTCTACGACGACCAGGTCCTCGACCACCTGAACCCCGCGATGCGCGACTTCGTCCGCCGCCAGCAGATGATGTTCGTGGCCACCGCCGACGGGTCCGGCGCGTGCGACAACACACTGCGGGCCGGCCCGCCCGGCTTCGTCGAGGTCGTCGACGAGCGGACGCTGGCCTGGCCCGAGTTCCGCGGCAACGGGGTCATGGCCAGCCTCGGCAACATCAGCGAGAACCCGCACGTCGGCCTGCTCATGGTCGACTTCGTGCGCGACCGGGTGGGGCTGCACGTCAACGGCCGAGCGCACCTGGTCGACAGCCGCGACATGAGCGCCGCCGGGCTGGAGGCCCCGTCGCCCGCCGGTCGGACGGCTCAGCTGTGGGTGCAGGTCGAGGTCGAGGAGGCCTACATCCACTGCTCGAAGCACATCCCGCGCCTCGCCGAGGCCGCCGAGGACGACGCCGCCACGGTGCGGCGCGCCAGGACGACCGACTACTTCGGGGCGGCTCGGTCGCGCTGCGACGCCGGCGAGGCCGCCTCGGGCTAGCGTCGGCCCCGTGATCGGGGTCGTCGGCGCGCACGGCAAGACCGGGCGGGCCGTCGTGGCCGCGCTCGAGGCGCGCGGGGCGCAGCCGGTGTCGCTCGTGCACCGGGCGACCGGCCGCGCCCGGGAGGTGCCGGTCGACCTGCTCGACGCGTCGTCCGTCCGCTCGGCACTCGTGGGCCTGTCCGCGGTCTACCACCTGGCGCCCAACGTGCACCCGGGCGAGGAGCAGATCGGGCGGGCCGTCGTCGACGCCGCCGTCGCGGCCGGCGTCGACAGACTCGTCTTCCACTCGGTGCTGCACCCCCAGGTGTCGGCGATGCCCCACCACTGGGCCAAGCTGCGCGTCGAGGAGATGGTCGTCGAGAGCGGTCTCGACGCGACCGTGCTCCAGCCCGCGGCCTACCTGCAGAACCTCTCAGCCCACGACGGCGAGGTCCGCGTGCCCTACGACCTCGACGCGCCGTTCAGCCTGGTCGACCTCGCCGACGTCGCCGAGGTGGCCGCGACGACCCTCCTCGACCCGGGGCACGCCTTCGCGACCTACGAGCTGGCCGGGCCGCGACCGGTGACCGTGCGAGAGATGGCCGCGCTGCTGGGTGCCGAGGCCGTCCGCGTGGACGCGCAGGTGTGGCTCGCAGGCCGCGGCCTCGCGTCGTACGCCGTCGAGGCGCTCACGGCCATGTTCGACCACTACGACCGGCACGGCCTGGTCGGCAACCCGCGCGTGCTGGCCGCGCTCCTGGGGCGCCCGCCGGCCGACCCCGCCGACGCCCTCGCGCGCTAACCGGCCGACGTGAAGGTCACGTCCTGCCCGGTCACCCGGACGAGGAAGCCGTCCCGGGCGGCGCTGATGTCCTGCACCGTGACGCCGTCGGGCAGCTCGCGCAGGGGGTAGGTCACCGCGAGCTCGTCCACGAGGAGCCTCCGCAGGTCGGCCCCGACCGATCCGCCGCCGGCCAGCTCGACGCCCGTCGGCACCACGCGGATCCGCCGGCCCTGGGCGCGCACCTCCCCGACAGCGGTGACGTCGAGCGCGCGCCCGAGGACGGTCACCTGCCGGCGCAGGCGCACCTGCCCGTCACCCCCGGGCTCCAGCCGCAGGCCCGGCACGCCGAGCCGGTCGACGACCTCCTGGTAGGTCACGGTGGCCTTGCCGATGAGCCGACCGGCCGACACCCGCCCACCGGAGGGGGCCGACACGTCGCTCGCGGTCGCGGTCAGGCCGCTGGCGCGCAGCCCGTCGCGCTCGACGGAGGCCGCGGCGACGTCGACCGAGTCGAAGCGCCGTGACACCAGCTGGTCGAGGAACGGGAACCCGCCGACGTCCACCTGGGCGTCGGTGAACCCCTCGGCGGCCAGCCGCTGCTCGGCCTCGTCGGTGGCCAGGCGGTGGGCGAGCCGGTCGCCGCCCAGACCGGCGAGGGCGAGGACGACGAGGGCCACGAGGAACGCACGCACCCGGGCACGGTACGTCGTCGCGCCCGGGTCCCGACCGGGGGGAGGTCTCAGCGGCGGAAGGCCGAGATCACCGACGCCATGCGCTCGAGCGCGCCCGGGTCGGCGATGTCGGGCAGCCGCACCATGACCTCGCCGGCGCCCGCCTCCGCCAGCTCGCGGAACCGCCCCACGTGGTCCGCCACGGTGCCGGCGTTCACCGCCGCGGCGTACGTCGCCGCGCTCCGGCTGCGCGGCCGCCGGGCCTCGACCTGCTCGGCGAGGTGCCGGTCGCTCACGCCGACGAGCGCGGTCGAGAGGTGGGTCATCGCCACCTCCGCCGGGTCGCGACCGGCGTCCCGGCAGTGTGCGCGCAGCACGTCGGTCTTGTGCCGCACGGTGGCGGCGTCACCGAAGACGTTGGCGGCGTCGGCGTAGCGAGCCGCCAGGCGCAGCGTCCGGCGCTCACCTCCACCGCCGACCAGCAGCGGCAGGTGCTCCTGGAGGGGCCGCGGGTAGCACAGCGTCTCGGGAACGTCGAGGACGTCGCCACGGAAGGCGGGGCTGCCCGGTCCCCACATCAGCGGGAGCAGCCGCAGCGCGTCCTCGAGCAGGGCGTAGCGGTCGGACGTGGCCGGGAAGTCCCAACCGTAGGCCGCGTGCTCGGCGGCGAACCAGGCGAGCCCGACGCCGCAGACGGCGCGGCCCCCGCTGAGCACGTCGAGGGTCGCCGCGATCTTCCCGAGGTGCGCGACGTTGCGGTAGGTGATGCCGCTGACGAGCGTGCCGAGCCGGACGCGCTCGGTGCAGGCGGCGAGGTAGGCCAGTGTGGTCCAGCTCTCGAGCATGTCGTCCCAGGCCCGCCCCACCTGGGGGATCTGCCGGAAGTGGTCCATCACGTAGACCGCGTCGAAGCCGGCGGCCTCGGCCCCGGTGGCGACCTCGCGCAGCCAGTCGCGGGTCGCCGGCGCGCCGCCCGGCCCGGCGAACTCGCCGAGGTGAAGCCCGAAGCGCAGTCCGGTCGGGTCCTCCTGCTGGCGCCGCGCGGCGGCGGGCGCCGCGACGAACGCTTCCGGCACGACGCGCACCGTCTGCGGCGTCAGCACACGGTCGAACCCCTCGTCGGCGAGGCGGTCGCGCGTCTCCGGCCAGGTCCTCAGCTGCCCGGCCAGGGCGTCGACGGGGATGCGCTTGCTCCGCGCGCGGTTGCGGGCGCGGCACACGGCGGCCGGGGTGTCGAACGCGACCGCCACGCAGGCCATGCCCTGCGACCGGGCGAGCGCCACCCACGCAGCTCGCCGCGGCGCGTCCAGGCCGAGGGTGTCGACCACGGTCGTGAGCCGGCGACCGACCCGCACGCGCACGATCTCCTCGAGCAGGGCGAACGCGTCGGCGCTGGCCGAGACGTCGTCCTCGCCCGCACCCGCGACGGCACGGAGCCGGTCGCTGGACACGACCGCGTCGGGCGGGAAGTGCTCGGCCGCCCAGCTCGACTTGCCCGACGCGCCCGGGCCGGCGAGCACGACGAGGCACGGCGACGGCAGGGCGGGGCCGTCGTCGGACACGGCTAGACGACGACCTGGTCCGGCGCCGCCACGGTCCTCGTCGACGGCAGGTCGGCCACGACCTCGGCGAGGAGCGCGACCGCCTGCTCGATGACCGGCACCGGCTGCGTGTAGGGAAGCCGCAGCCGGTCGTCGAACGAGTGGCCGGTGCCGAAGCGCGGGCCCGCGGCGAGCAGCAGGCCGCGGGCGGCGGCCGCCGACACCACGGCGGTCGACGACAGCGCGGGCAGCCGGCACCACACGACCAGCCCACCCGCAGGGACGGGAACCTCCCAGCCGGGCAAGTGCCGGGCGAGTGCGTCGACCAGCGCCGCCCGTTGGCGACGCAGCGTGTCGCGGACGCCTTCGCCGACCGTGCCGGCGCCGTCGAGCAGGTGACAGGCGGCCAGCTGCTCGAGGACCGGGCCGGACATGTGGGTACGGCCGGCGACGGCGGCCAGCCGGCGTACGACCTCGGGCTCGGCGCGCAGCCACCCCACCCGCAGCCCGCCCCACACGCTCTTGCTCAGCGTGCCCACGGTCACCGTCAGGTCCGGTCGGGCCACGGCGGCGAAAGGCACCGGTGCGGCCGCGTCGAGGCCGAGCTCGACCAGCGTCTCGTCGACCACGGCCACGACGCCGGTCTGCTCCAGGCCCACGGCGAGGCGGCGGCGTTGCGGCTCGTCGAGCAGCAGCCCGGTCGGGTTCTGGAAGTCGGGCATCAGGTAGGCCGCGTGCGGCGAGCTCGCGCGCACGGCGCGGTGCATGTCGCGGGCGACGGCGTCGGGGTCGTCCAGGGCGACGGCGACCGGCACCGAGCGCCTGCCCTGCACCCTGATCGCGTCCAGGGCGTTGGGATAGCTGGGGTGCTCGACCAGGACGCGGGCACCCCGGGGGACCAGCGCCTCGACCGCGACCGACGTGCCGTGCAGCGCGCCACCGGTCACCAGCACGTGCTCGGGGGTCGACGGGAGGCCGCGGGCCGTGAACCGTGCGGCGATGCGCGCCCGCAGGTCGGGCAGCCCGAGCGGGTGGTAGCCGTGGCCCGGCAGCAGGCGGGGCAGGTCCTCCAACGCGGCCGCGAACGCGGCCGGGACCGCGGGCGGCGCGGCCGGGGCGGCATGCGCGAGGTCCACGACCCCCGGCTCGGCGGGCGCCGGCAGCCACGCCGCGGTGGACGGGCCGGCGGGCAGGCGGGTCCAGGTCCCGGCGCCCTGGCGGGCGTCGGCCCAGCCGTCCTCGCGCAGCCGCCCGTACGCCGCCGCGACCGTGGCCCGGCTGACGTGCAGCGCGGCCGCGAGCTCACGCTCGGCCGGGAGCCGGATGCCGACCGGGAGGCGGCCGTCCCCGACGAGGAGGCGCAGCCGGGCGGCCAGCGCCGCGTAGAGCGGGGGGCGCTCGCCGGAGAGGTCGCCGACCAGCGTCGTGAGCCGGCCCGCCCCGACGGTCGTCATGGGGGCTCCTCGCCGTCGATTGGCATCGTGGTGACGGGCCAATCGTGGCACGGGTCGGGCCCGCCCGGCGGGGGCGGGCCCGACCCGATGGTGCGGTCGGTCGGGCGTCAGCCCCGGTAGGACTCCTGGGACTGGACGTTGAGCCGGTCGGCCTTGTGACCTCGGGCTCCCTTCACGGCCTTGTCCTTCAGCTCCAGCACGTCGAAGCCCGCCTGGATGTCCGAGGAGTAGATGGCGCCGCGGTACCAGTAGGCCGACCACGAACCGCCGAGGATCAGCCGCTCGGTCGAGAGCGGCCCCCGGTCGAACCAGGCGATCTCCTTCGGGTTCGCCGGGTCGGTGAACTCCCACACCGAGATGCCGCCCTGGTACCAGGCCTGCACCATGATGTCGCGGCCCTTCACCGGGATGAGCGAGCCGTTGTGGGCCACGCAGTTCTCGGTGTTGTGCTGGGTCCGCGGGAGCTTGAAGTAGGACCGGAGCACCATCTTCTTCCCGGCCGGTGTGTCCAGGATGCTGTAGACGGCGTCGGCGCCACGGTTCGGCCCGACCGTCGGGTTGCACGTCGGCCCGCCGCCCCCGCCGAGCTCGTCGGTGAACACCACCGAGTCGGCGTCGTTGCTGAACGTCGCCGAGTGCCAGAACGCGAAGTTCTCGTCGGTCACCGAGTCGATGACGGTCGGCTGCTCGAGGTCGGAGATGTCGATCAGGACGCCCTCACCCATGCAGGCTCCGGCCGCGATCTGCTTCTCGGGGTAGGCGGTGATGTCGTGGCAGCCCTGCGTGTCGCGGCGACCCTCGCCGCCGGGGAATCCGCCGTCGGGGAAGAGCACCGGCTCCGACACGACCTCGGCCGACTCCGGCTCGTCCGTCGGCACCGACACCACCGAGATCTTGTCGTGGGGCGGCTGGCAGTCCGGGTGGGTGGTGTTCGGGTTGTACGACGACACGTACACGACCAGGCGGTCGTTGTCCTCGTCCGGGATCACGGTGTTGGTGTGCGACCCGCAGTCGGTCTCGACGGCGGTGACGAGCTCCGGGTCGTCCGGGTCGGAGATGTCGAAGATGCGGATGCCCTCCCACGACTCCTTGACCGTGGCCGACTGCGACGTGTTGCCCTCGCACGACGACGTGTTGCGGGAGGAGTCCGTGGACGTGATGAGCAGGTCCTCGTGGACCGAGACGTCGTTCTGCGACCCGGGGCAGTGCACCTGCGACACGATCCGGGGCTTGGAGCGCTTGGAGACGTCCCAGACGGTGAAGCCCTCGTAGTTGCCCTGGTACGCGTAGCGTCCCTGGAAGGCCAGGTCGGAGCTGAAGGCGCTCTCGGCGGCGAACGGGCCGGACTTGGGCACGTTGGCGAGCAGCCGCAGGTTGTCCGACGAGGCCACGTCGCCGACCCCGAGCTCGGCGCCGGAGTCGTCCATGGCGGCGATCTCCTCGTCGCTGAAGCAGATGTCGCCCTCGCCCTGGTGACCCTCGTCCTTGTCGTGGGTGGCGCAGTCCTCCGGGTGGGCGTGAGCGGGGGTGACGGCCGTCACCCCGACGAACAGCCCCGAGACGAGCACTCCGGCGGCGCCGGCCGCGATCGCTCGTCGCAGCAGACCTCTGGACACGTGGGACCTCTTTCCGTTCCGCTGGTGGGTGGGGGGACGGTATGGGCGTTATGTCCGACTTGGCAAGACCCCTGACTCGATCACAACCGTGGCCGTCGGCAGGGATACCGGCCACTTCCCGATGATTGGCATGCTCCGTGCGGGCCAATGATCGGGCATCCTGGTCGACATGACGCAGACCGCCCCTGCCCCGGCGCGCCCGCGTGGCCGCCGGCTGCCGCGGCGGCTCGCGCAGCTCTACGCCGGCCTGGCGCTGTACGGCGTCTCGATGGCGATGATGGTGCGCTCGGAGCTCGGCGTCATGCCGTGGGACGTGCTGCACCAGGGCATCGCGCGGACGGTCGGCGGCACGCTCGGCGTCGTGAGCATGGTCGTCGGCGCAGGGGTGCTGCTGCTGTGGATCCCGCTGCGGGAGCGGCCGGGTGTCGGGACCGTGAGCAACGTCTTCGTCATCGGCCTCTCGGTCGACGCGTCGCTGTGGGCGCTGCCCGACGTCGACGACATGCTGCTTCGCGGCGCGCTGCTCACCATCGGCCTGGTGCTCAACGCCGTCGCCACCGCCGCGTACATCGGGGTGCGGATGGGGCCGGGCCCGCGCGACGGGCTGATGACCGGGATCGTCCGCCGCACCGGGCGCTCGGTGCGGCTGGTGCGCACCTCGATCGAGGTCGTCGTCGTGGCCACCGGGTGGCTGCTCGGCGGCACCCTCGGGGCCGGCACCGTGCTCTACGCCCTGCTCATCGGGCCGCTGGTCCAGCCGCTCCTGCCGCGCCTCACGGTCGGGCCGCCGCTGCGCTGAGCGCGTCGGCCAGACTCGACAGGGTGCTCGTCCACCTCGACACCGACATCGGCGCGAACCCGGACGACGCGTGCGCGCTGGCCATGCTGCTGGGCTGGCCGGGCGCCCGGGTCGCCGCGGTCACGACGACCGACGACGTCGGGGGCAGCCGGGCGGCCGAGGCCCGTCGCCTGCTGGCCCTGGCCGGTCGCGGCGACGTGCCGGTCACCTCCGGCGGCGACCCGGCAGCGGTGGACGTCCTGGCGGCGTCCGTCGACGCCGGCGCCACGGTCGTGGCGGTCGGCCCGCTGACCAACCTCGCCGCGCTGGCGGCCGTGCACCCCGGTGTCCTCCACCGGGCCCCGCTCGTGGTCATGGGCGGATGGGTGCGGACGCTCGACCCGGACCTGCCGGCCTGGGGGCCGGAGCGTGACCGCAACGTCCAGCGCGACCCGCGGTCGGCCGAGGCGGTGGCCGCGGCGGGCGCCGACCTCACGCTGGTCACCCTGGCCGACACGCTGCGCACCTGCCTGCGCGAGCGCGACCTGCCGCGACTGCGCGCGGCCGGCCCGGTGGGCGAGCTGCTGGCCGCGCAGGCAGTGGCGTACGCCGCCGAGCGCGGTCACGCGGTCCTGGCCCGGCAGCACCCCGGCCTGCCCGACGACCTCCTGCTGTTCCTGCACGACCCGCTCGCCTGCGCGGTGGCCCTCGGCTGGGCCGGCGTGCGCACCAACACCCGGCGGCTGCAGGCCGTGGTCTCGGGCGGGCTGCTCACCTGGGAGCCGGACGAGTCGGCGCCACCGGTCCGGGTGGTGACCGGCGTCGACGGCCGAGCCTTCGGCCGGGACTGGTTGGCCGCCGTCGAGCGACTGGCGCCGGGACCCTCGTGACGACGCGCTCGGTCAGGGCAGCCGGCGCCGCCCGGCGAAGCCGAGGTCGCTGCGGTGGTACCAGCCCAGCTCGCGGTCGCCCTCGAGCCAGCACAGCAGCACCGGCACCCCGTCGAGCTCGCTCGGGAAGTCGACGAGCAGGGGGGCGAGGCCCTTGAGCTCGGCGCCGGTCTGCTGCACCCGGGTCATCAGCTCGTCGAGCCGGGCCTGCGCTGCCTTGAGCTCGGGCATCCCACCGAGGTCCGTCGGCCGGCCTCCGGGGGACCGGGCGGCCGCGAGCTCTGCGGCGTCGGCCCGCAGCGCCACGACGTCGTCGAGGACGGGCAGCAGCGCCACCAGCTCGGCGCGGGCCTCCTCGACGCTGAACAGCCCCATGCCCGAAGCCTGCCAGGTGCGCGAGCGCGGCGTGCGAGCCTGGGTCCGTGCAGCCCGTCGTCGGCATCACCGCCTCGGTCGACCGTGCCCGCTGGAGCGTGTGGCAGGACGACGTCACCCTCGTGCCCGACGCCTACGTCCGGGCCGTGCGGGCCGCGGGTGGGCGCGCGCTGGTCCTGCCGGCCGGTGACCCCGACGCAAGCACGGCCGACCTTCTGGACGCGCTGGTCCTCTCGGGCGGCGCCGATCTCGACCCCGGTCTCTACGGAGAGCAGCCGGGCGAGCACACGGTGGAAGTACGACCCGGGCAGGACTCCGGCGAGCTGGCCCTCCTGCGCGCGGCGCTCGAGCGCGACCTCCCCGTCCTCGCCGTGTGCCGGGGCATGCAGCTGCTGGCCACGGCGTACGGCGGGCGGCTGCACCAGCACCTTCCGGACGCGCCCGGGCACGAGGGGCACGGCGCCTGGGGCGGCTCGTGGAGCACGCACGAGGTGCGCCTCGAGCCGGGGTCGCTGGCCCACCGGCTGGTGGGCGACGCGGTCGAGGTGAACTCCGGGCACCACCAGGGGGTCGCCGACCCCGGCGGGCTCGCCGTGTCCGGGCGCTCACCCGACGGCCTGGCCGAGGCGCTGGAGGACCCGGCCCGGGCCTTCGTGCTCGGCGTGCAGTGGCACCCGGAGATGGTGGGCACGGCCGCGCTGTTCGCCGGGCTGGTGGAGGCCGCCGCCCGGCGGTGACCGTGAGCACGCCGGCGGGCCGTGAGGCAAGCGGGACGCGCGGGGCGTGTGTCAAGTTTTTCCCTTGTCTGAGACAAAAGGGTTTCAGGTGACGCGTGTGACGGTCGAGCATGATCCGGAGTGCGTCGGGTGCGGACCCGGCAGCGACAGGACGGTGACCTAGGCGTCGACGGGTGGGAGCAGCGGTCGTGCAGCGCGGTGCGCAGGTGTCAGTCGAAGGATCGGCACGGCAGAGGGTTGTCGGGGTGGTGGTCGCCGCGGCGGTCTCGCTCGGGGTCCTCGCCGGCGCTCCCGGGGCGGCCGCGGCGACGACGACCGGGAGCGACCCCGTGTCGCCGGTCCCGGCGCCCGCGGTGGTCGAGGGCTGGAGCCCGTACCTCGGGCAGGTCTCCTGCGACCCCACGCCCAAGCCCGGCACGTCCGCCCTGCGCCAGACGGTCCTGTCGGCCTACGGCGGCCGCGACTCGGGCATCGGGCGCTCCTGCTCGATCGGTGGCGGCAGCGAGCACAAGGAGGGGCGCGCCTGGGACTGGGGGCTCGACGCGAGGAACCCCGCCGAGAAGGCCGCCGCCGACCGCTTCCTCACGTGGCTGCTCGCGCCGGGGCCGAACGGCATGGGCGCCTACAACGCCCGCCGCCTCGGCGTCATGTACGTCATCTGGAACCGCAAGGTGTGGAGCCAGTACCGCGCGGCCGACGGGTGGCGCAGGTACACCGGTTCGAGCGCGCACCGCGACCACGTGCACGTCTCGCTGACCTGGAACGGCGCCACCAAGCGCACGTCGTGGTGGACCGGCAAGGCGTCGGTGACCGACTACGGTCCCTGCGTCGAGGTCGAGGGCGCCCTCGCGCCGCCGTGGCGGGAGCCGCGGCACGAGCCGTGCCCCGCGCCGGTGCCCGCCGAGAGCCTCACCGGCACGCCGCTGCTGAAGCGTGGGGACACCGGGTCGTACGTCACGCAGCTGCAGGGCCTGCTCTCCGTCGAGCCGCAGAGCGGCTACTTCGGGCCGCTGACCGAGGCCGCGGTCGTCGCGCTGCAGAAGCGCGAGGGCCTGCCGCAGTCGGGCACCACGACCCCGCCGACGTGGGCGGCTGCCCGGGCGGGCAAGGGCACGGTCACGCCCACGGAGAGCGAGCAGCCCGTCGTCGCCGGCCGCGCCCTGCCCTCGCGCATGGTCTACCGGGTGCGCAAGGGCGACAGCCTCAGCGGCATCGCGAAGAAGTGGCGCTCCACCGTCGCCGCGATCAAGTCCGCCAGCCGGCTCGACAGCGACGTCATCAGGGTCGGCCAGAAGCTCGTCGTCCCGGTGCGGTCGAGCATCACGAAGTTCACCTGGACCACGCTGCGCAAGGGCGACACAGGTGTCGCCGTGAAGGCGCTGCAGAGTGCCCTGCGGATGAAGAAGAAGTACCGCACCGGCTACTTCGGCTCGATCACCAAGCGCAAGGTCAAGAAGCTCAAGGCGCAGCGCGGCTGGCGGGTCAACGGCAAGGCGGGGCCCGGCGTGTGGCGGGCGCTCGGCGCCTGAGGTCCGCGCCGGCTGCGGAACCGGAGCCCGTTCGCGGGATCGTGGCCGACGAGGCGTCTCCGAACGCGCGGAACGGGTAATGGGTCCGTCATGGCGACGACTCCCTTCCCCGACGAGGTCCGCAGGTTCCTCGAGCGGCCGAACCCCGCCGTCATCACCTCGGTGCGGGCCGACGGCCAGCCGGTGTCGGTCGCGACCTGGTACCTCATGGACGGCGACCGGGTCCTGGTCAACATGGACGAGGGCCGCAAGCGCCTTGACTACCTGCGCGCCGACCCGCGGGTCAGCATCACGGTCCTCGCCGTGGACGACTGGTACGTCCACGTGAGCATGCAGGGCCGCGTCGTCGAGATGAGCGACGACGAGGGGCTGGCCGGCATCGACCGGCTCTCGCAGCACTACCGCGGCCGCGACTACACCGAGCGGCGGCGCGGCCGGGTCAACGCGTGGGTCGAGGTCGACCGCTGGCACGGCTGGGGCCAGGTCGCCGGATGAGCCCGGCAGGGGACGACGCCCCGGTCGGTCAGCGGCCTGACGCCGAGAAGTGCTGGTAGTCCTTGGCCTTCTTCCAGGTTCCGCCCCAGCCCCACCCGATGGCCGCGAACGCCTCGCGGACCGTGTCGTCGACCATGCCCTTGCGCAGCCGGGTGCGGTCGACGTACGCCTCGCCCTTGAGCGGCGCGACGTAGCCGCGGCGGACATAGGGGTTCTGCACGGGGTTGAGGTCGATCGCCTTGCCGTAGGCGTGCTCGGACCACCGGCTGGTGCCGCTGACCCGGCGGCAGTTGAAGGCCGAGGTGTTGTTCGCCGCCATCGAGTACGCGTCGCTGCCGCGGTAGTCGTCGACGAGGCGCATCCGCCGGACCCGGAACCGCGCGTCGTACAGCGTCTCGAACACGCCGACCACGTCGGTCGCCACGGACTTGTGGACCACGAGCTCGCCCTGCCGGACGGCGCCCCGGAAGGCGATGTAGGAGACGGTCACGTAGCGCAGCGCGCGGCGCGGGACGGGGCAGCCCTTGTGCCAGCTGAAGGCCATCCGCGCCTTGAGGTCCTTGTCGATGCGCTGCACGGAGGAGGTGAACCCTGACGTCGTCCTTGCCGACGACGCCGGGGTGGACACGAGCGCGAGTGCGAGGGCTGCGGCAACGGCCACGACGGATCGGATGGCGCGCGACGTCCCCGTGGTCATGACCGAAGTGTCGCAGATCACGTGCAACCCTTCGGGCGTCTCGCGTGTCTTTCGTTCGACAGCCCGGGAGACGCCCGGGCTTCCCGGTGCCCCCCGGGCTCGATCGAAGGTGACCCAGATGACCCTCTCCCTCCGCCGCCGCACGTCCGCCGTCGCCGCCACCGCCGTGGTGCTCGCCGCGGGACTCGCGCTCGCCACGATGGCCGCGAGCTCCGCGGCCTCCGCACAGGGCGTGACCGGCGCTAGACCTCGCACCGCCACGGCGGTCGACCCCAGCCGCGCCCTGCTCCACGTGTCCCACATGCCCCTGGTCAACCAGGTGCAGGACTGGACGCGGGTGGCCAGGCGGACCGGCCGGGTGAGCACCGCTCAGCCCGAGCCGCTGTCGGTGCTGGGCGCCACCCGCACGGCACGCCGCGACTTCGCGCTCCCGGGCGCGTCCGCGACCAACGTCGTCCTGACCTTCGACAGCAAGTTCGACGCCACCATGGCCTTCCGCCAGGTCCGGACCTGGCGGTGGCACACGACGGACAACATCCCGCCGGGGGGCCGGGTGCTCCACACCGGCGCGCACGTGTGGGTCCCCGTCGAGGAGGGACGCGGGTCCTACTTCCCGTTCGTGTTCAAGCTCGACGCCGCCGCCGACGAGGGCACCTTCGAGTGGCTCGGCGTGACCCGTCGCGAGCGCGCCGTGTCGATCGTCGCCTGGCGCGTGGACGGGCAGGACGCGACGTACGACGTCGACCCGACAATCCGCTCGCTCGAGATCGCGAACCGCAGGCTGGCCCGCCTGGGCTGAGCCGGCACGACCTCAGTCGAGGCGGTCGGCCGCGGTGACGCGGACGACCGCCTCGCCGGCGTCGTCGGAGGCGGCCAGGTCGACCTCGGCGGAGATGCCCCAGTCATGGTCGCCGGCGGGGTCGTCGAGGACCTGCCGCACCTGCCAGCGCCCCGGCTCCTCGGTGACCAGCAGCAGGCGGGGCCCGCGCGCGTCGGGTCCCGTGCCGATCTCGTCGTGGTCCTCCCAGTAGCCGGCCAGGGCGTCGGCCCAGGCGTCGGCGTCCCAGCCGTCGTCGGCGTCGAGCTCGCCGAGCAGGTCGTAGCGGCGCAGGGCCGCCAGCTCCACCCGCCGGAACATCGCGTTGCGCACCAGCACCCGGAACGCGCGGGCGTTGCTCGTGACGGCCGGCGGCTTCTCGTCACGCACCCGGACGGCCGCGGGCTCGTCGACGGGCGAGGTGAGCCGCTCCCACTCGTCGAGCAGGCTGGAGTCGACCTGGCGCACCAGCTCGCCCAGCCACTCGGTGAGGTCGGTCAGCTCCTCGGTCCGCGCCTGCTCCGGCACCGTCTGGCGCAGCGCCTTGTACGCGTCGGCGAGGTAGCGCAGCACGAGCCCCTCGGAGCGCGCGAGGCCGTAGAACGCGACGTACTCCGTGAAGGTCATCGCGCGCTCGGCCATGTCCCGCGCGACCGACTTCGGCCGCAGCTCGTGGTCGGCCACCCACGGGTGCCCGCGCCGGTAGGACTCGTAGGCGTGCTCGAGCAGGTCCCGCAGCGGCTGCGGGTGGGTCACGTCCTCGAGCAGCTCCATCCGCTCGTCGTACTCAATGCCCTCGGCCTTCATCGCCGCCACCGCCTCGCCGCGGGCCTTCTTGCGCTGGGCCTGCACGACCTGGCGCGGGTCCTCGAGAGTGGCCTCCAGGACCGAGAGCACGTCCAGGGCGTACGTCGGCGAGGTGCTGTCGAGCAGCTCCAGCGCCGCCACCGCGAAGGGAGACAACGGCTGGTTGAGGGCGAAGTCGGGCTGCAGGTCGATCGTGAGCCGCACCTGCCGCCCGTCGGGCTCGGGCACGTCGAGGCGCTGGACGACGTCCCCGGCGAGCAGCGCCTTGTAGATCGCGACGGCCCGCCTGATGTGCCGCAGCTGCGCGGCGCGCGACTCGTGGTTGTCCTCGAGCAACTTGCGCATCGCGGCGAACGGGTCGCCCGGTCGCGCGATGACGTTGAGCAGCATCGAGTGCGAGACGACGAAGCTCGACGTGAGCGTCTCGGGCTCTGCGGCGACGAGCCGCTCGAAGGTCGGCTCCCCCCAGGACACGAAACCTTCCGGGGCCTTCCGTTTGACCAGCTTGCGCAGCTTCTTGGGGTCGTCGCCGGCCTTGGCCTTCGCCTTCTCGTTGTCCACGACGTGGTCCGGTGCCTGCACGACGACGGTGCCGGCGGTGTCGAACCCGGCGCGACCCGCGCGGCCCGCGATCTGGTGGAACTCGCGGGCCGTGAGGTGACGGGTGCGCTGGCCGTCGTACTTGCTCAGCGCCGTGACGAGCACCGTGCGGATCGGCACGTTGATGCCGACGCCCAGGGTGTCGGTGCCGCAGATCACCTTGAGCAGCCCGGCCTGCGCGAGCGTCTCGACCAGCCGCCGGTAGCGGGGGAGCATGCCGGCGTGGTGCACGCCGATCCCGTGCCGCACCAGCCGCGAGAGCGTCTTGCCGAAGCCTGCGCTGAACCGGAAGCCGCCGATCGCCTCGGCGATCTCGTCGCGCTCGCCGCGGGTCGCCACGTTGGCGCTGGTGAGGGCCTGCGCGCGCTCCAGCGCGGCGAGCTGGGTGAAGTGCACGACGTAGACCGGCGCCTGGTGGGTGCTGAGCAGCTCCTCGAGCGTCTCGTGGACGGGGGTCGTCGCGTAGTAGTACGTCAGCGGGACCGGCCGGTCGCCGGTCGCCACGGTCGCCGTGGTCCGGCCGGTGCGCCGGGTCAGGTCCTCCTCGAAGCGGGTGACGTCACCGAGGGTGGCCGACATGAGCAGGAACTGCGCGTGCGGCAGCTCGAGCAGCGGCACCTGCCATGCCCAGCCGCGGTCGGGGTCGGCGTAGAAGTGGAACTCGTCCATGACGACGGTGGCGACGTCGAGGTCGGCACCCTCGCGCAGCGCCATGTTGGCCAGCACCTCGGCGGTGGCGGTGAGGATCGGTGCCTCCGGGTTGACCGCCGCGTCGCCGGTGAGCATGCCGACCTTGTCCGCGCCGAACATGTCGCACAGCGCGAAGAACTTCTCCGACACCAGCGCCTTGATGGGCGCGGTGTAGACGCTGCGCCGGCCGTGGGCGAGGGCCGCGAAGTGCGCGCCGGCGGCGACCAGGCTCTTCCCGCTGCCGGTCGGCGTCGCCAGGATCACGTTGTTGCCGGAGACGAGCTCGATCAGCGCCTCGGTCTGCGCCGGATAGAGGTCGAGTCCCTGGCCCGTCGACCATGCCGAGAAGGCGTCGAACAGCGAGTCCGGGTCCGGGTCGGCCGGGAGCTGGTCGACGAGGCGCACCGGGGAGAGGCTACGGGACGGGTGAACGGGCTCCGGGCCGCGTCGGGACAGCGTCCCTGCGTCACCGCGCCCGCCCGGTCAGCGCCTGTGACCACTGCACCGACTCGACCGGACGGTCGCCGATGTCCAGCCGCATCCACGGCCGCGGCTCCGCACCCGCCCGGTCCGTCGAGACGAGGCGCTGGGCGCCCGGCTGGCCCGCCAGCCACACGACCCGGGAGCCCGCCCACCCCATCGGCCTGAGGGCGTCGGCGGTCGGCCTGCGCAGGACCGACTCCGAGCCGGTGATGACGTCCCGGACGACGTAGCGGCCCGCGGCGTCGTAGAGCAGGATCGAGCGTCCGTCGGGCGCCCAGGACATCGCGGAGTTCACGGCGACCCTGCCGGGGATGCGGCTGACGGTGCGACCGCGGTCATCCATCAACACGGATGCGTCACGTGCCCCGAAAGCGAGCAGCTGCCCGTCCGGAGACCACCCCTGTCCCACGCAGTCCCTGTCCATGGCACCGACGGATCGACCGCCATGGAGCGGCTCTCCGGTTCGCGCGTCGACGAACGCGAGCCGGTCGACGATGGTCTCCTCGGCCACGAGGGTGCGGTGGTCCGGCGACAGCTGGGGGCAGTAGCCACGAAGGTCGCCGAGGTCCTCCCTCGCCCCGGTGGCGAGGTTCACGATCTCCACCCGCGCGCTGCCTCCCGCGCTGCTCTCGCGGACCACGCGGGTGCCGTCGCGCGAGAGCTGCTGGTTGATGGCTCCGGGCACCCGGTCGGACGTCGACAGCGAGACGGCCGGGCCACCAGCGGCGGGCTGGACGTGAGCTGTCGCGACGCGGCCCGAGGACTGGACCGTGTCGACCGTCTGGGCGGTGAAGACGGCGATCAGTGCTCGTCCCGGTGCGTCGACGGTCGCCCCGGAGAGCCGGAACACCTTCGGCGGGTGCACGGTCGGCTCCACGATGCTCGCCCGGTCGGTGCGGAGCACCAGCACGGACCCGACGGCGACGACCGCTGCGAGGGCCGCGGTCACTGGCACGAGCACGCGCCGCCGGCGCGTCGTCCGGTCCGACGCGGCGTCCAGCCGGAGCAGGAACGGTGCCGCGTAGGCCTCGTCCGCCAGGTCGTGGAGTGTGGATCGCAGCAGGTCCTCGACGGGGGTCACGAGTGCTCACCTCCTGTGCGCGTCGCGAGGTCGCCGCAGACCTCGCGCAAGTGAGCCAGTGCCCGGTGGGCCTGGCTCTTCACGGTTCCCACGCTGATCCCCAGCGCGTCCGCGACCTGCTGCTCGGTGAGGTCCTCGAAGTAGCGCAGGACCATGACCGCTCGCTGCCGGCGGCCGAGCTCCATCAGGGCGTCGCGCACCGCGAGGCGGGTCCCGACCGCGTCGATGGCGGCGGTTGAGTCCGATGCCCGCCGAGGTTCCGGCACGGCGGCCAGGGGGGTCTCGCGCACGCGGCGTCGTCGCCACGTCGAGACCTGCTCGCGGTACATCGTGCGCCGGACGTAGGACTCGACTGCTGCGGAGGAGCTGATGGAGCCCCAGTGCCTGATGGTCTTCTCCAGCGCGGTCTGCACGAGGTCCTCCGCGAGCTGCTGGTCGCCCGTGAGCAGATAGGCCGTGCGGAGGAGGGCGTGCCCGCGGGCCGCGACGAACCCGCGGAACGCCTCGTCCTCCAGTGCCTTCATGTCGCCCTTCGGTCGGGTGGTTCTTCTCGACAGTGCCCTGGTCAGTGCGCGGACGCCACGGGGCCGCGCTGGCTGCCGACCTGGCGGGCGACCACCAGGACACCACCCGCCATGACGGCGCCGAGCGCGGCGCTCAGGGCGAGCTGCCAGGCAGCGGCCCCGCCGTCTCCACTGGTCGGGGCCGGCTCCGGCCCGGTCCGGGGGCCGGGGGGCGTGCCGGGCCGGGCCTGCTCACGCTCGCGCTGCTCGATCTGCGCCTTCGTCAGCCCGGCGGGCCCCGTTGCTTGCCGCTCCGCGTGCTCGATGGCTGCCTTGCTGGGGCCGGACGTGTCGGCTGCCGCCGGGACGGTGAGCAGCAGGGGCGAGGTCGAGAGGGCAAGGGCTGCCATCGCGGCCGCAGGTCGTGTGGTCATGTTCACGGTCGTCTCCTTGGTCCTGCGGCTCAAAAGCCGCTGCCGATCTCGCGTCGGTGGACGTCCGGCACACAAGACGCGAGGCGCCCTCGGAAGGTTGCACCGCGAGACGGCGAGGTCCGCGGGCTGTGACCAGCCCGCGGACCTCGCCGTCCCCTCCGTCTGTGCGCCCGTCAGCTCACGGGCTACACGGCCACCTGCCGGCGGCGCGGGAGCTGGACGCGGCGCAGGCCGATCGTCGCACCGGCTCCCACGGCGAGGCCGCCGAGCGTCAGCAGGGTCACGACGGACACGGGCACGCCGTCGTCCCCGGTCTGCGCCGGGACGACCGGTGAGGTCGCCTGAGAGGTGCCGCCGCGCGCGTCCCGCGCCGCGGCGTCGAGCCGGTCGAGGTAGGCCTGCTGCTCCTGCTGCCGCGGCGCCCGGCCGCTGGCCGCGGCGTCACGCTCCGCCTGCTCCACCTGGGCCTTCAGGGGCCGGTAGCTGGGGTAGAACTGCCGCTCGGTGTACTCGATGGACGCCTTGGTGCGGCCGGAGGTGTCGGCTGCGGCCGGCGGGGTGAGCAGCAGCGGCGAGGTCGACAGGACGAGGGCCGCCAGCGCGACCGCAGATCGTGAGGTCGTGGACATGGTGTTCTCCTTCAAGCCTGCGGCGCAGGCTGCGAGGTGGTCTGTTGTCGGTGGACGTCCGGCCTGCAAGACGCGGGGCCGGCGGCGGATGGTTGCCCACCGCGGTGCACGGCGTCCTACGTTGTGCGCCATGGCACGCATCGCGTTCATCGGTCTCGGTCGGATGGGCCAGGGCATGGCCGGGCGACTCCTGTCGGCGGGGCACGACGTGATCGTCTACAACCGCAGCCCGGAGAAGGCGTCGGCGCTGGTCGACGCGGGTGCTCGCAGCGCCACCAGCCCGGGGGAGGCGGCGGACGGCGCGTCCGCGGTCTTCGTGATGGTCAGCGACGACGACGCGTCACGGTCGGTGTGGCTGGGCGCGGACGGTGTCCTCGCGGCCGACCTTGATCCCGGCGTGCTCGCGGTCGAGTGCTCCACGCTGTCGCACGGCTGGGTGCTCGAGCTCGCGGACGCAGTCCGGGACCGGGGGCTGCGCTACCTCGACTGCCCGGTGACCGGGCTGCCCGACGCGGCAGCCGCGGGTTCGCTGACGCTGCTCGTCGGCGGCGACGAGACCGACGTCGAGGAGGCGCGGCCGCTGCTGGAGGCGATCTCGGGCGACGTCCTGCACTTCGGCCCCGTCGGTGCCGGCACCGCCTACAAGCTGGTCGTGAACCTGATGGGTGCCGTGCAGATCGCCTCCGCGGCCGAGGGCATGGCGCTCGCCGAGCGGGCCGGGCTCGACCTCGACCAGGTGGCCCGCGCGATCGCGACGGGACAGGCGGCCAGCCCGCAGGTCGTGCGCAACAGCCGCCGGATGGCCGACGGCGACCACGAGCGGGACATCGCCTTCTCCGGACGTCTCCGGCACAAGGACGCGGACTACGGCGTGCGGCTCGCCGAGGCGCTCGGGCTCGACGCGCCCCTCGGCCGGACGGCGCTGGCCGGGCTCGATCGGCTGCTGGCGCTCGGTCTCGGCGACGCGAACGAGAGCAGCATCATCGACGTGGCCCGCGGCCGTCGGCCGTGACGAGACGGGACGGGACGAGACGAGACGAGACGCGTCCGGTCGGAGCCGATGGTGGCCGACCGGCACACAGTCCCCGGGGGTCCGCGCCCCTGATCGGGTGCGCAGGCGTCCGACTGCGTGCCGGTCGGCACGTCGAGAAGGTCCGTCAGGCGGTCGGTGCAACCGGTGTGCCGGTGCTGACGACCTCGCCGTCGGCGTCCTGGGGCATGAGGACCCACAGCAGCGGATAGACCAGGATCGGGCAGCCCGGCAGGATCAGCACCAGCAGGAGGAACACCAGCCGTGCGGGCCACGGGTCGAGGCCGACCCGTCGGCCGAGACCGGCGATGACGCCGCCCAGGACGCGGCCGTTGCGGGCGCGCACGAGGCCCTGCCGGCGGAAGGATTCGCGGATGTCGTTCACGGTGTGCTTCTCCGATGGGTCGAGGTCGTTCGTGACACCACCAGAGTGCGGAGATCGCACCCTGAACCGCATCGGGGAGCGACCCTGACCGGCCCCTGGATCACCCGTCGAGGGCGTCCATCGCCTTGTAGATGCGCTTGGCCGACACCGGGTGCGGCGTGCCGAGCTGCTGCGCGAACAGGCTGACCCGCAGCTCCTCGACCATCCACGGCACCGCGAGGACGGCCGGGTCGTCGCGACGGTCCGGCGGCAGCTGGGCCAGCCACCCGTCGACCTCGGCCTGCACCATCTGCACCTCCGCGAGCCGCGCCTGGTCGCGCGCAGCACCGTGGGGCAGCGCGTCCAGCCGGACCAGCACGGCGCGCAGGTAGCGCCGGAGGTCCGGCAGCCTCGCCGTCCCCGTCGCGGTGACGAAGCCCGGACCCACCAGCCGGGCCAGCTGCTCGCGCACGTCGACGTACGACGGCAGCACGGGCGGCGGGGCGGCGCCGCTCACCCGGCCGGCCACGTCGTGCGCGAGCGCGAGCACGGCCGCGACGGCGACCACGACGTCGTACGTCGTCGCGGGCAGCTGCGCGCGCACCGCCTCGCGCAGCCGGTCGAACGCCGCACCGTCGGAGACCGGGCCGCCGTGGCGCTCCAACAGCGAGTCCAGCGCGGCGTCCACGCAGTCGGCCAGCAGTGCCGGCACCGAGCCGTGCGGGTTGTGCCCCAGCGCCAGCTTGCTCGCGTTGTCCAGCCGGCCGACGACATGCTTGTGCGGCGAGGGCACGGTGAGCGCGAGCAGCCGTCGTGTGCCGCGCCAGGTCGCGCGACGCTGCTCGCCCTCGCTGCCGAGCACCCGCACGGCCACCGTCGTCCCCTCGTCGACGAGGGCCGGGAACCCCTTCACCGGCTGGCCGTCCTGCTCCCGCTCGAAGGTGCGCGGCAGGTCGCCGAACGACCACGACGTGAGCCCGGAGCGCTCGACGGACGCGGCGGCCCGGGACACGGCCTGCCGCACGGTCGGGGCCAGCCGGTCCCGCAGCGCGCCGAGGTCCTTGCCCTCACCGAGACAGGCGCCGGTCTCGTCCTCGACTCGGAACGTGACGCGCAGGTGGGCGGGCACGCGCTCGAGGCCCCAGGCGTCCCGGGGGACGGTGACGCCGGCGGTTCGGCGCAGGGCGTCGGCCATCTCGTCGGTGAGCGGTCGCTCGCCGGCACGCTCCTCGATGCCGGAGAGGACCGCCCGGGCGGTGTCGGGGGCAGGGACGAAGTGGCGCCGGAGGTCCTTGGGCAGCGACTTCACGAGCGCGGTGACCAGGTCGAGCCGCAGGCCGGGCACCTGCCAGTCGAACCCGTCGGGACGCAGGCGGTTGAGCACCGCGAGCGGGACGTGCACCGTCACGCCGTCGGCCGCGCTGCCCGGCTCGAACTGGTAGGTGAGCGCCAGCGAGAGGTCGTCCTGCCGCCACGTGTCGGGGTAGTCGTCGGCGTCGACCCGCGCGGCATCGTCGCGCACGAGCATCGCGGGGTCGAACGTCAGCAGGTCGGGTGTCTCGCGGCGGGCCTTCTTCCACCATGCGTCGAAGTGGCGCGCCGACACGACCTCGGCCGGCACTCGCTGCTCGTAGAAGTCCACGAGCGTCTCGTCGTCCACCAGGATGTCGCGGCGCCGGGCCCGGTGCTCGAGGTCCTCGACGTCCTCGAGCAGCTCACGGTTGGCGGAGAAGAACCGGTGGTGCGTGCGCCACTCGCCCTGCACGAGCGCGTGCCGGATGAACAGCTCGCGGGACAGCTCGGGGTCGATCCGCCCGTAGGCGACCCGGCGGTCCGCGACGAGGGGGACGCCGTAGAGCAGCACCTTCTCGTACGCCATGACGGCGCCGTGCCTGGCCGACCAGTGCGGTTCGCTGTAGGAGCGCTTCACGAGGTGCTCGGCCAGCGGCTCGACCCACTCGGGCTCGACACGGCCGAGGTCGCGACCCCACAGCCGCGAGGTCTCGACGAGCTCGCCGGCCATGACCCATCGCGGTGGCTTCTTGAACAGCGCCGATCCGGGCCAGGGCGCGAAACGGGCGCCGCGCGCACCGGCGTACTCACGCTTCTCGGGCTCCCAGAGGCCGACGTGCGAGAGCAGCCCTGGGAGCAGCGAGACGTGCACCGGCGTCGGGTCGTCACCGGGCGCGCCGACGTCGCCCGTCGTCGCGATGCCGAGCGACCGGGCGACCTGGCGCAGCTGACCCACGAGGTCCTGCCACTCGCGGATGCGCAGGTAGTGCAGGAACTCGGTCCGGCACATGCGCCGGAACGCGTTGCCGGACAAGGCTTTCTGCTGCTCCTGCAGGTGCACCCAGAGGTTGCGGTAGGCGAGGAAGTCCGACCTGTCGTCGGCGAACCGGCGGTGCATGGTGTCGGCAGCCTGCTGCTTGTCGACCGGCCGCTCCCGCGGGTCCTGGATCGAGAGGGCGGCGGCGATGACCAGCACGTCGGGCACGCAGCCGTTGCGGTCGGCCTCGATGACCATCCTGCCGAGTCGGGGGTCGACGGGCAGCCGGGCGAGGGTGCGGCCGATCGCAGTCAGCCGCTCGGCGGCCTCGCGCTGCGCCGGGTCGAAGGCGCCGAGCTCCTCGAGCAGGGCGACGCCGTCCTTCACCTGACGGTGGTCCGGCGGCTCGAGGAAGGGGAACTTCGCCATGTCGCCGAGACCGAGTGCCGTCATGGCGAGGATCACCGAGGCGAGGTTCGTGCGCAGGATCTCAGGATCGGTGAACTCGGGTCGGGCGAGGAAGTCGTCCTCGGAGTAGAGCCGGATGCAGATGCCGTCGGACGTACGACCGCAGCGGCCCTTCCGTTGGTTGGCGCTGGCCTGGCTGATCGACTCGATGGGCAGCCGCTGCACCTTGAGCCGATGGCTGTAGCGCGAGATGCGCGCGGTGCCGGGGTCGACGACGTACTTGATGCCCGGGACGGTCAGCGACGTCTCGGCCACGTTGGTCGCGAGCACGACGCGACGCCCGCCGTGCGGGGCGAAGACGCGGTGCTGCTCCGCCGCCGACAGCCGGGCGTACAGCGGGAGGATCTCCACCGGCTCACGGTTGCGCGCCATGTGCGCGCGCAGGGCGTCGGCGGTGTCGCGGATCTCGCGCTCGCCGGAGAGGAACACGAGGACGTCATTGCCGCCGGCTCCGGTCTGTTCGGTAAGGAGCTCGTCGACGGCGTCGAGGATCGCGCTGACCTGGTCCCGCTCGTCGTCGCCGCGCTCGTCGTCGGGGTCGTTGACCGGCCGGTAGCGCACCTCGACGGGATAGGTGCGGCCGGAGACCTCGACGACCGGCGCGCCGCCGAAGTGCTCGGAGAACCGCTGCGGGTCGATGGTGGCCGACGTGATGACGACCTTGAGGTCGGGCCGGCGGGGCAGCAGCGCCTTGAGGTAGCCGAGGATGAAATCGACGTTGAGGCTGCGCTCGTGCGCCTCGTCGATGATGAGGGTGTCGTAGCGGCGCAGGTCGCGGTCGCGCTGGATCTCGGCGAGCAGGATGCCATCGGTCATCAGTCGCACCCGGGTGCTGTCACCTATGCGGTCGGTGAAGCGGACCGTGTAGCCGACGGCGCCGCCGAGCGGGACCTTGAGCTCCTCGGCGATGCGGTCGGCGACCGTGCGCGCGGCGAGCCGGCGCGGCTGCGTGTGGCCGATGACCCCGTCGATGCCGCGGCCGAGGTCGAGGCAGATCTTGGGCAGCTGCGTGGTCTTGCCCGAGCCGGTCTCGCCGGCGACGACGACGACCTGGTGGTCGCGGATCGCCGCGGCGATCTCGTCGCGGCGCTGCGAGACCGGGAGCTCGGGCGGGTAGGTCACCGTGAGGGCGCTCGCCTCGCGGGCCGCGCGGGCGGCGGCGCGCCGCCCGGCGGGCTGGGCTCCGCGGGCCCGGCTGCGGGTGCGCGGCGGCGGGGACGAGCGGTTCGGCATGGGAGCGCTCAGCCTATGCGGCCACCCTGGGCCATATCGGTCGAGATCGGAGATCGCGTCGCGCGGCTGTCGATTTCGTGACCCTCGGTCCGTCGGGATGGTGTCAGAGTTGACGCGAGCCGGTCCCCTGACGGGCCGGGGGAGGAGCACCCATGAGCGAGTACCTCATCCTCATCTACGAGAACGAGCAGGGCTACGCCGACGCCACGACGCCGGAGGCCTGGGAGGAGGCGATGAAGGCGCACGGAACGTTCGCCGAGCAGGTGACGGCGATGGGCGCCAAGATCCTGGGCGGCAACGCCCTGCAGCCGACCTCCACCGCCACCTCTGTCCGCGGCGACGTCGTCACCGACGGCCCGTTCGCCGAGACCAAGGAGGCACTGGGCGGCTACTACCTGGTCGAGGCGAGCGACCTCGACCAGGCGCTGGCCATCGGCAAGCTGTGCCCGGCGCCGTTCGGCGGCGTCGAGGTCCGCCCGATCATGGACACCTCCGGCGGCTGATGGCGCTCCCCTCCGCCAGGTCGCCGGCGGACGACCCGTCCGGGGACCGGTCGTCCGTCGCCGACGCGGTCGCCGACGCGCACCGTCGCGAGTGGGGCTTCGTGCTCGCTGCGACGGCGCGCGTCGCCGGCAGCATCGACCTGGCGGAGGAGTGCGTGCAGGACGCGTACGGCGCCGCGCTCGAGGCCTGGCTGCGGGACGGCGTGCCCCGCTCGCCCGGCGCGTGGCTGACCACGACCGCCCGCCGGCGCGCCCTCGACGTCCTGCGCCGCGAGCAGACCCTGCGCCGCAAGCTGCCGCTCCTGGTCGAGCCGCTGGGGGAGGAGGAGATGCCGGTGGCCGACGAGATCCCCGACGACCGGCTGCGTCTGGTCTTCACCTGCTGCCACCCGGCGATCGCCCGCGAGGCGCAGGTCGCGCTGACCCTGCGGCTGGTGTGCGGGCTGACCACGGCCGAGATCGCGCGGGCGTTCCTCGTCCCCGAGCCGACGATGGCCGCCCGGGTCACCCGCGCGAAGAAGAAGATCTCGGCCGCCCGCATCCCCTACCGCGTCCCGGGCGCGGCCGACCTGCCCGACCGGCTCGACGCGGTGCTCACCGTCGTACATCTTCTTTTCACCACGGGCCACACCGCGCCGCTCGGCGCCGACCTGCTGCGCCGCGACCTCGTCGAGCGGGCCGTCGACCTGGGGCGCGTGCTGCGACTGCTCATGCCCGACGAGCCGGAGGTGCGCGGGCTGCTCGCGCTGATGCTGCTCACCGATGCCCGCCGCGACGCGCGCGTCTCGCCGGACGGCGCGCTGGTGCTGCTGGAGGACCAGGACCGCATGCGCTGGGACCGCGCCGCCATCGACGAGGGCCTGGCGCTCGTGTCGGACCTGCTGCGCGGCAGCCCGGGCCGCTTCGGCCTGCAGGCCGCGATCGCCGCAGTCCATGCGATGGCGCCGTCGTACGGGGACACCGACTGGTCGAGGGTGCTCCTGCTGTACGACGCGCTGCTGGTCCTGTGGCCGAACCCGGTCGTGGCGCTGAACCGGACGGTCGCGGTGCTGATGGTGCACGGACCCGCTGCCGCGCTCGTGGAGGTGGAGCGGCTGGAGGCGGACGGCCGACTGGTCGGCTACCGGTACCTCGCCTCGACCAGGGCCGACCTCTTGCGGCGGCTCTCCCGTGACGGCGAGGCCGCGGCTGCCTACCGCGAGGCGCTCGAGCTGGTCGACAACGACACCGAGCGCGCGTTCCTCGAGGAGCGACTGGCTGCGCTGGACGCATGACCAGCCACAGAGGACCGAGCACCCTGGGCACCTCGTCCATCGCTAGGACGACCCCATGAGTGAATGGGAGGCGCGATATCCGGCCTTATGCGCGGGGTGAGCGACGAGACAAGCCTGCCCTCAGTCGAGCGACTGGCATACCTGCTCTCGGGCGACCTGCAGGACGACGACCTCCCCATCTGGGAGATCGTCTGGCAACTCAACACCACGGCACCTGTGGCTCCGTTGGCAGACAAACTTCGCCTTGCCCGCCGGGCGGTCTCACTGATTCGCGACGAGTTTGAGTTGTGGCGTGGCACCTGGCCCGGTGGTCCGGTCGCGCCCCTGACTGAGCAGGAGACTCGCGATCTCGCTGGGGATGATGCCGCCTGGTACGACCCGGACAAGGCTTCCCTCCTCGTGTGGCTTCGTCGCGTCGCATAGGTGCCGCTACTACAGGTTGTGCGGACCCGTCCGTATGCGCCCGCTCGCTCCAGGGTAAGCAAGAGATCCCCGTCGGGCGGCTTCCCCGAAGGGCTCTCACCGCGCCATAGGATCTCGGCATGACGGTCAGGCTCCGCGAGATGACGCGCGAGGCGGCCGACGCGATCTTGGCCGGCAATCGGCCTGACGACGTGCTCGTCGCTCCGGACTACCCAACGGAGTTTTCTGCGGGCGTGGCGCAAGTCGTCGGCGCCGTGGGCCAGTTCGGTCCCTTCCTTCTCCACCGTTCTGCGGACGATGTTGTCGTGGGTGAGATCGGTGGTGCGTTCGTCGACGAGCAGGGGACGATCGAGATCGGCTACGCCGTTGTCGAGTCGCAGAGGAACCGGGGATACGCGACCGCGGCGATCGAGGCGCTCGTGGCGAAGGCGCGTGCGGACACCGAGGTGCGTCGCATCGTGGCGCACTCGCCGCTTGAGCGCCCGCAGAGCGGACGCGTGGTCGAGAAGGCCGGTTTCACGAGGGTGCGGGAGATGGATGACGCGGACGAGGCGGGGAACGTGCTGCGCGTCGAGGAGTGGGAGCTCCTGGTGTAAGCCCTGCCCGGCACAGCGACCCGGGCACCGGCAGGATGCCACCGGATCCGATTGGGCCGCGCACCAACCGGAAACCGATCAATAGATGCCAGCTCCGAGGCACCGGCAGACATTGCAGGATGACGGCATCGAAGTTTGGACGCAGAGGAAGAGCGGCTCATTCTCACTATGTGCAACCACTTCGACAATCCTTCTGGACGCGCGGTGTCCGGCACGATGCGCATGGCCGGGTCGGCGCTGTCGATGGCCGGGCGAGATGACGGGGAGTCGTGGCTGTGAACCGATCTATGGCCGAGCTTGCCGCTCGTTGGAGCGAGCTCTTGATCGCCGATGTGCCTCGAAGTCAGCGGCTGACGGCGGCCGCGCAGACCGGCTCGATACTTCGGCAGCCAGCGAACGAAGAGCAGATTCAGCGGGCGGAGCGCCGACTGGGTCGAGTGTTACCCGCCTCCTATCGTGAGTTCTTGCTGCTCAGCAACGGCGCGTACGGAGACGATTACGGCCCCACGCTGGCGCCCCCCGATGGCGGACCCGAGGATCCGCGGTCTGAATCGGCCGTGGTCGGCGTCGGATTCCTGCCGGTCGAGGACCTGCGGTGGTTGCGTGACGCCACTCCGTGGTTGGCCGAGATGATGGCCGAGATGACCGAGATCGTCGAGCACCGTCACGCCGTCGCGGCCGGACAACAGGCACCGGCATGGTCGGCGTTAGCCGATGGGCTCGTCATCGCGACCGGCAAGCACCCGGGAACAACAGTTCTCATTCCGCTCGACGGTCTGGATGAGTGGCAATTATGGAATGTGCACAAGGAGTCGACGGTCGCGTACCGCTCGTTTCGGTCGTTCCTGGAGTACCAGGTCACCCAGCGCGAACCGGTCACCGCCTTCGAAGAAGTCGAGACGCTAGTCGCCCGCGCCACCGCTGGCGATCACGAAGCCACGATGAAGCTGTCGCGGGTGGTCGCCCCGGAAGCGGTTCCGCTGCTCGTGTCTGCCACGGACAACCCAGGCCTGTGCGATCAGGCCGTCCTGGGGCTGGGGCGAATCGGGACGCCCGAGGCCGTGGATGCGCTGATCGAACTGGGCGTCCGCGGCACCCGCGGGCTGGTCGTGGCCGGCACCGAACGAGCCCGCGATGAGCTCGTAGCTTGGGGTCGGTTCGAGGAGCTGTCCGAGCTGGGAGACCCGCGGGCCATCGACCTGGCCGCGCAGTTGATCGCTGAGACTCACCCCGACGTTCGCTCACCATGGAGACTGAATGCCGCCGTGAGTGTCATCGAGCAATCGGGTGATCGAAGGTTTGCGCCGTTGCTGCTTCCGCTGCTTCATGCTGATGAAGAGGTGCAGTTCCACGCGGCGATCGCATTGGCCCACCTCGGCGCCCCCGACGGTGAAAGGCAGCTCGTCGTACTCGCCGAACGACGCGAATTTCCGCACCGAGCGGCCGCAAGAGCGCATCTCACCCGGTTGCGGCGGATCCGGGAGGCGGGCTAAGCCACGAAGATCGCGCGTGAGTGCCGATCGCCACGTGCCGCGCATCAGGGGCCGAACCGCCTGGGCAACCTCGATGTGCTCTGACCCCGTTTGCCGTGCCCGTCACTCGCGGCGGTGTGGTGGGGGGCGGTTGTGTCCGGGTGGGTGGGGTTCGGGTCCGATGGTGCGCCCGTCGGGGTGGCGGACCTGGTAGCGGCCGTCGGGGAGGCGGGTCGGGGTCCAGTGGCCTTCGTGGGTCATGACGTGGTGGCCCTCGCAGGGGAGGACGCCGTTGGCGACGGTGGTGGGCCCGCCGTGGGCCCAGGAGTCGAGGTGGTGGCCGTGGGACCAGGCGACGGGGCGGTCGCACCAGGGCCAGAAGCAGCGGTCGCCGTCGCGGGCGATCATGGCGCGGCGCTGGGCGGCGGTGAAGAACCGCCGGTCGGTGCGGGTGTCGGTGACCTCCCCGTCGGGCCCGATCGTGACGGTGGTCACGGCGGCGTCACACGCGATGCGCCGGGCGGTGGAGCCGGTGACGTGCCCGACCCAGGACAGCATCGCCCCCGGCGACAGGGTCTCGCCGGGGGACGGGGACTCGACGGGGGGCGGGGTGCCGCGCAGGGTGGCCCGGTCGGTGGTGACGATGACGTGCGGGCGCCCGCCGCCCTGTCGGGGCGTGTCGGGGGAGGCGAGGAACCGGGCGCACAGCTCGCGCAGCCCGTCCAGACGGCGCTGGGCGGCGCTGCGGGTGTCCCCGGCCACCAGGGGTGAGGCGGCGTCGACCGCGGTCGCGATCACCGCGCCGGACTCCTCGTCCGCGGTCCCGCTGATCGCCATCGACCCGTCCAGGGTCGCCACGATGGTGAAGCCCCGGCGCTCGTAGCGGCGCAGCGCCGCCTCCTCGGCCCGCTCGGCGTCCAGGGCGTGCTGGAACTGGCGCAGCACCCCCGCGACCGCGCCCACGTCGGCCTCCCGCGCCGCGGCCACCGCGTGCGGCTCGATGAGCCCCGCCGCGCCGGGCGGGGCGTGGGCGACGCCGGCGGCGATGACCTGCGCGTGCCGCGGGGTGATCGCGCCCTGAGCCAGCGCCCGCGCGGTCTCGGGCAGCACGCCGGCCCGCAGCACCCGCGCCGTCCGCACGGTGGCGGTGGCCTCGCCCGCGGTGACCCGCGTGCGCATCCGCAGCCACGCGCCGGTCGTGAGCGCCCCCTCGTGCGCGTGGCTGCCGCGCGCGTCGACCTCCCCCACCGCGGCCAGCGCCACCGCCTCGAGCCGGGCCTGCTCCCCGCGCAGCTGGGCCACCAGCTGTGACAGCTCGGCGTGGGAGATGTCCCGCACCCCACCGGCGGCCAGGTCCTCGACCAGCCGGTCCACGGCGGCGGACACCTCGTCCAGCGCCGGGTGCGCGGCGTTGGTGGTGCCCCATCGGTGGTCCATGACGAGAACCTAGCCGCGGGGTCGGACACAACCGCCCCTCATCGACGTACGAGAAACCGTTTGTGGACAACGGGTTCGCAGCCTCGCGCACAACCACTCGTGCATGATCACCGGCGGTGGGAGGGGGCGCTGACCTGCAGCAACCCACGGCCACAACCACTCGTGCATGATCACCGGCGGTGGGAGGGATGGGCATGATCGCCGGCGAGGGGAGGAGGGTCGGCTAGCGGCGGCGGGTGGCCACAAGGACCGCCAACGCGGCGCAGGACGCCGCGGCGGCCGCGAGCTCGATCGGCATCCGGTGCGACGCCTCGGGCTGGATCGAGAGGTGCACCCGGTCGAACCACCGGGGGAACGGTGACCGGCCGAAGAACAGGTTCGCCGGCTTGTCGACGTCGGGCAGGCACGCGCCGAAGATCCCGGCGAGCACGGGCAGCCGGTGACGCGGGGGCGTCGCGCGCGCGACCGCGTAGATCGTCGCGAGCCCCACGAGGCCGTCGGGCACCGCGACCTTGAGCATGTGCTCGTCGTCGACCCCGAAGTGCGGCAGGGCGTCGAGCGCGAAGTGCGACGCGAACCCGCGGACGAAGGCGCTGAGCGAGTCGGGCGCCGTCGCGCCGATCACCGCGCCGCTCAGGACGTGGTTGGTGATCAGCATCCCCCGAGAGTGCCAGACGCGGCGGCTCACGTCTCGCGATGGTGGCCCGTCAGGTCGTGCGCGTGGCCCTGCGGGTCGGCGTGCACGAGCGCGGCGTGCAGGCGGGGTACGTCGTGCAGGAGGCGGTGCTCGGCCGACTCCGCGATGCGGTGCGCGTCCGCGAGGCTGAGGCCGGCGTCGACGACGATCTCGAGCTCGGCGCGCAGCGTGTGCCCGATCCAGCGCAGCCGGACGTCGCCCACGTCGAGCACGCCGTCGGTGCCCCTCGCCGTCTCCTCCACCGTGTCGACGAGCTCGGGGTCGACGGCGTCCATCAGCCGCCGGTAGACGTCGCGCGCCGCGTCGCGCAGCACCGCGAGGATCGCCACCGTGATGAGCAGCCCGATGACCGGGTCGGCCGCGTCGAAGCCGAGCGCGACACCGGCGGCGCTCAGCACCACCCCGAGCGAGGTGAAGCCGTCGGTGCGCGCGTGCAAGCCGTCGGCCACCAGCGCGGCCGAGCCGATCTGCCGGCCCACCGTGATGCGATAGCGCGCCACCGCCTCGTTGCCGAGGAACCCGATGACACCGGCGGCCGCGAGGATGCCGAGGTTGTCGAGCTCGCGGGGGTCGGCGAGCCGGCGGATCGCCTCGTAGGCCGCGAAGACCGCCGAACCGGCGATGAACACCACGACGACGATCCCGGCCAGGTCCTCGGCCCGGCCGTAGCCGTAGGTGTAGCGGCGGGTCGCGGCGCGGCGGCCGAGGGTGAACGCCACCGCGATCGGCAGCGCGGTCAGCGCGTCGGCGAAGTTGTGGAACGTGTCGACGAGCAGCGCCACCGACCCGCTGAACGTGTAGACGACCAGCTGCAGCAGCGCGGTGACCATGAGCGCGAGGAAGGACAGCAGCAGCGCGCGCATCCCGCGGCGGCTCGACTCGAGCTCGCTGTCCATCGCGACGGCCGCGTCGTGGCTGTGCGGGGTGGCGAGGTGCTTGAGCCGCCCGACCAGCCCGCCGGGGCCGGCGTGGTCGTGGTCGTCGTCGTGACCCTCGTGGGCGTGCTCGTCCGCGCCGTGCGCAGGGTGGTCGTGACCCTCGTGGTCGTGGTGGGTCATCGGCGGCTGCTCGACACGTCGTGCACGTGGTGGACGAGGTCGTGCACGAGGTACTGCCCGAGGGTCTCGACCGTGAACACCGAGCCGTTGCTGCGCCGGCCGGGCCGCTGCCACTGGTCGTCGCCGACCCCGTCGAAGCGGCCGGCCAGCGCGTCGGCCTCGGTGACGAGCTCCTCCCGTACGACCGCGGGGTCCTGCTCGCCGTACCGCTCGGCGAGCGCGGTCGCGTCCTGGTCCCAGTTGTCGAACAGCGGGTCGGCCTGCTCCAGCATCGTGACGAGCCGCCCGTCGAAGACGCGGCACACGTCGCGCACGTGGCACGCGTACTCCAGCGGCGACCACGTGCTCTCGTCCTGCCGGTCCGTCGCACCGGGCTCGGTCAGCCGCTGCGCGAACGCCGCCGCGGCGTCCCGGATGCGCCCCGCGACGTCGCTGCCCGCCACCTCGTGGGCGGCGAGCCCGCACTCCGGGCAGGGCCGCTGCAGCACCCACGTCCAGTCCTTGCCGTCCGGCTCGATCGCCACGTCGGGCACGATACGCACCGGAGGAGGGATGCCGCGGATGGTCGTGCGGGTGCGGACGCTGGTGACGACGGGCGACTCGTTCACCGAGGGGCTCGAGGACGATCTCGGCCCCGGCGGGCGCCACCTCGGCTGGGCCGACCGGGTCGCGGCGGGGCTGGCGGTGCGCGAGGGCGGCATCCGCTACGCGAACCTGGCCGTGCGCGGCCGCCTGCTCGACCAGGTCGCCGCCGAGCAGGTGCCGGTGGCCCTCGAGCTCGGCCCGGACGTCGTGACCTTCCACGCCGGGCCGAACGACGTGCTCCGGCCGCGCACGGACGTCGCGGCGGTGCTCGACCGCTACGACGCGGCCGTCACCTCGCTGCGCGAAGCGGGCGTCGAGACGGTGCTGTTCACCGTCATCGAGCGCGCCGGCGGCACCGGCCGGACGGCGCAGCGGCTCGCCGACCGGTTCGCCGCGTTCAACGCCGGCGTCCGCGAGGTCGCGGCGCGCCGCGGTGCGCTGCTCGTCGACCAGGGCGCGGTGCCGGCGCTGCAGGACCGGCGGCTGTGGCACGAGGACCGGCTGCACCTCGCGCCCGAGGGACACGTGCGGGTCGCCGCCGCCGTCCTCGAGCGGCTGGGCACCGAGGACCCCGCGCTGCTCGGGGGCCCGCCCGGGTGGTGGGCCGAGCCGCTGTCCGCCGCGCCCCGGCGACCGCGCCGGTCTGACGTGGTGGCCGACGTCCGGTGGGTACGCCGCTACCTCGCGCCCTGGGTCGTCCGCCGGCTGCGAGGCGTCTCCAGCGGCGACCGTGTGTCGCCCAAGCACGTCGAGCTGGTGGACGTGCTGCCGCCGGAGGCCGGGGCTTCCTAGCATCGGTGCATGGAGGCGTTCACCCGTGCGCTCTGGGCGAAGCAGGACCAGCACACCGGCGACCGCCAGCGTCTGTTCGCGGCCGTCGCGGACGCGGTCGACGCCACGGCGGTGCTCTACCCGGGGTCCTTCGCCGACGTCGCCGCGTCGTTCGCGTTCCCGGACGTGACCTACGTCGACGTGGATGCGCGAGCCGCACGCTTCTTCGCCGACACGGCAGGTGTCCGCGAGATCATCGACTCGCACCGGCCTGCCGGAGCCGACCCGCCCGGCGTCCGGTTCGTGCACGGGAGCTACACGCACCCTCTCGACCTTGCCGACGGCTCGGTCGACCTGCTCGTCTCCCTGTACGCCGGGTTCGTCTCCGAGCACTGCACGCGGTACCTCCGCGTGGGTGGAGCACTGCTGGTCAACCCCAGCCACGGAGACGTCGCCATGGCCTCGATCGACCACCGCTACCGCCTCGACGCCGTCGTCCTGTCCGGGTCCGGCCGCTACCGGGTCGACCGCGACGTCGCCGGCTACCTGATCCCGCGGAAGGAGCAGCCGCTGACGGTCGAGCTGATCCACCGACTCGGCCGCGGGGTCGCCTACACGAGGTTCCCCTTCGCCTACCTGTTCACGCGGGTGACATGACCTTCCTCAGCCGGAGGCTGAGGCGATGCGCTGCTGGTAGAGGCGCAGCGCCTGCACCCGCGTCGCCGCCTCGGCCACCCGCTCCTCGGAAAGGCGGCCGCTCTCGACCGCGCGGATCACGGCCTTGCGCGCCTTCTGCGGCCGGAACGAGTTGAGCACCAGGTCGTTGCCGGCCAGCAACGACCGTACCGCGCCCTCGGCGGGCCCGAACCGGCCGTGGATCGGGCCCATGCCCTGCGAGTCGGTGATGATGACGCCCTCGAACCCGAGGTCGTCGCGCAGCAGCCCCTCGAGGACGGGCGCGCTCAGCGAGGCCGGCATGCCCCTCTCCAGCGCGTCGACCGAGACGTGGCCGGACATCACGACCGGCGCCCCGGCCTCGATCGCGGCGCGGAACGGCACCAGGTCGGTGCGCATCAGTGCCTTGACGGACTTGGGCTGCTCGGGCAGCGAGTTGTGGCTGTCGCCCGTCACGGTGCCGAGGCCGGGGAAGTGCTTCACCGCCGGGACGACACCGGCCCGCAGGTATCCCTCGACCGACGCCGCGACCATCTCGGCCGCCGCCTCCGGGTCGCGGGAGTAGGCGCGCGACCCGATCACCGAGGTCCCGTCGGGGTCCACGTCGGCGACCGGTGCGAGGACCATCGTGACCCCCAGCGCGCGCAGGGTGCGGCCGTTCTCGCGGGCGACCCTGCGGGCGTACGCGGGATCGCCGCTCGCTCCCACGGTCGCCGCGCCGGGCACCGGCGCGACGCCCTCCTGGAGCCGCTGCACGACCCCGCCCTCCTGGTCGATGGACAGCAGCAGCGGCAGCCCCTCGTCGCCGTCGCCGGCGTCGTGCAGGCCCTCGGTCAGCCGCGCCACCTGGTCGGCGTCGTCGATCACCTCGGGCCGCAGGAAGAACCCGCCGAACCCGCGCGCGGCGGCGACCTCGGCCGGGGAGTCGAGGCGGTGCATGAGCTGGTTCTGCGCGGCCTCGGCCGAGGTCGGGGCCTGCGCGTCGTAGCCCCAGAAGCCGGGCATCAGCACCGTTGCGACCCGCTCCTGCACGGTCATGGCGTCGACCTCGGTGCGCGCCTGCGCCAGCTCGCCCTCGGTCGGGCCCCAGCCGGTCGGGGCGTCCGGGTCCACGGCGGCTTCCGTCGCGGTGCTCCGGGTCGGGCTGCTCGGCGCCGTCGAGGGGCCGGGAGCGGCTGCCGAACCGGACGGGTCGCCGTCGTCGCCCAGCGCGCCGCAGCCCGAGACGGTCACGGCGGCCAGCAGGAGTGCCCCGAGGGCGGTGCCGCGTCGCATGGTGGCACCCATGGTGCCATCCGGGGCTGCCTAGGCTGCGCCGCGTGCCGGACCAGCCGAGCCCGCGGGCGCGCCCGCTCGCGCCGCGGCCGCTGACCGAGCCGCACCCCAGCCGGCTGCCGCCCGCCCATCCCCGCCGGGCCGAGGCCCTGGCGGCGCACGCGGCCGCGCTCGACCGGGGGGAGACCGGCTACCTCGACCCCGTGACCGGCCTGTTCGTGCTGACCGCCGGCTTCCTCGCCGCGCGCGGCACCTGCTGCGGCCGCGGCTGCCGCCACTGCCCCTACGCCACCGACGCCGACGCCACCGACGCCGACGCCGACGACGACGGCTGACCCGCGGAGATCACTGTCCGCATCGTGGACACGGTTGAGACGGGCTGTGGACGGACCGGTGGACAGCACGGCCCTTCCTGTGGACAGGGAGGGGACAACCGCCCGGGTCCTGTGGACCGTGCTGTGGACCCCGGAACTGCTCGAAACTTCGGCCGGAAACCCCTTGTGGTGCTTGCCATCCGGCGACTAGACATCTCCTCACGTCACCGGGAACGGGGACCGGCCCGGGGGAGACCCCGGGACGTCGGGAGCAGCGGGAGACCGCGGCTCCGGGCGGGTTCCCGACCAGGTGGCCGGGTCCGAGGCATGGACGACCGAGCGATCGGCCGGCCGTGACCGAGGGTCCGTGTCACGCAACGAGCCGACGAGAGATCGACGGGCACCGGGCGAGGCAGAGTGGCTCGAGGCGCACCGACCGGGTGACCGGACGGAGAGCGGGCGAGACACAGCGGCGCGAGGCGCACCGACCGGGTGACCGGACGGAGAGCGGGCGGGTCGTGGCGGCGCGAGGCGCGCCGACCGGGTGACCGGACGGAGAGCGGACGGGTCGCAGTGGTTCGGGTCGGACCGACCGGGCAACCGGACGGGAAGCTCCCGAGGCACAGCGAAGGTGGCAGCGCACCGGCCGAGCGATCGGACGGGAGGCGGACACCGACGCGAGGCGCGACGAGGCGCACCGACCGGGCAACCGGACGGGAAGCGGACATCGCGTCGTTCCGCACCGGCGGTGGCTGAGCGATCAGCACCCGACGACGCAGGACCGGCGAGGCCCCTCCATCTCATGCATGGAGGGGCCTTCGTCGTGCCCGGGGCCGGCGCAGCAGGGGCGGCAGGCCCGCACAGCGTTCTCACAGGAGATGCGCAGCGACCGGGCAGCGACCGGTGCGAGGATCGGTCCCATGAGCGCCCCGCAGCGTGCCGCCGCCCGGGCCGAGCCGGAGGCCCGCCTGCTCGTCGTGGACGACGAGCCCAACATCCTCGAGCTGCTGGCGACGAGCCTGCGCTTCGCCGGCTTCGAGGTCGTCACCGCGACCAACGGCCGCGAGGCGCTGGCCCAGGCCCGCTCCTCGCGCCCGGACCTGGTCGTCCTCGACGTGATGATGCCCGACATGGACGGCTTCGACGTGGTCCGCCGGATGCGCGGCGAGGGGTCCGGCGCACCCGTCCTCTTCCTCACCGCGCGCGACGCCACCGAGGACAAGGTGACGGGGCTGACCGTGGGCGGCGACGACTACGTCACCAAGCCGTTCAGCCTCGAGGAGATCGTGGCGCGCATCCGGGCGGTCCTGCGGCGTACGTCCGCGGGCGCGGCGGCCGAGCCCCCGCCGCGGCTCGCCTTCGCCGACATCGAGCTCGACGACGACACCCACGAGGTGTGGAAGGCCGGCGAGCTGGTCGCGCTGTCACCGACCGAGTTCAAGCTGCTGCGCTACTTCATGCAGAACGCGGGGCGGGTGCTGTCGAAGGCCCAGATCCTCGACCACGTGTGGCACTACGACTTCGGTGGCGACGCCAACGTCGTGGAGTCCTATGTCTCCTACCTGCGCCGCAAGGTCGACACGACACAGCCCCGGCTGCTGCACACCCTGCGCGGCGTCGGCTACGTGCTGCGGGTGCCCCGCGGGTGAGCCCCTCCCGACTCGACACCAGGCTGCAGCGGACACCGCTGCGGGTCACCCTCGTCGTGGCCCTGGTCGTGCTCTCCGCGGTCGGCCTCACCGCGACCGGTGCCGTCGTCACCACCTCGCTGCGCGGCTACCTCGTGAGCGAGGTCGACGACGACCTGTCCCGCCTGGCCGACCGGCTGCCGCCGCAGGGCCGGCTGCCGGGCGGCGGGGGCGACCCGTTCGAGACGAGCCGGGACGAGTACCTCGTCGTGGCCCTGACCGACGGCACGGTCCTCTTCCGGGAGGCCACCAACGACGCGACGCCCCCCGACCTCGCGTTCGACCGTTTCGCCGACGCCGGGAACCAGCCCTTCACGGTCCCGGCGGCCGGGTCGGGTGCGGACTGGCGGGTGGTGGTGCGGGAGGGGAGGCTGCGCGGCACCGGCCAGAGCGTCTACGTCGTGCGCGGGGTGTCGCTGGGAGACGTCGACGCGACCACCGGGCGGCTCGTCGTCGTCGAGCTGCTCGTCGGCGGCGTCGTGCTCGCGCTCCTCGGCGGGCTCGCGTACGTCGTGGTCCGCACGTCACTGCGACCGCTGGAGCAGGTCGAGGCCACGGCCGCCGGCATCGCCGCGGGTGACCTGTCGCGGCGGGTCCCCGACGGTGACCCGCGCACCGAGGTGGGCCGGCTCTCCCGGGCGCTCAACGGCATGCTGGCGCAGATCGAGACCGCCTTCCGCGCCCGCGAGCGGTCCGAGTCGGCGGCGCTGGCGAGTGAGGACCGGATGCGCCGGTTCGTCGCCGACGCGAGCCACGAGCTGCGGACCCCGCTGACCTCGATCCGGGGCTTCGCCGAGCTCTACCGGCAGGGCGCCGTGCGCGAGACCGGCGACGTCGACCGGCTGATGCGGCGGATGGAGGACGAGGCGTCGCGGATGGGCCTGCTGGTCGAGGACCTGCTCCTGCTCGCCCGTCTGGACCAGCAGCGCCCGCTGCGGCAGGACCGGGTCGACCTGCTGGGCGTGGTCACCGACGCGACGCACGACGCCCGCGTCCTCGCCCCCGACCGCCAGGTCGAGCTCGAGGTCCGCGGCGGGGAGGCGGCGGTCGTCGTCGGCGACGAGGCGCGGCTGCGTCAGGTGGTGACGAACCTGGTGTCCAACGCGCTCACCCACACGCCGGCGGGCACCCCCGTGACGCTCACCCTCGACACGGTCGGCGGGTCCCCGGGGGCGGTGCGGGTCGGCGTGCACGACCGCGGGCCGGGCCTGTCCCCGCAGGACCGGGCGCGGGTGTTCGAGCGGTTCTACCGGGCCGACCGGTCTCGCACCCGCGCCGCCGGCGGGACGGGCCTCGGGCTCTCGATCGTCGCGGCGCTCGTGGCCGCGCACGGCGGCCGCGTCTCGGTCGCGTCGGAGCCCGGGCAGGGCGCCAGCTTCTCCGTCGAGCTGCCCCTGGTGCCCGACGCGCAGCCCCTGGACGCCCTGCACCACCCGGCCTAGCGTCGAGAGGTGCCGGCCCCGGCCACGCACGGGTGGCCGGGTGCCGGCGCGGACGGCAGGAGGTCCACCGTGGAGGCACAGCCGCACTTCGTCCAGACGCTCCGGGGCCGGGTCACAGACAGCGGTCGTGCCGAGGTCCGCGAGATGATCGACCGCTGGGCCACCGACCTCTCGCCGGGAGCCGAGGGATGGCTCGGCACGACGGCCGGGGTGGCCGCGGACGGCACGTTCTTCGCCGCCGTCCGGTTCGCGACACCCGAGCACGCCCGCGCCAGCAGCGAGCGGCCCGAGCAGCACGCGTGGTGGATGGAGACCGCCAAGCTCTTCGAGGGCGAGGTGACCTTCGCCGACTGCACGGGCGTCGAGGTCTTCGGGGCCGGCGGCTCCGACGACGCCGGCTTCGTGCAGGTCATCCAGGCCCGGGTCTCCGACGTCGACGAGGTCCGCCGCCTCGGCCGGCGTTTCGACGAGCTGATGTCGGACGCCGCGCCGATGCGCGAGGACGTGATCGGCGGGCTCTTCGGCATCCACGACGGCGACCGGATGGTGCAGGTCGTCTACTTCACCTCCGAGGAGGAGGCCCGCCGCGGCGAGGCGTCCGATGTGCCGCCGGAGGTGGCCGAGCTGATGGCGCAGGAGCAGGCGCTGATGTCCGGGACGACGTTCACCGACCTCCCGGACCCGTGGACCTGGTCCCCCCGCTGACCGAACTAGTCTCGGCGGCGTGACCTCAGGTGCGCTGACCCGCTTCCGCGTGATGGCCTACGTCACCGGCGTCGTGCTCGCCGCCGGCTGCCTGCTCGGCCTCGGCTTCTGGCCGTGGTACGTCGGCGAGGGCCCGGCCGGCGTCCTCTGGACCGCGCACGGCTGGCTCTACGTGCTCTACGTGGTCTCGGCCTTCCAGCTGGCCTACCAGCTGCGGTGGCGCCCGGTCCGCACCGTGCTCGTGCTGCTGGCCGGCACCGTGCCCCTCATGTCGTTCGTCGCGGAGCGGCGAGTGGTCCACGACCTGCGTCCGGCTCCGGGGTCGGCTCCTGCTCCCGCGCCGCGCGCCTGAGCACGGACCACCAGAAGAAGACCGCGAAGCCGGCGAACACCCACCACTGCAGGCCGTAGGCCAGGTTGCGCCACCGGGCCGGCCCGTCGCCGCCGCCCGACCGGCTCGCCTCGACCAGCTCGGGCGCCGCCGGGTCGGCCGGCTGCTGGGCACGCAGCACGACGTAGCCGTCGTACAGCTCGTCGGCGGCGTAGGGCAGGCGTTCGAGCAGGGCGACCGTCGCGACGTAGGCCACCTGGCCGGGGCCCACCGCTCCCGCGCCCACCCGGGCGTCGCCCTCGTCCTCGGAGGGCGACACGACGCCCGTGACCGAGACCGGGCCCGGCGGGGGTGGCGCGGCATCGCCCGGCACCCAGCCGCGCACGACGGGCAGCACCCCCGACGCGGTGCGCAGCGGGGTCACCACGAGCGACCCGACCTTCCCCTCGAGCTCGCGTCCGGGCACGACGAGCTGTCCGCTCGCCTCCCACGTCCCCTCCGCCCGCACCCGGCGTCCCGGGTCGTCGGCGCCGAGGCGCCCGCCGGGCAGGGTGACCCGGTCGATCCCGACCAGCCGCGCCCGCGGCGCGCTCTCGTCGGTGGGCCGGTCGAAGGCCTGCAGCTGCCACCAGCCCAGCCAGCCGAAGGCGACGAGCACGACGACCAGCGCCGCGTGCCACGCCCACCACCGCGGGCGCAGGGCGAGCCGCATCATCGTCGGGCGCGGCCGGTCGTCACCCCCGCACGCTAACCGTGACCCGCGACGGGCCACCATGACACCCATGCCGCAGTCGCTCGACGAGCTCCTGTCCCTGCTGGACCTGGAGACGATCGAGGAGGGCCTGTTCCGGGGCCGGCAGCCCGAGACGTCGCTGCAGCGCGTGTTCGGCGGGCAGGTGGCCAGCCAGGCGCTGGTCGCCGCGGCCCGCACCACCGACCCCGACTGCGTCCTGCACTCGCTGCACGCCTACTTCCTGCGGCCGGGCGACACGGCCGTGCCGATCGTCTACGACGTGGAGCGGACGCGCGACGGCCGGTCGTTCAGCCTGCGGCGGGTCGTCGCCCGCCAGCACGGCCGCCCGATCTTCTACATGTCCACCTCGGCGCAGGCGCCGGAGTCGGGCCTCGAGCACCAGGACCCGATGCCCGAGGTCCCGGCGCCGCAGGACTGCCCCGAGCTCGGCGACGTCCTGGCTCGCATCTCCGGGCGGCCGCGGGACGACTGGGACCGCGAGTGGTCGGCGCTCGACGTCCGCTACGCGGCGCCGGCGCCCGCCGAGGGGCAGACCCGTCCGGACCCGGTGTCGCGGGTCTGGATCAAGGCGGCCGGGACGCTCGGCGACGACCGGGTGATGCACGCCGCGGTGCTGGCCTACGCCAGCGACCTCACCCTGCTCTCGGCCGCCGTGCTGCCCCACGGCACCTACATCGGGGACCCGCGGCTGACTCCCGCGTCGCTCGACCACGCGATGTGGTTCCACCGCCCCTTCCGGGCCGACGAGTGGCTGCTCTACGACCAGGTGTCGCCCTCCGCGTCCGGCGGCCGCGGGCTGGCCACCGGACGGATCTTCACCTCCGGGGGAGACCTCGTCGCGTCCGTCGTGCAGGAGGGGCTGCTGCGCCTGCGCGGATAGCGCCCAGCGCCACCGTGCGGTCGGTGGCTCCCCGCGCGTTCCGAGCGGTCACCGTCGGGTCACAGGCCCGCGCCGGCTCTGGCGTCCGGTGCCGTACGGAGGCATCCTGGGTGCAGGAGGTGCGAGGCATGCTGTGGCTGGTGCCGGCTCTCGCGGTGTTCGTCCTGGTGGCGGCTGCCCTGCTGGGCCACCTGGACTGGGCCGGGCGCCTCGCCGTGCGCCTCTGGGAGCGCGTGCACCCGCCCGAGCCCAAGCCGACGACCGTGTCCGTCGAGCAGCTGGCCGCCGACCTGCGGCGGCTCGCGGCGCTGCTGGAGCGCACCTACGCCACCGAGCAGCCCTCGAAGATGGAGCGGCTCACCGCGGCCTCCCTCGCGTACGACTGGGTGCTGCTCTCGGCGTGCCGCACCCTGGAGATCCCGCTGGAGCAGGACATGCCCCCGCTGGACGCCTTCTCGCGGCTGGAGACCGAGGCCGCCCTGGCCCGGCACGGCCTGGACTGGTGACCCGGGGCTGAGCCGGGGCCCGGCCGGTGCGTGGGACAGTGGCCGTCGTGCGCCTGCCGTCGTTCCTGCTGACCGGCGACGGCCGGGTGCGCGTGCGCGGCGTCCGCACGCTCAAGACGACGGTCGCTGCTGTCGCGGCCTACGTCGCCGCCTTCCCGCTCTCGGACAACCCGCGGCCGGTGCTCGCACCGCTGACCGCCCTGCTGGTCGTGCAGCTCACCCTCTACGACACGCTGCGCACCGGCCTGCGCCGGGTCGTCAGCGTCGTCGCGGGCGTGCTGGTCGCCGTGGGCCTCTCGACGTGGGTCCCGCTGACGTGGTGGAGCCTGGGCATCGCGGTCGCCGCGTCGCTGGTGCTCGGCCGGCTGCTGCGGCTGGGCGCCGAGGTCGCGGAGGTGCCGATCAGCGCGATGCTCGTGCTCGCCGTCGGCGGGGCCGAGGTCGCCGCCGAGGGGCGCGTGGTCGAGACCATGATCGGCGCGGTCGTCGGGGTGCTGGTCGGCGCGGTGGTCGCCCCGCCGCTGTACGTGCGGCCGGCGACCGCCGCGGTGCAGGAGCTCGCCCGCTCGACCGCGCAGGCCCTGCGGACGGTGTCGCGCGAGGTGCGCGAGGAGTACGACGCCGAGCGCACCGAGCGCTGGCTGGACCTCGCCCGGGGGCTCGGCGCGGACATCCTGCACGCCGACCGCGAGCTCGGGAAGGCCGAGGCCAGCATGCGGCTCAACGTGCGCACCCGGCGCCTGCCGCACGCCGGGGCGAGCCTGCGGTCGGGGCTGGAGGCCCTGGAGCGGGCGTCGGTGTCGCTGCGCGGGGTCGCGCGGTCGCTGGCCGACCTGGCACGGGCCGGGGGGCCGGAGACGATCTACGGCGAGGACGTCCGCAGCGCGCTCTCGGACCTGCTCGCCGACGTGGCCGACGCCGTGGAGGCCTACGGCGAGGTCGTCGGCTCGGAGACGGTCGCGCCCGGCCCCCGGGAGGACCGCCGGCTCCGCGACGCTCTCGCCGCGGCGTGGGAGGACCGCCACCGGCTCGCCGACCTGCTGCGGCGCGAGGAGCGGCTGCGCGAGGACCAGTGGTCGATGCACGGCGCGCTGGCCTCGCACATCGACCGGCTGCTGCGCGACGTCGACAGCGACGCGCGGGCCGAGCTGCGCCAGTCGTGGCCGCAGCCGCTGCCTCCGCTGGCGGCCGGGCCGGTACAGGCGGCGCGCACCCGGCTCCGCCGCCCGCCGAGCCGCCCTCGCCACTGACCGCTGCCTCACCGGGCGCCCTCGTCACCGAACGGCCTGAGTCTCTGAACGGCCTGCGCCACTGGCCGCCTCAGGCGGGGACCAGGGCCTCCATGCCGGGCGGGAGGTCGCGGGTGTGCACGACCAGCAGTCGCTGGGTCGGCCGGGTCAGCGCGACGTACAGGTCGTTGGCGCCCCGCGCGGACCCGGCGAGGATCTGGGCGGGCTCGACGACCACGACGGAGTCGAACTCCAGTCCCTTGACCGAGGTCACGTCGAGCACCGACACCTGGCTGTCCAGCGTGGTCCGGCCGGAGCCGACCGTGCCGGCGGGCAGCGCCGCGGTGAGCGCGTCGCGCAGCGAGGCGTCCGCGCCGGAGGCCGTCACCACCGCGAGCCGCCCGCCGGACACCGCGGCGTGCTCGGCCGCGACGGCAGCGACGAGGGCGTCGGTGTCGCCGACCGCCACGCGGCGGGCGGCGGGCGGGTGGTCGCTCTCGCGGACCGACTCGGGGGTCGGGGCCGACACCCCGGCCGCGGCCAGGGTGTCGACCGCGATGCGCATGACCTGGGCGGGCGTCCGGTAGTTGACGGTGAGCTCCGAGAGGCGCCACCGCCCGGCGACGTAGCGGTCGAGGACCGCGTCCCACGACGTGGCGCCCGCGGCCGAGCCGACCTGCGCGACGTCGCCGACGAGGGTGAGCGAGCGCGACGGGACCCGGCGCATCAGCAGGCGCCACATCATCGGCGACAGCTCCTGCGCCTCGTCGACGACGACGTGGCCGTAGGCCCAGGTCCGGTCGGTCTCGGCGCGCTCGGCCACGGTCAGCCGGGGACCGGTGTCGACGAACCGGTCGGCGATCTGCTCGGCGGTCGGCCGGATCGCGGTGTCGAGGTTGCGCAGCACCGCCTGCGCGTTCGCCAGGTCCTCGGCCCGCTGCGCGCGGGCCGCGGCCTCGGCCGCGCGGTCGCCGGACGTGACGTCGCCGATCAGCTCGGCGAGCTCGTCGAGCAGCGGCACGTCGGCCACCGTCCACGGCGTCCCCCGGTCCCGGCCGAGCAGCGCGCGCTGCGCCGGGCGCAGGTCCGGCGCGGCGGCCGCCAGCTGGTCGGGGTCGGCGAGGAGGTCGGCGAGCAGCCGCGTCGGCGAGAGCGGCATCCAGCACAGGTTGAGCTCGCGGCGCACGTCCCGGCTGTCCCGCAGGGCCTCGAGCAGGTCCGGCCGGGAGTCGCCGTCGAGCCCGCTGCCCAGGGCTGTGGCGAGCTCCCCGGCGAGGTGGTCGAGCAGGTCCCGCAGGAAGCCCTCCCGCGCCGTGTTGTGCGGCTTGCGGGTGCGTCGCGCCCGGTCGCGGGCGGCCGCGACGGTCTCGGGCCGCAGCTCGAGCGTCGTGCCCTCGACCACGATCTTGCGCGGCTCGTCCGGCACGCGCTGCCGTGCGCGCACCGCGCGGGAGAGCACCTGCGCCATCTGCAGGTCGCCCTTGACGGCCGCGACCTCCGCCCGCGTCTCCTCGACCGCGCTCACCCCGGGGAAGAGGTCACCCGCCGTCGACATCACGACACCGGTCTCGCCCAGCGACGGCAGCACCTGCTCGATGTAGCGCAGGAAGAGCGGGTTGGGCCCGACGAGCAGCACGCCGGCACGGGCCAGCCGGTCGCGGTGGGTGTAGAGCAGGTACGCGGTCCGGTGCAGCGCCACGGCCGTCTTCCCGGTGCCGGGGCCGCCCTGGACCACGAGCACCCCGGCGAGGTCGTCGCGGATGACGCTGTCCTGCTCGGCCTGGATCGTGGCGACGATGTCGCCCATGCGGCCCGTCCGGTGCGCGCCGACGGCGGCCATGAGCGCACCCTCGCCGGCCAGGTTGTCGCGGTCGCCGTCGCCGATCGCGGCGAGGTCGAGCACCTCGTCCTCGACGCCGACCACGCGACGGCCCCGGGTCGAGAGGTGCCGCCGGCGTACGACGTCGTGGGGGGCGGCTGCCGTCGCCTGGTAGAAGGTGCGCGCGGCCGGTGCCCGCCAGTCGACGAGGAGCTGGGTCTGCTCGGCGTCGGAGAGCCCGAGGCGGCCGATGTAGCGCCGCGCGCCGCCCTGCAGGTCCAGCCGGCCGAACGCGAGCCGGTCCTCGACGGCCTCGAGCTGGGCCAGGCGCTGCTCGTGCAGCGTGGCGAAGGCGTCGCGCTCCGAGCGGTTCTGCGGCGTGCCGCTGGGCCCTACCCGGCGGACCCCGGCCAGCTCGTCGGCCGTGCGGGCCCGCAGCAGGTCCAGGCGCGCGTACAGCAGGTCGACGTAGGACTGCTCCCGCCGCACCTCGGCGTCCTCCGGCAATGTGGGTCTCCCTCCCCGGGCAAGCCGTCCATTATGTCTGGCTCCGGGGCTGTTCGCTGCCCGGACGCGCGATCCGGTCTCGATCGCCCGGGTGCGAGACTGCGCCGGTGACGACACCGGACCCGTACCGCGCCGCCGACGACCGCTACGAGCAGATCGCCTACCGCCGGTGCGGGCGCAGCGGCCTGTCGCTGCCGTCCGTGTCGCTCGGCCTGTGGCACAACTTCGGCGACGACATGGCCTTCGACACCCAGCGCGCGATCCTGCGCCGGGCCTTCGACCGCGGCGTGACGCACTTCGACCTGGCCAACAACTACGGCCCGCCCTACGGCAGCGCGGAGACCAACTTCGGGCGCCACCTCGCCGACGACTTCCGGCCCTACCGCGACGAGATCGTCGTCTCGTCCAAGGCGGGCTACGACATGTGGCCGGGGCCCTACGGCGAGTGGGGCTCGCGGAAGTACCTGCTGGCGAGCCTCGACCAGTCGCTGGCGCGGCTGGGCCTGGACTACGTCGACATCTTCTACAGCCACCGGTTCGACCCCGACACGCCGCTCGAGGAGACGATGGGGGCGCTGGACACGGCGGTCCGCTCGGGGCGGGCGCTCTACGCCGGCATCTCGTCGTACTCCCCGGAGCGCACCCGGGATGCCGCGGCGATCCTGCGCGACCTCGGGACGCCGCTGCTCATCCACCAGCCGTCCTACTCGATGCTCAACCGCTGGGTCGAGGACGGCTCCCCGTCGCTGCTCGACGTCCTCGGCGACCTCGGCGTGGGCTGCATCGCGTTCTCGCCGCTGGCCCAGGGGATGCTGACCGACCGCTACCTCGACGGGATCCCCGAGGGGTCGCGCGCCGCTCAGGGCAAGTCGCTGGATCCCGAGCTGCTCAGCGACGCCAGCCTGGCCCACGTCCGCGCGCTCCACGGCATCGCGCAGGACCGCGGCCAGTCGCTGGCGCAGATGGCACTGGCCTGGGCGCTGCGCGACGAGCGCGTCACCTCCGTGCTGATCGGCGCGAGCGGCGTCCGCCAGCTCGATGCGAACCTCGACGCGCTGGACACACCCGTCTTCGGCGACGACGAGCTCGCCGCGATCGACCAGCACGCGGTCGACTCCGGCATCAACCTCTGGGCCCGCTCCAGCGAGTCCTGACCGCCTCGGCCCTACCGCGACGATTCGCGCCCGACCGCGCCGAATTCCTCGCGGTCGGGCGGCAATGATCACGCTCGCGTGATCATTGCCGGGACGGGGCAGCGCGGGCACGCCGACCGCGCGCGGCACCAGCCCGGCCGGCCGACCGCGTCGGCGAAGACCCGCCGGGCGCCGACCTCCAGGACCACCTCGACAGGCCCGCGCGCCCCGGTCGCCACGGCCCGCAGCATGCCGCAGATCGGGCGAAACGGTCCACGGGACCGGGTCGGGGGGCAGAGTGGGTCGGTGCGCCGTACGCGACTGTCCGTTCTCGTGGGCCTCGCGCTCGCCCTGGGGGTCGCGGCCCCGCTCGCTCCGGCGGGCCCGGCCGCGGGCGCCGACCTCCCCCTGGCCGGCCGCGTGGTGGCCCTCGACCCGGGTCACCAGCTCGGCAACGCCCGGTTCCCGTCGAAGGTGAACAGCCGGGTCTGGGTGGGGCTCTGGAAGCCGTGCAACACGACCGGCACGGCGACCGACGGGGGCTTCCCGGAGTCGACGTTCGCGTGGCGGGTGTCCCGCCGGCTCCGGTCGCGGCTCGAGGCGCTGGGGGCGACTGTCCGGATGACGCGCACGACCAACAGCCGCGCCGACTGGGGCCCGTGCATCGACCGGCGAGGGCGCTTCGGTGCGACCGTCGGTGCGGACCTCGAGCTGTCGATCCACGGCGACGGGGCGGCAGCGTCGACCCGTGGGTTCTTCGTGATCCGTCCCGGGCGCCGGGTGGGCTACACCGACGACATCGTGGGGGCGTCGCGGCGGCTTGCCCGCCGGGTGCGTGCCGGGCTGGTCGGTGCCGACTTCCGCCGGTCCACGGCGTACGGCGGGGACGGGCTCGACGTCCGCCGCGACCTCGGGACGCTCAACATGGCCGACGTGCCGACCGTGCTGGTCGAGCTGGGCAACATGCGCAACGCGGCCGACGCGCGGTGCATGACCTCGCGGCGGTGCCGCGACCGCTACGCCCGCGGTCTCGCCGACGGGGTGGTGGCGCACCTCGCGCGCTGACGACCCCTGACCCGCTCAGACGCTCCTGCCCCGCTCAGACGCCCGCCGCGGCGGTGGTCGTGCGGTGATCCCGGCAGGAAACGGGCTCGATCCTCCTCACGATCATGGGTGAGGATGGGCCACGCACGACACGACCAGCGAGCGAGAGCGGTGAGCGCAGTGGCCGGGAAGAGCGCCGGGAAGAACGCGAAGGACGGGGCCGGGAAGCCTGGGGCCCGGCCGGAGAACGACGTGCAGCGCCGCATGCGTGAGGCGCTCGAGGCCAAGCAGGCCCGCGACCGCGCCGCGCACGGTGAGGACCACCTCGGCGGGCGCAACGTGGGGCCGTCGACGAACGACAAGACCCAGCGTCAGTTCCGCCGCAAGTCCGGCTGAGCGCCGCGAGGACCGCTGCGGTCGGGACCGGCTGACGCCGACGTCCCACCACCCCTTGCGGTTCTATGTATGCTTACCTAGTTCCTCTAGGTATGGGGCTGGGGCAGATGAAGATCGACAAGGACCTGGTCGCGGCGTCCGCGACCCCGCTGGTGCTGGGCATCCTGGCCGAGGACGAGTCCTACGGCTACGCGATCCTCAAGCGGGTCAACGAACTCTCGACCGGCCGGATGACCTGGACCGACGGGATGCTCTACCCGCTGCTGCACCGGCTGGAGCGGCTGGGCTACGTGGCGGCCTCGTGGCATGTCGCGGAGAGCGGCCGACGCCGCAAGCACTACGCGATCACCGCGTCCGGGGAACGGGCGCTGGTCGAGCGGCAGCGGCAGTGGGAGGTGGTCACCGGCGCCCTGAACCGCGTCTGGCACGAGGCCGCCGACGGCCTGCGACCGGCGACGGGGCTGGGGCGGTGACGCGGGTGGACGGGACGCATGGCCAGGAGGACCAGGGGGACCAGGAGGACCAGGGGGACCAGGAGGACCAGGAGATGGAGGCCCAGATCGGCCAGTGGCGCGGCTACGTGCAGCGCCACCGGGCGATCAGCGCCGGTGACGCCGAGGAGCTCGAGGACCACCTGCGCGAGCAGATCGGCGAGCTGGAGCAGGCCGGCCTCGACGGCGACGAGGCGTTCCTCGTGGCGGTGCGGCGGATGGGCGGCCTCGACGAGGTCTCCCGCGAGTTCGCCCGGGAGCACTCCGAGCGACTGTGGAAGCAGCTCGTCCTCGCGCCCGGCGCCGACGAGCCCACGGGTGCCCATGCCCGGCGCGAGCTGGCGGTCGTGCTCGGCCTGGGCGTCGCGGCGGCGGTGGCGATCAAGGTGCCGGCGCTGTTCGGCCTGGGCTGGGACGACGACGATGCCGGCTTCTACGCGCGCAACCTGAGCCTGTTCGTGCTGCCGTTCCTGGCCGTCTACTTCGCGTGGAAGCGCCAGCTGGGCCGGCCGGCCTCGCTGCGGCTGCTGGCGCCGCCGATCGCGCTCGGGGCCGTGCTCGCCAACGTCTACCCGTTCGCCGCGAGCGGGTCCACGCAGGTCCTCACCGCGATCCACCTGCCCATCGCGCTGTGGCTCGCGGCCGGCCTCGCCTACGTGGCCGGGGACTGGCGCTCGCACCGGCGCCGGATGGACTTCGTCCGGTTCACCGGAGAGCTCGCGGTCTACTACACCCTGCTCGCCCTCGGCGGCGGCGTGCTCGTCGGGCTCACCACGGCCGGCTTCGCCGCGCTCGGGATCGACGTCTCCGTCCTCGTCGCCGAGTGGGTCCTGCCGTGCGGCGCGATGGGTGCCGTGATCGTCGCCGCGTGGCTGGTCGAGGCAAAGCAGAGCGTCGTGGAGAACATCGCGCCCGTGCTCACCCGGGTGTTCACCCCGCTGACCACGGCCATGCTGCTGGCCTTCCTGGTGGCGATCCCGGCCAGCGGCGCCCTGGTCGACGTCGACCGGGACCTGCTCATCCTCGTCGACCTGATCCTGGTGCTCGTGCTCGGGCTGCTGCTGTACGGGATCTCCGCGCGCGACCCGAACGCCCCGCCGGACACCTTCGACCGGCTCCAGGTCGGCCTGGTGGTCAGTGCCCTCGCCGTCGACGTGCTGATGCTCTACGCCATGTCCGGGCGGGTCGCGGACCTCGGCGTGAGCCCCAACAGGGCGGCAGCCCTCGGGCTCAACGTCGTCCTGCTCGTCAACCTCGCCTGGGCGGCCCGGCTGAGCATCGGGTTCCTGCGCGGTCGCACGCCGTTCACGACGCTCGAGCGGTGGCAGACCGCCTACCTGCCCGTCTACGGCGGCTGGGCCGCGCTGGTCGTCCTGGCCTTCCCGCCCGCCTTCGGGTTCGACTGACCGCCCGGCGGCCTGGCGGCCCGGCCGCCCTGCTCAGGGCTCGGCGACCGGCGCGCTCAGGACGTCGCAGTCGCTGTCGATCGGCTGGCGGGCGCCCTCGCGCCACGACGGCGCGTCCTCCCTCGGGGGCGGCCCGCCGTCGCGGCGTGCCTGCACCGCGTCCTGCCCGGGCACCGCGTCCGGCCCGGTCGGCACCGCGGCCCGCCGGGGCGCGGTGCGGCGCGTGGCCAGCACCGAGCCGAGCAGGATGAGCCCGAACCCGAGGGCCGTCACGGACGTGAACGCCTCGTCGAGGACCGCGACGCCGAGCAGCAGCGCGACGGCGGGGTTGAGGTAGGTGATGACGACCGAGCGCGTCGGGCCGACCTCGGCGATCAGCTCGAAGAAGACGACGAACGCCAGCGCCGTGCACACGACCGCGAGCCCTACCACCGACCAGGTGACCTTCGCCGACGGCCACGCGTCGGGTGCCTGCGCCAGCCCGACCGGGACGTAGATCAGCGTCGTGACGAGCAGCGACACCGTGATGACGCCCAGGCCCGGCAGGTGCGACAGCCAGCGCGTCAGGATCATCGGGCCCACGGCGTAGCAGACCGCGACCACGGCCAGCGCGAGAACCGCGCCGAGGTCGCCGGAGCCGACCTCGAACCCGACCAGCGCGCCCACACCGGCCAGGCCGACGAGCAGCCCGAGCACGCGTCGTACGTCCGGCCGGTCGTCGGTGCCGACGAGGCGGGCGCCGCCACCCCATGCCAGCAGCGCGCCCACCAGCGGGACGCCGGCGATGAGCAGCCCGGTCAGCGAGCTGGACAGCCGCTGCTCGGCCACGCCGAGCAGCAGCCAGGGCAGGGCGATCTCCACGACGGCGAAGACGAGGATCGGCAGCCAGGCGGGCAGCAGCGGCCGCAGGTGGCCGCGGGCCAGCGCCAGCGGGAGCAGCAGCAGCCCGGCCAGCGCGGTGCGGGCCAGCACGAGCATCGACGGCGAGAGCTCCTCGACCGCGACCTTGATGAGCAGGTAGGGGACGCCCCAGATCACGCCCATCGCCAGGAACAGCACCCATCCGCGGCGGCTCACGGCCCCACCCACCTCCTGATCTCGCGTCAGGAGTCAGTGTGCACCATGCCCCTGACAGTCCCCGCCGGGCCGGGACAGCCCACGGGCGGCACGGGCCGGCCGGGCGGCCCGTGCGGCACGGACGCGACCGGCTACGTTGGCGGGGATGGACGAGGGACGGGCCCACCGGGTGGTCGACGCGCTGCGCGAGCGGGGCGTGGACGCGCACATGGAGAAGGCCGGCGTCTACCAGTTCGGCGTGCGGGTCGCGCTGGCGGACGGCCGCCAGGCCGTCTGGGACACCGACGGCACCGCCGGCCTCGAGGCCCAGGTGATGCGCAACGGCATGCTCGTCGGCTTCGTGCCGCAGATCGAGGGGTCGGAGCAGTTCGACGAGCACGAGGTCGTCGACGCGATCGTGCACACCGACTACGACCACCCTGTGGCCCGGCGCCGGACCACCACCCCGCCACCGGCCGCACCGCTGCCCCGGCACGGCGGCGTCTTCCGCCGGTTCCTCGGCGGCTTCCGCCACCACTAGCCCGGGCCGCTCGGCGGGGCGGCCGCGTCAGAGGACGTCGGCCACCGCCTCGGCGAGGAGCCGTCCCACGTCGCCGAGCCGGTGCCGCCCGCCCTCGACGACCCGACGTCCCGACCCGACGACGTCGGTGACGTCGGCCGCGCCCCCCGCGAACACCACCCGATCCGCCGCGTCGCCGTCGGTGCCGCCCGCGGTGCGCACCGAGTCCAGGCGCACCGCGACGAGGTCGGCCCGCGCCCCGGGCGCGAGGACGCCCGCGTCGGAGAAGCCGAGCGAGGCGTGGCCGGCCCTGGTCGCGGCGTCGAGCAGCTCGGCAGCCGACCAGTGCCCGCGCGCCCGGGACACCAGGCGCTCGTCGAGCTCGAGGGCGCGCGCCTCCTCGAGCAGGTCGACGACCGCGTGGCTGTCCGAGCCGAGCGACACCGGCGAGCCGGCCGCGTGCAGCCGCCGTGCGGGTCCGACGCCGTCGGCGAGGTCCCGTTCCGTCGTCGGGCACATGCACACCGTCGTGCCGCTCCCGCCGAGCAGGTCGACGTCGTCGTCGCGCAGGTGGGTGGCGTGGACGGCGGTGGTGCGCGGGCCGAGCGCTCCCCGGTCGTGCAGCAGCCGGGTCGGGGTCACGCCGTACGCCGCCAGGCACTGCTCGTTCTCCCGCGGCTGCTCGGAGACGTGCACGTGCAGCGGGCTCTCGTGCGACCACGCCACCACCGTCGGCACCTGGTCGGGCGGGACGCCGCGGACCGAGTGCACCGCGGCACCCACGACCACGTCCGGGTCGTCGCGCAGCGCGCCGCGCAGCGCCTCCACCCGCGTCGCCCAGCCCGCGGCGTCGCCGTCGCCGAAGCGCCGCTGCGTCCCCTCGAGCGGCTCACCGATGCCGCCCGCCAGGTAGCAGGTGTCGAGCAGCGCGATGCGCAGCCCGGCCTCCCTCGCCGCCTGCACCAGGGCGAGGCCCATCACGTTCGGGTCGTCGTAGGGCTGCCCGCCCGGCCCGTGGTGCAGGTAGTGGAACTCGCCGACGCAGGTCACCCCGGCGAGCGCCATCTCCGCGTAGACCGCCCGGGCGAGCGCGAGGCAGCCGTCCGGGTCGAGCCGCTCGGCCACGGCGTACATCTGCTCGCGCCAGGTCCAGAACGAGCCGCGGCCCGACGTGGGGGAGTGGGTGCGGCCGCGCAGCGCCCGGTGGAAGGCGTGGGAGTGGGCGTTGGCGAGGCCGGGCAGCACGAGCCCGCCCAGGCGTTCGCCGTCGCCGGGGGAGTCCTCGTCGACCGCGACGATGCGGCCCGCGCCCACCTCGACGCGGACGTCACGCGCGACCCGGCCGGGGGGCAGCCAGGCGAGCTCGCAGGAGTACGTCGTCACGGCTGCTCGGTCAGCAGGTGGGCCAGCACCCGGGTCAGCGCCCCGGCACCCGCGAGGCAGTCGTCGGGCTCCGCGTGCTCGGCCGGCGAGTGGCTGACGCCGGTCGGGTTGCGGACGAACAGCATGGCGGTGGGCACGCCGGCACCGGCGAGGATGCCGGCGTCGTGCCCGGCGCCGGTCGGCAGCACCGGGGCGTCGCCGAGCAGCCCGGCGAGCCGGTCGCGCAGGGCGGCCCCGAACGTCACCTCCGGCGACCAGGACTCCTCGACCGGCTCGGTGCCGGCGGCAGCGCCGACTGCGGTCACCACGTCGCGTACGTCCTGCTCGTCGGTGCCGCGGGCGTCGAGCCAGGCCCGCACCAGCGAGGGGATCGCGTTGGTGCCGTTGGGCAGCACCTGCACCTTTCCCACCGTCGCCAGCGCGTCGTGCCGCCCGGCGTGCTCCCGCGCGGCGAGCACCGCGGCGGCCAGCCGCAGCATCGGGTCGTGGCGGTCGGCGAGCAGGGTCGTGCCGGCGTGGTTGGCCTCGCCGCGCAGGTCCAGCCGCCACCTGCCGTGCGGCCGGATGCTGCTCGCCACGCCGACCGTTGCGTCGACGTCGACGAGCGCTCTGCCCTGCTCGACGTGCAGCTCGACGAACGTGCCGATGCGCGCGAGCGCCTCGGCGTCACGGCCGACGTGCGCCGGGTCGTGGCCCGCGAGGCGCATGGCGTCGGCCATCGTCGTGCCGTCCTCGTCGGTGAGCGCGCGGGCCCGGTCGGCGTCGAGGGTTCCCGTCATCAGCCGCGACCCTGCGCAGGCGACGCCGAAGCGCGCGCCCTCCTCGTCGGTGAAGTTCACGACGGCCAGCGGGCGGGAAGGGCGGACGTCCTCGTCGCGGAGACGGTCGACCGCCGCGAGGGCGCTGACCACGCCGAGGGGGCCGTCGAACGCGCCGCCGTCGGGCACCGAGTCGAGGTGGCTTCCGGTGACGACCGCACCGCCCGCGTCCGGGTCGCCCCACCAGGCCCACTGGTTGCCGTTGCGGTCGACCACGACATCGAGCCCGCGCCGCGCCGCCTCGCCGGTGAACCACTCGCGGCAGTCCAGGTCGGCCCGCGTCCACGCGTAGCGCCGGTAGCCGCCGGTGCTCCCGTCGCGGCCGACCGGCTCCAGGTCGGACAACATGCTCGGCAGCGCGGAGGGGGGCGGTGTCGTCACCCGCGCCAGCGTAGGGGTGGACTCCCGTGCGCGCCCGGGCACCGACAGGGCAGGATCGACCCCATGCGTCTGCTGCTGATCGGTGCGCCCGGGGCCGGGAAGGGGACCCAGGCGGTGCGCCTGTCCGAGCGGCTGGGCATCACCCACATCTCCAGCGGCGACCTGCTGCGCAAGCACGTCACCGAGGAGACCCCGCTGGGCAAGCAGGTGCAGCGCTACGTCTCGCGGGGCGACCTCGTCCCCGACGCGATGGTGCTCGACATGCTGCGCAAGCCGATCATCGCGGCCAGCCACTCCGGCGGCTACGTGCTCGACGGCTTCCCGCGCACCGTCGAGCAGGCCGAGATCGCCTACGACACCGCGCGCGAGCTCGGTGTCGCCGTCCAGGTCGCGGTCTTCCTCGACGTCGAGCGCGCCGAGCTGGTGCGCCGGCTGCTCGCCCGCGGTCGGGGCACCGACGACACGGCCGACGTCATCGAGCACCGGCTCGAGGTCTACGACGAGAAGACACGGCCGATGATCGACTACTACGCCGAGCGCGAGCGGCTCGTGACGGTCAACGGGGCCCGACCGCCCGACGAGGTGACCTGGTCGATGATCGTGCAGCTGCAGAAGACCAAGAAGCTGCTCGACAGCCACTGACCGGCCTCCCCGTTACGGGCGCGGGTGGGATGGTGCGCCCTGGCCCGTGGCGGGCAGCCTGATGCCGGTCGGAGCCGGAACGCGGTCACTTTCGCGACGATCGGCCTCCGATCACGGAGCTCCGACCCGTCGGCGACAGCAGGTCCCGACGGGCGTGCGGAGGCTCAGGACCGCAGCGACCGCAACGTGTCGAGCAGCGCCGTCGCGTACGCGTCGGACGGGTCCCCCGCCGTCGCCACGGTCTCGCCGCCGTCGACGCGCGCCACCACGACGTACGCCGAGCCGGACCTCTCGAGGCGCACGAACGCGCTGCCGAGCAGGTCGCGCAGCTGCGCCTCGCTCGGCAGCCACAGCGCGTCGTTCTTGTCCAGCGAGTCCAGCGCCCACTCGGTCGTGCCGTTGAACCCGATGACCGGGCCGGTGGGGAACTCGTGCACCTCGATGGTCATGTCGCTGAGCACGAACACCTCGTCGTCCATCTCGCGGTCGGTGACGACGAAGTGGTCGCCGCGCTGCGGGTGCCAGCGAAGCCCGGCGTCGCGCAGCGACCGGGCGAGCTCCACCGAGACCATGCCGTCGACCGTAGACTGCGCCGCGTGCCGCCGCCCGGGACGATCAGGGTCGGCATCTCCGGCTGGACCTACCCGCCGTGGCGCGGCGTCTGGTACCCGAAGGGGCTGGCCCACCGCCGCGAGCTCGAGTTCGCGTCCCGACGGCTGTCCTCCATCGAGGTCAACGGCTCGTTCTACGCGCTGCAGCGGCCCCAGAGCTGGCAGGCCTGGCGCGAGCAGACGCCCGCGAACTTCCTGTTCTCGGTGAAGGCCGGCCGCTTCATCACGCACATGAAGAAGCTGCGTGACGTCGAGACACCGCTGGCCAACTTCTTCGCCTCCGGCCTGCTGGCGCTCGGCGACAAGCTCGGGCCGGTGCTCTGGCAGCTGCCGCCGAACCTGGGGTTCGACGAGGGCCGGATGCGCGACTTCCTCGCCCTGCTCCCGCACACCACGACGGCTGCGGCCCGGCTCGCGGCGCAGCACGACGAGCGCATGGAGGGCCGCTCGTGGGTCACGACCGACGCCGAGCGCCCGCTGCGGCACGCCGTCGAGGTGCGCCACGCGACGTACGAGACGGACGCCTTCCTCGACCTGCTGCGGGCGCACGAGGTCGCCGCCGTCACCGCGGACACGGCGGGGAGGTGGCCGCTCCTGCTCGAGCCGACGACCGACCTGGCGTACGTCCGCCTGCACGGCGACGCCGAGCTCTACGTCAGCGGGTACGACGACGAGGCGCTGGACCGGTGGGCGACCCGGGTGCAGGGGTGGCAGGCCGGGGGAGCGGACGTCGTCGTCTACTTCGACAACGACGTGAAGGTCCGCGCGCCGGTCGACGCCGAGCGGCTCATGGTGCGCCTCGGCCTGCACCCGCCGGGCCATCCGGATTGACGCGCCTCGCGCAGGTTGTACGCTGAACGCAGTTAGTTGGAGCATGCATACATTTCGGCATGCGCAGGTCGAGTCGACGGGGTGACGCGATGACGCACGGCGAGACGGTCGTGGGCCCGCTCAGCGAGCAGATGGCCCGGCTGACCCGGGCCAGCCACGCGATGCGGGTGCAGCTCTCCTCCCGCGGGCAGGACGGCGTCGACTGGGCGGCCTACTCCCTGCTGTTCCAGCTGGTCAAGAACGGCCCCCAGCGCTCGTCCGCGCTCGCCGAGTCGGCCTGCGTGGACCCGTCGACGATCAGCCGCCAGGTCGGCGAGCTCGTGCGCGCGGAGCTCGTCGACCGCGTGCCGGACCCCGACGACGGCCGGGCCAGCCTGCTCGAGGCCACCGCGCTCGGCCACGCCGTGCACGCCGCGAAGCACGAGCGTCGGCTGCACGCCTTCGCCCGCGTCGTCGAGGGCTGGCCCGCCGCCGACGTCGCGACCCTGACCCGCCTGCTCGCGCGCTTCAACGACGACTTCGCGACGCTGCGGACGGCGCTCGTCGAAGAGATGGCCACCGGCCCGGCAGAGCACGCGGGGACCACCGCATGAGCGCCGCCGCACCAGCGCCGCCGGCCGCACCGTGGGTCGAGCTGACGCACCGGCAGATCCTCACGATCCTCTCCGGCCTGATGGCGGGCATGTTCCTCGCCGCGCTCGACCAGACCATCGTCGCGACCTCGATCCGCACGATCGCCGACGACCTGCAGGGCCTGTCGGTGCAGGCCTGGGCCACGACGGCGTACCTCGTGACGGCCACGATCAGCACCCCGCTCTACGGCAAGCTCTCCGACCTCTACGGCCGGCGCCCCTTCTTCCTCACGGCCATCACCGTGTTCGTCGTCGGGTCGGCCCTGTGCGGCTTCTCCCAGTCGATGTGGGAGCTGGCGGCGTTCCGCGCCGTCCAGGGGCTCGGCGCGGGCGGCCTGTTCTCGCTGGCGCTGACGATCATCGGCGACATCGTCCCGCCGCGCGAGCGCGCGAAGTACCAGGGTTACTTCCTCGCCGTCTTCGGCACGTCGAGCGTCCTCGGTCCCGTGGTCGGCGGCTTCCTGGCCGGGCAGGACACGATCCTCGGCGTCACGGGGTGGCGCTGGGTCTTCCTCGTGAACGTGCCGGTCGGCGCCGGGGCGCTGCTGCTCGTGATGCGCAGCCTGCACCTGCCGCACGTCCGGCGCGACCACCGCATCGACTGGCCGGGGGCGCTGTCCCTCGTGGCCGGGCTCACGCCGCTGCTGCTGCTCGCCGAGCAGGGGCGCGACTGGGGCTGGGGCTCGGTGCGGTCCGTCTCGGCGATGGTCGTCGGCGTCGGGGGGATCGCGGCGTTCGTCGCCGCCGAGCGGCGCTACGGCGACGACGCCCTGCTGCCGCTGCGGCTCTTCCGCGGGCGAACGTTCGGCATCGGGTCGCTGCTGAACTTCATCCTCGGCATGGGCATGTTCGGCGGGCTCGCGGCCCTGCCGCTGTACCTGCAGATCGTCAAGGGGATGTCACCGACCGAGGCCGGGCTGCTGCTGCTGCCGCTGACCTTCGGCATCATGGTCGGCTCCGTCGTCGCGGGGCAGGTGATCTCGCGCACGGGCCGCTACAAGCGGTTCCCCGTCGTGGGCGCCGCGCTGCTGGTGGTCGCGATGGGCTCGCTGTCCACGATCGGCGTCGACACCGCGCTGTGGTTCACCCTCACGATGGCCGCGGTCTTCGGCCTGGGCCTGGGGTTCAACATGCAGCCCCTCGTGCTGGCGGTGCAGAACGCCGTCCCGCCCCGCGACATGGGCGTGGCCACGTCGTCCGCGACGTTCTTCCGGCAGATGGGCGGCACGCTCGGCACGGCGGTCTTCCTCTCGATCCTGTTCTCCACCGTGGGCGAGCGGATCATCGCGGCGTTCCGGGCCGACACGGCCGAGCCCGCGTTCCGGGCGGTGCTGCGCGACCCGCAGGTCCTGGCCGACCCGGCGAACGCCTCCGTCATCGAGGCGCTGCGGTCCGGGGGCACCCTCCCGGCCGGCGCGCTCGACGACACGTCCTTCCTGTCGCGCCTGGACCCCCGCGTCGCGCGGCCGTTCCTCGAGGGTTTCGCGGGGTCCATGGACCTCGTGTTCCGGGTCGGCGCGCTGGTGCTGCTCGTCGCGTTCGTCGTCGTGCTCTTCCTGCCGGAGGAGAAGCTGCGCGACCTCTCCGGGCTGGCCGCACGGCAGCAGGAGGCTGCCGAGACCGCCGCTGCCGCCACCGGGGTCAGCGCGCCGTCGAGCCAGATGGTCGACGGCGGCACGATCGAGGACGGCGGGACGGCGCCCGCCGAGCCCGAGCCCGACGCTGCGCGGAGTGCCCGGCCCTAGCGGCGGAGCACGAACCAGACGTGCTTGCCGTTCTCGCTGGGGTCGACGCCCCAGGCGTCGGAGAGGCTCGCGACGAGCTCGAGCCCGCGACCCCCCTCGTCGCTCGTGCGCGCGTCGCGTCGCTCGGGCAGGTCGAGCGACCCGTCGCGCACCCGCACCTGCAACGCCTCACCGTCGCAGTCGACCGCGACGACGATCGGCGGCCCGCCGTGCAGGACCGAGTTGGTCACGAGCTCGCTGACGAGCAGGACGGCGTCGTCGACGACGGACTGGTGGTGCTCCGCGCACGACACCGTGCGCAGGAACTGCCGCGCGAGGGCAGGGGCCTCGTGCGCGATCGGCAGCTCGCGCTCGGCACGCGGCGTCGCCTGGCACATGGGGCCTCTCCCGGGTCGGACGGCGGACAGGTGGGCGCCGTCGCGCGGACGGCCCCGGCTCTTGCAGTGATGCCCAGCCGGACCGCGCGCGAACCGTGCCCGTCACGTGGCGTGCGTCGCAGGCGACGCAGAGTTCTCGCGAGCGGCTCAGGGCATCCGCTCGTACGCGGGAAGGGTGAGGAAGTCGGCGTAGTCGTCGGAGAGCGCCATGTCGGTGAACAGGGCGCGGGCGTCGTCCCAGCGCGCGCCGTCGGCGCCGCGTCCCGCGTCGCCGGCGGACGCGTGGATGTCGGCCATCTCCTCCTCGATGAGCCGCTCGACGAGCCCGCGGGTCACGGTCTGGCCGTCGTCGAGCTCGACCGAGCCGTGCAGCCACTGCCACACCTGCGAGCGGGATATCTCGGCGGTGGCGGCGTCCTCCATCATGTTGTTGATGCCGACCGCGCCGGAGCCGCGCAGCCACGACTCGAGGTAGCGGATGCCGACGTTGACGTTGCTGCGCAGGCCGGCCTCGGTCACCGTGCCGGGGGTGGACCCCACGTCCAGCAGCTGGGCCGCCGTGACGTGGACGTCCTCGCGGCTGCGGTCGACCTGGTGGGGCCGGTCGCCGAGCACGGCGTCGAACACCTCGGTGCAGACGCCGACCATCCCGGGGTGCGCGACCCACGACCCGTCGAACCCGTCGTTCGCCTCGCGGGTCTTGTCGTCGCGGACCTTCGCGAACGCGGCCTCGTTGACGGCCTCGTCCCGGCTCGGGATGAACGCCGACATGCCGCCGATGGCGTGCGCGCCGCGCCGGTGACAGGTGCGCACGAGCAGCTCGGTGTAGGCGCGCATGAACGGCACGGTCATCGTCACCGTGTTGCGGTCGGGCAGCAGGAAGTCGCTGCCCCGCGTGCGGAAGCTCTTGATGACGCTGAACATGTAGTCCCAGCGGCCGGCGTTCAGGCCCGCCGAGTGCTCGCGCAGCTCGTGGAGGATCTCCTCCATCTCGAAGGCCGCGGGGTAGGTCTCGATGAGAACCGTGGCGCGGATGGTGCCCTGCGGGACGCCCAGCGCGTCCTGCGCGTGCACGAACACGTCGTTCCACAGCCGTGCCTCGAGGTGGGACTCCAACTTGGCCAGGTAGAAGTACGGCCCTCGGCCGGTGTCGAGCAGGCGGCGCGCGCAGTGGAAGAAGTAGAGCCCGAAGTCGGTCAGGCTGCCCGAGGTCCGGTCGCCGTCGACCAGGACGTGCTTCTCCGGCAGGTGCCAGCCGCGGGGGCGGACCACGATGGTCGCGGTCTGCTCGCCCAGGGCGTAGGTCTTGCCCGCGGGCGAGGTGAAGTCGATGCGCCGCTCGATCGCGTCGCGCAGGTTGAGCTGGCCGCCGATCATGTTCTCCCACAGCGGCGTGTTCGCGTCCTCGAGGTCGGCCAGCCACACGCGCGCGCCGGAGTTCAGCGCGTTGACGGTCATCTTGCGGTCGGTGGGCCCGGTGATCTCCACCCGCCGGTCGACCAGCCCGGGCGCATGCGCGGCGACGCGCCACGAGGCGTCGTCCCTGACCTGCGCGGTCTCGGCGAGGAAGTCGAGAGCACCCCCCGCCGCGATCGCCTCGTAGCGGCTGCGGCGCCGCGCGAGCAGCTCCCGGCGCCGGGCGTCGAACGCGCGGTGCAGGCCGGCGAGGAAGTCCAGCGCGTCGGGGGTGAGCACCTCGTCGTAGCGGTCGTGCATCGGCCCGTCGACGCGTACGCCGGGCGGCATGCTCATGAGGGGCTCCTCGCGGTGGTCCGGGTGCTCGGGCGGGGGAGGGTCGGTGCGGCCGCAGGCCCGCCCAGCAGCGGGCCGACGGTGCGGGCGGCCAGCGTCCGCAGCAGCACCGCCGCGTCGCGCTGCGCGACCACGAGGTCGGGCTCCAGGTCGGTGAGGGCGTGCAGCCCGACGGCACCGAGCGAGCGCAGGACGGCGGCCCCGCCCTCGTCGAGGTCCACGCGGCCGGCCAGGAGCAGCACGGGAACGCCGCGCGCGGCGGCGGCCCGGGCGACGCCGAGAGGCGCCTTGCCGGAGAGGCTCTGCGCGTCGAGGGACCCCTCGCCGGTGACGACGAGGTGAGCACCGGCCAGGGCCCGGTCGAAGGCGACGAGCCCGAGGACGGCGCCGGCGCCCGGGACCAGACGGGCGCCGAGCAGCGCCGCGGCCCCGCCGCCCGCGCCTCCGGCCGCACCGGCGCCCGGCAGCCGCTCGACGTCGACACCGGCGTCGCGGTGCAGGACCCGCGCCAGCTGCCGCAGTCCCTCCTCGAGCGCGGCGACGTCGCCCGGGGCGGCGCCCTTCTGCGGGCCGTAGACCCGGGCGGCACCGCGGGGCCCGGTCAGCGGGTTGTCGACGTCGCACGCCGCGACGACCTCGACGGTCGAGAGCCTCGGGTCCAGGGCCGCGACGTCGACCCGGTCGAGGTCGCGCAGCGCGGCCCCGCCGGGCGGGAGCTCGCGACCCGACGCGTCGAGGAAGCGGGCGCCCAGCGCGGCCGCGATGCCGGTGCCGCCGTCGGTACCGGCGCTGCCGCCCAGGCCGAGCAGCACCCGCTCCACCCCGGAGTCGAGGGCGGCGACGAACACCTCGCCCGTTCCGCGGGTGCCCGCGGTGCGGGCCGTGCCCGGGGTGGGTCGGCCGCCGGGGAGCCGGGCGAGCCCCGACGCGGCGGCGAGCTCGACGACGGCCAGCGGCCGGCCGTCCACGGGGTCGGTGCCCGTGGCGAAGCGCACGCCGACCGCGTCGCCGGTCGGACCGGTGACCGTGCGCTCGTGCGCGGTGAACCCGGCGGCGAGCGCAGCCTCGACGAGCCCGTCTCCGCCGTCGGCGACCGGGCACGTGCGCACCCGCAGCACCGCCCCGCGCTCGGTGGCCGCGTCCCGGGCACCGGCGGCGATCGCCGCGGCAGCCTCCGCCGCCCGCAGGCTCCCCCGGAACTTGTCGGGGGCCACGACGACCGTGAACGGAGCCGGCGCTGCTGCCATGCTGCCTCCGCCCTGGTGACCCGCAGCCGCACGGTAGGAGCCCGCCGCGCGCAGGGTCAAGGAACCGTGTCGCCCGCGTACGTCCCGCTCGGAACCGCGACGGCGATCTCGCCGCCCAGCGTGGCGCCGCCGGCCAGCTCGAGCCGGTCGCCCGACCAGAAGCGGCCGGGGTCGTACCAGCTCGGGGAGCGGCCCGCGGGGAGCAGTCCCATCGCCTGGTATGTCGTGGCGACCACCTCGGCGCAGAACGCCGTCTCGAGCTCGGGTGCCGGCCGCCCGCGCCGGTGCGCCGGCACCCGCCCCCGCACCCAGCCTGTGGCCAGGCGAGCGGTGGACGGGAACGGGGTCCCGTCGAGGCGGGCCACGGTGACGAGCAGCGCGTCCTCCATCTCCCGCGTCACGTCGGCGTGCAGCTGGCGCAGCCAGGCGCGCTGGCCGTAGCGCGTTCCCCACGTGAGGACCGCGTCGCGCAGGTCGTGCAGCTGGACGCCGCGGTGCCGGCTGCCCGACCACAGGTCGGGCAGCGACCTGCCGAGCTCGGCGTGCCACATCAGCGGGGGCATGTCGTCGAGCACCACCGACATGCCCACGTGGTTGACGGGGCTGTTGGTGCTCAGCTGGATCGCGCGGTCGGCAAGCGTGCGCCCGCGGAAGAGCCACACGTCGCCGGTGCGGGTCAGGTCGAGCGCGTCCTCGAGGGTCAGCGGAACACCCCCGGACACGTTCCTCGCCACGCGCCCCAACCTAGAGGGCGCACCGGCCGCGAGCGCGTAGCGTGCCGCGGATGCGATGGTGGAAGGTGCTGGGCCTGGCGGGCGCGGTCGGCGTGGCGGCGACCGGGGCGGCGGTCGCACGGGCCGAGCGACGGCGCCGTGCCTACTCCCCGGACGAGGTCCGCGAGCGGCTGCACACCCGACACGCGGAGACCCCGACCGACCCGGGCGATTCCTCCCCGCAACCCGCTGGCGCCTCCCAGGAACAGGCGTAACGTGGACGGAGGACCACAAAGGTCGTCGAAGGAGGACCTGTGACCGCAGCCGCCGAGGTCAGCGCGGCACCAGAGGGGTTCTCGCACGAGGCGTTCCTCTACTCCTCACCGGCCGAGTTCCTCGACGGTGCCAGCTCCTTCGTCCGCGAGGGGCTCGAGCTCGACCAGTCGGTCATGGTCGCGGTCACCGGAGACCGGTCGCGGTGGCTGCGGGAGTTCTTCGGCACCGAGCCCGACGTCCGGCTGGTCGACATGGCCGGCCTCGGCGCGAACCCGGCGCGGATCATCCCTGCCTGGCGCGAGTTCCTCGACGACAACGCTGCGCGGGGCCGCGAGGTGCGCGGCATCGGTGAGCCGATCTGGGCCGGCCGCAGCGATGCCGAGCTCGCCGAGTGCCACCAGCACGAGTCGCTGCTCAACCTGGCGTTCGGCGCGGGGCCGGCGTGGCGGCTGCTCTGCCCCTACGACGTGACCGCGCTGCCGGGCTCGGTCATCGACGAGGCGCGCGCGAACCACCCCGTGGTCGTGACAGGACAGGAGCGGGCACCGAGCGCGACCTTCCACCCCGACTCGCCGGGGCGCGCCCTGCGTGGCGCGCCGTTCCCCCCGCCGGCACAGCCGCCGACCGAGCTCGCGTTCACGACCGGCGACCTCGCCTCGCTGCGGCGTCTGGTCGGCCGCGAGTGCTTCGCGGCCGGGCTGCACCCGTCGGCCGCGGAGGACATGACCCTCGCCGTCGACGAGGTCGCCTCGAACAGCCTGCTGCACGGCGGCGGGAGAGGCGTCCTGCGGGTGTGGGTGGAGGACCGGGACCTCGTCTGCGAGGTCAGTGACGACGGTGTGATCCGTGACCCGCTGGTCGGCCGCCAGCCGCCGGCGCTCGACCGGACCAACGGCCGAGGGCTGTGGCTGGCCAACCAGCTGTGCGACCTGGTCCAGGTGCGCTCCGGTGCGGGCGGCACGGTGATCCGGCTGCGGGCGCACGTCCTCTAGCGAGGAGGCATCCGACTGCGGCCGCTGACGCGCTGCCCGCCCCCCGCTTCCCGGCGGACCGTGACAGGGGCCCCCGCTCGCGGCATGATCGCGGCACCCGGTGTGGTGCCGGGCCGTGCGAGGAGGGAGGCCGCGTGGAGTTCGTGTCACCGACCTCCTGGCCGGACGCTCTCGCGGCCCGCGCCGAGCGGCCCGGCGCGGCGCCCATCGCCGGCGGCACCGACCTCATGGTCGAGCTCAACTTCGACCGGCACCGCCCCGAGGGCCTCATCGACCTGACGCGGGTGCCCGAGCTGCACGACTGGTCGCGCGACGACGCGGGCGGCGTCCGCCTGGGCGCCGGCGTGACCTTCGCCCGGGTGATGACCGAGCTCGGCACGCTCGCGCCGGGCCTCGCGATGGCCTCGCGCACCGTCGGGTCGCCGCAGATCCGGGTCCGCGGCACGGTCGGGGGCAACCTCGGGTCGGCCTCGCCGGCCGGGGACGCGCACCCGGTGCTGCTCGCTGTCGGCGCGACGGTCGAGGTCGAGTCCGCTGCCCGCGGCGTGCGCACGATCCCGGTCGCGGAGTTCTTCACCGGCGTCAAGACGTCCGCGCTCGAGCCGGACGAGCTCATCGCGGCCGTGCTCCTGCCGCCGGCCGCCGGCCCCCAGCAGTTCGCGAAGGTCGGCACGCGCAACGCCATGGTCATCGCGGTGACGTCGTTCGGCCTCGCGCTGCACCCCGGCGAGGGTCGCGTCGGTGCGGCCATCGGGTCCGCGGCCCCGACGCCGCGGCACGCCCCCGATGCCGAGGACTTCGCGGCTGATGCGCTGTCCGGTCACTGGGCCACCCGCGGCGCGCTGCCCCCCGGGGTGGCCGAGCGCTTCGGCGACCTGGTGGCGGCGGCCGCGCAGCCGATCGACGACGTGCGCGGCACGGCCGACTACCGCAGGCACGCGCTCTCGGTGCTCGCCCGCCGGACGCTCGGCTGGGCCTGGAGCGACTACCGGAAGGCGGCATGACCTCGTGAGGGTGGACCTGACGGTCAACGGCGAACGGCGCCGGGCCGACGACGTCTGGGAGGGCGAGAGCCTGCTGTACGTCCTGCGTGAGCGGCTGGGCCTGCCCGGGTCGAAGAACGCGTGCGAGCAGGGCGAGTGCGGCTCCTGCTCGGTCTACCTGGACGGCGAGGTCGTCTGCGCCTGCCTGGTCGCGGCGGGGCAGGCGGCGGGTCGCGAGGTGGTGACCGTCGAGGGCCTGGCCGAGGGCGAGGACCTCCACCCCGTGCAGCAGGCGTTCCTCGACGAGGGCGCCGTGCAGTGCGGCTTCTGCACCCCGGGCCTGGTCGTCGCCGTCCACGACCTGCTCGCGCGCGACCCGGCGCCCGACGACGCCGAGGTCCGCGAGGCGCTGGCCGGCAACCTCTGCCGCTGCACCGGCTACGAGAGCATCCTCGCCGCCGTCCGCTCCGCCGCGGAGCGCCTGGCATGACCGTCCTCGTGCTCGACGGCGCCTCGGTGGTCACGATGGACGCCGCCCGCACCGAGCACGCGACCGCGTACGTCGTGGTCCGCGACGGGCTCGTCGCGACGGTGGAGCCGGGTCGCGCGCCCGAGGACGTACGCTCCGGGGCCGACCGCGTCGTGCACGCCACCGGGTGCCTGCTCACGCCGGGCCTGGTGAACACCCACCAGCACCTCTACCAGTGGGCGACCCGCGGGCTGGCGGTCGACTCGACGCTGTTCCAGTGGCTCACCGAGCTCTACCCGGTGTGGGCCGGTCTCGACGAGGAGGTCGTGCGGGCGGCGTCGGCCGCGGCGCTGGGCTGGCTGGCACGCACCGGCTGCACGACGAGCACCGACCACCACTACGTCTTCCCCCGTGGCGGCGGCGACCTGCTCGGCGCCGAGGTGGCCTCGGCCGCCGCGGTCGGGCTGCGCTTCCACCCGACGCGCGGCTCGATGGACCTCGGCGCGAGCCAGGGCGGCCTCCCGCCCGACTCGGTCGTGGAGGACCTCGACGAGATCCTCGGCGCGACCGAGGACGCGATCGCCCGGTTCCACGACGCGGCTCCCGACGCGATGGTGCGGGTGGCGGTGGCGCCGTGCTCGCCGTTCTCGGTGACCGCCAAGCTGATGACCGAGGCGGCGTCGCTGGCCCGCCGGCACGGGGTGCGGATGCACACGCACCTGGCCGAGACGACCGACGAGCAGGACTTCTGCCGCGAGCGGTTCGGCGCGACGCCGACCGACTACGTCGAGTCGCTGGGCTGGCTCGGCGAGGACGTCTGGATGGCGCACGCCGTGCACCTCGACGACGCGGCGGTGGCGCGGCTCGCCGCGACCGGCACCGGCGTCGCCCACTGCCCGTCGAGCAACGCCCGGCTCGGCGCCGGCATCGCGCGGGTGCGCGACCTGCGCGACGCGGGTGTCCCCGTCGGGCTCGGCGTCGACGGGCCGGCGTCGAACGAGGCGGGCAGCCTGCTCGAGGAGGTGCGCCACGCGGTGCTCTTCGCCCGGGCCCGCAGCGGGCCCGACGCGCTGACCGTGCGCGACGGCCTGGAGATGGCGACCATCGGTGGCGCCCGGGTGCTCGGCCGCGACGGCGAGACGGGGTCGGTGGAGCCGGGCAAGCTCGCCGACCTGGCGCTGTGGCGGGTCGACGCGCTGCCGCACGCGGGCATCGGTGACCCGGTGGCAGCCCTGGTGCTCGGCGCCCCGCCGCCGCTGGAGCTGCTGCTCGTCGGCGGCCGTGCGGTCGTCGAGCAGGACCGGCTGCTCACCGTCGACGAGGACCTGCTGGCCCGCGACGCCGAGACCGCCGCGCGCACCCTGCTCGCCCGGGCGGCGTCGTGAGCGTCACCGGCGGGGCGCCGACCCGGACCCGCGAGCAGGGCGGCGTCGGCACCGACGCCGCACGCCCCGACGGCACGCTCAAGGTCACCGGCGAGTTCGCCTACGGCAGCGACCTGTGGATGGACGACATGCTGTGGGGCACCACGCTGCGCAGCCCGCACCCGCACGCGAGGGTCCGGTCCGTCGACGTCGGGGCGGCGCTGGCGGTGCCGGGCGTCTACGCGGTGCTCACGTCCGAGGACGTGCCCGGTGAGGCGCGCTACGGGCTGGAGCACCACGACCAGCCCGTGCTGGCGCTGGACACCGTGCTCTACCAGGGCGAGCCGGTGGCGCTGGTCGCAGCGGACCACCCCGAGACGGCCCGGCGCGCGGCCGCCCGCATCGTCGTGGACTACGAGGAGCTCACCCCCGTCACCGACGCGCGGGAGGCGCTCGGCCACGTCCCACGCGAGGGGGGCGAGGTCGCGCAGCTGCGACCGGGCGGGAACCTCATCCGGCACCTGAAGATCCGTAAGGGGGACCCTGCCGCGACCGCCGAGGTCGTCGTCACCGGTGAGTACGAGATCGGCATGCAGGACCAGGCCTTCCTCGGGCCCGAGTCCGGCCTGGCCGTGCCGGCCGAGGACGGCGGGGTCGACCTCTACGTGTCGACCCAGTGGCTGCACGTCGACCAGGAGCAGGTGTGCCGTGCCCTGGGGCTGCCGCCGTCCAAGGTGCGGCTCACGCTCGCAGGGGTCGGCGGCGCGTTCGGCGGGCGGGAGGACCTGTCGATGCACGTGCACGCCTGCCTGCTCGCGCTGCGCACTGGAAAGCCGGTGAAGATGTCCTACAACCGCGAGGAGTCGTTCTTCGGCCACGTCCACCGGCACCCGGCCCAGCTGCACTACGAGCACGGGTTCCGCCGCGACGGCGAGCTCGTCTACGTGCGGGCCAAGATCTGGCTCGACGGCGGCGCCTACGCCTCGAGCAGCTCGGCGGTCGTCGGGAACGCGGGGCTGATGGGCATCGGTCCCTACGTGGTCCCGAACGTGACGATGGACTGCTGGGGCGCCTACACGAACAACCCCCCGTGCGGCGCCATGCGCGGGTTCGGCGCCGTGCAGGCAGCGTTCGCCTACGAGTCGCAGATGGACAAGGGTGCTGCGGCGCTCGGCCTGGACCCGGTCGAGGTGCGGGTGCGCAACGCGATGGAGGAGGGCTCGGTCGCGCCGACGGGGCAGGTCGTCGACAGTGCGGCGCCGGTCGTCGAGCTGCTGCGGAGGCTGCAGGCGATGCCGATGCCGCAGCCGGCCGACGGTGCCGACGGGTCCGCGAACGGCGGCGTCGACCTGCGGGCGATGCCGGGCGGCGTGTCGAACACGACGCACGGCGAGGGCGTGCGGCGCGGCGTGGGCTGGGCGGTCGGCTACAAGAACATCGCGTTCAGCGAGGGGTTCGACGACCACTCGACCGCGCGGGTCCGGCTCGAGGTGACCGGCGGCGAGCCGACCGTCACCGTCCACACGGCGGCCGCCGAGGTGGGCCAGGGCCTGGTGACCGTGCAGCAGCAGATCGCCCGTACCGAGCTCGGCGTCGACCGGGTGGTGGTCGCGCCGGCCGACACCGCGGTGGGCAGCGGTGGCTCGACGTCGGCGTCCCGGCAGACCTACGTCACGGGGGGCGCCGTGCAGGCGGCGTGCCGCCGCGTGCGCTCGACCGTCCTGGCCCGCGCCGGGCGCGAGCTGTGGGAGGAGGTGCTGCCCGACCTGGTCACCGTGCTCGGCGAGGGCGTCGTCGAGGAGACCGTCACCTGGCGGCACCGTCCCACCGAGGCGGTCGACCCGGAGACCGGTCAGGGCAACGCGCACGTGCAGTACGCGTTCGCCGCGCACCGCGTCGTCGTCGACGTGGACGTGGAGCTCGGCCTGGTGAAGGTCGTGGAGATGGCCTGTGTCCAGGACGTCGGGAAGGCGATCAACCCGCAGGCGGTCGTGGGGCAGATCCACGGCGGGAGCGCCCAGGGGATGGGGCTGGCGCTGATGGAGGAGGTGGTCGTGGTCGACGGCATCATCCGCAACCCGTCGTTCACCGACTACCTGATCCCCACCATCCTGGACATGCCGCCGATGCGGGTCGAGGTGCTCGAGCTGCCCGACCCGCACGCGCCGTACGGGCTGCGCGGCGTGGGGGAGCCGCCCACCGTGTCGTCCGGTCCGGCGGTGCTGGCGGCGATCCGCGACGCGACCGGTCGGTTCCTCAGCCGGGTGCCCGTCCGTCCCGAGCACATCGTCGGGTGAGCGACCTCGTCGTCCACGCGCCCCGCTGCGTCCGGGGCGGGCCGTCCCCGAGCACGTACTGCCCTGCCGGCAACAGTGGCGGCAGCGCAGCAGGGGCCCGCGACCCCTCCCCCCGCCCGCCTACTGCCCTGCCGGCAACAGTGGCGGCAGGGCAGCAGGGCCGGGGGAGGAGGCCCTCACCGTCGTGGTCTCCGGTGGGGTGGTGACCGACGTCCTCCCGCTGGACCGGTCGGTGCGGGGCGCGGAGACCGTCGAGCTCGGCGCCGACGAGGTGCTCCTGCCGGGGCTGGTCGACACCCACGTCCACGTCAACGAGCCGGGCCGCACGGAGTGGGAGGGCTTCGCGACCGCGACGAGAGCAGCGGCAGCAGGCGGCGTGACGACCCTTCTCGACATGCCGCTCAACAGCATCCCGCCGACCCTGGACCCCGACGCGCTCGCCGTGAAGCGCGCAGCCGCCGAGGGCCAGTGCGCCGTCGACGTCGGGTTCTGGGGCGGGGCGGTCCCGGCCAACGTCGGCTCGCTGGGCCGGCTGCTCGACGCGGGCGTGTTCGGCGTGAAGTGCTTCCTGCCGGACTCGGGCGTCGAGGAGTTCCCCGCGCTCGGAACCGACGGGCTGCTGCGTGCCTGCGAGGAGCTGGCCGCGGCCGACGGGCTGCTCCTCGTGCACGCGGAGGACCCCGCGGTGCTGGCGGTCGCCCCCGCCGCGGGCGGGCGGTCGTACCGCGGGTTCGTCGCGTCGCGGCCGGCCGCCGCCGAGGACGCTGCGGTGGGCGCGGTGCTCGACGCCGCGCGGCGTACGGGCGCGCGGGTGCACGTCGTGCACCTCTCGAGCGATGGTTCCCTCCCGGCGATCGCGGCGGCGAAGGCCGACGGGGTCCGGGTGACCGTGGAGACCTGCCCGCACTACCTGGTGCTGTGCGCGGCGGACGTCCCCGACGGCGCCACGTCGTTCAAGTGCTGCCCGCCGGTGCGCGACGAGGGCAACCGCGACGGGCTGTGGCGTGGCCTGGCCGAGGGCGTCATCGACCTCGTCGTGTCCGACCACTCGCCGTGCACGGCTGACCTCAAGCGGCTCGACACCGGCGACTTCGGCGCGGCGTGGGGCGGGATCTCGTCCCTGCAGATCGGGCTTCCCCTGGTCTGGACCGAGGCCCGCCGGCGCGGGTACGGGCTGGCCGACGTCGTGCGGTGGATGTCGACCGGGCCGGCGGCGCTGGCCGGTCTCGCGACGAAGGGCGCGCTGCGGGTGGGCGGCGCGGCCGACCTCGCCGCGATCGCGCCCGACGAGACGATGGTGGTCGACGCGGACACGCTGCACCACCGCAACCGGGTGACGCCGTACGCGGGGGCGCGGCTCACCGGGGTCGTGCGCCGGACGTGGTTGGCTGGTGCGCCGGTCACCGCCGGGTCCACGGGCGGGCGCCTGCTGGCGAGAGGGGAGGCGTGATGGAGCTGGAGCGCGCGCTGGCGCTGCCCGACCTCGCCGTGCGGACGCTCGGCGGCGGCGTGGTGTGGGCCAACGACGAGCTCTTCGCCGGCCGCGAGAACCTCATCAACCCGGGGCCGGCCGTCTTCACGCCGCGGGTCTTCGGCGCCAAGGGCCAGGTCTACGACGGCTGGGAGACCCGGCGCCGCCGGGCCGCCGACGAGGGGACGCACGACGAGGCGATCGTGCGGCTCGGTGCCCCCGGTGTCGTCCGCGGGGTCGTCGTGGACACCTCGCACTTCACCGGGAACTTCCCCGGCGAAGCCTCGCTCGAGGCGCTGTGCACCGACGGCAACCCGAGCGTCGACCGGCTGCGCGCGGCCACCTGGACCCCGCTGGTCGCCCGGTCGCCGCTGCGCGGCGACACGGCCAACGCCTTCGCCGTCGACTCCGACCGGCGCTGGACGCACGTCCGGCTCTGCATCCACCCCGACGGAGGCGTCGCGCGGCTGCGGGTGCACGGCGAGGTCGTCCCGGACCCCGCCGTCGTCGAGGCCCTGGGGACGGTCGACCTGGCGGCCCTCGACCTCGGCGGACGGGTCACCGGGTGCAGCAACCTGTTCTACGGCTCGCCGGACCGGCTCATCGCGCCCGGCCTGGCGCGGTCGATGGGTGAGGGCTGGGAGACCGCCCGGCGCCGCGACGACGCCAACGACTGGGTCGAGGTGCGGCTGATGGCGCGCGGGGTGGTGCGCGTCGCCGAGCTCGACACGACGTGGTTCCTCGGCAACGCGCCGGGCGAGGCGGCGCTGTCGGCCCGCGACGGCGAGACCGGCGCGTGGACCGAGCTGCTGGCCCGCACCCCCCTGCTGCCCGACACCCGGCACCGGTTCGTCCTCGACGGTGCCGACCCGGCCACCGACGTGCGCCTCGACGTCTACCCCGACGGTGGCATGGCCCGGCTGCGCCTGTGGGGGAGCCCCACGGACGACGGGCTGGCCGACCTGCGCGAGCGGTGGTCGCGGACGTGACGACGGTCGAGGGCGCCCTCGACGGGAGCGTCCTGGACGAGGTCGACGACCTGCTCGCCGACGCCGACGCCCGGCTCGCCGCGGGGTGGCCCGGCGACCCCGGCACGCGTCAGCCGGTGCACACGCTGTACGTGCCCGCCGACCGCGCGGCACCCGACCTCGTCGCGGAGACCGGGCGGGCGGCCATGGCGGCGGTCGACGAGCACGGCGGCGACCCGGCCACGATGGCCGGTGTCACAGGACTGCCGGCGGCCCTCGTGGAGCAGGTCTGGCCCCGCGTGCTGGCGAAGCTCGACCGCGAGCCGGTCGAGGACCTGCGGCTGGACCTCGAGGACGGCTACGGCCACCGCGACGACGCGGAGGAGGACGGGCACGCGGCAGGGGCCGGTGCCCTGCTCCGCGCGCTCGGCGGCCGCGACGGCTCGCCCTTCGTGAGCGGCGTGCGCACGAAGTCGCTCGAACGGCCCACCCGTCGCCGCGGCATCCGGTCGCTCGACCTCGTGCTCGCGGCGGCCGGGGGACTGCCTGACGGCTTCGTCGTGACCCTGCCCAAGGTCACGTCGGTCGAGCAGGTGCGCGCCATGGTGCTGCTCTGCGAGCGGCTCGAGGCCGCGCATCGGTTGGCCGGGATGGCGCTGCGCTTCGAGATCCAGGTCGAGACGCCGCAGGCCGTCCTCGGCGCCGACGGGGCGGCAGCGGTGGCGCCGATGGTGCATGCGGCTGCGGGCAGGTGCACCGGGCTGCACTACGGCACCTACGACTACAGCGCGTCGCTCGGGGTGGCCGCGGCCTACCAGTCGATGGAGCACCCGGTCGCCGACCACGCCAAGGACGTGATGGCCGTGGCCGCCGCGCAGACCGGGGTGCGGGTCAGCGACGGCTCGACCAACGTGCTGCCGGTCGGCGACCGCGCGGCGGTGCACGCGGCGTGGGCGCTGCACGCGCGGCTCGTCCGCCGGTCGCTCGAACGCGGCGTCTACCAGGGCTGGGACCTGCACGCCGCGCAGCTGCCGACGCGGTACCTCGCGACGTACGCCTTCTACCGCGAGGGCCTGCCGGCCGCGGCCGCGCGCCTGCGCGCGTACGCGGACAGGGCCGACTCCGGCGTCCTCGACGAGCCGGCCACCGCGTTCGCCCTCGCGGGGTTCCTGCACCGCGGGGTCGACTGCGGCGCGCTCGACCTCGACGAGGTCCTCGCGGCGACGTCGCTCGAGCCACGCGACCTCGCCGGCTACGCCCGCCGGCCGCTGACCGGCCTGAAGGCGCTGACCCGGCTGCCACCGGCCGACCTGCGTGCGCTGCTCCACGAGGTGTGCGCCTCGTCGCGATGGGCTGACTCGGTCGCGTCGGCACGACCGTTCGGCTCCGCGGCCGGGCTCTATGCGGCCGCCGAGAGCGCTCTGGCAGCGATGTCGGAGGACGACCTCGACCAGGCCCTGTCAGGCCACCCCCGCATCGGCGAGCGGACCGAGGGAGCAGCCTCCCGTCGCGAGCAGGCGGGCGTCACGGGGGACGAGACGCTGGCGGCGCTGGCCGCGGGCAACCGCGCGTACGAGCAGCGCTTCGGTCACGTCTACCTCGTGTGCGCGAGCGGCCGCACGGGCGAGGAGCTGCTCGCGGTGCTGCGCTCGCGGCTGGGCAACGACGCGGCGACCGAGCGGCGGGTCGTGCGCGAGGAGCTCGGGAAGATCAACCGGCTGCGCCTGCAGCGACTGGTCGAGGAGGGGTGATGGTCACCACGCACGTCCTGGACACCGCGCTCGGCCGCCCGGCCACGGGTGTCCGCGTCCGGCTCGAACGCTCCGACGGGACGGTGGTCGGTGAGGGCGTCACCGACGACGACGGCCGGGTGCGCGAGCTGGGCGCGCCCGAGCCGGGCGAGCACCGGCTGGTCTTCGCGACCGGTGAGTGGTTCGCGGCCGCCGGCCGCGATGCCTTCTGGCCGGAGGTCGCCGTCACCTTCACCCTGGGCGAGGGGCACCACCACGTGCCGCTGCTGCTCTCGCCGTTCGCCTACTCGACCTACCGGGGGAGCTGAACGGAGTGGACGCATGGCGATAGTCCTCGGCGACAACCGCTACGGCAAGTCCGAGACGCACGTCGTGCGGGTCGTGCGCGACAGCCCGCGTCACCAGGTCCGCGACCTCGTCGTGTCGAGCTGGCTGCGCGGGCCGTTCGCCGACGCTCACCTGGTCGGCGACCAGTCGGCGGTGCTGCCGACGGACACGCAGAAGAACACCGTGTTCGCGTACGCGAAACGGGTCGGGGTCGCGTCACCCGAGGCGTTCGCGGTCGCGCTCGCGCGGCACTTCGTCGACGACGTGGTGCCCGTGACCGAGGCGAGGGTCACCGTCGACGAGCACCTCTGGGACCGTGCGACCGTCGACGGCAGCCCGCACGACCACACGTTCGTGCAGAGCGCCCGCGAGGTCCGCACGGTGGCCGTGACCGCCGATGCCCGGGGGGCACACGTCGTCTCCGGCGTGCGCGACCTCGTGCTGCTCAAGTCGACCGGGTCGGAGTTCTCCGGCTTCCTCGTCGACGACTACACGACCCTGCAGCCGACGACCGATCGGGTGATGGCCACGGCGCTGACCGCCCGGTGGCGGTGGACGGCGGTCCCCGACGACGCCGACGGCGCCTACGGCGACGTGCGCGGGGTGCTCGTGTCGCGCTTCGGCGCGCTGCACAGCCTGGCCCTGCAGCAGACGCTGTGGGAGATGGGCTGCGGCGTCCTCGAGGCCCGCGACGACGTCGCCGAGATCCGCCTGTCGGCGCCCAACCGGCACCACTTCCTCGCCGACCTCGAGCCGTTCGGCCTCGCGAACCCCGGCGAGGTGTTCCACGCCGCCGACCGGCCGTACGGGCTCATCGAGGTCGCCGTCGGGCGCGACGACCAGGCAGCGGTGCCCGCTGCCTGGTCGTCGCTTCCCGGTTTCGTCTGAACCGCCGTCAGCGCTGCTGGGGCACCTCCGCGGTCGCCGCGGGGACGCGGTGGTTGGAGACCATGAGGCCGTCCGGGTCGACGTGCCCTCGGATCGCCTGCAGCCGGCGGAACTCCTCGGGGCGGAAGAAGCTGGACACGTCGGTCTCGTTCTCGGCGAAGTTCAGGTACTGCCGGCCGTTCGACCACGGCAGCAGGGCCTCGACGAGGCGGTCCGCGTCCGCCAGGCCCCGCGAGACGTCCTCGGGGGTGGGCGTGATCGCCGCGGTGAAGACGACGAACCGCCCGTCGAAGTGCGTCAGCGCGCCGCCCCCCGGGTGCGGCCGGCCGACCGCTCCGCCGAGCTGGCGCAGCTCGGAGAGCAGCAGCGTCGAACCCTCCCCGGGCCCGTGGGCGAGGAAGGCGTCGACCGCCTCCGCCGGCATCCGGTCCAGGATCGCGGTGCCGGACACGCCGGGCGTGGGACCTTCCGGGTCCATGTGCAGCCGCACCAGCGCGCTGGTCGGCACCCGGGCGAAGGTGTCCATGGTGGGCGACAGGTCGCGCAGCGGGGCCAGGATCCGCTCGGCCGCGACGTCGTCGTCGTGGACCGAGCCGTTGACGACGACGAGGGTCCGGCCGCGGAACTGCTCGGGGATCTCCTCGATCGGCGGGAAGGCCAGGACACGGAACGCGGTCGTCACCTGGTCCGGCGCCGTCTCGCTCCAGTCGACCCACCGGGTGAGGACCTCGCGGGCGCGGTCCATCTCCCACACCAGCCACCCGGCGTACACGTCGGTGACCGGGAACAGGCGGAACTCCAGCGCCGTGACGACGCCGAAGTTGCCCCCACCGCCGCGCAGCGCCCAGAACAGGTCCGCGTCGTGCTCGGCGTCGACCCGGCGCAGCTGCGCGTCGGGTGTCACGAGCTCGACGGCGGTGAGGTTGTTGGTCTGCAGGCCGAGCTCGCGGGCGAACCACCCCATCCCTCCGCCGAGGGAGTAGCCACCCACGCCGACGTCCGGGGAGGAGCCGTGCAGGGCGTAGAGGCCGTGCGGCGTGACCGCGTCCACGACCTCCTCCCAGAGCGCACCGGTCTCGGCGCGGGCCACGAGTGCCTCGGGGTCGACCGACACCGAGCGCATGGCGGAGGTGCGGACGAGCACGACGTCGTCGAGCGCGCCGAGCGGGCCGGGGTTGTGGCCGGTGCCCTGTGCGGCGACGCGCAGGCCCGCGGCCCGCGCCGCCGCCACGACCTCGACGACCTCCTCGGCGGAGGCGGGGTAGGCGACCGCTGCCGGGCGCTGGTCGACGGCCACGTTCCAGGGCTGACGGGCGGCGTCGTAGCCGGGGTCGCCGGGCAGGTGGACGGCGCCGCCGCACAGGCCGCGCAGCGAGCGGGCGTCGGCGGTGGTGGTGGTGGGCTGGGCGGTCACGAGGGCTCCTCGGTCAGAAGGTCATGGGTGTGCTGACCGGGGCAGCGTGCAGGGACGGACTTGACGTGACCTTGCGACCGACTTGCGCCGGCTCCCTCAGAGCCGCTCGACAGCCTCCGGCAGCTCGCTGTCGTGCTCGACACCGAGCCGCGCGCGCAGCTCGGCGAGCGTGCGCTCGACGGTCGCGAGCGTGAGGCAGAACTCCTGGGCGATGCCGCGGTAGCCGCAGCCGGTCGCGAGCCGTGAGACGATCCGCCGCTCCAGGTCGGACACGGCCACGACGTCCTCGGCCTCCGCCGCGACGTCGACCCCGAGGCCGCGCAGCTCGGCGGCCGTCTCGCGGTAGAGGCCGGGCGAGCCGCAGTCCAGGGCACGCGCCAGCGCCGCCCGCAGCAGCGACTCGCGCTCGCCCGCCGACGCACTCACCCGGGCCAGTGCCAGCTCGGCCCGGGCGAGCTCGTAGCGGGCCACACTCGGGCCCAGCAGCTCGTACGCCTCGCGCAGCATCGCCTCCGCGCCGGCGCCGCCCAGCTCTCCCGCGACGCGCAGGCTGCGGCCGAGCAGCGACGGAGCGCCCCACCGGCGCGAGAGCCCGACCTCCTCGGCCATCAGCGAGTGGGCCTCCTCGACGCGCCCGAGCCGGGCCAGCACCGGAGCCCGGTACGTGCGCCACGGCCGCCACACCGGGTTGCTCACGACCGCGTTCGTGCGCGCCGCCACCTCGAACATCTCCAGCGCCTCGGCGTAGCGGCCCTCGCCCGCCAGCACCTTGGCGTGCGCCTCCTGCACGAGGCGACCGCCGTCCCCGAAGCGGGGGATGTCCCAGACCCTGTCGACGTACGCTCGCGCGGCGGCGACGTCGCCCTGCTCGAGGAGGATCCCGATCGCGTAGGAGTGGCCGTACGGCACGCCCACCTGCGGCGCCCCCCAGGCCTCGCTGAGCTCGTTGGACGTCATCACCGAGCCGAGCGCCTCCGGCAGCCGCCCCCGGTGCCAGAGCATGTAGCCGCGCCACAGGTGCACCGACAGCGACGAGAACAGCGACCCCCGGGCGTGCGCCGCAGCCAGGGTCTGCTCCCAGAAGGCGGCCATGTCCTCCTCGGCCATCTCCTGCACGAACGCGGCGACCACCCACAGCAGCCCGATGTCGGTCCGCTGCAGCGAGCCGTCGGCCAGCGCGAACCGGCCGAGGTCGATGCACCGTGCCCGGTCGCCGGTGCGGATCAGCTCCTCCCAGGCCAGGGTCGCGGCCAGCATCCGCGCGCCGGTGCCCTCGCCGCGCAGCTCGGGCTCCCCGACCAGCCACTGCTCGGCGGGCAGGCCGTGCATGTACGCCGCGATGCGCTCCAGGGCCACCAGGCCCTGCCGCGCGTCGTCGAGCCCGGCGGGGAGCTCGGCCAGGGCCCGGCGGGCGAAGGCGGTGGCCCTGCCGGGTGCCTCGGCGAACGCCATCGTGCGGGTCAGCATGATCGCGACGTCGGCCTTCACGGCCGGCTCGGTGAGCGCCTCGTAGGCGGCCTCCAGGGCGGCCACGGCCCTGGGCCCGTCGATCATGGTGGTGAGCCGGCCGAGCTCCAGCAGCAGCCCCGCCCGCTCGTCGTCGCCGGGCGGCTCGGCCAGTGCCCGCTCGAGGTAGGCGCTGGCCGCGTCGGCCGCGCCCCGCTCGGCGGCGGTGCCCGCGGCCAGCCGCAGGAAGCGCACGGTGTCCGGGTCGCCCCGGTGCGGTGCGAGCATCAGCTGCGCCGCGACCTGCTCCGCGCTGGCGCCGCGGCGCGCAAGCACCTGCGCCGCCCGCTCGTGCGCGAGCTCGCGCTCGCCGGGCGGGAGGTCGTGGTAGACGGCCTCGCCGACCAGCGGGTGCACGAAGCCCAGCGGGTGGTCGACCCGGACGAGCTCGGCCCGGGCGAGCACCGCCACGGCGGCCGCGGCGGACGCGTCCTCGAGGCCGGTCAGCTCGGCCACGACCGGCAGCTCGGCCCCGTCGCCGAGCACGGACACCGCGCGGGCGACGGTCGCGCAGTCCTTGGGCAGCCGGCCGAGCCGCATGAGGACCATGCTCGACACGGCGCGGGAGCCGATGGCGGTGACGGTGTCGGCGTGCGAGGCGTCCGGGCGGACGCCCTCGACCTCGAGCGCCCGCAGCAGCTGCCGCAGCAGCAGCGGGTTGCCGCCGGTCGTCCGGTGGCACGCCGCGACGAAGGACGGGTGGGCCGCGTCGCCGAGGCGGCTGCGGACGAGCGCCGCCGTGCCGTCGCGGCCCAGGGGGCCGGGATGCACCGAGACGGTGGCGTGGTCCTGGGCCAGCTCGGCCAGCAGGACCTCGGCGTCGTGGGTCTCACCGGTGCGCAGCGTCGTCGCGATGAGGACGGGAAGTCCCTCGAGCCGCTTGAGCAGGAAGGCCAGTGCCCGCACCGAGCCGTTGTCGCACCACTGGACGTCGTCGACGGCCAGCACAACCGGCCGCTCGGCCGCGAGGTTGACCGTCAGCCAGTACAGGCCGTGCAGCACGGCGAAGGACCCGTCGGCCCGCTCTGCCGGCCCGGCCGTGTCGGGCACGTCGCCGAAGACCGACACGGCGGAGGCGGCGGCGCCGGAGAGCAGCTCGTCCCGCCGCGCGCGGTCGGTCAGCAGGCCTTCGAAGAGCTGGCGCACCGCGCCGAACCCGAACTCCCGCTCCAGCTGGCTGCCCCTCGCCGCGAGCACGAGGGCGCCCCGTTCGGTGCCGAGCCGGCGCACCTCCTGCAGCAGCCGGCTCTTGCCGATGCCGGCGGGACCGTGGATCAGGGCCAGCCGGCCCTGCCCGGCGAGGGCGTCCTCGAGGGCGGCGCCCAGCACGCGGACCTCGCGGTCGCGGTCGACCATCTCGTCCGCAGCGGCGACGACGGGTCGCGCGGCGGCGACCTCGGCGGGTACGGCGACCGGCGGTGGGTCGGCGCGGACCGGCCCGTCCAGGCTCGGCGACTGGGCGAGGACCTCGGTCTCCAGCGCGCGCAGGGCCGGCCCCGGGTCGACCCCGAGCTCGTCGGCGAGCGTGCTGCGGGCCTTCCGGAGGGCGGCGAGGGCGTCGGCCTGGCGGTGGGCCCGGTAGAGCGCGAGCACGAGCAGCCGCCAGCGCTGCTCACGCAAGGGGTCGGCGGCGACCAGCGCCTCGATCTCGGGCACGAGGACCGCCGCCTCGCCGCTGCCCAGCCGGGCCTCGATCAGCTGCTCCCGCGCGACGTCGCGCAGGCCCGCCAGCCGTGCGCTCTCGGCGTCGGCCCACGGGTGCCCGAGGTGGTCGGCGAACGCCGGGCCCCGCCACAGGCCCAGGGCGCGCTCGAGCACGTCGCGAGCGGCCTGCGCGGACTCGGCGGTCCCGGCCTGCAGCAGCAGGCGCTCGAAGGACCAGGCGTCGACCGCCTCGGCGCCGACCCGCAGCGCGTAGCCCGGCCCGTGCCGGGCGAGGACGCTGCCCCGGTCGCGCGGGCCCCGGTCGGGCTCCAGCCGGCGCCGCAGGTGGGAGACGTAGGCCTGCAGGGCGCTGGTCGCGCTGGGGGGCGTCCGACCGCCCCACAGCTCGTCGATCAGCCGGTCGGCCGGCACGACGTCGCCCCGGGCCACGACGAGCAGGCCGAGCACGGCCCGCTGCCGCGGGCCACCGAGGTCGACGGGCCCGCCGTTGCGGGTCGCGGTCATGCCGCCGAGGACGGCGATGCCGACGCCGCTCCGCCCGGCCTCGTCGGCGGCCGGGCCCGGCGCCGGCTGCGCGAGCCCCAGCGTCATGCCCCCCGTGCCCACCTCTGCCGCTGCCACCTGGCCTCCCTGTGCGCTGCGTGCACGATAGGACCCGCGAGCGGATCGCAACAGATCTTTCGGGCTCACGGCCTGGGCCGGCCGGGCACCCGGTCGTACGCTCCGTGCGTGAGCAACCTCGAGCGCCGCCCCGAGGAGACGGCCACCGGCGGGCTCGCCACGGTCAGCCACGAGCCGGTCCGACGGGTCCTGGCCGCCCGCGAGGTCCCGCTCGGCGGCCCGCGCGGCATGGTCGTGCGCCGCACCCTGCCCCACCGCGCGCTGCGGACGGTCGGCGCCTGGTGCTTCTGCGACGACTACGGCCCCAGCGACCCGGCCGAGCAGCCGATGGTCGTGCCTCCGCACCCGCACACCGGGCTGCAGACGGTGACCTGGCTGCTCAGCGGCGAGGCCCTGCACCAGGACAGCCTCGGCAGCGAGCAGCTCGTGCGCCCGGGGGCGCTCAACCTCATGACGGCCGGCCGCGGCATCGCCCACGCCGAGACGTCGACGCCCGCCTCGCCGGAGCTGCGGGGTGTGCAGCTGTGGGTGGCACTCCCCGAGCCCGACCGCGACGGCGACCCCGGCTTCGAGCACCACGCCGAGCTGCCCGTCCTCGCCGAGGGCGGGCTCGCGGCCACCGTCCTGCTCGGCCGGCTCGGCGACGTCAACTCACCGGCAACGGCCTACACCCCGATCGTCGGCGCGGACGTGACGGTGCGCACGGGGGGCTCCGGCGCGCTGCCGCTCGACCCCGCCTGGGAGCACGCGGTGCTGGCCCTCGGCGACGGGGTTGTCGTCGACGGCGAGCCGCTGCCCGCCGGGTCGCTGGCCTACCTGGGCTGCGGACGCGACCGCGTCGCGGTGTCGGCCGGGAGCGGGGCGGGGCGCGCCCTGCTGCTGGGTGGCGAGCCGTTCGAGGAGGAGCTGCTCATGTGGTGGAACTTCGTCGGCCGCAGCCACGACGAGGTGGCCGCGGCGCGCGCGGAGTGGATGGCCGCCGTCGACGGAGCGGCGACGCGCTTCGGGACCGTCGAGGCGTACGACGGCCCGGCGCTGCCCGCGCCCGAGCTGCCGGGCACCCGGCTGCGCCCGCGCGGGCGCGGCTGAGCGCTCTCAGCCGGCTTCGGCAGCGCGCCGCAGCGCCCGCAGCGTCGCCTGCATGCCCCGCCGGTTGTGCGCCGCGCGGTCGGCGATGCCCATGACCGGCACGGACGAGGCGCGCATCCAGAGCGGGCGCCGGTCGGTCCAGGACTCGGTGACGACACAGCCGTCCGGGTCCTCCCGCAGCTCGTAGGCCCACCGCGAGATCGCCACGCCGGCGAAGTCGACGTCGAACGCGAAGCTCCGCCCCGGCTCGGCGGCGGTCACGGTGCACCGGGTGCTCCAGCGGCGCAGGCCGTGCCGGTTGGTGCCCACGAAGCGCGCTCCCACGGCCGGGCCGGTGGCCCCTCGCAGCCAGTGGCACGCGGTCGTCTCCGGGCTCCACTGCCCCATCCGCGTCACGTCGCTGAGAAGGCCCCACACGGTGCCGGGGTCCGCCGCGACGTGCTCGGTCACCTCCACGTCGGCCACGGGGACAGTGTCTCCTGGCGCAGACTGGACGCCGTGTGGGACCTCGTGGTCGTCGGCGCGGGACCGGCCGGTGCGTCGGCCGCGCTCGGCGCGCTGGCTGCGCGTCCCGGGGCGCGGGTCCTGCTGCTGGACCGCGCGAGGTTCCCGCGCGACAAGTCGTGCGGCGACGGAGTCGCACCGCACGCCCTCGACGTGCTCGAGGCCGTCGGGGCGAGCGGCGCGACCGACGGGTTCCGCCCGGTCTCGACCCTGCGGCTCGGCTTCTCCGACGCCACCCCGGTCGTGGGGACGATGCGGCGGCCGGCGTTCGTCGTGCCGCGTGCGGTCCTCGACGCGCGGCTGGTCGCCGCCGCGACGGCGCGCGGGGCCGTGCTCCGGCAGCACCGCGTGCGCTCCGTGGAGCGCCGCGACGGCTGCGTCGTGCTCGACGGCGACATCGCCGCGCGCGCGGTGGTGGCCGCGGACGGTGCCTCCTCCGTCGTACGACGACAGGTCGGCGTCGCGGCGGCCCGCGACGGCCACGTCGCGGTCGCGATCCGCGGCTACGCACCGGTCCCGGCCGGACGGGAGGACGAGCAGGTCATCACGTTCGCACCCGCCGGGTGGCCGGCCTACGCCTGGTCGTTCCCCGTCGGCGACGGCCGCGCGAACGTCGGCTACGGCGAGGTGCTGCGCGGCGGCCGGACCCTCACCCGCGACCACCTGCTCGGCCGGCTCGACGAGCTGCTCCCCGGCGCGGGTGCCGCGGCGACCGGCTGGCGGGCGCACCACCTGCCGCTGTCGTCGGGGCGTCCGCGACAGCCCGCGGGGCGCGTCCTGCTCGCGGGAGACGCGCTGTCGCTGGTCAACCCGCTGACCGGGGAGGGCATCTACTACGCCGTCCTGTCCGGGGTCCTGGCGGGCCGTGCTGCGGCGGGTCCGGCGGAGGACCCGGGGCGCGCCTACGCCGCGGCGCTGCGGCGCGAGCTCGGCCGCCACCTGCGCCACACGACCGTCGTGGCGCGGCTCGCCCGCCGGCGCCGGCTGGTCGACGCGGGTGTGGCCGCGGCGCGCGCCGACCCGCGGGTCTTCGACGACGTCGTCGAGATCGGTCTGGGCCGGGGGCTGCTGACGCCGCGCGCCCTCACCGGCCTCGTCCGGGCCGCGGTCGCCGGTCGACGCTGACCCGCGACGGGCGACGCCTCCGGCGTGGTCAGAGGCGGGCGACGGCCGCCGTCCGGCTCGTCACGTCCAGCCGCGCGAAGATGTTCTCCAGGTGCTTGCCCACCGTCGCCTCGGTCACCTCGAGCCGACGCGCGATCTGGCGGTTGGTGTGCCCCGCGGCGACGTACTGGAGGATCTCCCGCTGCCGCGCGGTCAGCGGCAGCACGCCCTTCCGGCGTCGCTCCGCGGCGACGTAGGCGGCCTGCAGGTGCGGGCGCAGCAGGGTGAGGACCGCGACGTCGCGCTCGGTGAAGTCCGAGCCGGGACCGCGGGCGAACAGGAGCCGCAGCGTGCGCTGCGGGCCGCCGGCGTCCAGGCAGACCATGATCTCGTGCTCCAGGCCGCACGGCTTGTCGTAGTCCAGGTACATGCCCGACGTTCGGTACTCGGCATCGGGGCAGAGGTCGCTGCCGCGCGTGACCGAGACGATGTCACCCGTGCGGTCGGGGTAGGAGCAGGTGGAGTCCCAGTAGTGCGTGCGGTAGGCGATGGCGTACGCCTCCGCCTCCGCTGGCGTGGCGTCGAAGCCGGGGACCTCCTGGTCGGCGAAGAAGTCCCAGTTCGGCGTGTCCTGGCCCGAGGCGCTCAGGATGTCGCACTCGACGAGCCGCTTGAGGTCGTGCAGCAGCTCCCAGGGGAGGGCCTCACCGGCCTCGTCCCCGGCGTACTGCGCGATGCCGACCATCTGCTGCAGGTCGCGCTCGGTGATGGTCGTCTGGGTCATGGACCCTCCTCGGCTCCCCTCGACGATAGGCCGCGCGGCGCCGGCCGCGACATACGCGGAACGCCGAATGGCGCCCGGCGGTGACGCGGCGCAGCGTGGTGGCGACCGAGACAAGCCCGGAAAGGGGCCATCACCATGAACACGACACGACTGCTCGACCGAGCGATGCTCATCTCGACCGCCGTGGGCGTCCTCCTGCTCACCGCGATCCCCGCCGCCTACGCGGGACCCGTCCCCATCGAGCCCGAGCACTCGGGCGCAGGTGCGGGAGGCGGGGGAGGAGTGGGCAGCTCTGCCGGCACCACCCTGCGGGAGGTCCTCACCATCGGAGCCGCGGGTGCCGTCCTGGCCATCCTCGTGGCGCTCGCGGTGTACCTCGCCGCGCACCACCGCACCGCGAGTCACCGGCCCGCGCGCACCGCCTGACCACGCGCGCCGGGCGTCGGCACAGCGCCCGGACCTGCCCGCTGGCTGGTCCGGGCGTCGCCAGGCGCGTACGTCCACAGGCTGCTGCTCGTCCACAACCTCGCGGCGGGCCCTCGCGCCCGACCTCGCGGCGGGGAACCGTTCGTCGGCATGGACCCCGTCGAGCCCGACCCGACCGTCGTGCGCCTCAGCACCCCCGCCGACATCCTCGGCGTGCTGCCGCACCGGCTCGGGTTCCACCCCACCGAGAGCCTCGTCGTCGTGTGCCTCGAGGGCCCACGGCGCCGCGACAAGCTGGTCATGCGCGTCGACCTCCCCCCGCGCCGTCACGAGGCCGACGAGACGGCCCGGCTCGCGTCGCGGGTGGCTCACGTGCGGGCGAGCGCGGTGGTCCTCGTCTGCTACACCGACGCCCCCCGCCGTCGCGCGGACAAGGGCCTCGCGCGGTCGGGGCTGGTCGACCGGCTCGTCGACGACCTGGCGACGCGGGGCATCGGCGTGCTCGAGGCCCTGCTGGTGCGCCGCGGGCGCTGGTGGTCCTACCACTGCACCGACCTGGCGTGCTGCCCCGGATCGGGCAGCGTGGTGCCGGTCGAGCTCACGCCGGCGGCCGCCGGCTTCGCCGCAGAGATGGTTGCCGGAGGGGCGGCCGTGCTGGCCGACCGGGCCAGCCTCGCCCGCAGCGTCGAGCCCTCCACCCACCCGGTGGCCACGGCCGGGCGCGAGCAGGCGCTGTGCCGCGCGGTCGCGAGCCTGGCCGGGGCCGTCGAGCGTGACGGGCCGCCCGGCCCGCGAGACCTGACGCTGCTGACGTTCACCCGGCTGGCCGGCGCCTGGGCCGATCGCGGGGTCGCGCCCGACGGCGACGACATCGCGCTGGTCGCCCTAGGGCTGCACGACACCCGCACGCGCGACGAGGTCATGACGCTGGTGCTCGACCACGACCCCGGTGTGCTCGTGGGGCTGCTCACCGAGCTGGCGCGGCGCACCGGGGACGAGGCCGCGGCCCCGGTCTGCACCGTCCTCGCCTGGGCCGCCTACGCCGAGGGCGGGGGAGCGCTGGCCGCCGTGGCCGCCGAGCGGGCCCTGCGGGCGCGTCCCGGCTACACGATGGCCCAGCTCGTGCTCGACGGCCTGGACCGCATGCTTCCCCCCGCCGCCGTGCGCGAGATCAGCGCCGCGGTCAGGAGCGACCTGCGCGAGACGGGCTGAGCGGCGGGGTGCACGCCCGGGCCCGAGGCGGGTTGCGGGGCCACGCTCAGTCCACGGCGAGGGCGCTGCGGACCAGCTCGACCGGGTGCACCGCGTGTCGCGCGGTGCCGTGATCGAGCTGCTGGCGGCACGACACCCCCGTCGCGGCCAGCACCGTGTCGGCGGGCTCTGCCGCGACGGCCGGGAAGAGCCGGTCGGCACCGACCGCCATCGACATCTCGTAGTGCTCGGTCTCGAAGCCGAACGACCCGGCCATCCCGCAGCAGCCGGCGTCGAGCTCGACGACCTCGGCGCCGGGGATCCGGTGCAGGAGCGCGACGGTCGCGGCCGTGCCGACCTCGGCCTTCTGGTGGCAGTGCCCGTGGTAGACCACGCGGCGCCCTGCCAGCCACGAGTCGTCGCGCAGCGCGAGCCGGCCGTCGTCGATGGCCTCGGTCAGCAGCTCCTCGACCTGGCGGACCCGCCCGCCCACGTCGCGCACCGCCGGGTCGTCGGGCAGCAGGGCCAGGTGCTCGTCGCGCAACGTGAACAGGCACGAGGGCTCGCAGCCCACGACGGGGGTGCCGGCGGCGTCACCGGTGCTCAGCAGTCGGGCGAGCCGGGCGGCCTTGGCCCTCGCGTCGTCGACCAGACCCTTGGACAGCGCGGCGCGGCCGCAGCAGCCGCGGCTCTCCAGCCGCACCGACCAGCCGGCCCGCTCGAGCAGCTCGACCGCGGCCCGCCCGACCGAGGGCTCGGTGAAGGTCGTGAACGAGTCGGCGAGGAACGTGACCGTGCCCTGTGTCGCGGGCACGCCGGCCGGGGCACGGGACCGGAACCACCGCACCAGCGACTCCCGCCGGAACACCGGCAGCGGGCGCTGCGGCGCGATGCCGAGCCGGCGGCCCAGGACGCGGCGCAGCGGGCCGACCCGTGACGGGACGTTCGACAGCGGCGCCGTCGCGGAGCCCAGTCGGTTGAGCGTGCGGATCGCGCCGAAGGCCCGTGACCGCAGCGGCACGCCGTGGACGTCGTGGTGGTGGGACAGGGTCTCGCTCTTCAGCGTCGCCATGTCCACGCCGAGGGGGCACTCGCTCTTGCACGCCTTGCACATCAGGCAGAGGTCGAGGATCTCGTGCAGGCGCTCGTCGCCGAGGGCCGCGGCCGGGTCGGGCTCGCTGAGCGCCATCACCAGCGCGTTCGCGCGCCCCCGAGTCGAGTGCTCCTCCTGGCGGGTCGCGATGTAGGACGGGCACATCGCCCCGGTCGTGCTCTTGCGGCACAGCCCGATGTTCATGCACCGGTCGGCCGCGCCTCGCATGCCGCCCACGACGTCGAACGCGAGCCGGGTGCGCACCGGCGGGGCCGGGGGCAGGGCGGGGTCGCGCAGGTTGTCCGTCATGGGCGGTGCGTCCACGATCTTGCCGGGGTTCAGGACACCGGACGGGTCGAAGAGCGCCTTGAGCTCGCGCATCGCGGTGTAGAGGTCCGCGCCGAACACGTCGGCGTTGAACTCGCTGCGGGCCAGCCCGTCGCCGTGCTCGCTGGCGTTGACGCCGCCGAACTCCGCGACGAGGTCCTTCACCTCCGTCGCGACGGCCCGCATCGTCGCCACCTGGCCGGGGTCGGTGAGGTCGACGAACGGCCGCACGTGAAGGCAGCCCACCGATGCGTGCCCGTAGAACCCGGCCGTCAGCCCGTGCCGGTCCAGGACGGCGCGCAGCCGGCCGGCGTAGTCCCCGAGCCGGGCCGGGTCGACGGCGGTGTCCTCGATGAACGCGAGCGGCCGGCGGGTGCCCGTCGAGGCGGCCATGAGCAGCCCCAGGCCCGACCGTCGCACCGTCAGCAGCGCCGTCTGCTGGGCGGTCGTCGTCGCGCGCAACGTCGCGTAGCCGTGCCCGTGCCGCCGCCACAGGGCCTCGAGCCGGTCGAGACCGCCGAGCACCTCCGCCTCGTCGTCACCGCTGAACGCGACGAACAGCAGCGCCTCCGGGTCGCCCTCCAGCCCCCGCGCCAGCTCGGCGTACTCACGCTTCTGCCGCGAGAGGTCGAGGATCGTCCGGTCCAGCAGCTCCACCTGAGCCGGGTCGCACGCGAGCGCGTCGCCGGTCGCGTCGATCGCCGCCGCGACCGACGTGAAGTGGCCGACGGCGAACACCGTCCGCCGCGGCGCCGGCACGAGGTCGACCAGCACGCGGGTCGCGACGGCCAGCGTGCCCTCGGAGCCGACGACCAGCCTGGCGAGGTCGAGCGACGCGCCGTCGACCGCCCGGTCGAGCCGGTAGCCGCCCGCCCGGCGCCAGAACGACGGGTAGTCGTGGGCGATCGCGTGCGCGTGGCGCTCCAGCAGCCCCGGCAGCCCGCGCAGGATGCTGCCCTCGAGCGTGTCGTGCGCGGCCCGCCGCGCCCGCTCGGCCTCGCCGACCCGATCGAGCCGCGCCGTCGAGCCGTCGGCGAGCACGACGTCCAGCGCCCGCACGTGGTCGACGGTCATGCCGTGGCGCACGCTGCCGCTGCCGGCCGAGTTGTTGCCGACCATCCCGCCGATCGTCGCGCGGTTGCCGGTCGAGGTGTCCGGGCCGAACATCAGGCCGTACGCGGCGGCGGCGCCGTTGAGGTCGTCCTGCACGACGCCGGCGTCGACGAGAGCGGTGCGGGCCTCGGCGTCGACGCCGTGGATGCGGTGCATGTGCCGGGACGTGTCGAGCACGAGGCCGGGGCCGACCGTCTGGCCCGCAAGGCTGGTCCCCGCGCCGCGGGGGACGACCGGGACGCCGACCGACCCCGCCGCCGCCACGGCGGCGGCGACGTCGTCGGCGTGGCGCGGGAAGGCCACGCCGAGCGGCCGGATCGCGTACATGCTCGCGTCACGGGAGAACAGGTGCCGCGAGTAGCCGTCGAACGCGACCTCGCCGTCGAGGTCCCGGCGCAGGAGCCGCTCGAGCTCGCGGCCCGCGCCCTCACCCCGGTCGGCCTCCATCCCGACAGTCTGCCCGGCGAGGACTGAGCGGCCCGGGAGGTGGGCAGAGGCAGGCATGCTCGACATCTACCTCAACGACCACCTCGGCGCGGCCACCGGCGGCGTCGAGCTCGCCCGGCGCACCGCGTCCGCGCAGCGCGAGACCCCCCGTGGCCCGGACCTGGCCAGGCTCGCCGAGGAGATCGACGCTGACCGCTCCTCGCTGCTCGCGATCATGCGCGCGCTGGGCGTCGGCGTGGCGCACTACAAGGTCGGGGCCGGATGGGTCGCGGAGAAGGTGGGACGGCTCAAGCTCAACGGCTCGTGGGTCAGCCGGTCGCCGCTGAGCTCGGTCGTCGAGCTCGAAGGCCTCGTCATGGGCATCACGGGCAAGCTCGCGCTGTGGCGGACGCTGCGGGCCCTCGCCGACACCGAGCCGCGGCTCGACCCGGTCGAGCTCGACCGGCTCGTGGCCCGCGCCGCCGAGCAGCGGGACCGTGTCGAGCAGCTGCGGCTGCAGGTGAGCGCTGACGTCCTCGGCGCAGGCTGACCATGTGGTTCGACACCTGGTCCGACGTCTGGCGCACCGTCGTGGTCGGTGCCGCGGCCTACGTCGCACTCGTCGCCGTCCTGCGGACGTCCGGGAAGCGCACGCTGGCCAAGCTCAACGCCTTCGACCTGGTCGTCACCGTAGCCTTCGGCTCGACGCTGGCCACGATCCTGCTCAACAGCGACGTCTCGTGGGCCGAGGGGTTCGCCGCCTTCGCGCTGCTCGCCGGCATGCAGTACGTGGTGGCGTGGACCACGTCGCGGTCGTCGGTGTCACGAGCGGTGGTCACGGCGCGCCCGACACTGCTGCTGTCCGACGGGCGTCCGCTGCCCGCTGCGCTGGACCAGCAGCGGGTGAGCCGCGCGGAGCTCCTGCAGGCGGTGCGTGGCTCGGGTGTCGGCAGCCTCTCGGCGGTGGCGGCGGTCGTCCTGGAGACGGACGGCTCGATGAGCGTGGTGACGTCCGCCTCGAGGGGAGACGGCTCCGCGCTGGCGGACGTCGCCAGGCCCTGACGGTCGCCGACCCGGGTCCGGCCGGGCAGGTCCGCCGGGCACGGTCCTAGGCTCCCCGCCATGCCCCCCACCGACCTCCCGCAGCGTGCCCGCGTCGTCGTCATCGGCGGCGGCATCATCGGCTGCTCGGTCGCCTACCACCTCGCCCACATGGGCTGGAGGACGTCGTGCTGCTCGAGCGCGACCGGCTGACCTCCGGCACCACCTGGCACGCCGCCGGCCTGATGGTCACCTTCGGCTCGACGTCCGAGACCTCGACCGAGATGCGCAAGTACACGCGCGACCTCTACGCGCGGCTCGAGGCCGAGACCGGGCAGGCGACCGGCTTCAAGCCGGTCGGCTTCATCGAGGTCGCGGCCGACGCCGACCGCCTCGAGGAGTACCGCCGGGTCTCGGCGTTCAACCGGCTACTGCGGCGTCGACGTGCACGAGATCTCGGCGCGCGCAGGTCGGCGAGCTGTTCCCGCTCGCGCGCACCGACGACATCCTCGCCGGCTTCTACGTGAAGGAGGACGGCCGCGCCAACCCGGTCGACGTCACGATGGCGCTGGCCAAGGGCGCGCGGCATGCAGGGCGCGACGATCGTCGAGGGCGTGCCGGTCACCGGCGTGCTCACGAAGCGCGGCGCGGTCACCGGCGTGCGACACCGCGCACGGCGACATCGAGTGCGAGTACGTCGTCAACTGCGCCGGCATGTGGGCGCGCCAGCTCGGCGCGCGCATCGGCGTCAACATCCCGCTGCAGGCCGCCGAGCACTACTACCTGATCACCGAGCAGATCCCCGAGCTGTCGCCGCGACTGGCCGGTGCTCGAGGACCCGGCGTCGCTACGGCTACTTCCGCGAGGAGGTCGGCGGCCTGATGATCGGCCTGTTCGAGCCGGTCTGCGCGCCGTGGAAGGTCGAGCGGCATCCCCGACGACTTCTCGTTCGGCGAGCTCCCGCCCGACTGGGACCGCATGGGTCCCTACCTCGAGACGGCGATGGCGCGCGTGCCCGATCTCGCTCGGAGGTCGGGCGTCCGGAAGTTCTTCTGCGGCCCGGAGAGCTTCACGCCCGACCTGCAGCCGATCGTCGGCGAGGCGCCCGAGCTGCGGAACTACTTCGTCGCCGCCGGGCTCAACTCGATCGGCATCCTCACCGGCGGCGGCCTCGGCCGCGTGCTCGCGCACTGGATCGTCGACGGCCGGCCCGACGTCGACGTCACCGGCGATGAACATCGACCGGCTGCACACCTACCAGGCCAACCCCGAGTACCGCGCGCACGCGCACGGTCGAGTCGCTCGGCATGGTCTACCAGTGCCACTACCCGACCCGGTCGATGCAGACCGCGCGCGGCGCGAAGACGCTCGCCGCTCCACGACCGGCTCGCCGCGCGCGGCGCGTACTTCCGCGACGTCAGCGGCTGGGAGGGCGCCGACTGGTACGCGCCCGCCGGGCGTGCGAGCCGACCGTCGACGAGCTCTCGTGGGGCCGCCAGAACTGGTTCCCGTACTGGGCAGGCGGAGCACCGAGGCCGCGCGCGAGGGCGTCATCCTGCATGGACATGTCGTTCATGTCGAAGTTCCTCGTCGCAGGGCCGCGACGCCGGCCGCGTGCTCGAACCGCATCTCGGCCAACCACGTCGACGGCGCGGCGGGCATGATCACGTACACGCAGTGGCTCAACGAGGGCGGCACGCTGGAGGCCGACCTCACCGTCACCAAGCTCGACGACGAGCGGTTCTTGGTCGTCGCCTCCGACACCGCGCACCGCCACGTCGAGACGTGGATGCGCCGGCACGTCGGCCGACGCGCCACGCCTTCGTCACCGACGTGACGTCGGGCTACGCGCAGATCAACGTGCAGGGCCCGCGCTCGCGCGAGCTGCTGCAGACGCTGACGTCGGCGGACCTGTCGAACGAGGCGTTCCCGTTCCGCGCCGCGCGCGAGATCGACATCGGCTTCGCGCGCGTGCTGTGCGTGCGCATCACCTACCTCGGCGAGCTCGGCTACGAGCTCTACATCCCGACCGAGCAGGCGATGCACGTCTACGACCGGCTCGTCGCGGCGGGCGCGGCGTTCGGCCTGCGCCACGCGGGGCTCAAGGCGCTCGCGCAGCCTGCGCATGGAGAAGGGCTACCGCGACTACGGCCACGACATCGACAACACCGACTCGGTGCTCGAGGCCGGGCTCGGCTTCGCCGTCGACCTCAAGAAGCCGGGCGGCTTCATCGGCAAGGACGCGGTGCGTCGCGCAGAAGGCGGCGGGCCCGCTGACGCGGCGGCTGCGTGCAGGTCCTGGTGAAGGATCCCGAGCCGATGCTGTTCCACGCCGAGGTCGTGCAGCGCGACGGCGCGGCCGGTCGGCTACGTCCGCGCGGCGTCGTACGGCCACACGCTCGGCGGCGCGGTCGGGCTCGCGATGGTCGGCGAGGACGACCCGGTCGACAAGGCGTGGCTCGAGCGGAGCCCGCTGGGAGGTCGACGATCGCGGGGACCCGCTACCCGGCGACCGCGTCGCTGCGCCCGCTGTACGACCCGACCAACAGCAAGGTCAAGGCCTGACGGACGTACGGTGGCCGGGTGCCGTCCATGATCCCTGCACCGTCCGTGCTGACCTCCCCGGCCGTGCCGTCCTGGCTCGTCGCCGGCGGCTCGCTGCTGGTCGGCTTCGTCGTCGCGCAGGCAACTGGTGTCCGGGCGCTCGGGGGGCTGGTGCTGCTCGCCGGCATGGGGTGGTGCTGGCTGCTCTGGCGCGAGCGCGCGGGCACGGCGGTCGCCGCCGGGCTCTCGGTCGCCTACGGCGCCGCGTTCGTGCTGTCCCACGTGATCGCGGGGGGCGTCGGGGCAGTGCCGGCTGTGCTGCTCGTGGCGGCGGCGGTCGCGGGTCTCGCGTTCGCCCTCGTCGACGCCCGGTACGGGTCGCAGGTGTCCTCGTGACCGAGGTGCCGGTCGGCGACCGCGGCATCCGCCTCGCCCAGCTGCTCAAGCTCGTCGACCTGGTCGACACCGGCGGCGCCGCGCGAGCCCTGCTCGAGTCGGGTGCCGTCACGGTCAACGGCGAGGTCGAGACGCGGCGCGGCCGCCAGCTCGCACCGGGTGACATCGTCGAGACCGCCGGCCAGCGCATCACCCTGACCTGATGGCACCGGGTCGGCGGTCTCCGTGATAGCGTCGTCCTGGTTGTCGTGACAGTTCCTCGTTCGTATCCAACGCCCGCGGATTGTGACCGCGGGCGTTTCGCTTTCTCCGCTCCTCCGGGACGGGACGGCAGGCGCTCTGCAGCAGCCCGGGGCTCGCACACAGCGCAGCCCCGACCAGTTCCCGTAGAAGGAGATCAGCATGACTCAGGGCACCGTCAAGTGGTTCAACTCCGAGAAGGGCTTCGGCTTCATCGCGCAGGACGGCGGCGGCGCCGACGTCTTCGTGCACTTCTCGGCGATCCAGGGCGACGGCTACAAGTCGCTCGACGAGAACCAGCGCGTGGAGTTCGACGTCACGCAGGGCCAGCGTGGCCCGCAGGCCGAGCAGGTCCGCCCCGTCTGACCTGACCGACGCTTTTCCGAGGGCCCCTGTCGATCGACGGGGGCCCTCGGCGTTCGGGTCCGGTGGCAGGCTCGGGCCCGTGACCGTGGACCGATGGGCGCACCGGGTCGTCATGGCCTCCTTCGCCGGCACCTCGCTGCCCGGCTGGGTGGGCACCCGGCTGCAGCGTGGGGTCGGCGCCGTGTGCCTGTCCGGGTCCAACGTCGAGTCCCCGGCGCAGGTCGCTGAGCTGACCGGCGAGATGCGCGCGCTGACCACGAGCCTTCTCGTCGCGACGGACGAGGAGGGCGGTGACGTCACGAGGCTGCACCACCGAGCCGGCAGCCCGCACCCGGGCAACGCCGCGCTCGGTGCGGCCGACGACGTCGAGCTGACCGCGGCGGTTGCCGCATCGATCGGCGTCGAGCTGGCCGAGGCGGGCGTCGACCTGGACCTCGCCCCGGTTGTCGACGTGAACAGCAACCCGCTCAACCCGGTCATCGGCGTGCGCAGCTTCGGTGCGGACCCGGACCTGGTGGCCCGGCACGCTCGCGCGTACGTCGTCGGGCTGCGGTCGGCCGGAATCGGTGCCTGTGCGAAGCACTTCCCGGGGCACGGGGACACCGCCGTGGACTCCCACGTCGGCCTGCCGATGGTCGACGCGTCCCTCGACGTCCTGCGTGCCCGTGAGCTCGCGCCGTTCGTCGCGGCGGTCGGTGCCGGGGCCGTCGCGGTCATGACCGCGCACGTCCTGCTGCCCGCTCTCGACCCGACGCGGCCGGCGACGCTGAGCCCGACGGTGCTGCGCCTGCTCCGTGACGAGCTCGGGTTCGACGGTCTGGTCGTCAGCGACGCGCTCGACATGCGGGGCGTCGGCGCAGTCGGCGGTGAGTCGGTGTCGGCGGTGCAGGCGCTCGTCGCGGGCTCTGACCTGCTGTGCGTCGGCGCCGGGAAGGACGAACGGCTGGTCGACGCGGTCGTGGCTGCGCTCGTGGAGGCCGTGGCGTGCGGCGTGCTGACCGAGGCACGGCTCGCCGAGGCGGCGGGCCGCGTCGAGGCCGCGGCCGCCCGGACCCGGCGGTGGGGCGACACTCGAACCGTGACGACGTACGACGCGGAGGCCGGACGCCGTGCCGCCGGTCGGGCGATCCACGTCACGGGTGACCTCCCGGCCGTGCGCGGCGCGTGCGTCCTGCGCTTCGTCGCGACGCGGAACCCGGCGGTCGGACGGCTGCCCTGGGGGCTGTCGCCCCGCGGCGCGGTGGTCGGCGAGCTGGTCGAGGTCGTCGAAACCGACTCGGTGGACGCGCTCGTCGCGGCCGGTGCCGACCGGGCCGTGGTGGCCCTCGTGCGCGACGCGCACCGCCACCCCTGGATGGTCGACCGGCTCACCGCGCTCGCAGCCGTACGACCCGACCTGGTGACCGTCGAGATGGGCTGGCCGGGGGCGTCGGCGCTGCCGGGGCGAGCGGTCGTCGAGACCTACGGCGCGGGCCGGGTCAACGGCGAGGCGCTCGACGCAGTCCTCTCCGGCGGCGTGCCGTGAGGCGGCTCGGGGTCGCGCAGGCGCTCGTCGACGGCGTGCTCGTGCCCGGCGACGTCGCGGTCGACGAGGGGCTCGTCGTCGAGGTCGGGGTGATGTCGCGTGGCGGTGAGGGCACGGCGGTCCCGGGTCTGGTGGACCTCCAGGTCAACGGCTACGCAGGCGTCGACCTCCTCACCGCCGCGCCCGCTCAGTGGGCCACCGCGGCGAGGGCGATGGCCCGCGACGGGGTGACGTCCTTCGTCGCGAACCTCATCACCTCGCCGGAGCCGGTCGTGGCGCGCGGGCTGCGGTCCGCGCGCGCCGCCGTCGCCTCCACCAGACCGGGTGAGGCCCGGTGCCTGGGGGCGCACCTGGAGGGACCCTTCCTGTCGTCGGCCCGTCGGGGGACGCACCCCGCCGAGCACCTGCGTGAGCCGGACCTGCCGCTGCTCGAGAGACTCATGGCGGCGGGGCCCGTCGTCGGCCTCACCATCGCGCCCGAGCTGCCCGGCGCGCTCGGCGTCATCGCCGAGCTACAGGGGCGCGGGGTGCTCGTGTCCCTCGGGCACAGTGACGCGGACGCCGCAGCCGCGCACGCGGGCTTCGACGCGGGTGCCACGACGGTGACGCACGTGTTCAACGGCATGAGCCAGCCGACCTCGCGGGCCCCGGGCCTGGCCGGGGTCGCCCTGACCCGGCCGGACGTCGTCGTGCAGATGATCTGCGACGGTGTGCACCTCGCGGCCGAGACGACGGCCCTCGTCGTCGCCGTCGCCCGGTCGCGGCTCGTCCTGGTGACCGACGCCGTCTCCGCGGCGGCGGCGCCGGACGGCCGCTGCCGCGTCGGCGCGGTCGACGTCACGGCTGTCGGCGGTGTCGCCCGCAACGCTGCGGGCGGACTCGCCGGCGGCCTGCTGCGGCTGCACCGGGCAGTGAGCCTCGCCCAGGAGGCGGGCGCCGCGTTCGCCGAGGCGGTCGACGCCGTGACCCGCCGGCCCGCCGACCTCCTGGGTCGGACCGACCTCGGCCGGCTGCGCCCCGGTGCCCGCGCGGACGTCACCGTGCTCGACGACGCGGGGGACGTCCTGGCCACGTACGTCGGCGGGGAGCCGGTCCCGGGGGAGCAGCAGGCCGACACGCCCGGTTCGTGACGTTTTGACCGGACCCTCGTTGACCCCGTAGAACGCTGTGGAGCGTTGTGCGGCTCTCCCGAGGAGCACGCGGCCGACCGGCCGCATCCGAGCTGCTCGGCCGCCGGGTCAGTTCCACGGGGGCGACTCGGCGGCCGGGCGCGGCTCCGCGGCGATCAGGCGGGCAGGGCGAGCGACAGCGCGAAGTCACCCGCCGGGTCGGTCCACCAGGCCGCGTGCCGCAGCCCCGCCGCGGCGAACTCGCGCTCGACCCGCTCCCTCGTGAACTTCGCCGAGATCTCGGTGCGCAACTCCTCGCCCTCGGCGAAGGAGACCTCCAGGTCCAGCGCCTTGACGTGCACGGTCTGCTCGCGCAGCGAGCGGAGCCGCATCTCGATCCACTGCTCGTCGGCGTCCCAGAGCGCGACATGCTCGAACGCGGCGGGGTCGAAGTCGCCGCCGAGCTCGCGGTTGACGACGTAGAGCACGTTGCGGTCGAACGCGGCGGTCACCCCCGCCGCGTCGTCGTAGGCGCGCACGAGCCGGCCCGCGTCCTTCACCAGGTCGGTGCCGAGCAGGAACGCGTCGCCGGGGCGGAGCGTGTCGGCCACGGCGGCGAGGAACCGTGCGCGCGGTCCGGGCTCGAAGTTGCCGATCGTGCCGCCGAGGAACACGACCAGCCGGCGCGGGTCTGCGGGCAACAGCTCGAGGTGGGCCTCGAAGTCGGCCACGACGCCGTGCACGTCGAGGTCGGGGTAGTCGTCGGTGATCGCCTCGGCGGCGGCGATCAGCGCGCCGTCGCTGACGTCCACCGGCACGTAGCGCTCGAGGCTGCCCGCGTCGGCGAGCGCGTCGAGCAGCAGCCGGGTCTTCTCCGAGGAGCCGGACCCGAGCTCGACCAGCGTTGCGGCCCGGCTGGCCCCGGCGATGTCGCCCGCGTGGGCCATGAGGATCTCCCGCTCGCGGCGGGTGGGGTAGTACTCGTCGAGCCGGGTGATCTGCTCGAACAGCTCGCTGCCGGCGTCGTCGTAGAGCCACTTCGGCGGCAGGGTCTTGGGCGTGCCGCTCAGCCCGGCGCGGACGTCGGCGGCCAGGGCCTCGCACGCGTCCTCGTCGCGGTAGTGGCGGTCGATGCGCAGGGGGCTCATGGCTGACCTCCGGTGGTGGCGGGCTGCGGGTCCAGGGGCTGCAGGTCGAGCGAGTCGCGGTCGGCGACGAGCACGGACCGGTCGGGCACCGCGGTCCAGCCCCCGGCGTCGTCGGAGGGCTCGGACGCCACGAGCACCCCGTCGGGGCCGACGCGGGTGTAGAGGGTGTCGCCGCATCGCGTGGCGGCGAGCCGGCGGCCGTCGGAGAGCAGCAGGTTGAGCCGGCCGCCGGTGACGGCGAGCACGTCTGCGACGACACCGGCCAGTGCCTCGCCGATCGGCTCGCCGCTCTCCAGCCGGTGGCGGGTCATCGCCCACAGCAGCGCCGAGTCGGTCGGCGCCTCGACCGCCGCGGAGGCGCTCGCGGGGAGGCGGGCGCGCAGGTCGGCCGCGGCGTCGGCGAAGTCCTCGAGCGCCCCGTTGTGGCTGAACAGCCACGGCCCGGCCGTGAAGGGCGCCGCCCCGGCCTCGTCGGAGGCGAACGGGTGCGTCGCCGACCGTACGGCCGCCAGGACGCACCCGCTGCGCACCACCGGTGCCATCGACGCGAACGACCGGTCGGTCCACAGTGGCTGCGCGCGCCGGAAGCGGGCCGGCTCGGCCCGCACGCCGGGGGCGTACCAGCCGACGCCGAACCCGTCGGCGTTGACGGTGCCGTGGCGCTGCTCGCGCGGGGCGTAGGACTGGCGGAGCAGCCCGAACGGCGGGTCGAGCACGAGCTCGGCGAGGCTGCGAGGCTCGCCGGCCCAGGCCAGGTGACGGCACATCGCTCAGACCCCCTCGCCGGGCGCGGCGTCGCGGGCGCACCGGAAGCCGCTGAAGATCTGGCGCCGGACCGGGTGGTCCCAGTTGCGGAACGTCGCGCGGACAGCGGTCGGGTCGGTCGCCCAGGAGCCGCCGCGCAGCACGCGGTAGTCGCCGCCGAAGAAGACCTCGGAGTACTCCTTGTAGGGGAACGAGCGGAAGCCCGGGTAGCCGGTGAACCCGCTCGACGTCCACTCCCAGACGTCGCCGACCATCTGGCGCACGCCGTAGGCCGAGGCGCCCGCCGGGTAGGAGCCGACCGGTGCCGGCTGGAGGTGCCGCTGGCCGACGTTGGCCTGCTCGGCCGTCGGGGCGCCGTCACCCCAGGGGAAGCGCCGCTTGCGGCCGGCGACCGGGTCCCAGGACGCGGCCTTCTCCCACTCGTGCTCGGTCGGCAGCCGTTTGCCGGCCCACCGGGCGTAGGCCGCGGCCTCGTGGAAGCACACGTGCTGCACCGGCTGCTCGGGCGGGAGCGGCTCGACGCGGCCGAGCCGGCGGCGCAGCCACTGGCCGCCCTCCTGCAGCCAGAACGCGGGGTGGCGCTTGCCCGACGTGTTGCGCCAGGCCCAGCCGGCCTCGCTCCACCACCGCGGGTCCTCGTAGCCGCCCGCCTCGACGAAGGACACGTAGGCGCGGTTGGGCACGGGCGTCGTGTCGATCCAGAACGGCGGGAGGTCGACCTCGTGGGCCGGGCGCTCGTTGTCGTAGGCCCAGCCGTCGTCGGAGGTGCCCATGACGAAGTGGCCGCCGGGGACGAGGACCTCGGCAGGCAGGCCCGCGGTGTCGGCGGGGGCAGGTGTCGCGTCGCCGAGGACCGCTGCGCCGCGGCGCAGCTGGTGGGTGGCGAGCATCGTCTCGTCGTGCTGGTGCTCGTGCTGCACGACCATGCAGTAGACGAAGCCCTTGTCCAGCAGCGGGTCGTCGGGCCGGAACGGCAGTGTCGCGAGCGAGTGGAGCACCTTGGTGCGCACGGTGCCGATGTAGGCCTGCGCCTCGTCGGGAGCGAGCAGCGGCAGGGTCGGCCGCTCGGCCCGCGGGTGCTCGAACGCGTCGTAGATGTCGTCGATCTCCGGCCGCATCGGGTCGATGCCCGCGGCCGACCGCAGCAGCCACAGCTCCTCGTAGTTGCCGACGTGCGCGAGGTCCCACACCAGCGGCGACATCAGCCGTGAGTGCTGGGCGACAAGCTCGTCGACGTCGAGCACGTCGGTGGTCAGCGCGAGGCTGCGGCGGCGGACGCGCTCGAGCTCGTCGGCGAGCTGCTGCTTGAGCGCGTCCTCGTCGGTCGTCGTCGCGGGCGTCATGCGGTGTGCCTCCGCCGGTCGTCGGTCAGGTCGTCGAGCGTGTCGTCCGCAGGGGTGCGGCCACGGAGCACGTAGTGCTGCAGGTAGTCGCTCACCGGCCCGGTGAGCGTGGCGTCGCCGTCGAGCCGGGGCAGGGCGTCGAGCACGCCGTCGAAGCAGGCCGCCGCCGCGCGCCGCAGCCGGGGGTCGGTCAGCGCGTCCCGGGCATACGTCGCGAGGTCGACGTCGCGGACGTCGTCCAGCGCCGCGCGTGCCCGGCCAGCGGCCCGGTCGTCCTCGACGAGCGCCGAGGTCACGGCGACGGCGACCGGCCAGTGAACGTCGGGCAGCGCGTCGACGGTGCGCAGCTCGAACCAGCCCTGCGGCCGGACCGGCGGGAAGAGGGTCGTGAGGTGGTAGGCCAGGTCGTCGTAGGTCGGACGGCCGTGCGGGGTCGAGCCCGAGACCCACTCGGCGAAGGTCATGCCGGGGTCCGCCAGCCACGGTCCTTCGGGTGTGCGGACCAGCATCACCCGCGCCGCGAGCGCGTAACGGGTCCACGCCTCGGCCGGGTCCTCGCCGACGGGCCGCCGCGTGCGGCCGCCGTCGATGCCCGACCACACGTCGGCGCGGGTGCTGCGCAGGCCGGTGGGCCGACCGCAGCGGAGCGGGGAGTTGGCGAACGCCGCGGTGAGCAGTGGCGCGAGGTCGTTGAGCAGGTGCCACCGGCGGCGGACGTCGCGGTCGTCGGCGCCGGCGTCGAGGCTCACCTGCACGGCGGCGGTGCTGGTCATCATCACGCGGCCGGACGCGTTGTCGCGGTCGAAGTATGACTCCATCGCGACATAGCGCGGGGCGTCGAGCACCCGCTGCGCCGGGCGGAGCGGGGAGACCCCGACGCCCACGCGGACCAGGTGGTGGTCGGCGAGGAGCTTGTCGAGGTGGCGCAGGTCGTCGCGGAGGACGGCGACGGCGGAGGACGCGTCGCGCGCGCAGGTCGTGCTGAGCTCGATCTGGCCGCCGGGCTCGAAGGTGACGGCGCTGCCGCCGGGCAACGGATCGGCGGCGTCGAGGAGTCGTTGCAGGTCAGCGGGTGGTACGGGGGCGTCTGCGTCGCGGTCGTCGTGGACGAACCACTCCGACTCGACGCCGACCCGCCCGGGTGGACCGGTCTTGAAGCAGGTGCGGGTCACGAAGCCGTGCACGTCGTGCTCGGTGCGCACCTGGGCAGCGGCGTCCGGGCCTTTCGGGTGCATCGGACCCTCCCTCGCCGCTGCCAACCCCGCGCCGGCACCTGGTGTCGTCGGTCGCCAACCGTAACCCGGCGGACCGACAGTCCCCTTCCCGGGACGGAGCAGCAGTACGCGGCGAGGGTCCCGGCGTTACGCCCTGGTGATCGCACCGTCACTGCGAAGCGTGCCTGCTCTCGGTCGTCACGCCTGGAAGGTCCCAGCCCGGGTCCGCAGTGACGGGTCAGGCTCAGGTGGTGAAGGGCGCGACGTCGACGCCCGCTGCCGCCAGGGCGTCGCGCACACCGCGGGCCAGCGCGACCGCGGCGGGCGTGTCGCCGTGGACGCACAGCGAGGCGACCGCGACCGCGACGACCGAGCCGTCGACGGCCACCACCTGGCTGTCGACCGCCATGCGCACCGCCCGTCTCGCGACCGCCGCAGGGTCGGTGACGAGCGCGTCGTCCTCGCTGCGGGGGACGAGGGTGCCCGCGGGGGTGTACGCGCGGTCGGCGAACCCCTCCGGCACGGCCGGGAGCCCCGCGGTCTCGGCGGCCGACAGCAGCGCCGAGCCAGGAAGGCCGAGGACGGGCAGCGAGCCGCCGTGGTCGAGCACGGCCTGCACCACGGCCCGGGCCTGCGCCTCGTCATGGACCGCGGTGTTGTACAGCGCGCCGTGCGGCTTGACGTAGGCGACCCGGGTGCCCGCGGCGCGGGCGAACGCGTCGAGCGCACCCACCTGGTAGAGCACCTCGTCGGTCAGCTCGGCCGGGTCGACCTCGATGCGGCGCCGGCCGAAGCCGGCGAGGTCGCGGTAGCCCACCTGCGCGCCGACCGCGACGCCGCGCGCGGCCGCCTGCTCGCAGACCCGGCGCATCGTCGGTGCGTCACCGGCATGGAACCCGCACGCGACGTTGGCGCTGGTCACGACGTCGAGCAGCGCCTCGTCGTCGCCGAGACGCCACACCCCGAAGCCCTCGCCGAGGTCGCTGTTGAGGTCCACGACGGTCAGCCAACCAGACCGACCGGCCGACGAGCCCGAACCCCGATCAGTCGACGAGCCCGAACCTCAGGCGGGCGCCGGGCCGCAGCTGCCCCACGGCCGGCACGTCCGTCGGCTCGACGACGCCGATGACGGGGTAGCCGCCGGTCGTCGGGTGGTCGGCGAGGAACACCAGCGGCCGACCGTCCGAGGGCACCTGCACGGCGCCCAGCACCAGCCCCTCGCTGGGGAGCTCGTCCAGGACGGCGCGGGCGAGCACCGGGGACCCGGCGAGGCGCGCGGCGACCCGGTTCGAGGCCGGCGACACGGTCCACGGGGTCGAGGTCAGCAGGTCCAGCGCCTCGGGGGTGAACCAGTCGTGCCGCGGGCCGGTCCGCAGACCCACCGTGACGTCGGCCGCTCGGCCGGCGGCGACGCCGGGCTCGGGCCCACCCGGCGCTCCGACCGCGTCGCCGACGGGCAGCACCGTCCCCTGGCGCAGCACCGGCGGCCCCAGCCCGGAGAGCGTGTCCGTCGACCGGCTGCCCAGCACCGGCTCGACGGCGAGACCGCCCGCCACGGCGACGTACGAGCGCACGCCGGCGGTCGCGGACCCCACCTCGAGCACGGACCCGGCCGGCACCGGCACCGCCCGGTCCTGCGGCACCGCCGAGCCGTCCACCGTGACGACCGCGCGGGCGCCCGTCACCGCGACGACGCACCCGGCGTCAACGCGAACCGCGCAGCCGCGCAGCGTCGTCTCCAGCGCGGCGGCGCCCGGCGGGTTGCCGACGAGCCGGTTGGCCGCCTGCAGCGCGGGTGCGTCCACCGCCCCGGATCGCGGGACGCCCAGGTGCGCCCAGCCGGGGCGGCCCAGGTCCTGCACGGTCGTGAGCAGCCCCGCCCGCACGACCTCCAGCGTCCTCACCTCCGGACCGCCACGAAGCGCACGCGGGTTCCCGGGCCGAGCAACGCCGGCGGGTCGCGGTCGAGGTCGAACAGCGGGATGTCGGTGCGCCCGACCAGCGCCCAGCCGCCGGGCGACTCCTGCGGGTAGACACCGCACCACTCGCCCGCGATGGCGACCGAGCCGGCGGGTACGCGGGTGCGCGGCGTCTCGCGACGGGGGACGGCCAGGTGGTGAGGGAGCCCCGCGAGGTAGGCGAAGCCGGGGGAGAAGCCGCAGAAGGCCACCGTGAACCCGGTGCCGGCGTGCAGCGCCACCGCGTCCTCGATGCTCATGCCCCAGCGGGCCGCGACCTCCGGCAGGTCCGGCCCGTCGTAGGTGACGGGAACCTCGACGGTGCGATCCGTCGCAGGTGGCAGGTCGTGCGCGGGGGCCCAGCCGGGCAGCGCGTCACGCGTACGGCCGACGTCGCCGAGCCCGTCCAGCAGCACGGTCCGCGCGCCGGGCACGAGCTCGACCGACGCGGGGAGGTCGCCCGCGGACCGCCGCGCCTGCAGCCCCGAGAACCAGCGCTGCGCCTCGTCGAGGTCGGCGAGCTCGAGCAGCAGCGCGTGCCGTCCGGCGGCCCTGATGAGCACGCCGTCACGGTAGCGACCGGTCGTGCAGACTGGAGCGCGTGACCGCGATGCTGGACGAGGGCGCCGGGCTCGGCGAGCTCTCGGCGTTCGTCGCGGCCGGCGACGTGATGGTGCTGACCGGCGCGGGGCTGTCGACCGAGTCGGGGATCCCGGACTACCGGGGCCCGACGGGGGCGCTGCGCCGGGCGCTGCCCATGACCTACCAGACGTTCACGCGCGACCCGGTCGCCCGCCGCCGCTACTGGGCACGCAGCCAGCTCGGCTGGCGGCACGTCGCGCGCGCCGGGCCCAACGACGGCCACCGCGCCGTGGCGACGCTGCAGGCGCGCGGGGGCCTGACCGGCGTCGTCACCCAGAACGTCGACGGGCTGCACCAGGCCGGCGGCGCGCGCCCGGTCGTCGAGCTGCACGGCAACCTCGAGCGGGTCGCCTGTCTGGGGTGCGGGCAGCGGACGTCGCGCGACGAGCTCGACACGCGGCTGCGCGCGGCCAACCCCGACTGGGAGGCCCGCGTCACCTCCGTCAACCCCGATGGCGACGTGACGATCGCCGACGCCGAGATCGAGCGGTTCGCGACCGTCGACTGCCTGGCGTGCGGCGGGGTGCTCAAGCCCGACGTCGTCTTCTTCGGCGAGAACGTGCCGCCCGCGAAGGTGGAGCACTGCTACGGGCTGGTCGAGCGCTCGCGCGCGCTGCTGGTGCTGGGCTCGTCGTTGACCGTGATGTCGGGCCTGCGGTTCGTCAAGCGGGCCGCCGCGTCCGGCATCCCCGTGGGCATCGTCAACCAGGGCGTGACCCGCGGCGACGACCTCGCGACGCTGCGGGTCTCGGCGCCGCTCGGAAGCACTCTGCGGGGGCTGGTCGCCGGGCTCAGGTGACGCTGCGGATCGGGATCGGCGCCTCGTCGCGCGGCCGCGGCGGGCTCACGTCCACCGGGTAGACGTGGCCCGCGGCCAGCAGCTCGGCGAGCGCCGACGCGGACATGGGACGCGCGAGCAGGTAGCCCTGGCCGAACTGGCAGCCGTGCGACCGGACGAGCGCGAGCTGCTCGAGGGTCTCGATGCCCTCGGCGACGCAGGTGAGGTCGAGGGCGGCGGCCATCGACATGACGGAGCGGACGAGCGCCTCCGTCCGCGGCTCGCTCGAGCTGGCCTGCACGAACTCGCGGTCGATCTTGACGATGTTGGCGTCGAACCGCCGCAGGTACCTCAGCGACGAGTAGCCGGTGCCGAAGTCGTCGACGGCGACCGACACCCCGCCGGCCCGCAGGGCGGCGATGGTCTCGACGACCGGCTCGATGTCGTCGACGAGCGCCTCCTCGGTCACCTCGAGGGAGAGCTGGGCCGGCTCGAGCCCGCGTTCGATCAGCATCGCGAGGATGGTGTCGGCCAGCGCCGGGTCGGTGAGCTGGCGCGGCGACACGTTGACGCCGACGGTGAGCGTCGCGCCCGTGTGGTGCCACCGGACGAGGTCGTCGAGGGCCACGCCGAGCACGTGGTGGCCGAGCACGGCGATGCTGCCGACCCGCTCGGCCAACGGGACGAACGTGGCCGGGCTGATCTCGCCGAAGCCCGGGTGCCGCCAGCGCAGCAGCGCCTCGGCGGCGGCGATCTCGCCGGTCTGCAGGTCGACGACAGGCTGGTACTCGACGTGGAACTGGTCGAGGTCGGGGGTGCTGATCTCCTCCCGGATGCGGATCGTCGCGGCGGCGGCGGCCCGGGCACGCCCGGTCAGCACGGCGATCGGCACGTCGGTCACCGTCTTGGAGCGCTTGGCCTCGTACATCGCGACGTCGGCGTGCGCGAGCAGGTGCGACGCGTCGCCGGGACGCGCCGCACCCACGGGCCGCTCGTCGACGACGACCCCGACGCTGGGGCGGACCTGGAACTGGCGCAGGCCCACCCGCACCGGGTCGGCGAACGCGTCCGCGATCTCGGTCGCCAGCGACCGGCCGCTGTCGGGCGAGGCGCGCACGAACGCGGCGAACTCGTCGCCGCCGAGACGCGCGACCCCGCCGTGCGGCACGGCGTGCCGGAGCCGGTCTGCGGTGTGCCGCAGGACCTCGTCACCGGTGTCGTGGCCGTGCGTGTCGTTGATGTCCTTGAAGTCGTTGAGGTCCAGCAGCGCCACCGCCACCGGGTGACAGGTCTCGTCGGCCAGCGCGGCGTCGAGCTCGGCGACGAACGACGTGCGGTTCGCCAGCCCGGTGAGCGCGTCGGTGCGGGCCAGGGTCTGCGCGGCGCGCTCACGGGCGACCATGCGCGCGACGAGCTGCCCGGTCTCGCGGGTGCTGGCGACGTGGCGCACCACGACGGCGACCCCGACGAGGATGATCGGCCCGAGCAGCGAGTTGGGGATGCCGTCGCCCTGCAGCAGCTGCACGAGGGAGACGACCAGCGCGAGCACCAGCGGTGCGAACGGCGCTCCGAGCAGGAGCAGGCCCCGGGTCGACTGCACGTCGGGGTCGGGCGCGGCGGCCGTCGGCGCGCTGACGGGTCGCGCCCCGACGAAGGCCGCGGCGAGCACGAGGAGCAGGCCGAGCTCGTTGACCGCGGCGATCCAGGAGGAGGGGTCGTAGGTGCTCGTCCAGGACACGAGTGAGAACGCCATGTCGGACAGGCCGATCAGCGTGACGCCGAGAGCGGCGCGGTGCAGGAACGGACGGGCCTCGGCGGCGACCCGGGGGAGTGCGGAGAGGATCACCGCGACCACGAACGCCGGAGCCAGGGGGTAGGCGAGCGTGATGAACCGGGCGGCCGGTTCGAGGTCGTCACCGAGCCCGGTCGGGGCGATGAGGACGGACACCGAGAGGTACCAGAGCGCGCCGGCGGCGACCGCGCCGTCGGCCAGGGCCCGGACCGCCGACCCGACCGGGGCGGTGGTGCGCGGCAGCGAGAGGACGGCCAGGACCGCGAACGGCACGTAGGCCAGGTAGATCCAGTCCGTCACCCAGCCGGTCGGCGAGGGGTCGCCGGTGACGACGAGGTAGCCGGCCGCCGTGACCCCGGAGAGCGCGCCGGTCAGCAGCGAGGCCGCGAACAGCCGGCGGGCAGGGGTGAGGCTGTCCTGGTGGCGCCGGGCGGCGCGGAGCAGGACGTAGGCGGCCGCGAGCGCGGTCACGGTCCTGATGAGGTACGACGCCCCTGCCGAGAGCATGACGGCGACCACCAGCGTCACCGCGACCGGCCAGATCAGCGCCGGGCGGTTCACGTGGCGTCCGAGGACGGTGGGCAGGGCCACACCTCTATGTCGGCAGACAACGGGGGCACCTGAGCGCAAACCGGGCGGCGCCTGGCGCCACTCCCCGGGTCACGGGCGGTGCCGGGAGCCCTCCACGTACGCCGCCACGGCAACTGCCCACACGGTCCAGGCGCGGCGGGAGGAGGTCATGGCCGCCCCGGCACTCGCGGCGTTGAACTGTCGGTGGGCCGTCCTGGCTACCGGGCGGGTCGGCCACGTAGCACGAGCCACAGACCCGCGCCGAGCTCGAAGGGCAGGTTGGGCAGGAAGACGTACAGCGGGACCTCGACACCGAACAAGATGAAGACGTGCCGATGAGATAGTCCTCGTCGTCACGGATCGGCCGCAGGAGCTGATCGCCGACGACGGCCAGGGCGGTCGCGGCGATGAACAGCAGCCCGACTGTCGCACTGCCTCAGCCGGCTGTTGTTGCCAGGACGATCTTGCCGGCGACGCGTCCGGCTTCGAGGAGTTCGTGTGCCCGGGCGGCTTCGGCGAGCGGCACCCGTTGCGCCACCAACGGACGGATCTTTCCCGCCGCGAGCAGGTCGAAGAGCGTGGCCAGGCTCTCCCGCTGGCTCTCGTCGTCAGCGCTGGGCGCCAGCGGCGCCTTCTTCCCGTCGGGAAGCAGCGCCAGGATCCGATTCGTCACGAGGCTGGCTGGGATGATCCGGACACCGGCTGTGCCCGACGCCGCCACACCGAACCACACCAGGCGGCCGCCGGGCCGGAGGGCCCGGTACGAACGCCACAGCTGGCGTGCTCCGCCGACCGGGTCGAAGACCACGTCGACCCCGTCGCCGGTGAGGGCCTTGATGCGCTCGACGAAGTCGTCGCGGCGGTAGTCGATGGGGGTCGCCCCCGCAGCGGCGACGACCTCCTGGTTCCGTGTCGATGCCGTGCCGTACATCTCCAGGCCCTCGAGCGCGCCCAGCTGCAGCAGCGCCGATCCGACGCCACCGGCTGCACCGTGGACCAGGATCCGCTCTCCGGGTTGCACCCGGCCGGGGCGGTGCAGCATCAGGTCGGCGGTCAGGTAGTTGACGACGACGCACACCGCCTCGGCCGAGTCCACGCCCGCCGGCACCGGCACCAGGCGGCTCGCGTCGAGGCAGAGGTTCTCGGTGTAGCCGCCGCACGCGGAGCCGAGCATGCTCGCCACGCGATCGCCGGTAGCGAGCCCCGTCACTCCGGCGCCCAGGCGGTCCACCACTCCGACCACGTCGAGACCCGGGGTGAACGGCGTACGCGGGAAGCCGGGGAACCACGTCGAGCGGAGCATCACGTCATACGCCGAGACGCCCGCAACGAGGACCCGGACCCGGACCTCGCCGGCACCGGGCTCGGGGACCTCCTCCTCCACGAACTCGAGCGTCTCGGGGCCGCCGCGCCTGGTGACGACGATCCGATGGTTCGTCATGTCGGCTTCCGCATCGAGACCGTGGAGTGGTGGGCCATGCACCAACCCGATCAGAACCAGCTCGCCGACCACAGCGGCCTATGTCACAAGAGTGACCGTCCTTCTGCCTCGACGGGCAGCTCGCGCGACCCGGACGCGGCCGGCGGAGCCAGTCGTCGACGAGCCGGCGCATACAACGCGCCCGGGACCATGCCGGTCCCGGGCGCGCTGGTGATGCAGGGGTCAGCCCTTGGCGACCCAGCGGGTGAACGACTCGGGAGTCCCCAGCCAGTCGACCTCGTTCTCGCCCGGAGTGGTGCTGCCCTCGGGGAGCAGCTCGGCGCCGGTCTTGACCTCGACGCGGACCTTGCCCGGGTTCTCGAGGACGGCCCGGTCGATCTTGATGCGCGCGACGTCCTTGGCGTAGTCGATCTTCATGATGTACGTCCCGCCGTGCAGCGGCACCTGGCGGTTGCCCTTGGCCTTGAAGCCCTCGGCCGGGAGCAGCGCGTAGTCGCCGCCCTCGAACGTGGCGCCCTGGAAGACGTACTCGGGCCCGGTGCGGGTGCGGTCGGTGTCGATGTAGACCGCGACGCTGCTGCCGCTGCGGAACGAGCGGACCAGGTCGCGGTGCACGACGTTGATGCGGACGCGCTTCTCGCCGTTGACGACGCGGACCTTGTGGATGTCGGCGCCCTGGGTCATGTCGCCCCGGGCGTCCTGGAAGCCCTTGGCGTCGGCGATGGCGGTGCCGGCGAGGCCGGCGATGGTGAGGGCGGACACCGCGGCGACTGCTGCCACGCGGCGCGCCGCGGTCGTGATGGTGGACAACGTGACTCCCCTTGTGTGGATCGCGGAGCGGTCTCCGCTCCGTCCGGCGCCTCACCCTGAGGCGTCAGAGAGAAGGAGTCCCCGGGAGGCCACGCGGTTGCATGGGGCGCGCTGTGATCTGGCTCACGTCCGGAACGCGGGGCCAAGGCGGGTCAGGTGCGACGGCGCTCTGTGAGCAGAGCGAGGCGGTAGCGGTGGTGTTGTCTCGGTCGGCGGTCGGGGTCGATGGTGGCGGGTGGGACGAGCTGGGGGTAGCCGTTGGCGGCGAGGACGACGGCCCAGCCTTGGCGGTGGACCATGCGGTGGTGGAACCCGCACAGCAGGGCCGCGTTGGCCAGGTCGGTGGGGCCGCCGTCGACCCAGTGCCAGCAGTGGTGGAGCTGGCAGGCGGCGGGGGGCTGGTCGCAGCCGGGCGCGACGCAGCCGCGGTCGCGCAGGGCGGCGGCGCGGCGCTGGGCGCGGTTCCAGTCGCGGGTGGAGCGCCCGAGGTCGAGGACCTGGGACGGCCCGCCGAGCACGGCGGGCACGACCAGGGCATCGCAGGCGAGCTGGCGCAGGGTGGCGGCGGACAGGGTGGCGCCGGTGTCCAGCCGCCCGGCCCCGGCCAGCCCGTCGCGCAGGTCGGCCAGGGTGGTGGTGATCGTGAGGAGCGCGAGCGGCGCGACCGGGGCCGAGGTCGCGCGGGTCGCGGCCTCGACGGGGTCCCCGGCCGCGGTGGCGAGGAGGTCGACGAGGGCGTCGCCGCGGCGTTCGGAGCGCGACCGGTCGTCCTGCACCCCGTCGTCGCCGGCCGCCGGGGTGTCGGCGGTCGCGCAGCCACGCGGCCAGGGTGGCCTCGCCGAGGGGGCCGAGGTCGAGCACGGCGCGCATCCGGCCGCGGCGGCGCGCGACGTGCAGGTCGTTGCGCTCACCGGCCTGCGCCTCGGCCTCGGCCCGCTGCTGCTCGCGCTCGACCGCGGCGGCGTCGGCGGGGTCGTCCACCGACGGCGCGCAGGTCAGCTCCTCGACCAGGGCCTGCCCGGCGCGCGCCAGGTCGCGGGGGGCCAGCGACGCGCACAGGTCGACCAGGAACCCGGCGGCGTCCTGCCCGACGTCCGCGGCGACCTCGGGCAGCGTCGTGACCCGGTCCAGCGCGGTCGCGGCCACCCCGGCCTGCTCGACGGTGACCCGACCCTCGGCCAGCGCCGCCTCGAGCACCGGGTGCCGCCCGAACAGGCCGGCCTGGCGGACGCGGGCGGCCGCGTCGGCGGGGGAGAGCCGGAACCGGTCACCGAGCCAGCGCTGCACGCTGCAGGCGGCGGTGCGGGCCTTGAGGTCGCGGGTCTCGGCCTCGCGCAGCAGCACCGCCCGCAGCGCCACGGCCCTCGCCTCGACCGCCAGCAGCCCGGCCAGGGTGGCCTCGACCTCGCCGTCCGAGAGCTGCCACACCGTCGAGGACCCGTTGGCGTCGAGCCCGGCCGCGGCCGCCCACACCCCGGTCACGACCGGGTGCTCGACGAGCGAACCTGCCTGACTCATGAGAGGAACGTAGCCGCGACCCCCGACACAAACCCGAGCCGGCGGACGTACGAGAAACCGTTTGGGGACAACGGATCCCGCCGCCGTCAGGTTGTCCACAGTCCGGGCCGCGGAGGGAGCTGTGGACCCGGGCGGCCGTCACGGCCGTAGCGTGCGAGGGTGCCTCGTGGCTACCTGGGTCCCCGCGGTGCCGCACCGCCACGAGACCAGAGCACCCGCGGCGGTGTCAGGACAGCTCGTGCACGGCGTACTTGCCCTGGTCCTCGGCCAGGAGCACGCCCTCGCCCTTGTCCAGCGGCGGTACGTGGTGGCCGGTCAGCCCGAGCACGGCGGCCTCGTTGGTGGGGCTGTGGCCGACGACCAGCGCGCGGCCGCCGTCCGGCACCTGATCCACGACGTGGCGCAGCGCGTCGCCGAGCATCCGGGTCTCCTTCTCGACCAGGTCCGCATCGACCTTCCGGATCGTCTCGACGTCGCCGGTGCCGGCGGCCTTCGCCGACTCCCGCCACCGGTCCTCGACGCTGGAGCGCAGGCCCGGCTCGGACACGATCGGGGTGTCGTGCTGGCCGACGGCGTCGCGCAGGATCTCCAGCATCTGGGTCGCGCGCCCGGCCCCGCTGGAGACGAACGTCGCGTACGGCGGGTGCAGCGCCGAGCGGCCCAGCTCCTCGGCCGCGGCCACGCCGGCAGGGCTGAGCCGGTCGCCGTCGTTGTCGGTGTGCCGCCTGATCTCGACGTACCTCATGGTCCGCACCATCCTTCGGTAACTCCGGGACGTCCCCCATCGTGCTCGCAATGCCTGAGGCTCAGTCGCGGTGGTGCTCCAGCAGCAGCCGCGCGAGATCCACGCCCGCGTCCTCCAGCGACCGCGGCTCGACCACGAACGCCTCCGTACCGCAGGTCAGCAGCGTCAGCCCGAGCCGCTGGTCGACGGGCGGCAGCAGCTCGGCGCGCATCGACACCGACTCCTCGTCGTCGGCGAGCACCGTCACCGCCTCCGCGTAGCGCTCGACCGCCCACCGCCGCTCCTGCGGCACGACCAGCTCGACCGGCACCGGGCTCCGCTGGGCGGTGACCAGTGCATCGACGTCGGCCGGCGGCTCGAACGTCTCGTCGAGCACGTCGCAGGCCGAGATCCCCGACACCAGGAACGTACGCACCGCCGCGATGTCGTCGGCCGGCCCGGCGTCGACCTCCCAGCCCCGGCGGGTGCGCACCAGCCGGTACGGCTCGATGACCCGTTCGCGCGCCCCGGGGTGCCACTGCCGCACGTAGGTGATGCGCACCCTCCGCCGGTCCTGCGCGGCCTGATGCAGCTGCTGCGCGACCGGCGCGCGCCACTGCGCGCCCGATGGGCCCTCGGCCGGCCACAGGGCGGCGCGGAACGACTCCAGCGCCGAGCTCAGCGTCGCGTTGCCGGGCTCGAGCGCGAGCAGGTCGGCGCCGGCCTCGAACAGCCGCCCGAGCTGCTCGGCGCTGAGGTGGTCGACGCCCAGCTCCTGCTCGGGGTCGCGCGCGACGACCCGCACCCACTCGGCGGTGAACGGGTCGGCGTCCGTGTCGGCGTCCGTGTCGGCGTCGGTGCCGTCGTCGGTGGCCCCGGCGCCGTGGTCCCCCTCCGGCGCGAAGAACTCCACCACCGGCTGCCCGAAGCCGCCCAGCTCGACCAGGTCGGCGCGGTAGTAGGCGAGGAACACCTCGCGCAGCGCCTCAGGCGTCACGTCGAGCTCGGCGGCGAGGTCGGCCAGCGGGAGACCGGCGGGGTGCAGCTCGAGGATGGCCAGTGCCTGGGGGAGGGCGGCCAGCCGCTGGGCGTAGGCGGCGACCTCGCTCATCGCGACACCGCCACGAAGGACTCCAGCTCGTCGAGCAGCTCACGACGTACGTCCTCGGGACCCACCACGCGCACGCGGGTCCCCAGCTCGTAGACGCGCCAGCGGAACACGGCCCGGTTCGTCACGACATACGTCAGCCGCGCCGCTCCTGCCTCCTCGGCCTCCTCGCGTGGCTCGCCGAGCAGGTTCTCGACGAGCAGCCGGTGCTCGGTCGGCACCTCGACGACGACCTCGGTCGGCGGGTCCTGCAGCCAGCTCAGCGGGTCCAGCGACGGCCGCGGGGGTTCGGCCGCCGCCTCGGCGGTGCCGGGGGCGTCGAGGGTGACCTCGCTCATCCGCGACACGACGAACTCCTTGACGGCAGTTGCGCCGTCCTCGCGGCCGGTGAGGTACCAGCCGGACGGCCCGCTGTGGATGCGGACCGGGTGGACCACCCGCGGCTCGCCCTTGTACTCGAAGTGGACGAGGCAGTGTCGCGTCGTGCCGCGCTGCACCAGGTCGAGGTGGTCGAGGTGGCCCGCCGGCTGCGGCGCGGGGGCGCCGGCCCCGTCCCCGCTCCCGAGGTGCGCGTCCATGCCCTCCAGCCCCGCGGCGATGGCGGCCCGCAACAGCTCGCCGCGCTCGGCCGGCGTGAGGTTGACCTGCAGCCGGTTGTCCCGCGCGTGCATGACGTAGAGGCCGTCGGTGCCGGGGTCGGCGACGTTGCGGATGTCGTAGCCGAGGTTGTTCAGGTGCTCGAGGTCGCGGCTGAGCATCCGGCGCCGGGCGTCGTCGCCGGCCTCCTCGGGCGCGACGGCCCGCAGCAGCAGGTCGAGCGGTGCGCCGCGGCGGTGCTGGTTGAGCGCGCCGATGACGCGCACCAGCCGCTCCATCGGCGCGGACTGGTCCCTGCCCGGCGGGCGTGGCATCCGTCACCCTCCGTCCCGGTCGTCACCTCTGTCCGGTCCGCACTCTGCGACACCTCCGGGGTTGTGTCCAACCCGGCGCGCACAGTTCCTCTCAGGAAGACCAGGGGAGGGGTCATGAGTGGTGACAAGGCACAGGACGGTCGCCGGCGCCGTGCGCCGCGCAAGGCCGGACACGCGGTCTGCCTCGTGACGGGCAAGATCCGCTACCGCGACGGGCACGACGCCGACCTCGCCCTGCGGTCGCTGCGGAAACGGCGGTCCCGGATCGAGTGCGCCGGAGGGGAGCACTCGATCCGGGTCTGCCGCAAGTACGAGTGCCCGAGCTGTGGTGGCTGGCACCTCACGAGCCAGCCGCGGCCCGAGGTCCGCACCGGCTGAGCCGCGCCGGACGCAGGTCGGCGTCGCGCAGGGTCGGTCGTCCCGCCGCCGTCCCACCTCAGACCTGCACCGCATCCGGGGCAGGTCTGAGGCAGGGAGGGGGCGCTGGTCGCGGGTCGGGTGCTGGTCCGGTGCCCCTCAGACCTGCACCACGTCCGGGGCAGGTCTGAGGGCGGCGGCGGTGACGCTGCGGGGCCCGCGGGGCCCGCGGGGCCCGCGGGGGCGATCGGGCGACGCGCGACGGGGCGACGCGCGACGGGGCGACGGGGCCGTACCGCGCGGGCTCAGCGCGAGCCGAGCTCGGCGAGCACCGCCTCGAGCTGGTCGACGGCCCACTCGAGGTCCGCCTGCTCCACGACGAGCGGGGGAGCGAGCCGGATCGTCGACCCGTGCGTGTCCTTCGCGAGCACCCCGCGCTCCATGAGCCGCTCGCACACCTCGCGCCCGGTCGCCAGGGACGGCTCGACGTCGATGCCCGCCCACAGGCCCCGGCCCCGCACCGCCAGCAGGCCGCGGCCGACGAGCGACTGCAGCCGGCCATGCAGCACGTCGCCGAGCTCGGCCGCGCGCTGCTGGTAGACACCGGTGCCGAGCAGACGCACGACCTCGCGGCCGACCGCGCAGGCGAGGGGGTTGCCGCCGAAGGTGCTGCCGTGCTCTCCCGGGCGCAGCACGCCGAGCACGTCGCGCCGGCCGACGACGGCACTGACCGGCACGATGCCGCCGCCGAGCGCCTTGCCGAGAGTCATCAGGTCGGGCTTCACACCCTCGTGCATCGCGGCGAACGTCTCGCCGGTGCGGCCCAGGCCGGACTGGATCTCGTCGAGCACCAGCAGCACGTTGCGCTCGCTGCACAGCACCCTCGCCGCCGACAGGTAGCCGGGCGGCGGGACGAGCACGCCGGCCTCTCCCTGGATCGGCTCCAGCAGCACCGCGACCGTCGTGTCGTCGATGGCCGCGGCGAGGGCGTCGGCGTCGCCGTACGGCACGACCCGGAACCCCGGGGTGTACGGGCCGAAGTCGTCGCGGGCCTGGGGGTCGGTCGAGAAGCTCACGATCGTGGTCGTACGCCCGTGGAAATTGCCGTCCGCGACCACGATCGTGGCCTGGCCGTCGGGCACGCCCTTGACCTGGTAGCCCCACTTGCGGCTGACCTTGAGCGCGCTCTCCACGGCCTCGGCGCCGGTGTTCATCGGCAGCACGAGGTCCATGCCCGCGAGGTCGGCAAGCTCCGCGCAGAACGGCCCGAGCTGGTCGCTGTGGAAGGCCCGGCTGGTCAGCGTGACCCGGTCGAGCTGCGCGTGCGCGGCGGCCAGCAGGTCGGGGTGGCCGTGCCCGAAGTTCAGGGCCGAGTAGCCGGCCAGGCAGTCGAGATAGCGCTTGCCCTCGACGTCGGTCACCCACGCGCCCTCGGCGGACGCGATGACGACGGGCAGCGGGTGGTAGTTGTGCGCCGATCGCGACTCGGCGAGGGCGATCGAGGTCTCGGTGGCCGTGGTCATGCCCGGAGCATGACACGGCCGGGCCGGCGCGGCATCGCAACCCGCGTACGCGGGGAGGGAGCACGTATCAGGCCACCCGGCGCACCCTCTGTGACCACGGGGGACGTGCCACCCGGGGGGTGGTTTCGATCACCCGGCCGGTGGGATGACCACCCAGCTCGCACCGGTCGGAGCACGACCAGGCCGCGCGCCACCGTCGGAGGGGAGGTGGCGCGCGGCCTGGCTCTGTCTCGGCCGGCGGTCAGACCGTGACGGCGGCCTCCGGCTCGGGCTGCCGCTGCCCGGGGAGGTGGATCTCCGGGCGGCCCTCGACGTGCAGCTGAGGGAGCCGGCGGCCCATCCACGCGGGCAACCACCAGTTGGCCCGGCCCAGCACGTGCATCACGGCCGGGACCAGCAGCAGCCGCACGACCGTGGCGTCGATGAAGATGGCCGACGCCATGCCGATGCCGATCACCTTGAGCACGACGTCCGGGCTCGGCACGAACGCCGCGAACACGGCGACCATGATGGCCGCGGCGGCCGTGATCACCCGTCCGGTCGACGCCAGGCCCTCGAGCACCGCCCGTTCGTTGCTGCCGGTACGCAGCCACGACTCGCGCATCCGGCTCACGAGGAACACCTCGTAGTCCATCGACAGCCCGAAGAGCACGGCGAACATCAGCACCGGGACGAACGCCGGCAGCGGTGTCTCGGTGTCGATGCCGACGAGCTGCCCGGCCCAGCCGCCCTGGAGGACGAGCGCCACCACGCCGTAGGCCGCGGCGACCGACAGCAGGTTCATCACAGCGGCCTTCGCCGCGATCGCGAGCGACCGGAACGACAGGACGAGCAGGAACATCGAGAGCAGCACGACACCGCCGATGAGCAGCGGGATGCGCTTGGCGATGTTCTCGGTGCTGTCGATCGACACCGCCGTCACGCCGCCGACATGCACGTCGAGGCCGCTGTCCGCGGTGGCCGCGGGCAGCGTGGTGTCGCGCAGCCGCTCGACGAGGTCCTCGGTGGCGACGGCCTGCGGTCCCTCGGTCGGCACCACGGTGACCACCGCGGTGTCGCCGGCCTCGTTGAGCGTGGGGTCGGTCACCGCGGTGACCCCGTCGGTGGCGGCGACCGCGGACGTCACCGACTCGAGCGCCGCCGTGGAGTCGCCGGCCGGCAGCTCGGTGACGAGGAGCAGCGGGCCGTTGCGGCCCGGGCCGAAGCCCTCGGCCATCAGGTCGTAGGCCTGGCGGGTCTGGGTGTCCTCGGTGTTGTTCCCGGCGTCCGGGAAGCCGTAGCGCACGTCGAGGTAGGGCGAGGCCAGGGCCAGCAGAGCCACGACGCCGACGGTCGCGGCGATCCATCGGTGCCGGTCGACGAGCCGGCTCCACGCCATCCACCGGCGCGAGGGCACGACGTGCCCGCCGCCCGCGACCTCGACCGCGCCGCGGCGGCCGATCGGCAGCCGCAGCCGGTCGACGTGCCTGCCGAGGTAGCCGAGCAGCGCGGGGAACAGGGTGACGCTGGCGGCCATGACGACGAGCACGGCGAGGATCGTGACGAGAGCAGCGCCGCGCATGAACGACAGGCCCATCGCGAACAGGCCGAGCATCGAGATGACGACCGTCGTGCCCGCGACGATCACGGCCCGTCCGGCGGTGTCCAGCGTGGCGACCGTGGCCGACCGCGGGTCGAGGCCGGCGGCCCGCCACTCGCGGAACCGGGTGACCATGAGCAGCGTGTAGTCGACGCCGATGCCGATGCCCATCATCGTGGCCAGCGACGTCGACCAGTCGGGCGCGTCGATCACGGCGATGAGCAGGCCGGTCAGCGTGGCGCTGACCGCGAGCCCGGCGACGGCGACGAGCATCGGCAGGCCGGCGGCGACCACCGAGCCGAAGGTGATGAGCAGGATCACCGCGGCGGCGGCGAGGCCGATGCCCTCCGACCCGATCTCGGCGGCCTCGCCCTGGGTGACGGTCTGGCCGCCGAGGGCGATGTCCAGGCCCGGGCGGGCGGCGTCCTCGGCGATCTCGATCATCCGCTCGCTGTCGGGCACCGGCATGTCGACCGGGTTCACGACGTCGAGCCGGATCTGCGCGGACAGCGTGCGGCCGTCGGCCGACACGGCGCCCGGCGTGGCGTAGGGGTCCTCCACGGTCTCCACGTGGGGGACGCCCGACAGGTCGGCGAGCAGGGCCTGCACGTCCGACCGTACGGCCGGGTCCTCGACGCCCGCGCCGGCGCGCACGACGACGTCGACCGTGTCGCCGGCCTGCGACGGGAAGCGCGACTCGAGCAGGTCCTGGGCCTGGCTCGAGTCCGAGCCGGGGGCGGAGTAGTCGGCGGTGAAGTCGCCGCCGAGCGCGGCGGACAGCCCGATCGCGAGCATCAGGGTCGCGACCCAGGCCAGCACGGTGCGGCCGCGGTGGCGGAAGGCCACGTCGGCGAGCCGGCCGAGGGGGCCGGGACGGTCGGCGGAGGGCGCAGGCGCCGTGGGGCGGGGTGCGGTGGTGGTACTGGACATGGGCGGGGTCCTCGATGACAGCAGGGACGGGGGGGAGTTACGACTCATAACGAACACGACGCTGCGTCACTTGTCAAGAGGTATAACTCGTGTAATGTTGCGTAACGCGGTCGTCATCGAAGGACCGGAGCGTCAGCCCGGGCCCGTCACCCAGGAGGAACCCGTGGTCGCCAGCGCCCCCGCCCCGAGCCGTCGCGAGAAGGCCCGAGCGGCGACGGTCGCCGAGATCAAGGCGACGGCGCTGGAGCTCATGCGGGAGTCCGGCACCACGGACGTACGCTTCACCGACATCGCGAAGGTCATGGGCATGACCCCCCCGGCGCTCTACCGCTACTACGCCGACCGCGACGAGCTGCTCACCGACCTCATCACCGACGCCTACGTCTACCTCGGCGACGCGATCGCGGCCGCCCGGGAGGCGGTCGACCCCGCAGACATCGCCGGCCGGTGGCTCGCGGCGGCGTCGGCCTACCGCGCGTGGGCCCGCCACGAGCCCGAGCGGTTCGCGCTGGTGCTCGGCCTGCCGGTACCCGGCTACTGCGCGCCCGACGAGGGCCCCACGACCGAGGCCGCCAAGGGTGCGATGTCCCAGCTGGCGAGCCTGTTCGTCGCGGCGGCGCAGACCGGGCAGCTGGGCCGGCCTCTGGTCGGCGACGTCTCGCCCGCGGTCGCCGCGTGTGCGCACGAGAAGCACCCCGAGCTCGACGGCATCGTGCCCGACGAGAGCTTCCAGGCGATGCTGCAGGCCTGGGCGTCGCTGCACGGCTTCACCAGCCTGGAGGCCTACGGCCACCTCGACTGGTGCGAGCCGGAGGCCCGCGACGCGCTGTTCCTCAGCCACGTGCAGATGGTCGCCAGGGCGGCCGGGCTCCCGGCGCCCGGCTGACACTTCAGGGCGGGCGCCGTCGGGTCGATGGAGCACGGGTGACGACGTACGAGACGGGGATCGACGGTCCGGCCGCGCCGCCGGCCGTCGGGGCGGGGCTCGAGGCGTGGGTGCAGCCCATCGTGGCGCTGACGACGGGCACCGTCGCCGGCTACGAGGCGCTGGCGCGCTTCGGCGACCAGCGCATCCCGGTGGCCGACGTGTTCGAGCGGGCCTGGTCGATCGGCCACGGGCCGCGCATGGAGGCGGCCGCACTGAACGCGGCGATGGACCTGCCGGGCCGACCCGAGTCGGCGTACCTCGCGGTCAACGTCAGCCCGCGGGCGATGGAGGCCGACGTCGTGCGCGAGGCCCTGGACCGCGACCTCTCCCGGGTCATGGTCGAGATCACCGAGGCGCACTACGTGCCGACCGGGCAGCTCTCCTCGGTGGCGGGGTGGCTGCGGGAGCGCGGCGCGCTGCTCGCGATCGACGACGTCGGCACCGGCTACGCCGGTCTCGAGCGGCTCATCGTGCTGCGGCCCGACCTCATCAAGCTCGACCGCTCACTGACCTGCCAGCTGCCCGACGACAGGGTCACGCGGGTGATGGTCGAGAGCCTGGTGCACTTCGCGGCGCGCAGCGGGTCCGCCGTGTGCGCCGAGGGCATCGAGGACGCGCAGCTGCTCGAGGTCGTGGCCGAGCTGGACATCGCCTACGGCCAGGGCTACTTCTTCGGCGCCGCCCGGCCCCACTGGAGCCACCTCACCGAGCCGGTGAAGTCCGCCGCCGTGCAGGTGCACCAGCAGGCGCTGAGCGCGACCCCGAAGCAGAACATGCTGCTGGACGAGTTCGTGCTCCTGGAGCGGCTGGCCGACCGGTTCTGCGAGGCCGAGGAGCTCGAGGACGTGCACCACGCGGTCGCGGCCGTCACCCAGCTCGTCGCCGCCGACGACGTCGCCATCGACCTCGTCGACGCCGAGGGCTCGCGGGTCGAGCGTCTCAGCCACCACACCTGGGAGGCGGGGCCGGCCGAGGACCTCGACGCGCTGCCGCTGGTCCGCTGGACCCTCGACAGCCGCCGGGCGGCGCAGGTGCTCGTCACCGACCCCGACGCCGACCGGGCGACCGTCGCGCGGCTGCGTGCCGCGGGCTACGGCGGGCTGCTGCTCGTGCCTGTCATCACCCACGGTGCGAGCCTCGGCGTGCTCTCCTTCTACCGCCGACGACCGGTGCCCTGGACGCTCACCCACATCCGGCTCTCGCGCATCGGCGCCAGCCAGCTCGCGGCCACGCTGGACCGGCTGCTGCCGACGCGCGCCTGACCGGCGTCTCCCCGCGGGTCACGCCAGGACCGCGTCGACCGCCTTCTTCAGCGCGCTCGGCTGCGCCGGATGGCGCGGGGCGCTCTTCCGCCTGTCGGCCATGGCCTGCCCGATCTCGCGCAGCTGCGTGCGCCCGAGGCCCTCACGGACCTTGGGGAACCACTCCTGCTCCTCCTCCTCGATGTGGTGACGCACGTTCTCGATGAGCACCGTCATCTTCGGCACGAAGCGCTCGTGGTCGGGACCCATCACGGCGAGCTCGGCCGCGAGGACATCGGCGACGTGGTGCTCCTCGTAGGACTCGAGGACGTCGTCCTCCACCTCCGGGAGCAGCTTGCGGACCTCGGGGTACATCACCTCGTTCTCCAGGTAGGTGTGCACCGTCAGCTCCTCGAGGATCTGCTTCGCGAGCCGCGCCTTCGTGGCAGTCGCGTTCTCGCCCGCCTGCTCGAACCGGCGGAACAGCTGCTTGATCTTCTTGTGGTCGTCCTTGAGCTGCACGATGGCGTCGGTGGACATGGTCGAACCCTCTCTCGTAGCCGGCGACGTCCTCGCCGGGGACGGTTCCCGTTCGAGCGGGGGTCAACCACCGCCGTCCCGGCCGCGCCGCAGCAGGGCCGCAGGCGTGGCACGGTGGGTCGATGACCCGCGCCACGGTGCTGCTCGCGGCGGGCGTCGCCGGGCTCGTCGCGTGCTCGCCCGGCGGTGGGGCCGGCGGGGCCGCGACGCCGGCCCCGGCGGTGTCCGGCGCAGCGTCCTCGACACCGTCGGCCGCGACGTCACCCGCTGAGGCCGCCTCGTCGGCACCGGCGGAGGTGGCCGGGTCGTTCGACGCACGGGCCGCCATGGCCGACGTCCGGGAGCTCGCGGGGCTCGGCCCGCGCGAGGCGACGTCCGCGGCCTACGCCGCGGCGGCCGACCTGGTGGCTGCGCGGCTCTCGGACCTGGGCTTCGAGGTGGCGCGGCAGCGGTTCCGCGTGCCGGCCGGGCAGTCCTGGGGCGTGCCGGTGCCTGCGGGCCGGACGTCCAACGTGGTGGCCCGGCTCCCCGGGGGGACCGGCGAGGGCCGGCACGTCCTCGTGGGCGCGCACCTCGACACGGTGCCGCAGGCCCCGGGGGCCGAGGACAACGCGAGCGGCGTCGCGGTGCTGCTGGAGCTGGCTCGGCTGGCCGCCGCGGACGGCACCGCCCGCCCGGTGACGTTCGTGGCGTTCGGTGCGGAGGAGCCGCGTGGACCCGGCGACGACGGGCACCACTACGGCTCGCGCGTCCACGTCGACCGGGGGAGCACGCCGCGGCTCGCCGCCGTGGTGGCGCTGGACCGCGTCGGTGCGGCCGGCCGGGTGCCGGTGTGCACAGGGGGGCTGTCGCCCCTGCGCGTGCGCCGCGAGCTGCTCGCCGCCGCCGACCGCGTCGGCGTGCCCGCCCGCGCCTGCGTGAACCGGACGAGCGACCACTGGCCGTTCGAGAAGGCCGGCCGGACCGTGGCCCGGGTCGGCGGCAACGACTACGCGGGCTACCACTCGGCGCGTGACCTCCCCCGGGTCGTCAGCCGGCGCCAGCTCGACCGGGTCGGGCGCACCGTCTGGGAGTGGCTGCGGACGGCGTGACGTCAAGGGCGACCCCGGTCAGCGGGCGTGGGTGCCGCGCAGTGGTGGGCCGCTCGCCTGCCACACGTCGTCGAGGATCGCCGTGCCGCGAGCGCCGCGTGCGACCCGTGGCGCGAAGTCGCGCCCGATGACGTACGGCACGAGGCGCGCGCCCTTGAGCTCGGCGCCCCAGAACGCCAGCTCCAGCAGGGCGCCCTCCTGCGTGGTGCGGCTGAAGTCCATGTCGAACACGAAGTTGCCGAGCGAGTAGGCCACGAACCCGCCGCGGACCACCTCGACGCCCTGCACCCAGTGCGGGTGGCCACCCGCGACCACGTCCGCGCCGGCGTCCACGAGCGACCGGGCGACCCGGCGCTGGTCGCGCACAGTGCGATGGGTGTACTGCGTGCCCCAGTGCGGGAGCACGATGACCACGTCGACCCGTGCGGCCAGGCCGGTGACGATGCCGGCGACCCGGTCGAGGTCGCCGCGGTCGAGGGGACCGGTGCGCGGCTGCATGCGCACGCGGAGCACTCCCGGCCGGCCGGGCCCGGCGCGCGGGGACTCCCCGATGGCGTCGAACGCGACGAGGCCGAACGTCGTGCCCTTGCGCTCGACGACGACCGGGCGCGCGGCGTCGGCGCGGTCGGGGCCGGCGCCGAGCGGTGCGATGCCGGCTGCCCGGACCCGGCGCACGGTCCGGACGAGCGCGTCGGGGCCGTAGTCGCCGGTGTGGTTGTTGGCCAGGGACAGCACGTCGAAGCCGGCGAGCCGGAGCCCGGCGCGCACCGACGGCGCGGCGCCGAACGAGTCGCCACCCTGGCGTGGCGCGCCGGCCGTCGACAGCGTGCTCTCGAGGTTGCCGATGGTGAGGTCGGCCCCGGCGAGCCGGGCGGCCATCGGACGCAGTGCGGCGGCCGGGTCGCCGATGACCGCGAGCCGGTCGCCGACGCGGCGCCCGAGCATCACGTCGCCCGCCACCGTCACCGTCGTGACCTCGGGCGGCGCCGGGCCCTCGGTCGTGAGCGGGTAGCGCGCCGGGTCACGCAGCGGGTCGCGGCCCGCGACCGTCGCGAGCGAGACGGTGGCGTCGACGCGGTCGACGGGCACGACGGCCACCGCGTCGCGGTCGTGCCGGACGTCGCGGACCGTGCCGGAGCGGAGGGGGGCCGACCGCGCGCCCAGCTCGGCCCAGTCGGTGACCGAGCCGGCGGCGAGCGCACGCGCCTGCGCGGCAGTCAGCCGCACCCGGCCGCGGCCGGGGTGGACGGCGACGGCGAGCGGCACCCGCCCGGACGGGGTCGCGGCCGACGGGGACGCGGGCACCGGGCCCGTCGAGGGGGGATCGGCGCGCGAGGCGTCCTCCGACGCCGACGGGAGCGACTGTGCGCGCTCGGACGCCGCGTCGCAGCCGGGCAGCAGCGCGACCGCGAGCAGCGGCGCCGCAGCGCTGCGCAGCCCTGGTCGTCCTCGCCGCCCGCGCACCCTTGCGACGCTACGTCAGCCCGCGGCATCGGCGACGGCGCGCTCGACCTGCTCGTAGGCCCTGGCGGCCGCGTCGAGCGCGCGGGCCGCCGCACGCACCCGGTCGTGCGCCTGCTCGAGGCACCAGCGCCAGGACTCGGAGTGCTCGCGCAGCGCGGCAGTCAGCTCGGCGCTGCCGGTCGTCGCGGGGTCGGCCGCGGACAGCGCCTCGCGCACCCGGCGGGCGTCGAGGGCGGCCGACCGCAGCCGGTCAGCGGTCTCGGCGAGCGTCGGCGGAAGGACCTCGATACGGGACATGACGCCAGCCTGCGGGCACCCATCGGGCCGACGGCCGGCCGGCCGACGGGCTGTGGACGGAGCGCGGGGTGTGGACGGCCCGACCTGGCAGTGTCTGCGCATGGCCACGACGACCGCCGACGCCCCGGCCGTCCCCGGCGACCCGGACACGCTCGATGCTCTCGCCCGGCGCTGCCGCGGGACGGCCGGCGGCCTGCGCTGCGACGTCGACCTGCTGCGCGGCGCCGGCGACGTCGAGGGCTGGTCCGGCCCGGGAGCTGACGCGTTCGCCCGCTCCGTGCACGGGCTCCCGCGCCGTCTCGCACTGGCCGCGGACTCCTACGACGCGGTGGCCCGGGCCCTGGGGACGTACGCCGCGGAGCTGAGGGCGACGCAGGCCCGCGCCCGGCGCGCCGGCGACGAGCTGTCGGTGCTCGGCGGGAGGCACCTGGCCGACAGCCAGCAGCTCACCGACCCGATCCTCGACCCGGACGCCGACGCCGCGCGGCGCCGCCGGATGGAGCTCGGCCTGCAGGAGATGGCGGACATCCGCCGCCGCCTGTCGGGGCTCGCCGACGACGCGGCGCTGGCGGCGGGCACCGCCGCCTGCCGGGTCCGCGCGGCGGCCGACGCGCCCGAGGAGCCCCCCGGGTTCCTCGAGCGGCTGGTCGACGGCGCGGGCGACTGGGTCGAGTCGCACGCGGGCGTGCTGGGCAGCATCTCGTTCGTCCTGCGCAGCGTCTCGTCGATCGCGGGGGCGCTCGCCGTCGTGCCGGCCCTGAACACGATCGCCGCCCCGATCGCCGTGGCCACCGGCCTGGCCGCGCTCCTCATCGACGCCGCCCTGGCGAGCCGCGGCAAGGCCTCGTGGGCGGCCGTCGGCGTCGACGCGGTCGCGACGGCCGTCCCCGGCCTGGCCCGGCTCGGCGGGAGGGGCGTTCGCGAGGTCCGCACCCGTCGCGGCACGGTCATCGCCTATCGCGTCGAGGGCACGGCGAACCGGCGCATCGTCATGGATCCCGGGGGCAACGTGCGGTTCCAGGGCCGGTCGATGCTCTACGTGAGCGTCGACCAGAGGGACTACGCCGAGCGCTACTACTGGAAGAAGGTGCGCGACGGTCTGCCGGGTGTGCAGATCAAGAGCTTCCGGATCCCGAAGTCCGAGCACGAGGCGCTGCGGCGCCGGGCGATCCTGCAGGACCTGTCGAAGACGGACCCCCGGGCACCCCACAGGGTCGACCCGACGCAGGCTCCGGACCTCTACGGTCTGCGCCGCTGGGACTTCCGCGAGCTGCAGAAGTCGATCGTGCCGGGCTCGGGACGCATCGTGCGCTGACCGTCGCGGGACCGCCCGCAAGGGCGACAAACCCTGCCGAACGACGCCGACTCGCGGCCCGGACCGTCGAAAGATCTTCCGTGACGGACCGCGTGGCGCTACCTTTCCCTCCGACGTCCACGGGCGTCCTTGTCGGGGAGTCGTACGAGAGGGGACAGACATGAGGAGCGCCTACCGGGGCATCGCCCTGCTCATCGCGCTCGGGGTGCTGGTGCAGGCGGCCGCGGTGGCGGGCGGCTGGTTCGGGACCATCAACGAGGTCGACGACGGGGCCATCGTCAACGCCGACTACGACGGGAACCTCGGCCACGCGGTCCACGGGATAGTCGGCATGATGGTCATGCCGCTCCTCGGCCTCCTGCTGCTGGTCGTCTCGGCCTTCGCCAAGATCCCGGGCGGCGCGAAGTGGGCCGGTCTCACCTTCCTCGCCATCGTGGTCCAGGTCGTGCTCGCGTTCGTGGCGTTCGGCGTCCCGGTGGTCGGCGCGCTGCACGGCCTCAACGCCTTCGTCGTGCTCGGGCTCGCGGCCTACTCGGCCCGGCGGGCCGCGACCGTGGCGACGGCGTCGGCCGACGCCCAGACGGGGGCGCCGGCCGCTGTCTGAGCGCACCACGGGGCGCTGGTGGCGGCTGCTGGCCGCCATCGGCGGCCCACTGCTCCTCGTCGTCCCGCTCGGCTGGCTGTGGTACGACAGCCTCGTCCCGTCGACGTACTCCGTCATGGACATGGGCTATGCCGACTACGGCGGGGCGCCTGCTCCGGCCGGCGGGAGCGGCCACGACGGTCACGACATGGGCGGGGTCAGCCTCGCCACGCTGGCTGGACCTCGGGACGGCGCGCCGGACCTGACCGCGACGCTCACCGCGCGGCAGGGTGCGTTCGAGCTGGCGTCCGGCGAGCGGGTGGACGGCTACACCCTCAACGGCACCTCGCCCGGACCGGAGCTGGTCGCCGCGGAGGGCGACCTCGTCGAGGTCACGCTGGTCAATGCCGACGTCGAGGACGGCGTCACCCTGCACTGGCACGGCATCGACGTGCCCAACGCGGAGGACGGGGTCGCCGGCGTCACCCAGGACGCGGTCGAGATCGGCGAGGAGCACCTCTACCGCTTCGTCCTCCCGCACGCCGGGACCTACTGGTACCACTCGCACCAGGTCTCCCACCGGCAGGTGCGCGGGGGCCTGTTCGGCACGTTCGTCGTGACGCCGCGCGACGAGGGCCAACAGTCCACCGCCCAGGACGTGACGGCGACCCTGCACACCTACGACGGCGTCCGGACCATCGACGGGCGGACCGGGGTCAGCCGCGCCGAGGCCCCGGCCGGCGCGACGGTGCGGCTGCGGGTGGTCAACACCGACAACGGCGCGGCCCCGGTGTGGGTCAGCGGCGCGCCCTACCGCCTGCTGGCCGTCGACGGCTTCGACCTGCAGGGGCCGACCGAGGTCCGCGACCGGACGTACGTCGTGACGGCCGGCGCCCGCGCCGACCTCGAGGTGGTCGTTCCGCCCGGCGGGTTGCGGCTCGACGTGGGCGGCGGCACCGCGATGGTGGTCGGCCCCGCCGGGTCGCGGCCCCACGCCGCCCAGGAGCCGCAGCGACGCCTCGACCTTCTGACGTACGGGCAGGCGGGGGAGCTGCCGTTCGACCCCGAGCGGGCGGACCGGAGGTTCGACTACGACATCGGGCGGCGGCCGGGCTTCCTCGACGGCCGTCCCGGCTTCTGGTGGACGATCAACGGGAAGATGTTCCCGGACGTGCCGATGTACGTCGTGGCGGAGGGGGACGTCGTGCGGATGAGCATCAAGAACACGAGCGGCGACGTCCACCCGATGCACCTGCACGGCCACCACGCGCTCGTCCTGAGCCGCAACGGCGTCCCGTCGACCGGGAGCCCGTGGTGGGTGGACTCGCTGCACGTCGCCGACGACGAGACCTACGAGATTGCGTTCCTGGCCGACAACCCGGGCGTGTGGATGGACCACTGCCACAACCTGCCGCACGCGGCCGAGGGGCTCATCGCGCACCTGGCCTACGACGGCGTGAGCACGCCGTACAAGGTCGGGCGCGACGGCGACGGCGCGCACAACCACCCGGAGTGACGGCAGTGCCCCCGACGTTCCTCAGCCTCCTCACCGGCTCGTTCTCCTCGCCCGCCGGTGAGAACCCCACGGTCGCGATCGTCGAGGCCGCCTACCGGCACCACGGGCTCGACGTGCGGTACGTCAACTGCGAGGTGGAGCCCGCCGGGCTCGGGGCCGCGGTGCGCGGTGCGCGGGCGATGGGGTGGGTCGGCTTCAACTGCTCGCTCCCCCACAAGGTGGCGGTCATCGAGCATCTCGACGAGCTCGCCGGCTCGGCCCAGCTGATCGGGGCCGTCAACTGCGTCGTCCGGCGGGGCGACGCGCTCGTGGGGGAGAACACCGACGGGAAGGGATTCGTGGCTTCGCTGCGCACCCTCGTCGAGCCCGCGGGCCGGGACGTCTTGCTCTTCGGCGCCGGTGGCGCGGCGAGGGCGATCGCGGTGGAGGTCGGGCTCGCCGGCGCCGGGTCGGTGACCGTGGTGAACCGGGACCGCGGACGCGGCGAGGCACTCGCACGCCTGGTTTCCACGGGGACCGACGCGACCGCTCGGTACCTGCCCTGGGAGGGCACCGTGGAGGTCCCCGCCGGTGTGTCCGTGGTCGTCAACGCGACGTCGCTGGGGCTCGCCCCGGCCGTCGGCGAGATGCCCGACCTGGCGGTCGACAGCCTGCAGCCGGAGACCGTGGTCGCGGATGTCATCCCGAACCCGGCGCGCACCGCGCTGATAGAGCGGGCCGAGCGGAAGGGCTGCCGGACGCTCGACGGAGTCGGGATGCTCGTCAACCAGGCGGTCGTCGCCATCGAGCTGTGGACCGGCGTCGCGGTCGATCCCCAGGTGCTGCGCTCCGCGTACGCGGAGGCGGTCGGGACCTAGGCCGGGACCGGGGCGATCTCGCCGGACCCTCGTCGCACCAGGTGGGTCGGCACGAGGTCGGCCCGGTACGGAGAGGTGTCACCCGCGATCCGCTCGAACAGGCGCTGCGCTGCGAGGCGACCGATGGCCGCCACGTCCTGGGCCACGACGGTCACGGCGGGCTCGAGCAGGTCGGCCAGCGGGAAGTCGTCGAAGCCGACGACGGCGACCTTGCGGTGCAGGCCGAGGCGGCGCAGCGCCCGGATCGCCCCGATGGTGATCAGGTTCTGCGCGGTGAACAGCGCCGTCGGGGGATCAGCGGACGTCAGCATCCTCGTCGTGGTCCCGTCGGCGGCCCCGGCGTCGGTCAGGTTCTCGGCGACGAGCTGCTGGTCGAGCGGGAGCCCCGCGCCGCTCAAGGCGTCGCGGTAGCCGGACAGGCGCTGCTGTGCCGTGAGGATGGTGTCGCGGTCGCCGAGGTAGGCGATCCGGCGATGGCCGTACGACGCCAGGTGCCGCACGGCCTCCCCGGCTCCGCTCTCGTTCGTGGTCACGACCGAGTCGGCAACGAGCCCGCGGGCGGCGCGGTCGACGAACACGACCGGCGTGCCGGAGGCCGTTTCCCGCGCGATGTGGCTCTGGTCGTCCGAGGCGGGGACCACGATCATGCCGTCGACCCGCCGGTTGGCGAAGAGTGCCACCAGCTCCCGCTCGCGCGACGGCATCTCGTCCAGGCTCGCGGCGAGCACCACGACGCGCTCCTCGGTCGCGACGTCCTCGACCGCGCGGAGCAGGACGGCGGAATAGGGGTTCGCGACGTTCTCGACGAGGAGCGCGATGCTCCCGCTGCGGCCGTCGGCCCGGCGCAGCGTGCTCGCGCCGGGATGCGGGCTGAACCCCAGCTCTTCGACGGCCGCCTCGACCCGGGCGGCCAGGGCAGGTGACACGCCGGGCTCGCGGTTGACCACGCGTGACACCGTCTTGAAGCTGACACCGGCGACCGACGCGACGTCGCGCAGCGTCGGGCGGCGACGTCCCGTCGCCCCCGCAGGACCTGACGTAGTCCCCACTCCGTCCACCTCCAGGAGCACAGCCTGGTCACAGCCTGACAACGATGTCAAGCATGTGTCCGCAGGATGACACAAGTGGTTCCCACCCGTTGACAATCGCGGGCATCCGTGGCAGAAAGGTTCTGACAACGTTGTCCGGCATTCGGGTCGGACCGTTTCCTGGAGGTACTCATGTTCTTCTCCCAGCGGAGGCGTGTCGCGGCTGCCGGCATCGCCGCTGCCGCGGCGCTCGCCGTCTCGGCGTGCGGGTCCGACGACGGCGGCACCAGCGGGTCCGACGGATCCGGCGGTTCGGGCGACAAGATCGTCCTCGGACTGATCACCAAGACCGACACCAACCCGTTCTTCGTGAAGATGAAGGAGGGCGCGCAGCAGGCCGCCCAGGACGCCGGCGCGGAGCTGCAGTCCTTCGCCGGCAAGCAGGACGGTGACAACGAGGCGCAGGTCCAGGCGATCGAGAACCTCATCGCCGCCGGAGCAAAGGGCTTCCTGATCACCCCGAGCGACTCCAAGGCGATCGTGCCGGCCATCGACAAGGCGCGCGCCGCCGGTCTGCTGGTCATCGCGCTCGACACGCAGACCGAGCCCGCCGACGCGGTGGACGCGACCTTCGCGACGGACAACTTCCAGGCCGGTCTGCTCATCGGTCAGTGGGCGAAGGCCAAGTTCGAGGCGGAGGGCAAGGACGCCAAGATCGCCCTCCTCGACCTCAACGCCAGCCAGGTGTCCGTGGACGTCCAGCGTGACCAGGGCTTCCTCAAGGGGTTCGGCGTCGACGTCGGCGACGAGACCAAGATCGGAGACGAGAGCGACCCCCGCATCGTCGGGCACGACGTGACGGACGGAGCCGAGGCAGGCGGCCGGACGGCGATGGAGAACCTGCTGCAGAAGGACCCGGGTGTCAACCTCGTCTACACGATCAACGAGCCTGCCGCGGCCGGCGCGTACGAGGCGCTCAAGGCCGCCGGCAAGGAGAAGGACGTCACGATCGTCTCCGTCGACGGCGGGTGCCCCGGTGTCGACAACGTCGAGGCCGGGGTCATCGGCGCCACCTCGATGCAGTTCCCGCTGAAGATGGCCTCGCTCGGGGTCGAGGCGATCGTCGACTTCGCGGAGAACGGCGCCTCGCCGCAGACCACCGAGGGCAAGGACTTCTTCGACACCGGCGTCGAGCTCATCACCGACCAGCCCGTGGACGGAGTCGACTCGCAGGACTCGACCTGGGGCAAGGACAACTGCTGGGGCTGACGCTCTGGACCAACTCGAACCCCACAGGCCAAGGTGGGGCGTGGGCGGTGCACGGCACCGTCCACGCCCCGGTCGAGAGGAGACCAGGCATGGCCGGCGACTCAGGAACCGCAGGTGCCACCGGCACGGTGACCCCCCCACCGCCGTCGAACCCGCACGAAGACCACGACCACCACGAGTCACTCGGGGCCAGGATCCAGCACCTGCTGCACGGACAGCCGACGCTGGGCCCGCTGGCCGTCCTGGTCATCTCGATCATCGCTTTCTCGCTGCTCAGCGACCGTTTCCTGCAGGCCGCGAACCTCTCGCTGGTCCTGCAGCAGGTGACGGTCATCGCGGTCCTGGCGCTCGGCCAGACGCTGATCATCCTCACCGCCGGCATCGACCTCTCGGTCGGCGCGATCGCGGTCCTCTCCGGGATCGTGATGGCCAAGCTGGCGTCGGAGGGCGGCGTGCCCGGCCCGCTCGCGCTGGCCATCGGCTTCGGCCTGGGCCTGGCGCTCGGGGCCCTTAACGGCGTGCTGGTCACAGCGCTGCGGCTCCCCCCGTTCATCGTCACGCTGGGGACGCTCAACATCTTCTTCGCGCTGACGCTCTACATCTCCAAGAGTGAGACCATCCGCGGCGCCGACATGCCGGGCATCATGACGTGGACCGGAAAGGCGTTCACGGTCGGCAGCTTCCGCATCACCTACGGGACGATCCTGATGCTGGTCTTGTTCGCAGGCTTCTTCTACGCGCTGCGTCAGACGGCCTGGGGCAAGCACGTCTACGCCACCGGAGACGACAGCGAGGCCGCGCGCCTGGCGGGTATCCGTACGGGCAGGGTTCTGCTCAGCGTCTACGCCGTGGCGGGGCTGCTCTACGCCATCGGCGCCTGGGTCCTCATCGGCCGGCTGGCCTCGGCGAGCCCCAACGTCGGCGCGGACTTCAACCTCGACTCCATCACCGCTGTGGTGCTGGGTGGCACGAGCCTGTTCGGCGGCCGAGGCAGCGTCATCGGGACGCTTGTCGGCGCCCTCATCGTCGGCGTGTTCCGCAACGGTCTCGCCCTGGCCGGCGTCGACGTCCTGTGGCAGGTCTTTGCCGTCGGCGTCCTCGTCATCGTGGCCGTCTCGATCGACCAGTGGATCCGGAAGGTGAAGGCATGACGACCACGTCAGAGCAGGGTCAGGCCCGGGGCGCAGCCCCCGTCGAGAACCGCACACCGATCGTCCAGGCGACCGGGCTGGTCAAGCGCTACGGCCGGGTCACGGCGATCGACGGCTGCGACTTCGAGCTGTACCCGGGCGAGATCCTGGGGGTCATCGGCGACAACGGCGCCGGGAAGTCCAGCGTCATCAAGGCCATCTCCGGCGCGCTCATCCCCGACGAGGGCGAGATCCGCCTCGACGGGAAGGTGGTGCACTTCAAGAGCCCGATGGAGGCCCGGCGCGCCGGCATCGAGACGGTGTACCAGACCCTGGCGGTCGCGCCGGGGCTGGACATCGCCGACAACCTGTTCCTGGGCCGCGAGGAGCGCAAGCCGGGCGTCCTGGGCTCGGTCTTCCGCATGCTCGACCGCAAGCACATGCGGTCGGAGGCCAAGCGGCACATGAGCGACCTCGGCATCGCGACCCTGCAGAACATCGGCCAGGCGGTGGAGACGCTCTCCGGCGGCCAGCGGCAGGGCGTGGCGGTGGCCCGGTCGGCGGCCTTCGGCAGCAAGGTCGTCATCCTCGACGAGCCGACGGCGGCCCTGGGCGTGAAGGAGGGAAACCGGGTCCTCCAGCTCATCCGCGACGTGCGCGACCGCGGCCTCCCGGTCATCCTCATCAGCCACAACATGCCGCACGTGTTCGAGGTCGCCGACCGCATCCACATCCAGCGCCTCGGACGGCGGGCGGCCGTGATCACGCCGGAGTCGCACAGCATGTCGGAGGCGGTCGCCATCATGACGGGGGCGGCGCCCGCACCGCCCGCGGAGGCCTGACCCCGGGCGTCGGGTTGCTCAGAGCGGCCCGGGTGGGGCGTCGAGGAGCTGGGCGCGCGTCTCGTGGACCGCAGCGAGGTCACCGGTCAGGATGTCCTCCAGCGGTCCGAGGTCGGAGGCGCTGAACACTCCGAGCTCCTCCTCGTGCCGCAGGAACGTGGGGGCGACGAGCATCGTGGCCGCGATGTCGTTGTCTCCCGGGTCGCGCGGGTCGCGCCGTTGCACGGCGATCACGAAGGGCTCGACCTCGTGCGTGTCGGCGGTCCGCAAGGTGGCGTACCGGTAGGCGTCGAACGCGTCCGGGGCATCCGTCCCCGGGATGACCCGCCTGAGCGCCGTGACGTGCAGCGGGCTGCGCGTGAAGAGGATCGACACGTCGACGACGCTCGTCTCGGCCCAGCCCTGCGTGCGCCGCCCGAGCAGGCACTCCCAGAGCGTGTTGAGCTCGCGGACCGAGAGGTCCTGCGGAAGGCCCTTGGCCGCGAGCAGCGACCAGACCGGCTGGCAGGCGGTCACCACCCGGGTCACGTCCTCGGCGACCCGGCCTTCGACGCCCAGGTCGCGGCGACGGAGGCGCTCCCGCTCCCCCGCCGTGAGAGCCTCTCGGCCCAGCCGGAGAGCCGCCTTGCCGAGCATCCCGGCCCGTTCGTAGCGGGCCTTCCGCGCCAGGAGCTCGGCGGTGGTCTCGGGGTCATCCTCCAGCGACAAGGCCGTCACCTCCGGCCAGGTCGACGACGACGGGAGCGTGGTCGGACGGGCCCTTTCCCTTGCGAGCGTCCCGGTCGACGTACGCATCGCTCACGGCGTCCGCGACCGCGGGTGTGGCGTAGACCAGGTCGATGCGCATGCCCATGTTCTTGTGGAACATCCCGGCGCGGTAGTCCCAGTAGGTGAACGGCCGGTCGTACTTCATGGGCCGCGGCACCACGTCGACGAGCCCGGCAGCGCGCAGCGACTCCAGGGCCGCGCGTTCGGGCGGGGTCACGTGCGTCGACTGCGCGAAGGCGGCGGGGTCCCAGACGTCGTCGTCGGTCGGCGCGACGTTGAAGTCGCCCAGCACGGCGAGCCGCGGCGAGGTCGCGAGGTCGGCGGCGACCGTGCTGCACAGGGCGGCGAGCCACTGCAGCTTGTAGGAGTAGTGGTCGTGCCCGGGCTCGCGGCCGTTGGGCACGTAGACCGACCAGAGTCGTACGTCGCCGCAGGTGGCTGCGACCGCGCGCGCCTCGGGGTCGGGGTATCCCGGCTCGTCGGTGAGCCCGGTCGCGACGTCGCGCAGGCCGACCTTGGACAGGATGGCGACGCCGTTCCACCGGCCGTCGCCGTGGGCGGCGACCTCATAGCCCAGCTCGCCGACCTCGCCGTGGGGGAAGTCGGCCCGCGCGCACTTGGTCTCCTGCAGGCAGACCGCGTCGGGGGCGGTGTCGCGCAGCCAGTCGAGCAGCCGGGGGAGCCTCGCCCCGACCGAATTCACGTTCCAGGTCGCGATGCGCATCGGGGCGAGCCTCTCAGGCGGCGGGCGTCACCTGCCAGGGCGGGGGAGGCACCGGCTCGGGCCAGGCTGCGGCGGCCGCGCAGGGCGGGGTCCAGCGCCGGGTAGGGGATGTCGGTCAGGCGGTGGCCGGCGCGCAGGAGCAGGTTGCCCGCCATGCCTCCGACGAGGTGGTCGAGGTCGAGGGGGTCGCCGCCCCAGGTGGGGGCGATGGTGTCGGAGCCGGCATCCGGCGCCGGGTGCCCGACGGTGTCGTCGGCCGCGAGGCGCGGGGCGTCAGGGTTCGCGGAGGCGTGGCGCCGCCTGCGGCCGAGGTCGAGGGGTCGCCCGTCGCGCGCATGGACCATCAGCAGGCCGGGGGGTGGCAGAGCATGCGCAGCACGGTGCTCGGCGCCAGCTTCTGGCCGCAGGTGTCGCAGCGAGCGGGCGACCCGGACCCGCTCGCGGGCGACGCCGAGCCGCGTGCCGGTGCGCCAGGACAGCCAGTGGGCGGCGGAGCGCATGCCGCACTGGCCCCAGCCCTGGCGCGCGTCGAACTCGGCCAGCAGCGTGAGGGACTCGCACTCGGCCGCGGCGATGCGCGCGGCGAGCCGACCCAGCCGGTCCTCGAGGTCGGCGGTGCTCAGCGAGGCCGCGTCGAGCATCGGTGTGGAACCGCCGCCGATGTCCAGGCTGCCGCTGTCGTCAGGTCTCTCGTCCATGGCCGGACGCTAGGGGCGACCCGGGACAGAACCTCAGTCGAACGCGACGACGAGCACGCAGACGTCGTCGCGGGAGTCCTCGTCCTGCAGCATGACCTCGACGATGCCCTGGGCGATCCCGCTCGCCGGGGCCGCCGCCCACGCCGAGAGCTCGTGGACGAGCCGGTCGATGCTCTCGTCGATGGCCTGGTCCCGGCGCTCCACGAGGCCGTCGGTGTAGAGCACCAGGCGGCCGCCGGCGGGCAGGAGGTGCTCCCCCTCGGGTCGGGCCTGCGTCCCGAAGTTGGCGCCGAGCGGAGGCGACCGGCCGCCCCAGAGCAGGCGGGCCCCTCCGTCAGCGTCCAGGGCGACGGGCGGCGGGTGGCCGGCGCAGGCGTAGCGCACCGAGCCGTCGCGCAGGTCCACCTCCGCGTAGGCCAGTGTCGCGGTCTGCGCGCCGCGGACGCCGTCGACGAAGCTGTCGAGCCGGCCGAGCAGCAGGGAGGGCCCCGAGTCGACCGCGGCCAGCGCACGGATCGCGCTGCGGAGCTGGCCCATGGCGACCGCGGCGTCCAGGCCTCGCCCGACGACGTCGCCGACCACGAGCGCGACGCGGTCCGCATCGAGCCGGAACGCGTCGTACCAGTCGCCCCCGACCTCCAGGTCTGCCTCCGCGGGCCGGTACGTCGTCGCGATGGAGATCCGTGGGTCGGTCGGCAGCTCGGCGGGCAGGAGGCTGCGCTGGAGCGTCGTGGCGACGCTGCGCTGCAGCTCGGACTGGCGGGCCCGCTCGACGGCCTCCCCGGCCTGCCGGCCGAGAGTCTCCAGCAGGCCGCGGTCGGTGTCGTCGACCCGGCCGCCGTCAACGAAGCGCAGCGCCAGGACGCCGCTGAGCCGACCGCGCACGCTCAGCGGCACGAGGGCCAGCGCGTCCTCGTCCGTCGCGCCGAGGGCCGTGGTGATCGAGGGGTACGTCCGCCGTGCCGTGCCCGGGGGGAGCACGACGGTGTCCCCGCTGCGCAGCTCGTCGCCGTACGGGGTGCGGGCCGCCCTCGGGATCTCGACCGTGCCCGACGGGGCGGCGGCGTCGCCCGCGGACACGAGGCCGGTGAGGCCACCGGTGGCGTCGTCGACCAGCCACACGCCGCTCGTCCGGGCGCCGAACGCCGCGACGCCGGCATCGGCCACGACCGTCAGCACGTCGGCGACCCACGCCGACCGCGCGAGGTCGGCGACCACCTGCTCGACCACGCGCAGCCGGCCGGCCAGCCGCTCCGCCTGCCGCCGTGCCTCGAGCAGCTCGGTCTCGTACTTCTTGCGGTCCGACGCGTCGAAGACGGTGACGCGGATCGCCGTCGCGCGGCCCGCCTTGTCGGAGTGCAGCCGGGCGTTGACGAGCACCGGCAGCGTGCTGCCGTCGGCGCGGACCATGGTGAGGGCGATGGCCCGCACGGACCCTTGCATCTGCAGCAGCGGCGCGTAGTGGGTCTCGTGGTAGATGCGCCCGCCGGCGTCGAGCAGGTCCGCGAAGCGCTTGCGTCCGACGAGGTCGTCGCGCGCATGGCCCGTCCAGGCGAGGAAGGTCCGGTTGACGCGGCCGATGACGCCGTCGGGGTGGGTCGACAGGTAGCCGCAGGGGGCGTCCTCGTAGAGGGACTCGGCGCTGTCGTGGAAGACCGCCGGGTCCTGGGCCGTCAGAGGAAGCCCTTCATCGCCGCGACCGTCTGCTCCGGGGCGCTGAGGTTGGGGCAGTGGCCGGTGGCGTCGAGCTCGACCAGCGTGCTGCCGGCGATCTCGCGGTGGACGTACGCCCCGACCGCCGTCGGGGCGATGGCGTCCTGCGCGCTCTGCAGGACCAGGGTCGGCACCCGCACCGAGCCCAGGTCGGCGCGGTTGTCGGAGGTGAAGGTCACGTGGGCGAAGTGCCGGGCGATCTCGGGGTCGGTGCGGCAGAAGCTGTTGGTGAGCTCCTCGCCGAGCTGAGGTCGGTCGGGGTTGCCCATGATCACCGGCGCCATGGCGCTCGACCAGCCCAGGTAGTTGCTGTCCAGGGACTCGAGCAGTCCCTCGATGTCGGCCTCGCTGAACCCGCCGACGTAGTCGCCGTCGTCGATGTAGCGCGGGGAGGGGCCGACCAGCACGAGCCGGGAGAACCGGTCGGGCTCGCGGCCGGCGGCCAGCACGCCGACCATCGCGCTCACCGAGTGGCCGACGTAGACCACGTCGCGCAGGTCGAGCGCGGCGCAGATCTCCAGCACGTCGGTCGCGTAGCCGTCGAGGCTGGAGTACTTGTCGTGGTCGTAGGCCGACAGGTCGGACCCGCCGGACCCGACGTTGTCGAAGAGGACGACGCGGTGCGTGGCCTCGAACTCGGGGGCGACGAAGCGCCACATGTTCTGGTCGCAGCCGAAGCCGTGCGCGAACAGCATCGGGGGTGCGTCCGGCTGTCCGGCGACCGTGACGTTGTTGCGGGCGAGGGGGTCCACCCGGGAAGCCTAGCCGTCAGGCGGCCACACCCACACAGAACGGGAGGACTCCGGCGGCCCCCGCGCCCCGCAGCAGCCGCCCCGCGACGGTCACCGTCCAGCGCGAGTCGACGAGGTCGTCGACGAGCAGCACCGGGCCCGGCAGGTCCGCGAGGGCCCGGGCCAGCGCGGGCGGGACGGTGAAGCGGTCGTGGACCGCGGCCAGGCGGAACGCGCTGTTGCCGCCCGGCTGGCCGGGGTCGGTGTCCCTCGTGAGGGCGAGCGATCCGAGCAGCGGCAGCCGGCCGAGCCGTGCGAGGTGCTCGGCGACGGAGCCGACCAGCTGCGGCCGGCGCAGGGACGGCATCGCGACCACGCCGGCCGGGCGCTGGGACCAGCCCCAGCCCGACAGGACGCCGACGCAGGCCGCGAGCAGCGCGTCGTCGGCCGGGGCGTCGGCGGCGTCGGGCGCCAGCAGCGCGCGCAGCCGCTGGCCCCAGCCGAGGTCGGTGAGCCGCGCGACGGCGCGTCCTTCCTCGACCCGCTCGTCGGCCGCGATGCGCCCGGACACCGCGACCCCCAGCCGGGACATGCCCGACGGCCACTGCGAGCGCGGCTCGACCACGACACCGACCCGCCGCAGCGCGCGCTGGGCGGACTGCACGGCGCCCTCGGGCACCGTCGGGTCGAACCAGGGGCCGGCGCAGGTGTCGCAGCGCCCGCAGTCGTCCGCGGCCGGGTCGTCGAGCTGCTCCTGCAGGAAGCGCATGCGGCAGCCGTCGGTCGACTGGAACGCCAGCATGGCGGCCGCCTCGGTCTCGCGGGCCGCGCCGACCCGGGAGTAGCGCTCCTCGTCGTAGGTCCACCCGGCGCCGGTCGAGCGCCACCCGCCGCTGACCCGGTCGACCGCGCCCTCGACGTCGAGCACCTTGAGGAGCAGCTCGAGCCGGGTGCGGCGGACGTCGGCCACCGTCTCGAGCGCGGCGGTGGACAGCGGCTTGTCGCTCGCCTCGAGTGCCGCGAGCACCGCGTCGGCGTCGGGGCGGCGCGGCATCGAGGCCGTGGCGAAGTAGCGCCAGATCTCGCGGTCCTCGGGCGCGGGCAGCAGGAGGACGTCGGCCCGCTCGGTCGCGCGGCCGGCGCGCCCGACCTGCTGGTAGTAGGCGACGGGGGAGGCGGGCGCCCCGAGGTGCACGACGAAGCCGAGGTCGGGCTTGTCGAAGCCCATGCCCAGTGCGCTCGTGGCGACGAGTGCCTTCACCTCGTTGTGGCGCAGCGCCCGCTCGAGCTCGAGCCGGTCGGCAGGGTCGGTGCGGCCGGTATAGGCGCGGACCTCGTGGCCCGCGTCGCGCAGCAACGTGGCGGCGTCCTCGGCGGCCGAGACGGTCAGCGCGTAGACGATGCCGCTGCCCGGCAGCTCGCCCAGCCGCGCAGCGAGCCAGCCGAGGCGGGCGTCGGGGGTCGGCAGCGGCAGGACGCCGAGACGCAGGCTCGACCGGGCGAGCGAGCCTCGCACCGTGCGCACCGGCGCGCCGCCCGCGCCGAGCTGCTCGACCACGTCGTCGACGACCCGCTGGTTGGCGGTGGCCGTCGTCGCGAGCACCGGACGGCCGGGCGGAAGGGTCGTGAGCAGGTCGCGGATGCGCCGGTAGTCGGGGCGGAAGTCGTGGCCCCAGTCGCTGATGCAGTGGGCCTCGTCGACGACCAGCAGCCCCGCGGCCTCGGCAAGGCGCGGGAGCTGCTCGTCGCGGAAGCGGGGGTTGTTCAGCCGCTCGGGACTCACCAGCAGCAGGTCGACCTCACCGGCGGCCAGCGCCGTCGTGACCTCGGCCCACTCGTCGGCGTTGGCGGAGTTCATGGTCACGGCGCGCAGCCCGGCCCGCCGCGCGGCGTCGACCTGGTCGCGCATCAGGGCCAGCAGCGGCGAGACGATCAGCGTCGGCCCGGCGCCGCGGGCGCGCAGCAGCGCGGTCGCGAGGAAGTAGACCGCCGACTTGCCCCACCCGGTGCGCTGCACGACGAGCACCCGTGACCCGTCCTCGACGAGCGCGCTGACCGCCTCGAGCTGGCCGTCGCGCAGGTCGGCGTCGTCGCGGCCCACCAGGCGACGCAGCAGCGTGCGCGCCTCGTCGGCGAGCGGGGACTCGGTCTCCTGCACGGGTGACGGCATGCCGGTCACCCCATCACAGGGCCCGGTCACATCACGCGACGGCGGGGGTGACCTGGTCGGCGACCAGCCGCAGCTGGTCGAGGTCGTCGAGGTCCATCAGCTGCAGGTAGACCCGCGTCGCGCCGAGCGCCGCCAGCCGGCCGATCTTGTCGACCACCTCGGGCACCGTGCCGCCCAGCCCGGCGCTGCGCAGCTCTGCCGGGTCGGAGCGCAGGAACAACGCCCGCCGCCGCACCTCGTCCTCGTCGCGCCCGACGCACAGCGTCTGCGCGGTGGAGAGCACCAGCGTCGCCGGGTCGCGTCCCGCCTCCTCGCAGGCCTGCCGCGCCCGGTCGAAGCAGTCGCCGACGACCCGCTCGGTGTCGAACGGCACGTTGTACTCCGCGCCGAACCGGGCGGCCAGCGCCGGCGTCCGGCGCTTCCCCTTGCCGCCGATGACGACGGGCGGCCGCGGCCGCTGCACCGGCTTGGGCAGCGCCGGGCTGTCGACGAGCCGGTAGTGCGTGCCCGTGTGCGAGAACCGCTCGCCCGGCGGCGTCTCCCACAGGCCTGTCACGATCTCGAGCTGCTCCTCCAGCCGGTCGAAGCGCTCGCCGACCGGGGGGAACGGGATGCCGTACGACGCGTGCTCGGTCTCGAACCACCCGCCGCCCAGGCCGAGCTCGACCCGGCCGCCGCTCATCGCGTCGACCGTCGCGACCGTGATCGCCAGCGGCCCCGGCAGCCGGAACGTCGCCGACGACACCATCGTCCCGAGCCGGATGGTCGTGGTGTCGCGGGCCAGCCCGGCCAGCACGGCCCACGCGTCGGTCGGGCCCGGGCCCGGGTCGCCCGGACCGATGCGCTGGTAGTGGTCGGAGCGGAAGAACGCGTCGAAGCCGAGCCGCTCGGACTCGCTCGCGACGGCCAGCAGGTCGTCGTACGACGCACCCTCCTGGGGCTCGGTCATCACCCGCAGCCGCACCGGCTCAGCCCTTCAGGGCGGCCGTGACGACCTCGCGTGCCTCGGCCTGCACCTGGGCCAGGTGGTCGGCCCCTCGGAAGCTCTCGGCGTAGATCTTGTAGACGTCCTCGGTGCCCGAGGGGCGGGCCGCGAACCACCCCGACCCGGTCGTCACCTTGAGGCCGCCGATCGCCGCCCCGTTGCCCGGGGCCTCGGTCAGCGTGGCGGTGATCGGCTCCCCGGCCAGCTCGGTGGCGGTGACCTGGTCCGGCGAGAGCCTCGCCAGCACGGCCTTCTCCTCGCGGGTGGCGGGGGCGTCGACCCGGGCGTAGGCGGGGTCGCCGAAACGCTCGGTCAGGGCCCGGTAGCGCTGGGACGGCGACGAGCCGGTGACCGCCTGGACCTCCGAGGCCAGCAGGCACAGCAGGATGCCGTCCTTGTCGGTCGTCCACACGCTGCCATCGCGGCGCAGGAACGACGCACCGGCCGACTCCTCGCCGCCGAACGCCACCGACCCGTCGAACAGGCCCGGCACGAACCACTTGAACCCGACCGGCACCTCCACCAGTCTCCGGCCGAGGCTCTCCGCGACCCGGTCGATCATGCTCGAGCTGACGAGCGTCTTGCCGATGCCCGCACCCGCCGGCCAGCCGTCGCGGTGCGAGTAGAGGTAGTCGATCGCGACCGCCAGGAAGTGGTTGGGGTTGAGCAGGCCACCGTCGGGGGTCACGACGCCGTGCCGGTCCGCGTCCGCGTCGTTGCCGGTCGCGATGTCGTAGCCCGCGCCGGAACGCATCTTCTCCAGCACGGAGGCCATCGCGAACGGTGACGAGCAGTCCATGCGGATCTTGCCGTCCCAGTCCAGCGTCATGAACCGCCAGGTCGGGTCGACCTCGGGGTTGAGCACCGTGAGGTCGAGCCGGTGGCGCTCGCCGATCTCGCCCCAGTAGTCGACGCTGGCGCCGCCGAGGGGGTCGGCACCGATGCGGACCCCGGCGTCGCGCACCGCGTCGAGGTCGAGCACCGACGGCAGGTCGTCGACATAGCGGCCGAGGTAGTCGTAGGTCGAGGTCGTCGACGCCGCGCGGGCCCGGGACAGCGGCACCCGGCGGACGTCGGCGAGGCCGCCCCGCAGGATCTCGTTCGCGCGGTCCTGCACGGCCTTGGTGATGTCGCTGCCGGCGGGGCCGCCGTCGGGCGGGTTGTACTTGAAGCCGCCGTCGCGGGGCGGGTTGTGCGAGGGCGTCACCACGATGCCGTCCGCCCGCGCCCCTCCGGCCGCGTCGCGGTTGTGCGCCAGGATCGCGTGCGAGAGCGCAGGGGTCGGGGTGTAGCGGTCGCGGTCGTCGACGAGGACGGTCACGTCGTTGGCCGCGAGCACCTCCAGCGCGGTCGCCCACGCCGGCTCGGAGAGCGCGTGGGTGTCGCGGCCGAGGAACAGCGGTCCGGCGATGCCCTGCCCGGCGCGGTGCTCGCAGATCGCCTGCGTGGTGGCGGCGATGTGCGCCTCGTTGAAGGCACGGTCCAGCGACGAGCCGCGATGGCCCGAGGTCCCGAAGGCGACCTGCTGCTCGGCGACGTCCGCGTCGGGCGTGTCGGTGAAGTAGGCGGTGACCAGGCGGGCCACGTCGACGAGGTCTTCCGCCTGCGCCGGCTGGCCCGCCCGAGGGTGCTCGCTCATGCATCCAGCGTGTCAGACTTCACCGAACCTGGTCGGGGGAGAGGGGTGTCGGGCGGTGGACGATGCGGTGCGCCGCCTGCCGGTGCCCGACGACGAACGCGGGCAGGTGCGCCTCGACCTGGTGATGGCGGCCGCCGACGTCGGGTCCTTCGACTGGGACCTCCGCACCGACGTGCTCGTCTGGGACGACCGCATCTGCGGCATCTTCGGCATCGACCCCGAGAGGTTCGACTCGCGGATCCAGACGTTCTGGGCGTCGCTGGTGCCCGAGGACGTGCCCGCCACCGAGGTGGCCGTCCAGCAGGCGATCGACACCTGCGGCGACTACGTGGCGGAGTACCGCGTGCGCCACCCCGACGGCTCGGTGCGCTGGGTCGACGCCCGGGGCCGGGTCATCCCCGGGCCCGACGGCGCCCCGGCGCGGATGCTCGGCGTGGCGCGTGACTCGACCGAGCTGCGGCGGGCCCGGGACACGATGGCGCGGGCGCTCGAGCACATGGCCGACGCGTTCCTCGGCGTCGACGACGCGTGGCGGGTGACCTTCCTCAACCGCAACGCGGAGACGCTGGTCGGCACCGACCGGAGTGCGGTCGGGCGGTCGCTCTGGGAGGTCTGGCCCGGACTCGTCGCGCGGGGGCACGACCGTGCGTTCCGGGAGGCCTTCGACACCGGTGAGCAGCAGGTGCTCACGACCTACCTGGTCGGCCTCGACCGGTGGTTCCAGCTGCGCCTGGTGCCCGCGGGAGGGGCCGCCGGCGGGCTCTTCGTCTTCGGGACCGACGTCACCGAGGCGCGCGCTGCCGCGCTGGCCGAGCAGCGCGGGCTCAGCCGGCCCGAGCAGGCCCGCCGGGTGCTGGCCTACACCGCCGCACTGGCCGAGGCCGACACCCTGGGCGAGTCCGTCGACACCGTCGCGACCATGGTGCTTCCCGCCTTCGGCGCGACCGGGATGCTGGTGTCCCTGGTCGAGTCCGGCCGGCTCGTGCTGTCCGGGCACGCGGGCTACGGACCCGAGGCAGTGCGCCGGCTCGAGGTCCTCGACGTGGAGGACCACGCGCCGATCCCGCAGGTGCTGCGTTCCCGCGAGCCGCTGTTCCTGCCCTCGCGGGAGGCCTACCTCGGGCTCTTCCCGGGGCGCGAGGCCCTCATCGACGCGACCGGCAAGAACGCGTGGTGCTTCCTCCCGCTCATCGTGTCCGGGCGCACGCTGGGCAGCCTGACCATCAGCTTCGACGCGTCGCACGACTTCGCGCCGGACGAGCGGTCGCTGCTCGTGGGCGTGAGCGGGCTCATCGCGCAGACCCTGGCCCGCGCCCGGCTGCGCGAGTCGGAGCGGAGCCTGGCTGCCGAGCTGCAGGACCAGCTCCTGCCGCGCGCCCTGCCCGAGCTGGAGGGGGTCACGGCGAGCGCCCGCTACCTGACGGCCACCGACGGCATGGGCGTCGGCGGCGACTGGTACGACCTGCTCGAGCTGCCGGGCCGGCGCATCGGCATGGTGATCGGCGACGTGCAGGGCCACAACATGCGGGCGGCCGCCGTGATGGGCCAGCTGCGCAGTGCCCTGCGGGCCTACGCCGCCGAGGGCCACGAGCCGGCGGCCGTGCTGTCGCGGACCAACCGCATGATGAGCGACCTCGACCCGTCGCTGTTCGCGACGTGCGCCTACCTCGTCCTCGACCTGTGGTCAGGCGTGGCGACGCTGTCCCTGGCCGGCCACCCGCCCCCGATGCTGCGCTCCGCCGACGGGCGGGTGACGCCGCTCGAGGCGCCGGTCGGGGCTCCGCTGGGCGTCGCGCCGGAGGTGGAGTACGGCCACCACGAGGTCGTGCTCGCGCAGGGTGACGTGGTCGCGCTGTTCACCGACGGGCTCGTCGAGGACGCGCGTCGCAGCCTCGACGAGGGGCTGGCGCTGGTCGCCCGGACCCTGCGCGAGTCGCCCGTCGACGACCTCGACCAGCTCGCCGACAAGCTGATGTCCGAGGCGACGACCGAGAGCGGCCGGTCCGACGACGTCGCGGTGCTCGTCGTCCGCCACGACGGGCTGCACGACGCCGACCGCCCGGTGCACGCGAGGACGACGGTCGACCGGGGCGACCCCCGCGCGGCCCGGGCGGCGCGCGACTTCATCGCGGCCTTCGTGCGCTCGCCCGAGCTCGTCGACCTGAGGGACACCGTCGTCCTGCTGGTCTCCGAGGTGGTGACCAACGCGCTGCGGCACACCGCCGGGCAGGTGGTGCTCGAGCTGTGGCGCTTCCCCGGACGGCTGCGGGTCGAGGTGTCCGACCAGACCTCGCGCGGCCTGGTCACCGGTGGCGGCGGGCTGCTCGACGAGTCCGGCCGCGGGGTGCCGCTGATGGACGCGCTCAGCGACCGCTGGGGCACCGCCCCGCACGGCGAGGGCAAGGTCGTCTGGTTCGAGCTCGACCTGCCCGGCTGACCTCGGCGGGTCAGGCCGCGCCGCGGCCCTGCGGGCGGGGGCGTCCGCGCCGCTGGCGGTGCGGGCCCGGGCCGGAGGGTGCGCCGCCGCGCCGGGGGGACCTGCCCGACCGGGTGCCCGGACCGTCGTACGGCGCGCGGCCCGGGGGTGCGGCGGTCACCACGACGGGCTCGCCGGACTCCGCGAGCTCGCGCACCGGCACGGCGCCGGGGCCGGCGTCCACGTGACGTACGTCGATGCCGGCGCGGTCGAAGAGGTTCCGCGAGACCTTGACCTGCTCGGGTGAGAGAACCGACACGACGACACCGGACGCGCCGGCCCGGGCCGTGCGTCCCGAGCGGTGCAGGTAGTCCTTGTGGTCGTTGGGCGGGTCCGCGTGCACGACCAGGTCGACGTCGGTGATGTGGATGCCGCGGGCGGCGACGTCGGTCGCGACGAGCACCCGGGACTGGCCGCGGGAGAACGCGTCGAGCGCCCGCTGCCGCTGGCCCTGGGTGCGGTTGCCGTGGATGGCGAGGGCGTCGACGCCGAGCCGTCCGAGCTGCTTGACGAGGCGGTCCGCCCCGTGCTTGGTGCGCACGAAGAGCAGGGTCCGGGCGGGCCGGGCGGCGATCTCGGCGAGCACGTCGACCTTGTGCTCGTGGCGGACCACGAGCGCGCGGTGCTCCATCGTCGTGATGTGTGACTCGGCCGGGTCGACGGCACGGGCCACCGGGTCGGTCAGGTAGGCACGCACCAGCGTGCCCACGGCACCGTCGAGGGTCGCCGAGAACAGCAGGCGCTGAGAGCCGGCCGGCGTCATGTCCAGGATGCGGCGCACGTCGGGCAGGAAGCCCATGTCGGCCATGTGGTCGGCCTCGTCGAGAACCGACACCTCGATCCCGGCCAGGGTGCACGAGCGGCGCTCGATGAGGTCGAGCAGGCGGCCGGGGGTCGCGACGACCAGGTCGACGCCGCGCTCGAGCGCGGCGATCTGGCGGCCCAGCGGCGCGCCGCCGAAGACGGCCACGGTCTTGACGCCGATGGCGTGACCGAGCGGCTCGAGGGCGTCGCGCACCTGCACGGCCAGCTCGCGGGTGGGCACCAGGACCAGCCCACGAGGGGTACGCGGTGCCGATCGGGTGCCGCTGAGCCGGGTCAGCATCGGCAGCCCGAAGGCCAGGGTCTTGCCGGAGCCGGTCTTGGCCCGGCCGAGGACGTCGTGCCCGGCCATCGCGTCGCCGAGTGTGGCGGCCTGGATCGGGAACGCGGTGCGGATGTCGCGGCGCTCCAGGGCCGTGACGAGCCCCTGCGCCAGCCCGAGCCGGGCGAAGGACGTCTCGGTCGGGGCAGGGCTCGCGGCGGCGGCCTGCTCGAACCAGGTCTCGAGCTCACGGTCGGCGGCGCGGGCCGAGGCGGAGGACCGGGCGGCCGCCGAGGACTTGCCGGCACCTCCGGACGTCTTCGGACGGCGTTGCTGACGTGCGCCGGAGTGGGTGGGCTTCGCCGGGCGGCGAGGGGCGTGCGAGGACATGGACGGGTGCTCCGTTGCGGTTGGTTGGGCCGCGCCGGAGGGCTCGGCTGACGGGTGTCAGGAGCTCGTCTCGTGGAACGACCTCGCAGGCAGCTCGCCCGCGGGAGTGGCGGCCGGTGGCCACCTCAGTACGCCGTCCATCGTACCGGTCGGGTGATCAGTGCAGGACCATGTGCGATGTGTGACCGGTCACTCCCGGGCCGACTGCGCGTGTCCCCACCGGGCCTTGAGGGCCAGGATGCGCCGTGCGGACGCGACGGCCCCGTCCCGGGACAGCGTTCCCGCGGCCAGGGCCCGGCGGATCGCCGAGACGGCCCGCAGCGGGGCCGCGTCGCACGGCATCGCCCAGTCGGCGCCGGCGCGCAGGGCCCGCACGGCCGCGCGGGCCGGCGTGATGCCCAGCGACGTGCTGGCCGCCGCCATGGCGAGCGAGTCGGTGATCACGACGGTGTCCGCGCCGGCGGACCGGCGCAGGTGCCGCAGCGCGCGGGGAGACATGCTGGCCGGCACCCCCCGGCGGGTGAGGCCCTTCGCGAGCAGGTGCCCCACCATGACCGCGGGCGCTCCGTCGGCCAGCTCGCGGTCGAAGGGCACCAGGTCGTGCCGTTCGAGGACGCGCAGCCGGGGCACGCGGGCCGGGCCCGTGTGCGAGTTGCGGGCGTGCCCGTGCCCGGGCCAGTGCTTGAGCACCGTCACCACCCCGCCGTCGGCCATCCCGAGCCGCCAGGCCCGCGCGCGGCGCGACACCTCGACCGGGTCGGGGCTGAACGCGCGACCGAGCCGGTCGATGTAGGAACCCCTGACCGCGAGGTCGGCCACCGGCCCGAGGTCCATCCGCACGCCCAGGCGGTGCATCCGGGTGGCGTAGTCGGCGGCGGTCCGGCGCACCCGGCCCGGCGACCAGCCACCCATGGTGCGCGCCGACGGCAGCCGGTGGATGGCCGTCCGCAGCCGCTGCACCGTGCCGCCCTCCTCGTCGCTGGCGATGAAGGGCCGCACGTCGGCCGGCGCGGCGCGCCGGACCGCCCGCAGGCGGGCACGGAGGTCGCCGGGCGGGTCGCTCCCGAGCAGGGTGATGCCGCCGATGCCGGCGGCGGCATGGCGCCTCGCGGTGCGGAGGTCGCTCATGTCCACGCAGGAGAACGTGAGCTGCGCGGCGAGGCGCCGGTTCCCCCAGGTGGCGGGGTCCGCCGCGGGAGCGGTGGCCGCCGAGGGCGCCAGCGCCGCCCCGGGCACCGTGAGCGTCAGCGAGAGGAGGCCGGCGGCCCCGGACGACGTCAGCACGGGAGGCGACCGTACCGGGAGCGGGTCAGCGCCGGGAGGCGCAGTCGATGCACCGCGTCGCCCAGGGCAGTGCCTCGAGGCGCTCGGGGGCGATCGCCCGGCCGCACACGTCGCAGGATCCGTAGGTCGAGTCGGCCACCTTCTGCTCGGCCCGCCGGACGTCGGCGAGCATCTCGCGCAGCTGCTCGTGCGCGGCGACCTGGGCCAGCCGCTCGACGGCCACGCTGGTGCCGTCGCCGACCCGCTTGCCGAACGAGATGCCCCCGGTGTCCGGCGCGCCCCCGGTGAGGCCGGCCATCTCCGCCTCGAGCTCGGCCCGCTTGCCGGCGAGCACCGGCTGACGTCCGTGCCGCTCACGGGCCGGCGGCGGGCGGGTCGACGGGGCGCATGGTGGCGGTGAAGACGGCGCGGCCGCCGCCGCCGCTCTCGCGACGGACCGCGAGGACGATCGTCACCTCCGACCCGTCGCGGCGCAGGGCGGGGACGGTGACCTCGCGCCCGATGATGCGTGTCTCCCCGGTGAGCACGTGCATCGTGAACGACGCGACGTGCTGCTCGCGGAGCCGCGCCGGGATGACCGTGGCGATGCGGCGGCCGATCAGGTCGTCGTCCCAGCCGAGCAGCTCCAGGGCGGCGGGGCTCGCGGCGACGATGCGGTTCGCGTCGTCGGCCGCGACCACGGCCTCCGTGGCGCTGCGGACCGCGGAGGCGTCCCACCCCACCGGCGACGCCTCGGGCGGCGGCATCTCCGAGGGCAGGCCCGGCCAGGGACGGGGGGGCCCGCCGGCCGACTGGGACCGCACCTCGCCGCAGATCCAGGCGCGGAGCAGCCTGATCTCCGGCTGCGTCGGAGGAGCGAGGGTCAGGCCGCGGTGGGCGAGGCTCACCATGTGCTCGACCAGCGTGTCGAACTCGGCGAAGTGCCCGGGCGCGTCGGGGCGCAGGTGCAGCACCAGGTCGGCGTGCGGGGTGGTGTCGCTGTCGGGGTCGAGGGCCTCCAGCGCCGCCGCGACGACGGCGAAGGCGTCGCCGGCCGCGACCCCGTCGGACGGGAAGACGTCCAGCCACCGCGACTCGAGGTCCCACTGGGCCAGGAGGTGCTCACGCAGCAGGGCGTCGATGTGCTCCTGCCAGGCCCGGGCGAGGCGCACCGGCAGGCCCTGCAGGAGCACCACGATCTCGCCCGCGGCCGGGTCGCGGACCTCCGGCGCCGGCAGCGTCTGCCCGCCCGTCACGGCGCCGAGCTCGAACCAGATCGTCTTCCCCCCGCTGCCGTCGGAGTCGGTGCCGAACCGGTCGGACATGAGCTCGACGAGGCCGAGGCCGCGGCCGGTCGCGGCGGAGCGGCCGTAGTGGCGGGGGACCGGCTGGTTCGGGCTGCGGTCGCGCACCGACACCCGCAGGCCGTCGGGGCCGGCCACGACGTCGAGGTCGATGGTGGTCCGGGCGTGCACGATCGCGTTGGTGACGATCTCGCTGACCAGCAGGCCCGCGGCGTCGGCGAGGTCCAGGCGACCCACCGCGGCCACCGCGTCGAGAACCGCCTGCCGGGCCGCCCGGGCGCTCTCGGGCACGGGTCGCAGACGTCGCCTCTCGACGACCTGCCCCTCCGTCGTCACGGCGGCTCTCCTGTCCCCCCGGCTGCCCGTCCCCGGCCAGGACATGGTGGCACCGATCACCCGGAATGGGCAGACCGGCACACCGGTGGGGCCCGGCCGACCCGTGGAAGGATCGTGGGGTGCCCGACGGACGCCCGCGCCGACCCGCCCTCCTGGGCAAGGCCGCGCTGGACTCGCTGGGCGGCTCGCCCGACCCGGCCGAGCTCGCGGAGGCGGCGCACGCCACGGCGTCGCTGCTCGTCGAGTCCGGTCGCGCGAGCGAGGACGCGGCGGCCCGCGACCGGCTGGTCGGGCTGGTCGACGAGATCGGCCTCGACACGGTGGCCGAGATGTGGTCGCAGCGGCCGGCACGGTCGCTGCCGGGCGCGCTGTGGCGGCTCTACGCCCTGCGCGAGTGGGTGCGCACCGACGCCGTGGAGGCCTCGGCCGACTTCACCGCCGGACGGGGCGCGGCGGACGTACCCCACGTCGTCGCGGGCGCCGCCGACCCGCCGAGCCCGGAGGCGCTGCGCGCCCTGCTCGACCAGGTGCTCCACGGGGTGTTCTCCGGAGACCTCGACGTGGCGCTCGAGCGGGCCGGCGCGTTCTGCCGGGTCGTGGTCGCCGGCCGGGTGCGGCGGGCGGACGACCTGGAGCCGCGGGACCCGACCGGGGCCGTGGCGCTGACCCGGTCGTCGGCGTCGCTGCGGGACACCGCCGAGGACCTGGAGGCGGCGGCAGCGCTGTGGCGCACCCGGGACCTGGTCTGACATGACAGACCCGCCCCCGTCCGTCAGACTGGCCCAGGTCCCTCCGGGGACCACGGAGGGCGCCGGGCCGCGGTAGCCCCGGGTCCCATGTGAAGCCGCCTCGAGCGGCCCTGCGCCGTGAGGCGCTCCCGGCCCGGCGTCCTCCTCCGCTCAGCCCTCGGGCTGGTCGCCCCGCTTGGGCTGCTCGGCGAGGAAGCGCTCCAGCTCGGCCCCCAGCTCGTCGGCGCTCGGGAAGCCCCGACGGCCGGCGAGCAGGCCCTGCTCGTCGCCCGGCCCGTCGCCGCCCCGGGCCGCGACGTACGCGTCGTACTGCTGCTCCAGCGCGCGCACCACCGCCGCCACCTCCGTCGAGGCGGCCACCTGCTCGTCCAGCTCGGCGCGGGTCGCCTCGGCCGCCGCCCGCAGCGTCGCGGTCGGCAGCGTGAGGTCGGTCGCGGCGGTGACGTTCTCCAGCAGCGCGGCCGCCGCATCGGGGTAGTCGGACTGGCTGAGGTAGTGCGGCACGTGCACCGCGAAGCCCATCGCGTCGCGCCCGGCCCGGCCGAGACGCAGCTCGAGGAGGTTCAGGACGCTGCCCGGCACCTGGACCGTACCGACCCAGGCGTCGCGCCCCGCGACCAGCTCGGGACGCGTCGCGTGGGCGGTGACCGAGGTGGGGCGGGTGTGCGGCACGCCCATCGGGATGCCGTGCAGCCCGACCGTGAGGCGCACGCCCAGCTCCTCGACGAGCCCGGTCACCGCGGCGATGAAGCGCTCCCACTGCACGTCGGGCTCGGCACCCTCGAGCAGCAGGAAGCGGGTGCCGGCGGCGTCGGTGAGCTCGTGCAGCAGCAGGCGCGGGTCGTCGTAGGACTCCCAGTGGTCCTCGACGAAGATCATCGGCGGGCGCCGCGACCGGTAGTCGAGCAGCTCGTCGACCTCGAAGCTCGCGATCGTGCGGTGCTCCATCGTCGCGAGCAGGTGGTCGCGGGCCAGCGCCCCGGCCTGCCCGGCGTCGATGAAGCCGGTCAGGACGTGCAGCAGGACGGGACCGTCCGGGGCGGCGGCACCGGCGTCCGGTCGGTCGTGGAGCGTGTAGAGGTCGCGGGGGTCGAGCACCTGGTCATCCTCGCACTGCGCCCGGCGGCCGTGCGCGCGTGTCGGTCGCCCGGACCACGGGCACCATCCGTTACAACAGCACCAAGGCCCCTCGACGCATGAGGTCGAGGGGCCTTGTGCTGCCGGAAGCCGGTGGCGTCCTGCGCTCAGCCGGCGTCGCTGCCCAGCGTCGCCCGCACCGTCGACTCGTCGCCGCCACGCAGGACGGTGAGCGTCACCTTGTCGCCCGGCCGGTAGGACCGGATCGCGGCGATCAGCGAGTCGGCGCCGTCCACCCTCCGGTCGCCGACCGTGGTGATGACGTCGCCGGTGCGGACCCCCGCGTCCTCGGCCCCGCTGCCGGGGGACACCTCGGCGACCCCCGCGCCCTGCTCGGCGTCCTGCACGCTGACGCCGAGCTGGGCGTGGCTGGCCGAGCCCGTGTCGATCAGCTCGGTGGCGATCGCCCGCGCCTGGTCGACGGGGATCGAGAACCCGAGGCCGATCGACCCGCTCTGGCCGCCGCCGCCGAGGGTCGCGATGGCGCTGTTGATGCCGACGACCTCGCCGCGCAGGTTGACCAGGGGCCCGCCGGAGTTGCCGGGGTTGATCGCCGCGTCGGTCTGGATCGCGTTGATCACCGTGCTCGCGCTCTCGGCGCCGCTCGCGCTGCCGGTGCGCACCGGGCGGTCCAGGGCGCTCACGATGCCGCTGGTCACGGTGCCCTGCAGGCCCAGCGGCGACCCGATCGCGACGACCTCCTCACCGGGGTCGAGGTCGGCGGAGCGCCCGAGCGTCGCCGGGGTGAGGCCGTCGACGTCCTGCGCGCGGATGACGGCGAGGTCGGTCACCGGGTCGCGTCCGACGATCTCCGCCGCGGCCGAGGAGCCGTCGTTGAACGTCACGCGGACCGAGCCGCCGCCGGCCGCCGCCGCGACGACGTGGTTGTTGGTCAGGACCAGCCCGTCCGTGCTCAGGACGACACCGGTGCCCTCGCCGCCGCCGCTGCCCGTCGAGACGGCGATGGAGACCACGCTCGGCAGGACCGCGGCCGCGACCTGCTCGACCGAGCCGTCGGCGGCGGCGGTGTCCGGGGACGCCGAGGTCTGCAGCGACCCGGCGCCGCGGGGGGCCGTGGCCACCGGCTCGTCGTCGAGCGCCGCCGTCAGGGCTGCCCCGGCGCCACCCCCGACGAGGCCGGCGGCCAGCGCGACCGTCGCCAGGAGTGCGACGCCGCGCCGGGGACGGCCCTCGCGCTCCGCCTGCGGAGGGGCCGGCGGGGGGGTGGGCGGCAGCGCCGGACGCCACGGGTCGTGCACGTCGTGGTCGCCCGGCGCCGCCTCGTCGGTGGACGACGGGCCGAAGGGCGAGGTCGTGTACGGCGGGAAGGTGCGGGTGTCGTCGCTCATGCCGGCCACCGTGCCGCCGCAGGCTGGGAGAACGCTGTGAGCCACCTTGGGGCCAGCCAGGACCAGGCTCCGGGCTCGGCTCGTTTCCCCCTAAATCCTGACAAAGGGTTTACAGACCACCGGATCGGTGGAAACATCCCCGCATTGTGAAAGCGCTTTCAGAGCCCGCCCGGACCGCGACCATCTACGAGGTCGCGCGGCACGCGGGCGTCTCGATCGCGACCGTCTCGCGGGTGCTGCGCGGGACCACCCGGGTGTCCGAGGGCATGCGGGAGCGGGTCCTGGCCGCGGTCGAGGACCTGCGCTACACCCCCAGCCGGCCGGCGCGCTCGCTGGCCGAGGGGCAGCACGCCGCGAACGGCATCGTCTTCCCCGACCTGTCCGGGCCCTACTTCTCGGAGGTCGTGCTCGCCTACGAGGAGGTGGCGGCCGACCTGGGGCGCAGCGTTCTCATCCTGTCGACCCACGGCCGCCAGGCGGCCCGCGAACGGCTGCTCGACCTCGCCGCCCGCGTGGACGGCCTCGTCGTCCTCGGCCGGACCGTCGGCGACGACGTCCTCGAGGACCTCGTCGGCAAGGGCCTGCCGCTGGTCCTCATGGCCCGCGAGCCCATCGCCGGCGCCGACTCGGTCAACACCGAGAACCTGGCGAGCGCCCGCGCGCTGACCGCGCACCTGGTCGAGGAGCACGGCTACCGGTCGTTCGCCTTCCTCGGTGACGCGCTGACCTCCCCGGACACCCAGGCGCGCTGGCGGGGCTTCCGCGCGGCACTGCACGACACCGGGGTGGCAGCCCCCCGGTCGCCGGTCGCCTGCCCGTTCGACGAGGACGGCGGGCGTGCTGCCGCCGACACCCTCCTGCGCCGCCGGCCGCCGCGGGTCCTGGTGTGCGCGAACGACGAGATCGCCCTGGGGGCCGTCGCGGCGGCCGAGGCGCTCGGGATGCGCGTGCCCGAGGACGTCGCGGTCACCGGCTGGGACGACGTGATGGCCGCACGGCACTCCCGGCCCGGCCTGACCACCGTCCGCCAGCCCATGCGCGAGCTCGGCGCCTGGGCGGCGCGGCGGCTGCACGAGCGGCTCGCGGGGGACACGAGCGCACCACGGCATGAGGTGCTGCCCACGCAGCTCGTGCGACGTGCCAGCTGTGGGCACCACACCGAGGAGGAACGATGAGGACAGGTCAGTCCACCGGGCTGAGGGGAGCCGGCGCAGTCGCGCTGGCCGCCGCCCTGGCCCTGACCGGCTGCGGCCGGGACGAGGGCTCCGGGACCGAGGGCGCGAAGGCCGAGAAGGTGACGGCCGGCAAGGCTTCCGGCGACGTCACCATCTGGGCGCTGGGCGCCGAGGGCGAGAAGCTCGGCGAGATCGCCGCCGACTTCGAGGCCGAGAACCCCGACGCCAAGGTCAAGGTCACGGTCATCCCGTTCGACGCGGCGCACAACAAGATCGCCACGGCCATCGCCGGCGGCCAGACCCCGGACGTCAGCCTCGTCGGCAGCACCTGGGTCTCGGAGTTCGCGGCCAGCGGCGCGCTCGACCCGACGCCGACCGACCTCGTGGACTCCGGCGACTTCTTCGAGGGCGCCTGGGACACGACGGTGGTGGACGGCACGTCGTACGGCGTGCCCTGGTACACGGAGACCCGCCAGATCTACTACCGGACCGACCTTGCCGAGAAGGCCGGTGTGACGCCGGAGGACGGCTGGACCTGGGACGACCTCAAGGCGTTCGCCGAGGCGATGCAGGCCGAGGGCGGGGCCAAGTGGGGCATCAACCTGCAGCCGGGAGGACAGGGCTCGTGGCAGACGTTCATGCCGTTCGCGTGGCAGCAGGGCGCCGAGCTCGTCGAGGGTGACCAGTTCACGTTCGACACCCCGCCGATGCAGGAGGCGCTGGACTACTACGCGTCGTTCTTCTCCGAGAAGCTCGCGCCCACCGACCTGGCCGAGGGGGCCTTGGAGACCGGCTTCATCAACGGCGACATCGGGGCCTTCGTCTCCGGCCCGTGGCACATGGGCATCCTGCGCGACCAGGGCGGGCCCGGGTTCGAGGACAAGTGGGCAGTGGCCGGCATGCCCGAGGAGGAGGCGGGCACGTCCTTCGCCGGCGGCGGCGACCTCGTGGTGTTCAAGGACTCGGCCAACCGCGACACGACGTGGAAGTTCGTCGACTTCCTCACCCAGCCCGAGCAGCAGCAGAAGCTCTACGACCTGGTCGGCAGCCTCCCGGCCGTCCAGAGCGCCTGGGAGACCGGCGAGCTGTCCACCGACCCGCTGCTGACGTCCTTCGGCGACCAGCTGCAGGACGCCAAGTCGGCCCCGGCCATCGCCACCTGGGAAGAGGTCGCGGCGCCGCTGGACGACGCGATCGAGCAGGTCTCGCTCGGCAAGAGCGACGCCGGGGCCGCGCTCAAGACCGCCGAGTCCAAGGCCAACGCCATCGGCTTCGGCGGCTGAGATGACCACCCTCACCGCGGGCCCGGCGCCCGCGACCCGGCGGCGGCCAGGCAGGGGCCGCCGCCGGGAGGTGGTGGCCGGGTTCCTCTTCGCGCTGCCGTTCCTCGCGCTGTTCGCGGTCTTCACCATCGGGCCGGTGCTCGCGTCCTTCGCCATGAGCTTCACCGACCTGCGCGCCAGCGACGTGCGCACGCCGCTGGCGGTGGCGCCGGTGGGCCTGGACAACTACGCCAAGCTGCTCGACGACGAGACGTTCCACCAGGCCGCCTTCAACACCGCCTACTTCGTGGTCGTCGGTGTCCCGCTGACCATGGCCCTGGGGCTCGCGGTCGCGGTGGGGCTGAACACCGGCATCACCAGGCTGCGGACCGCCTTCCGTGTCGGCTACTACCTGCCCGTCGTGACGAGCATCGTGGCTGTCGCCGTGGTCTGGCGGTTCCTGCTCGAGCCGGACAGCGGGCTGGTCAACACGCTGCTCGGCTACGTCGGTGTCGACGGCCCCTCGTGGCTGAACGACGAGACCTGGGCGATGCCGTCGCTCATCGTGATGTCCGCGTGGCGCAACCTCGGCACGCTGGTCGTCATCTTCCTGGCCGGGCTGCAGGTCGTGCCCAAGGAGATGCACGAGGCCGCCGCGATCGACGGCGCCGGCGGTTGGGGCCGCTTCCGGCACATCACGCTGCCGATGATGCGCCCGACGCTGCTGTTCGGGTCTGTCGTCACCTCGATCGGCTACCTGCAGTTCTTCGAGGAGCCGTTCGTCATGACCCAGGGCGGCCCGCTCGACTCCACGCTGTCCGCGTCGTTCTACACCTACAACCAGTTCGGCTTCGGCAACTACAGCTACGCCTCGGCGATGTCCTACGCGCTGCTCGTGGTGATCGCCGTCGTGACCGCGGTGCAGTTCCGGCTCCTCGGGTCGAGGGACTGAGGCGGCGATGACGACCTCGACCCGACAGGGCGCCACCGTCGCACCGGTGCCCGAGCCCGTGCCGTCCGCCCCCTCGCCGCGGCGACGTGGCCGCGGCCGGTCCGTCGGCGACCCGCACCCGATGCCCTGGGTGTACGTCGTCCTCACCGGCGGCCTCGTCGTCCTCGTGGGGCCGTTCGTGTGGATGCTGCTCGGCTCGTTCCGGCCCGACCGCGAGCTCAAGCAGGTGCCGCCAGCGTGGCTGCCGCAGGACCCCACCCTGGAGAACTACCGCACGCTGTTCACCGGCCTCGACTTCCCGACCTATCTCGTGAACAGCGCCGTGGTGGCGGGCGCCGTCACCGTCGGCAACCTCGTGTTCTGCTCGATGCTGGGCTACGCCCTCGCGAAGCTGCAGTTCCCGGGCCGGCGGATCGTGTTCAGCCTGGTGATCGGCACGCTCATGGTCCCGCCCGTCGTGATGCTCGTGCCGCTGTTCGTCCTCGTGAGCAACCTCGGGATGGTCAACAGCTTCCCCGGGCTCATCTTCCCGTTCCTCGCCGGGCCGTTCGGCGTGTTCCTCATGCGCCAGTTCATCCAGTCGCTGCCCGACGAGCTGATCCACGCGGCACGCGTGGACGGCGCGGGGGAGTTCCGCATCTTCCGCAGCATCATCATGCCGCTGTGCAAGCCGGCGCTCGCGACGCTGGGCATCCTCACGTTCCTCACGTCGTGGAACAACTTCCTGTGGCCCCTCGTCGTCGCGCAGTCCGAGGAGCGCTACACGCTTCCGGTGGCCCTGGCGATCTACGCCGTCGGTGAGAACAAGGCCGACTACGGCCTGCTCATGGCGGGCTCGGTCGTGATCATCGTCCCCGTCCTCGTCGTCTTCCTGGCGCTGCAGCGGCACTTCGTCCGCGGCATCGCGATGACCGGCATCAAGTAACCGAACCCGGGAGCTGACCATGCGATCCACGTCCCGTCTGACCGGCGCCGCGGTGACGGCGCTCGCCGCCGCGGCCGCCATGGTGGTGGCCGTCGTGCCGCTCGGCGCACCAGCGTCGGCGGACCGGAAGCCGCGCAAGGCCAAGGTCATGGAGCAGTACGCCGAGAACACCTGGGCGTCCATGTCCGCGATGGCCGACCCCCGCACCGGCCTGGTGTCGGACAACATCGGGGGCGACCTCGACGCGAGCGACCGCGCCGGCTACACCTCGCCGACGAACATCGGCGCGTACATGTGGAGCGCCGTCGTCGCCCGGGAGCTCGGCATCATCTCCGGCCGGGAGACGACCCGCCGCATCGCGCAGACGCTGGAGACCCTGCCGACGCTGGAGAAGCACGAGGACTCCGGCATGTTCTACAACTGGTACGACCCGAGCACCGGCGAGAAGCTCACCGTCTGGCCGAACGACGGGAGCACGGTCCACCCGTTCCTCTCCTCGGTCGACAACGGCTGGCTGGCGACCGGCCTGCAGATCGTCGTCGACGAGGTGCCGTCGCTGGCCGACGAGGCGCACGCGGTGCTCGACGAGATGGACTTCGGCTACTACTACAACCCCGCGGAGAACCAGATCCGCGGCGGCTTCTGGGTCGACCCGCCGCCCGGCTGCAGCGTCCCGGACAACTACCGCGGCGGCGAGATCGTCCACTACACCTGCCACCACTACGGCGCCTTCAACACCGAGCCGCGGATGGCGAGCTACCTCGGCATCGCCGCCGAGCAGATCCCGCAGAGGCACTACTTCGGGACGTGGCGCACCTTCCCGCCGGAGGGCTGCGACTGGTCGTGGACCGAGCAGCGCGGCGTCGGCGAGTGGCGCGAGCACCTCGGCGTCCGCGTCTTCGAGGGCGCCTACCGCTACCGCGGGATGCGCATGGTGCCGACCTGGGGCGGCTCGATGTTCGAGGCACTGATGGTGCCGCTGTTCGTGCCCGAGGACCGCTGGGGGACGCGCAGCTGGGCCAGGACGCACCCGGTCTACGTGCAGGCCCAGATCGAGCACGGCATGACCGAGGCCGGCTACGGCTACTGGGGCTTCTCGCCGTCGAACAACCCCGCCGGGGGCTACCGCGAGTACGGCGTCGACCAGATCGGCATGGAGCCCAACGGCTACTCGTCCGACCAGGAGCGGACCACCGTGGACGAGGGCTACGGCGAGTGCCGCCCGGCGCAGCCGGCGCCCACCTCGTACGGCCAGGGCGTCGTCACGCCGCACGCGTCGTTCCTGGCGCTGCGCTACGCCCCGAAGGAGTCGCTGCGCAACCTGAAGAACCTGCGCGAGGACTTCGGTGCCTACGGCCCGGGCGGTTTCTACGACGCGGTCGACGTGAGCACCGGCGAGATGTCGAAGCGCTACCTCTCGCTGGACCAGGGCATGGTCATGGCGGCGCTGGGCAACGCGCTCGCCGACGACCTGATGCGCCGGTCGTTCTCCGGCGGTGCGATGGAGGAGCGGGTCGCACCGCTCATGCGCATGGAGGAGTTCGTCGGGGTCACGGGAGGTCGCCGGTGAGCCCGACCGAGGAGGGGGCGCGGGCGGACTTCGAGGGCCGCATCGGCCGGCGCACCGGGGGCGGCGCGCGTGACGACGCGCTCCCCCCGCCGACTGGTCTCCGGGCGAGCTGCGGGCGGGGGCACGTGACCCTGGACTGGCACGCGGTGCCGGGGGCGGTGGGCTACCTGGTGCACCGGGCCCCCGACCCCGACGGGGCGTTCGCGCCGATCGACCATGGCGGCAACGACGTGCTCGCCGTGCCGCACCCGCCCTACGTCGACACCTCGGTGCCGCGCGGCCAGGAGCACTGGTACGCGGTGGCCGCGCTGCCGGAGGTCGAGCGCACCGGTGAGCTCTCCGAGCCGGTGAGCGGCACGGCGGCCCCGGACGGCGACGCCGCCGTCGAGGTGCGGGTGGACGCCGCCGAGGTGGTGGGCCGGCTGCACCGGCCGTGGCGGCCGATGATCGGGTCGGAGCACCTGAGCCTGATGCTGTCCGAGGACGAGGTGGGCGGCCGCCCGATCGGTGCGGAGCTGACCGAGGCGCTGCGCCGCACGCACGTCGAGCTCGGGGTCGAGACGGTGCGGGCGCACGCGATCCTGTGCGACGACCTCGGGGTCTACCGCGAGGTCGACGGCGAGCCGGTCCACGACTTCTCGGGCGTCGACCGGGTCTACGACGCCCTGCTCGCGACCGGGCTGCGTCCCGTGGTCGAGCTGTCCTACATGCCGCGCGACCTGGCCAGCGACCCGTCGAGGACGGTCTTCGCCTACGAGGCGATCATCTCCCCGCCGCGCGACTGGGACCGCTGGGCCGACCTCGTCACGGCGCTCACCGTGCACCTGGTGGACCGCTACGGGCTGGAGGAGGTGCGTGACCGCTGGAGCTTCGAGGTGTGGAACGAGGCCAACCTCGACGTGTTCTGGAGCGGCTCGAAGCAGGAGTACCTCCGGCTGTACGACGTGACGGTCGCTGCGGTTCGCAAGGTCGACGAGCGGCTGGTCGTCGGCGGCCCGAGCTCGGCCGCGGCGCAGTGGGTCGAGGCTCTGCTGGGGCATGCGGAGCAGACCGGCGCACCCGTCGACTTCGTGTCGACCCACACCTACGGGAGCCCGCCCCTGGACCTGCGCCCGATCCTGGCCCGGCACGGTCGCGAGGACGCGAGGATCTGGTGGACCGAGTGGGGCCCCGGGTCCCAGCACTTCCACCTCGTCGGCGACAGCGTGTTCGCCGCGACGTTCCTGCTCGACGGGATGGCCTCGAGCATGGGGCGGCTGGACGCGCTCTCGCACTGGGTCGCGTCCGACCACTTCGAGGAGCTGGGCCGGCCGCAGCGGCTGGGGCACGGCGGGTTCGGGCTGCTGACGGTCGGCAACCTGCGCAAGCCGCGCTGGTGGGCGCTGGCGCTGCTCGACCGGCTCGGCGACGAGCGGCTCGCGGTCACGGCATCGGGGGACGGCGGGGGCGGGCTCGTGTCCGCCCTCGCCGCACGCCGTGCGGACGGGGAGCTGGGCGTGCTCGTGTGGAGCAGCAGCCTCGACCAGTCGCGGATCCCGGCCGACCCGCTGCTCGCGCGCGACGTCACGGTGCGGGTGGCCGGGCTCGCGGCCGGCTCGTTGTCGCTGACCCACTGGCGGGTCGACGAGGAGCACAGCAACGTGTTCGCGGCCTGGCGAGCCCTCGGCGGCGCGGACCGCGACTGGCCGCGCGAGGACGAGTGGACCGCGCTGCGCGAGGGCGACCGGCTGGCCGAGGCGGAGGCCGCGCGGAGCGTCGATGTCGGCGCTGACGGCGTGCTCGAGCTGACGTTCCGGCTGCCCCAGCCGGGCATCTCGTACCTCGCCCTGCGCTGAGGCACCGGCCGAGCCGCGACGCGCGGGCTAGCGTTGCAGCAGCTGGCCGATGAGCGCGTCCAGCGCCGTCTCGCTGAGCAGGCCGGACGGCACGATCGCCGTGGTGGCGTCGAGGAAGGACAGCACGGCGGCTGCGGAGACGCTGACCCGGCACGGCTGGGTGCTGTCGGGGCGAGGGAGCTCGAAGGTGACGTGGTCACCAGGGCCGGGCCGGACCCGCACGCCGCGGTCACCGGTCGGCTCGTCCAGGCCGTAGCGCACGAAGTCGCGCAGCACGACCCAGGACCCGGTGGGCAGCGACGGATGCGGCGGCTCGGCGTCGACGGCGAGCTCGACGGTGATCGGGTCCGCGTCGCACCACGCCAGGCGCAGCGACAGGCAGAAACCGTCGTGTCGCCGGGACGTCCCGACCGGCTCGGCGGACAGCGCGACGGCCACCGTCTGCGCCCGCGTCGCCCGCTGCATGGGTCGACGCTACCTGCGGCCATGGTGCGGACCCGGGCGCGGGTCTCGGAGGGGGCGGCCGCGCCCGGGTCCGGGCACAAGGTCCCCGTGACTCGGTTGTCCCCCCGTGGACCCCGTGACCCCGTCGGTCAGGTGCGGCGCCACCCTGAGCGGCGGCTGCCCGAACGGCCCTGGTCTACCCCCCGGACGGCGCGGCCAAACCGACCGCCGCCACGGCCGGACTACTGTCCGGTCTCGACCCGGGGAGCATGCGTGCGCGCAGTCGTGTTCGAGGAGTTCGGCGGGCCGGCGACGGTCCGCGAGGTCGCCGACCCGGTGGCGGCGGAGCACGGGGCGGTCGTCCGCGTCGGGGCCACCGGGCTGTGCCGCAGCGACTGGCACGGGTGGGCCGGCCACGACCGCGCGATCGCGCTGCCGCACGTCCCGGGCCACGAGCTGGCGGGGCGGGTCGAGTCGGTGGGTGCTGCCGTCACCGGGTGGCGTCCCGGTGACCGGGTGACGGTCCCGTTCGTCTGCGCCTGCGGGACGTGCTCGCAGTGCGCCACCGGCAACCACCAGGTCTGCGAACGGCAGACCCAGCCCGGCTTCAGCGGCTGGGGGTCCTTCGCGGAGCTCGTCGCGCTGGACCACGCCGACGTCAACCTCGTCGCGCTGCCCGACGCGGTCGACGACGTCGCGGCGGCCGGCCTCGGCTGCCGCGTCGCGACCGCGCACCGGGCCGTCGTCGCGCAGGGCCGCGTCGCGCCCGGGCAGTGGGTCGCCGTCCACGGCTGCGGCGGAGTCGGGCTGTCGGCGGTCATGGTCGCGGTCGCGGCGGGCGCCCGGGTGGTGGCGGTCGACGTCGCGCCGGCGGCCCTGGAGATGGCGCGGTCCTTCGGCGCCGAGGTCACCGTGGACGCGGCCCGCGAGGACGTCGTGCCGGCCGTCCGCGCCGTCACCGGTGGGGGAGCACACCTGTCGCTGGACGCACTGGGCAGCCACGGGACCTTCGGCAGCTCGGTGCGCTGCCTGCGTACGCGCGGACGGCACGTGCAGGTGGGTCTGCTGCCCCCGGACCTCGGCCACCCACCGGCCCCGATGGCGCGGGTCATCGCGCTGGAGCTCGAGCTCGTGGGCAGCCACGGCATGGCGGCGCACGACTACCCGGCCCTGCTCTCCCTCGTGGAGTCCGGCCGGCTGCGCCCCGACCTGCTGGTCACGCGCCGCATCGGCCTGGACGAGGCCGGCCCGGCGCTCGCGGCGATGGGGGAGGGCGGGCCGGCCGGGGTGACGGTCGTCGAGCCCGGCATGTGACGCGGGCCGTCGGGGGCTGAGAGACTGTGGGGCATGGCCGACTTCGAGCTCAAGCACCCCGGCGGGCAGCTGCCCCTGCAGGCGACCGCCGCGACGGAGGGACCGTCCGGGCTGGGGATATCCAGCCTGCTCCAGGAGACGGGATACGTCACCCTCGACCCGGGATACGTCAACACCGGGTCGTGCGCATCCGCGATCACCTACATCGACGGTGACGAGGGCATCCTGCGCTACCGCGGCTACCCGATCGACCAGCTGGCGGAGCAGTCGTCGTTCCTCGAGGTGTCCTACCTGCTCGTCTACGGCGAGCTCCCGACCGCCGCCGAGCTGGACGCGTTCACCGACCGCATCCGCCACCACACGCTGCTGCACGAGGACCTGCGCCGGTTCTTCGACGGCTTCCCCCGCGACGCGCACCCGATGGCGGTGCTGTCGTCGGCCGTGAGCGCGCTGTCGACCTTCTACCAGGACAGCCTCGACCCCTTCGACCGCGAGCACGTGGAGATGTCCACCGTCCGGCTGATGGCCAAGCTGCCGACCATCGCGGCCTACGCCTACAAGAAGTCGGTGGGGCAGCCGCTGCCCTACCCCGACAACTCCCTGGACTACGTCGGAAACTTCCTGAGCATGACCTTCGGCGTCCCCGCCGCGCCCTACGAGATCGACCCCACGATCTCCAAGGTCCTGGACATGCTGTTCGTGCTCCACGCCGACCACGAGCAGAACTGCTCGACCTCCACCGTGCGCCTCGTCGGGTCGAGCAACGCCAACCTCTTCGCCTCGGTCTCGGCCGGTGTCAACGCGCTGTTCGGCCCGCTGCACGGCGGCGCGAACCAGTCCGTCCTGGAGATGCTCGAGGGCATCCATGCCGACGGCGGTGACGTCGACTCGTTCGTCCGCCGCGTGAAGGACAAGGAGCCGGGGGTCAAGCTGATGGGCTTCGGGCACCGGGTCTACAAGAACTACGACCCGCGGGCCGCGATCGTGAAGAAGGCCTCGCACGACGTGCTGGAGAAGCTCGGGGCCGACGACCCGCTGCTCGACATCGCCGTGAAGCTCGAGGAGGCGGCGCTCGGCGACGACTACTTCGTCGAGCGGCGGCTCTACCCGAACGTCGACTTCTACACCGGCGTCATCTACAAGGCGATGGGCTTCCCGACGCGGATGTTCACCGTGCTCTTCGCGCTGGGCCGCCTCCCGGGCTGGATCGCCCAGTGGCGGGAGATGATCGAGGACCCGGCGACCAAGATCGGTCGGCCCCGGCAGGTCTACGTCGGCGCCGCCGAGCGCGAGTTCGTCCCCGTCGAGAAGCGCTGAGCCCACCCACCCGCGGGCGGCCCGGGCTTCACTCGGCTCCTCCGGAAGCCGAAGAGGAACCCGACGAGGTTCCTGACGGGGGGGAGGGGCGTGAGCGAGCCACCGGCGCAGTCCAAGCGCGCCATCAGCTGGGCGTTCGACGTCTCGGTGATGGTCTCGGGCGCGCTCATCGGCCTGTCGGGGGTCCTCGCACTGGTGCTGTCCGGCGAGATGGACCTGCACTGGGCCGTCGCGATCGTCGTCGGGGCGCCGGTCGCCGCCGTCATGAGCCGGTTCCCCCTCGTGCTCAACCGCTCCTCGACCGGCATCGAGGTCGGCTTCGAGTCGGCGATCCTGGTCTTCCTGGCCTGCTTCCACGGTGGCACGGGGGCGCTCGCCGCGTGGACCGCCGGGCAGGTGCTCTCCCAGCTGCTCACGACGAAGACGCCCAGCATCCGGCTGTTCAACATCGGCCTCGGGATCTCGTGCGGGTGGGCCGCCCTGATCGTGATGCGCGCCATCAGCCCCCTCGACGGCCACGACGTGCGCGAGCTCGCCGCGGTGACGTTCGGCGTCGCGACGTTCTTCGTCATCGACTACTGCGCGTCCGCCGTCTCGATCGCGCTCGAGGAGGGCCGGCCGGTCACCGCCGCCCTGCGGCAGACGAGCGCCCTGGCCGCCCTCGGCACGTTTGTCGCCATCGACAGCCTGGGCTACCTCGCCGCCCTCGTCGTGCGCGCCCTGCCCGGCTGGCCGGGTCTGCTCCTGGCGGTGCCCCTGGTGACCATCCTCGTGGCGACGCGGGCGCTCTCCCGGGGGAACGAGCACCGTCGCCGGCTGAGCGCGCTCTTCGACGCGGCGGCCGAGGCCCAGGTCGTGCACTCGCGGTCGGCGCTGGAGGACCTGCTGCGCCGCAGCGCCCGCGCCGCGGTCGCTCAGGACCGGGCCGACCTGCGCGACGACCCCCCGTCGCCGAAGGAGATCGGTGCGCGGGTGCGCACCGACACCGCCGCCCGCTGGCTCGTCTCGCCCGCCCTGGACCGGGCGCGGGCGTCCACCACCGCCGACCGCAAGGCCCTCGAGGCGCTGGCGACCGTGGCGGAGGAGGCGTACGCGCGACTTGCCCTCACCGCGGAGATGGGCCACCTCGCCAGCCACGACGCGCTGACCTCGCTGCCCAACCGCAGCCTCTTCCTCGACCGTGTGGAGCACGCGGTGGCCCGGGCCCGTCGGTCCGGCGCGGTGCTCGCCGTGCTCTTCCTCGACCTCGACGGCTTCAAGGGGGTGAACGACAGGTTCGGGCATGCCGAGGGGGACGAGCTGCTCAAGATCGTCGCCGAGCGCCTCACCGGCTGCGTCCGCGCCGAGGACTCCGTCGCGCGGCTGGGCGGCGACGAGTTCGCGGTGCTGGTGGAGGACGTCGCGGGCGTGCCCGAGATCGAGGCGCTGTGCCACCGGGTCCTCGGGACGCTGCGGCGGGAGATCACGATCGTCGGCCACGACGTCGTCGTCGGCGCGAGCATCGGGGTCGCGCTCTCGGACGCCACCGACGACGCCACCGCCCTGCTGCGCAACGCGGACATGGCGATGTACCGCGCCAAGGGCCAGGGCAAGGACCGGTTCTTCGTCTACCGGCCCTCGCTGCGCGAGGAGAACGTCCGCCGTCTCGAGCTCGTGGAGGCCCTGCGGCGGGGGATGGCGACCGAGCTCGTCGTGCACTACCAGCCCGTCGTCGACCTCGCGCGGGACCGGGTCGTGGGTCTCGAGGCCCTGGTCCGCTGGCAGCGGGACGGCGAGCTGCTGGGGCCCGACCACTTCGTCCCGGCGGCCGAGGGCAGCGGCCTCATCGGCGCGCTGGGCGAGCGCGTCCTCTCGCAGGTCGTCGCCGACGCGGCGCGCCTGGAGGCGGGCGCGGGCCACCCCCTGACCCTGGGCTGCAACATGTCCGCCCATCAGCTGCGCGACCCCGCGTTCCTCGACCTCGTCGAGGAGGCCGTGGCCGCCCTGGGCGAGAACCGGCTGCTCCTCGAGATGACCGAGACCGTCTTCGTCACCGCCGACGACGAGACCGACTGCGCCCTGCGGACGCTGACGTCCCTCGGGGCCCAGCTGGCCATCGACGACTTCGGAGTCGGCTTCTCCTCGATCGGCTACCTGCAGAACCTGCCGGTCGACGTCCTCAAGATCGACCGCAGCTTCCTGCGCGACATCGACGTCAGCCCGCGGGCGGCGGCGCTCGTCGACGCCATCATCGTCATGGGCGCGGCCCTCGACCTGCGCGTGGTCGCCGAGGGCATCGAGCGTCCCGCGCAGGTCGACCGGCTCCTCCGCGCCGGCTGCACGGTCGCGCAGGGCTTCCTGTTCGGGGTCCCGCGCCCGGTCGGCGAGGCGGTGCAGGCGCTGCGGGAGGGGCTGCCGGTCGCGGGACGCCGCGCCCCGTCCCCGGCCACCGCCTGACCGCGGCGCCCACTGCCCTTGTCCGGATGCCGACACGCCGCGGCTGGGCGGGTTTACCGGCCTGGGCTACCGTGGGATACCTACGGTGACGTAACCGTAGGTACCGATCGTCCCGGAGGCCCTCCCGCATGACCGTCCTCGGCGCACCCGTCCTGTCCCAGACCGACCTCCTGCGCGAGCTGGAGCCCGTGGTCGAGGAGAACCTCGAGCGGCACCTGCGCGTGTCCAAGGACTGGATGCCCCACGAGTACGTGCCGTGGAGCGAGGGGCGCAACTTCGCCGGCGTCCTGCCCGACGGCGAGCCCTGGTCGGTCGAGCAGTCGGCGATGTCCGACGTCGCCCGGACCAGCCTGATCGTCAACCTCCTCACCGAGGACAACCTCCCGAGCTACCACCACGAGATCGCCACCGTGTTCGGCCGCGACGGCGCGTGGGGGACCTGGGTGCACCGCTGGACGGCCGAGGAGGGCCGCCACGGCATGGCGATCCGCGACTACCTGCTGGTCACCCGCGCGGTCGACCCGGTCGCACTGGAGAACGCCCGGATGACCCACATGGCTGCCGGGTTCGAGTCGGCCAACCACGACGACCTGCTGCGCTCGCTGGCCTACGTGTCCTTCCAGGAGCTGGCCACCCGCATCTCGCACCGCAACACGGGCAAGATCACCAAGGACCCGGTCGCCGACCAGCTGCTCGGGCGGATCGCTCTCGACGAGAACCTGCACATGCTCTTCTACCGGAACCTGCTCGCGGGCGCCCTGAAGGTCGCCCCCAGCCAGACCATGCGGGCCATCGTCGAGGTCGTGAAGAGCTTCGAGATGCCCGGCGCCTCCATCGAGAACTTCACCCGCAAGTCCGTGCAGATCGCCCTCTCGGGCATCTACGACCTGCGCCTGCACCACGACGACGTCATCGCGCCGGTGCTGCGGGCCTGGGGCGTGGACGACCTCGAGGGCCTCGACGCGGACGGCGAGAAGGCGCGCACCGAGCTCGACGAGTACCTCCAGGAGCTGCAGCGGCAGGCAGCGCGGTTCGAGGACAAGCGCGAGGCGCACCGGGCCAGGCTCGCCGCGCGCGGTCACACGCTCGAGACGGTGTAGCCGGCTCAGCCCTTGGCGTCGGACCAGCGCTCCACCACGGAGACGTCGGCCACCAGGCGCACCCCGCTGCCGGCCGCCCACCGTGCGGTGGTGCGGTGCAGGCACTCGTGCAGCAGGGCCACGACGTCGCCGGCCGCCCCGGCGGGCACGTGCACGAGCAGCTCGTCGTGCAGGCAGAGCACGACCTGAGCGCCCTGCGGCAGGGCGGCCCGGACCGTGACGGCCCACATCTTGAACAGCTCCGCGGCCGCGCCCTGCACGACGGCGTTGCGGGCGAAGCGCCCGCGGGCGCTGACGGCCGGTGGATCGGGCTGCTCCAGGTGCCACATGCGCACCAGCCGACCTCCGTAGGTCCGCACGTCCCGGCCCGCCCGGCCGCTCTCGTCCGCGGCGCGCAGGTGGTCCATGGCGACGGGGTACGCGCGCTCCAGCCCGTCGAGGGCCTGACCCGCCGTGCCCGAGGTCTGGCCGTACATGGCCGCGAGGACGGCGATCTTGGCGGTGGCCCGGTCGCAGCGGAGCCGGCTCGCGACCGGCGCGTAGAGGTCCGGGTCGGCGGTGGCTGCGGCGAGCCCCTGGTCGCCCGACACCGCGGCGAGGACGCGGGGCTCCACCTGCCCCAGGTCGGCACGGACCAGCACGTGCCCGGGCTCGGCGGCCACGGCCGGGCGGAGCTCGGCCGGCAGGTTGTGCAGCCCCGCGGAGGCGGTCATCCGCCCGGCGGCGCCGTCGCAGCCGGTCCACGTCCCGCGCAGCCGGCCGTCCGCCCCCACGTGCCGGTCGAGCCAGGCGTAGCCGTAGGTCGTGGCGACCCGCTCCGCCTTGCGCCACCGCAGCAGCGCGTCGACCACCGGGTGCGTCCCGCGCAGGGGCTCCAGCCGCCAGGACCGCGTGTCGGGCACGTCGATGCCCGCGCGGTGCAGCAGCTCCCGCACCTGTACGGGGTTGCGCAGGTCGACGTCCGCGGCGCCCCGCACGAGGTCGCGGACCTCGCCGTCCCGGGTCGACCGCGTCGCCGCCGCCTCGCCCGCGTCGGCGGGCCGGGGGCCGGCGCGCTCCTCGATGAGGCGGAGCGCCGTCGCGCGGTCGAGCGGGAGCCCGGTCTCGCCCAGCTCGACCGCCAGCACCTCCGCGGCCGACTCCGACCAGGCGGTCAGCTCGGCCAGGGCGGGCGCGGGCGGGTCCTGACGCGGGTCGGGCAGCGCCGAGAGGGCGGCCCGGTGGGCGGCGGCGACCTCGAGCGCGGTGGCGGCCCAGGCCGCCGCCGCCACGGGGTCCGGCGGCCCGGTCTCGCACCACCCGGGCCGCAGGTAGCCGTCCGGGCGGACCGGGTCGTGGGCGTCGACGGGGTCGTCGGGGCCGTGCCGGTCGGGCAGCCCGCCGAGCAGGTCCAGCTGGCCGGTGCGGGGCAGGTGCTCCGCCGCGAGACCCCGGGCCGCGGCCCACACCGTGCCCGGGTGCCCGGCCGACCCGCCCGCCACGAGACGGTGGGTCGCGGCGACGTCCCACGACGCGAGCACCCGCCCCCCGCCGGCCAGCAGGGGGAGCGCCTCGGCGGCCGACCACCAGGTCAGGCGCGGCCGCAGCTCGTCCAGCACCCGGCGCAGGACCGTGACGCCCTCGCCGCGCACCCACACGGCCGTGCCCTCGCACGCCAGGCCGACCCCGTCCGGGGCCCGGGCCACGGCGACGAGCGAGCCGGGCCCGGCACCGGCGGCCCGCAGCGACGCCACCGCGTCGCGCGACTCGCCCGGCGCCTCCACGCGCACATCCTGCCGTTCGGCGGGTGATTCGTTAGCCTCGGTGGCCAATCGTGCGAGAAGTCGATGGGGGGAACGCGCCCGTGACCGAGATTCCCGACGACGAGGTCGACCCGAAGGTCGCCGAGCTCGTCGTCACCATCCGGGACCGCTTCGGCCTGCGCGGCCTGCGCGGTGCCCGCTGGATGATCGACAACGAGATCGCGATCGCCGAGACGGCGCTCGCCGACCTCGCGCCGGACTGAGCGCGCCTCAGACGGTGACGACGACCTTCCCGCGGGCCCGGCCCTGCTCGACGTAGCGGACGGCGTCGGGGGCCTCGTCCAGCCCGTACGTGCGGTCGACGGCGGGCGTGACCTTCCCGGACTCGACCAGCCCGGCGAGGACGAGCATGTCCTCGTGGCCCTCCTTGGAGACGAAGGACGTCAGCCGCTGGCCGACGAACGGCGACAGCGCCATCGCGCGCAGCTGGCGGTCGGTGCCGCCGAGCCATCGGCCGCCGCCCTCGCCGCCCGCGATCACCAGCGTCCCGGTCGGGGTGAGCGCGCGGCGCAGCCGGGTCAGCGACGAGCTTCCGCCGATGTCGAGCACGACGTCGTAGCGCCGGGTGCCGTCGGCGAAGTCCTCGCGGGTGTAGTCCAGGACGTGGTCGGCACCGAGGGAGCGCACCAGGTCGACCTTGGCGGTGCTGGCGACGCCGGTGACCTCGGCCCCGAACGCCTTGGCCAGCTGGACCGCGAAGGAGCCGACGCCTCCGGAGGCGCCGATGACGAGCACCCGCTGCCCGGGCCGAAGCCGGGCGTGGTCGCGCAGACCCTGCAGGGCCGTGAGGCCGGAGATGGCGACGGCCGCCGCCTGCTCGAAGGTGAGGTTCGCCGGCTTGGGCGCGAGCTTGGCCTCGGCGGCGCGGGCCAGCTCGGCGAACGTGCCCTTGCCGATGCCGAACACCTCGTCGCCGGGGCGGAACCTCGTGACCTCGGCGCCGACGGCCTCCACGACCCCGGCGACGTCCATGCCGGGGACCGGGTTCTTCGGCGCCCGCAGGCCGTAGCCCGCCAGGCGGAGGGGGTAGGGCAGGCCCGTCATGAGGTGCCACACCCCGCGGTCGACGCCGGCCGCACGGACGCGGACCAGCACCTCGTCCGGCGCGACCTGCGGCCGCTCGACGTGGCGGAGCTCGAGCACGTCGGCCGAGCCGTAGGTCTGCTGGGTGATCGCCTTCATCATCGTGGGTATCCGTTCCCGCTCGTGATCCGGTATCTTACGGTGTAAGATAGGCGTACGGCGTAAGGTTGTCAACCGGGCGAGCCCCGGCCCACCCGGCGGAGGGACGCGAGACCATGGCACGACGGACCGACCGGTCACAGCCGCGCGCACCCCTGAGCCGGGACCGGGTGCTGGGGGCCGCCGTCGCCCTCGCCGACACCGGCGGGGTGGCCGCGCTCACCATGCGCCGGCTCGCGGAGGCCCTGGGCGTGGAGGCCATGTCGCTCTACCACCACGTGGCGAACAAGGAGGACATCCTCGACGGCATGGTCGACACCGTTTTCGCCGAGTTCCAGCTGCCGGCCGACACCGGCTGGCGTACGGCCATGCGGGAGCGGGCCTTCTCCGCCCGCGAGGTCCTGCGGCGCCACCCGTGGGCGACCCCGCTGCTCGAGTCGCGCACGACGCCCGGCCCGGCCACGCTGCGCCACCACGACACCGTGCTCGGCGTCCTGCGCGCCGGGGGCTTCTCGGTGGAGCTGGCCGCCCACGCGTTCTCCGCGCTCGACAGCTACATCTACGGGTTCGCGCTGCAGGAGGCGGCGCTGCCGTTCGACACGCCCGAGGAGACGGCCGCGCTGGCCGAGGAGATCCTCCGGCAGCTCCCGGCCGACGCCTACCCCCACCTGGCCGAGCTGACGAGGGAGCACGTGCTGGCGCCCGGCTACGACTACGCCGAGGAGTTCGGGTTCGGCCTGGACCTGATCCTCGACGGCCTCGAGCGCGCCCGCGAGGACGGCTAGTCCCCGAGGTCCCGCCGGGTCCGCTTCACCTCGCCCCGGCGCTTCTTCTGCGCGATCCGGCGCTCCTTCGCCGCCCGGGACGGCCTGGTGGGGCGGCGCTGCCGCGGGGGAGGGGCGATCGCGTCGGCCACGACCGCGACGAGGCGGGCCTGCGCCGCCTCGCGGTTGCGCAGCTGGGACCGGTGCTCGGACGCGGCCACGGTCAGGACCCCGTCGACGAGCCGGCCGCCCAGGCGCTGCAGGGCCCGCTCGCGCAGGACCGGGCCGAGCGCCGCGGTCGCCGCGAGGTCGAACGAGAGCTCCACGCGCGAGTCGGTGGTGTTGACCGACTGCCCGCCCGGGCCGCTCGACCGGGAGAACCGCCAGCGCAGCTCGGCGGCGGGCAGCACGACGCCGCTGCGGACGGTCAGGTCGCGGGACATGACCCCCATCGTTCCCCCGTTCGGCCCCGTCACGTTGCCGGATCGTGACCTGGGCCCGTATCCTCCCTGCAGCCGTGCGGAGCGCGCGGTCCTGCCGACGGCCCGCCGAGTCCTGCCCGTCGTCGCGCAGCCCTGCAAGGTCGCAGCGGGCAGGAGTGGGGGACCCACTTCCGGGCGGCGTGGCGCGTCGAGCGACGCTCCGCACCGTCCTCGGGGTGAAGCCGCAGTGATGCGGCCGGGCACCTCTCGCCCGAACCCGACAGCTCACCTCGCAGGCGGCGAGAGGGACACACCACATGGCGCAGCGCGCGCACTCCCGCACGTCAGGGTCCGGACGGGGCCGGCACCGCAAGCCCAGCACCCACACCCGCAACCTCGGTCTCGCGACCGCGTCCATCGTCGGGGCCATCCCGCTGGCGACGTCCTCGCCGGCGTCGGCCGCCAGCAGCAGCTGGGACCGCCTCGCCTCCTGCGAGAGCGGCCAGAACTGGAACATCAACACCGGCAACGGCTACTACGGCGGGCTGCAGTTCGCCGACGGCACGTGGGACGGCTGGGGCGGCGAGAAGTACGCGTCGCGCGCCGACCTCGCCACCAAGGCCGAGCAGATCGTCATCGCCGCCAAGCTGGTCGAGAACTCGGGCTGGCGGTCGTGGCCGGGCTGCTCGAGCAAGCTCGGCCTCGACGGGGCCGACCGCCGTGAGGCGCTGGCCACGGCCGAGGAGTACAAGGCCCGGATGAACGGCTCGCAGTCCAACGGCGACGCCGCGAAGGGCGATGGTGGCAAGGCCGACGCCCCGAAGGCCGACGCCCCGAAGGCCGACGCCCCGAAGGCCGACGCCGCCCCGAAGGCTGACGAGAAGTCGAAGGCCGAGAGGCGGGCCGAGGACAACCGGGTCTCGACCGAGCGCGCGTCGCGCGGCAAGCACCGCAAGGCGAAGGCGGCCACCCGCGCCTACGTCGTGCGCCGCGGCGACACGCTCTCGGCGATCGCGCGCAAGCGCGACGTGCCGGGCGGCTGGAAGGCGCTGTACCGCATCAACCGCTCGACCATCGGCAAGAACCCCGGGCTGATCTACCCGGGTCAGCGGCTCCGCGTCCGCTAGGCCCGGACGGCCCCGCGTCGCGCTGCGGCCCCGTCACCGGACACCGGTGGCGGGGCCGTCGCGTCTCCGGCGTCGCTCAGAGGCGCAGGTGCATGACGTGCAGGCCGACCAGGCCGTGCCGGGGGTGGTCGAACGCCTCCGGCACCGTCGCGAGCACCTCGAAGCCCAGCGACCGCCAGAGCCCGACCGCGGCGGTGTTCGTCTCCACCACCGCGTTGAACTGCATGCTGCGGTAGCCGGACTCGCGTGCCCACCCGACGACGTGCACCCCCAGGGCGCGCCCCACGCCGCGCCCTCCGTGGGCGGGGTCGACCATGAAGCTGGCTGTCGCCACGTGCGCGCCGCGGCCGGGCCGGTTCGGCCCCATCTTGGCCGAGCCCAGCACGGTGTCCCCGTCGACGGCGACGACGGTCCGGCCCGGCGGCGGCTCCATCCACAGCGCCCGCCCGGCCTCGGGGGTCATCTGCTCGGGGTAGGCGTAGGTCTCCCCGGCCTCGACGATCGCGGCGAAGAACGGCCAGACCAGCGGCCAGTCCCCGTCGGTCGCGTCCCTGATGTCCACGCTCACCGGACCTCGAACCGGTCGAGCCCCTCGACGGCCTCCTCGTGCACGTCGACGCCGTCGACGCGGGCATGACGGGGGCCGGTGCGGGCCCAGACCAGCAGCGCCGCCACGTCGTCGGGCGGGCCCTCGAAGACGGCCTCGAGGCTGCCGTCGGGCCGGTTGCGCACCCAGCCGGCGACACCGCGGGCCGCGGCCGCCCGCCGGGTCCCCTCGCGGAAGAACACGCCCTGCACCCGCCCGCGCACCTCGACGCGGCGGCGCACCGCCTGCCCCGGCTGCCTCGTCACGGGGCCAGCTCCGCCAGCACCTGGTGGGCCCGGCGGACCGACTCGACCGGGTCCGCGTCCGGACCGCCCACCTCACGGTCGAAGTTGAGGTCGACGAACGTCTCGGTGACGCCCTGCGCCGCGAGCATGCCGAGGTCGTCGCGGATCTCGTCGTACGACCCGGAGAGGGCGCGGCGGTCGGGCGCTCCGCCCGGCCGCACCCGCACCACACCACGGCAGACGAAGCGCAGGTCCGACGGGTCGCGCCCGGCGTCGCGCGCGGCCGCCTGGACGACCGCGATCGCGCGGCCGATCGAGGACAGGTCCTGGCCGCTGCTGCTGATCCAGCCGTCGGCGATGCGCCCGGCCCGGCGCAGCGCGGCCTCCACCGTGCCCCCGAGCAGCACGGGAGGGTGCGGACGCTGCACGGGCTTGGGCTCGACGCGCACCCCGCGCAGGTCGTGGAGCTCGGTGCGCAGGGTCACGACGTCCTCGGTCCAGCAGGCCGTGAGCCCCGCGACGAACTGCTCGGCGCGGACCCCGCGCCGGGCCGGGTCGGCGCCGGTCGCGGCGTACTCCTCCTCGGCCCAGCCCAGGCCGAGGCCGACGTCGAGGCGCCCGCCCGAGACCGTGTCGAGCGTCGTGGTCTGCTTGGCCAGCAGCACGGGGGAGAACCAGGGCATGTTCAGCACGGCCACGCCGAGGCGCACCCGCGACGTGTGGGCGGCGAGGTAGGCCAGGGTCACCAGCGGGTCGTGGACGCTGCGGTAGACCGGCGGCCAGCGGTCGGGCTGTGCGGCGTGCTCCGGGTCGGCCGGGTAGAGCAGCCGCTGGAACGTCCAGAGCGAGGCGTAGCCGAGGTCCTCGGCCCGCCGGGCCAGCTCGACCTGGCGGTCCGGCGTGGCCCAGGCGCCGGCGAGGGGCACCGCGAAGCCCAGGTGCACCGCGACCTCCCGACGGCCGGCTCAGTAGTCGTCGAAGCAGCGTCCCAGACCGAGCTTCTCGAGCCCACGCAGGTCCCCCGCCCGGTAGCGCGGGAGCGGGTAGGAGTTCGTGTCGAACATGACCTGGTACGGGTCGTCGACGTGCCCGAGCCCGACCAGGTGGCCGAGCTCGTGCAGCAGCACCGCGCGGGCCTTCTCCGCCTCGCCGCCGCGCAGCTGTGCGTCGAGAGCCGGTCCGTTGAACACCGCCGCACCGGTGACGTAGCGCAGGCTCTCGAGGTCGGCTCCGAAGCTCTGCGGGCCGGCCCGGCCCAGGACGTCACCGGACAGCAGAGAGGTCTCGTTCGGCGACGACCACGTGACGAGCACCGGTGCCCAGCGGTCGCCGTATCGCTCCGGCTGGTAGGCAGGGCGCCCGGCCGCCGGCGGCTCGTCGGTCGCGCCGTCGTCGACGAACTGCAGCCCGGTCGCCGCACCGAGCTCGGCCAGCGCCTCCGTCAGCAGCGCACGGCCTCCGCGCGGCTCCTGGTCGGGCCGCACGACGAAGTGCACGGCCCGGCAGGGGTCGAACGCGACGGGAGAGCCGTCGGCCCGGGTCGTGAGGAACGCGTAGCCGCCGACCCCCGCTGGCGCCAGCGCCGGCATGCCCAACGGGGTGATCGAGCGCGCCTCGGCGTCGCGCGGGACGTCCACGCCGGGGCGCGCACCCGGCGGAGCGACCGCCGTCTCGAGGAGCGCGCAGCCGGTGAGCGCCAGCACGGCGACGAGCACGGCGGGCAGGAGGAGGGCGGGCAGCATCGGCCGTCGCCCCGTCGTCGCCGCCACGGAGGATGCATCGACAGGCGGGGGGCCGAACTGCAGCGCATCGGATGCACCGATCGGCACGTCGGTGCCCCGAGTGGGATTCGAACCCACACTGGATGGTGTTTGAGACCATTGGCTCTGCCAGTTGGCCTATCGGGGCGCGGCGGCCAGTCTGCCACTCGATAACCTGCCGTCCGTGAGACGCGTCGTCATCGCCGAGGACGAGGCGCTGATCCGCCTCGACCTCAAGGAGATGCTCGAGGAGGAGGGGTTCGAGGTCGTCGCCGAGGTCGGCGACGGCGAGGCGGCCGTCACCGCCACCGAGAAGCACCGCCCCGACCTCGTGGTCCTGGACGTGAAGATGCCGCGCCTCGACGGCATCTCGGCGGCGGGACGCATCGCGGGCGCCCGGCTGGCGCCCGTCGTCATGCTCACGGCGTTCTCCCAGCGCGAGCTCGTGGAACGAGCCCGCGAGGCCGGCGCGATGGCCTACGTCGTCAAGCCGTTCGGGAAGGCCGACCTGATGCCCGCCGTCGAGATGGCGCTCAGCCGCTTCGACGAGCTCGTGACGCTGGAGCGGGAGGTCCTCGACCTGCGTGACCGGTTGGAGACGCGCAAGCTCGTCGACCGGGCAAAAGGGGCACTGCAGGTGCGGTACGGGCTCGACGAGGCCCAGGCCTACCGCTGGGTGCAGCGGACCTCGATGGACCGGCGGATGACGATGCGCCAGGTGGCCGAGCTGGTGCTCGCCGAGGAGCCGGCCGAGGGCTGAGCCCGCCCCATGTGTCACCTTGTCGCGCCGCGGGAGGCGTCAGGTCACGACTTGGTATCGACGCGGCACCCTTTGGGGGCGCATCCGCCCCCCGTGTCAGGGGATTCGGTAGGTTCCACCACGACAGAACGACTTGCGCGGCCCGTCTGGTCCGCGGTCCCTTCAAAGGAGATGGTTCATGATTCGCCCCACCCCGCTCTGGCGGTCGGTTGCGGTCCTGGGCGTCGCCGGTCTCGTCCTCACCGCCTGCGGCGGCGACGACGACACCACGACGACACCGAGCGACGACGGTACGACCTCGGCTGCCGCCGGCAAGGGCGATGGCACGCTCAAGATCGGCACCCTGCTCCCGCAGACCGGTTCCCTCGCGTTCCTCGGCCCGCCGGAGTTCGCAGGCGTCGACCTCGCGATCAAGGACATCAACGACGCCGGTGGCGTCAACGGCACGCAGGTCGAGAAGGTGGACTCCGACTCGGGCGACACCTCCACGGACACCGCGTCGCAGTCGGTCGACCGTCTGCTGTCCAACAACGTCGACGCCATCGTCGGCGCCGCGTCCTCGTCCGTGTCGCTGTCCGTGATCGACAAGATCGTCGGCAGCGGCGTCGTGCAGATCTCGCCGGCGAACACCTCCGACGAGTTCACCAGCTACGACGACAAGGGCCTGTACTTCCGGACCGCCCCGCCGGACGTCCTTCAGGGCCGCGTCCTCGGTGACCTGATCCTGGCCGACGGCAACGCCTCGGTCGGCATCATGGCGCTACAGGACTCCTACGGCACCGGTCTGGCCGACAACGCCACCAAGTCCATCGAGGCCGGTGGCGGCCAGGTCGTCGAGACGGTCGTCTACGACCCGAAGGCCGCGTCCTTCTCCACCGAGGTCGGCAAGATCAAGGCTGCCGACCCCGAGGCGATCGCGGTCATCTCGTTCGACGAGACCAAGAAGATCATCCCTGAGCTCGTCAAGCAGGGCATCGGCCCCGACACCAAGAAGATCTACTTCGTGGACGGCAACCTCGCCAACTACGACAAGGACTTCGACAAGGGCACCCTCGAGGGCGTCAAGGGCACCCTCCCGGGCGTCGTCGCGGACGACTCCTTCAAGTCTCGCCTCGAGGAGGTGGCACCGGGTCTGGACGAGTTCGCCTACGCGGCCGAGTCCTACGACGCCACCATCCTGGTCGCGCTGGCGGCCCAGGCCGCCGGTGACGACGCCGGCGAGTCGATCGCGTCGAAGATGCAGGAGGTCAGTGCGGGTGGCACGGCGTGCACCTCGTTCGCCGACTGCCTGGCGCTGCTCGAGGACGGCGAGGACATCGACTACAACGGTGTCAGCGGCCCGGTCGAGTTCAACGACGCAGGCGACCCCAGCCAGGCGTCGGTCGGCATCTACGAGTACGGCGCCGACAACCGCTACGCCTTCGTCGAGGCCAAGGAGGGTCAGATCTGATCCTCGCCAGAGGATCGGCTCTCTCCTGAGCTGAGCACGCAGACAGAGGGCCCGGCACCGTCACGGTGCCGGGCCCCTCTGTCGTTCCCGTCGTGCGGCCGGCCGGCCACGTGCGGGGTCGCACCGCCAGCGCCGCGCGCTCTCCGGTACGGGACGTGGGCGCGCTGCTGCCTCTCTCAGACCTGCACCGCGGGTGGGGCAGGTCGAGGCGGGCGAGCAGGCCCTCGTCAGGCCTTGGCGAGCGTCCCGAGGTAGAGCTCGATGACCTTCGGGTCGTTCTGCAGCTCCTGGCCGGTGGCGGTGTAGGCGTTGCGGCCCTGGTCGAGGACGTAGCCCCGGTCGCAGATCTGCAGGCACCGGCGGGCGTTCTGCTCGACCATGATCACCGAGACGCCGGCCCGGTTGATCTGCCGGGTGCGCACGAACACCTCGTCCTGCAGGGCGGGGGAGAGTCCTGCCGACGGCTCGTCGAGCAGCAGCACCGATGGCTCCATCATCAGCGCCCGGCCCATCGCCACCATCTGCCGCTCACCGCCGGAGAGCGAGCCCGCGCGCTGGGCGCGACGGTCGCCCAGCGCCGGGAACAGGCCGGTGACGAACTCGAAGCTCTTCTTGAACTTCTTCGGGGCCTGGTAGACCCCCATCTGCAGGTTCTCCTCGATGGTCAGGCTGGGGAACACGTTGTTGGTCTGCGGGACGAAGCCGACGCCCTTGGTGACCAGCTTGTTCGCCTTGTAGCCGGTGATGTCCTCGCCGCGGAGCATGATCGTGCCGCTGCTGACCTTGATGAGGCCGAAGATCGCCTTGAGCAGGGTCGACTTGCCGGCGCCGTTGGGGCCGATGATGCCGACGAGCTCCCCGTCGTTCACGTAGAAGTCGCAGCCGTTGAGGATGTTCACGCCGGGCACGTAGCCGGCGACGACCTCGTCGGCCCGCAGCAGTGCGTTCGAGGCGGCCGCCTCGTGCGCCTTGCGGTCCTCGGCGGACACCGAGTGGCCGCTGGTCTCCGGCGGCTGCTCGTCGGCCGGGGGTTCGTGGGTGCTCACGACTGCTTCTCCTTCTCGGCCCGCTCCCTCTCGAGGGCTTCCTCGGCCTCGGCCAGCATGCGCTCCTCCTCCTCCTCGGTGAGAGCGGAGTCGTGGTGCGAGCCCAGGTAGGCGTCGATCACGCGCTGGTCGCCCATCACGGCGTCCGGTGGACCTTCGGCGATCACCTGGCCCTGGGCCATGACCAGGACCCAGTCCGAGATGTCGCGCACCATGTCCATGTCGTGCTCGACGAACAGCACCGTCATGCCGTCCTCGCGGAGGTCCTTGACGTGCCCGAGCAGCGACTGCGTCAGGGCGGGGTTCACGCCGGCCATCGGCTCGTCGAGCATGACCATCTCGGGGCCGACCATGAGGGCGCGGGCCATCTCGAGCAGCTTGCGCTGGCCGCCGCTGAGGCTGCCGGCGAAGTCCTCGCGCTTGGTGTCGAGCTTGAAGCGCGCCAGCAGGTCGTCGGCGCGCTCGGTGATCTCGCGCTCCTGGTCGCGCCAGATGCTGCCGATGAGGGCGCGGAACACGTTCTCGCCCCGCTGCCCGGTCGCGCCGAGACGCATGTTCTCGATGACGGTCAGCTTGGACAGGGCCTTGGTCAGCTGGAACGTGCGCACCATGCCGAGTCGCGCGACCTTGTGCGCGGCCATGCCCGACAGCGGCTTGCCCTCGAAGGACCACGTCCCCGTGGTCGGCTGGTCGAAGCCGGTCAGCAGGTTGAAGAACGTCGTCTTGCCGGCACCGTTGGGGCCGATGAGGGCGGTGATCGCACCGCGCTGGATCTCGACGTGCTCGACGTCGACCGCGGTCAGGCCGCCGAACTGGCGGACGACCTTGTCGGCGACCATGATCGGGTCCGGCTTGGGCGCACCGGGCTCGTGCGGGACGTCGGCCAGGGCCGACGCCGCGGCGTCGCGTCGTTCGCGCCGGGTCCCGGAGGCGGGCGTCGCGCCGCCGGAGGGGGCCGGCTGGTCCGGCACCTTGCTGGTGGTCTCGTCAGCGGGCATCGAGCGCGATCTCCCTACGGTCGCCGAAGATTCCTTGTGGCCGGAAGATCATCAACAGCATCAGCAGCAGCCCGACCAGCATGAAGCGGAACTGGCCGACCTGGGTGTTGTTGATGATCGAGTCGTTGACGTAGCCGGCGTCGATCGCCTCGTTGAGGATGTTGTCGGTCAGCGAGAGGATGACCCAGAAGATCATGGCGCCGACGACCGGCGAGGCCACTCGCGCGGCGCCGCCGAGGATGAGGATGGTGTAGGCGAAGAACGTGGTCTCCGTGCCGAAGATGTCCGGCTGGATGGATGCGCGGGCGAGGGCGAGGATGAAGCCGCCGAGGCAGCCCAGGACGCCGCCGATGATCAGGCTCTGCATCTTGTAGGAGTAGACGTTCTTGCCGAGGCTGCGCACCGCGTCCTCGTCCTCGCGGATCGCCTTGAGGACGCGTCCCCACGGGCTGCGCATCAGCAGGTAGACCACCAGGCAGGACAGGCCGACCAGCGCCCAGCCGACCGTCAGCACCCACATCACGCGCTCGTTGAACCCGAACGACCCGATGTTGTAGTCGCCCTCGGAGTAGGGGTTGAGCGCGTAGAAGTCGCCCGCGAAGGCCTGCCGGCCGTCCGAGCCGCCGAGGGTCTCCTCGAACGTCACCGACCGGGCGACCAGCCGCACGATCTCGGCGGCCGCGATCGTGACGATCGCGAGGTAGTCGGCGCGTAGTCGCAGCGTCGGGACGCCGAGCAGCAGCGCCAGCAGCACGGCGAGCCCGATGCCGATGATGACGCCGAGCCACAGCGGCAGGTCGAACGTCGCGACGGTGACGCCGATGCCGTAGGCCGCCATGGCGAGGAAGGCCGACTGCCCGAAGTTCAGCAGCCCGGTGTAGCCGAAGTGGACGTTCAGCCCGATGGCCGCGAGGGCGAAGACCACGGTCTCGACGCCGATGCCCGCCTCGAGGGCGTTCACGAGGATGCGTTCCCAGTTCATCGGCGCGCTCCGCCTCCGCTCGTTCCTCGCTCCGGACGTCGCCTCGCGGTGTTCATGTCGTCTCCTCCGCCCGCCTCAGCCGACCCGCTGCGCCCGGCCGAGGATGCCCTGCGGCCTGACCAGGAGGATGACGATGAGGATGCCCAGTGCGCCGACGTTCTTCAGCTCGGTGGGGATCACCAGGGTCGACACGGTGACGAACATGCCCACCACGATGCTGCCCAGGAGGGCGCCGAACGCGGTGCCCAGCCCGCCCAGGGTCACGGCCGCGAACATCAGCAGCAGGATCTGGAAGCCGGTCTGCCAGTTGATGCCCTGCGCGACGCCGAGCAGGATCCCCGCCAGCCCGGCGAGCATGGACCCGGAGATCCAGACCACACGGATCACCCGGTCGACGTCGATGCCCGACGCCGCCGCGAGGGCCGGGTTGTCCGACACCGCGCGGGTGGCCTTGCCGATGCGGGTCCTCAGCAGCGCGTACGCCACGGCCATCAGCACGATCACCGCGATGCCCATGCTCGCGTAGTCGACGACGCTCAGGGTGATCGGGCCGAAGTCCAGGCCGGTCTGCCCGCGGTACGCGCGGTAGGACCGCGTCTGCCCGCCGAAGAGGTAGAGCAGGAAGTAGCGCAGGAAGAGGGCCAGTCCGATCGAGATGATCATCGCCGCGATCAGGCCGGTGCTCCGGCGGCGCAGCGGCCGCCACAGCCCCGCGTCGTTGGCCCAGCCGATGAACCCCATGAAGACCAGGGTGACGACTCCCGCGACGAGGAAGTTCATGCCGCCGTAGTCAGGCAGGAAGGGCAGGTTGCCGGTGCTGAACCACCAAGCGCTGACCGCGCCGAGAGTGACCAGCTCGCCGTGGGAGAAGTTGGTGAGGCCGGTGGTGCCGAAGATGAGCGAGAGCCCGACGGAGGCGAGGGCGATGATGAGGCCGAACCGCAGCCCCTCCGCCGAGAGCTGGGCTGCCTGCTCCCACTTGTTCTGCACGTTGCGGGTGCTCTTGCCGAGCGCGAAGAGCACCGGCTTGTCCTGGCCCGACGCGACGGGCACCTCCAGCGTGTCGGCCTCCGGGTCGCGCAGCGTGACGCCCTCCGGCAACGAGTCCTGGTCGAGCTTCACCTCGAAGGTGCCGGACGCGTTCGTCTCGACCGTCCAGCGGCCCGTCTCGTCGGTGGTCGCGGTCCCGCTGAACCCGTTCGGACCGGTCACGGTGATCGTCGCCCCGGGGACGGGCTGCAGCTCGCCGGCCTTGGCGTTGCGCAGGAAGCCGAAGATCGACTCGCCTTCGGCGTGAGCCGCGCCGACCCCGACACCGAGAACGCAGACAACAGCGGACAACAGCGTCGCCAGGGTCACGGCGACTCTTCTGCGCACCAGGACACCTCCGGGAGAGGAACGGTCGTGCGGTCGGGCAGACGAGCGGTGGGGCCGGGGCCGAGTCACCGTCGCGGCGAGCATAGTGCCCGACGGTGTGCGCGGCGAGAGAACCGGGGGGACCGTCAGCGGGTCGCGACGACGAGCTGCACGAGCAGCGGCGCGACGAGCAGGGCGGGCAGCAGGTCCGCGACCGGGACGGGCCGGATGCGCAGGAGCCGCAGCGCCACGCCGGCGAGCAGCAGGCCGCCGGTCGCGGTCAGGGCGGACAGGTGCGCGTCGGGGAGCAGGTCGCCGAGCAGCGCCCCCAGCACGGTGAGCGACCCCTGGATCGCCAGCACGGCGACCACGGACGCAGCGACCCCCCAGCCGAGGCTCGCCGCGAACGCGATCGACGCGAACCCGTCCAAAGTGGACTTCAGCGCGAGCTTGTCGATGCCGCGGCCGAGGCCGTCGTCGAGCGACCCCAGGACGGTCAGGGGGCCGACGCAGAACACCAGCGACGCGGTGACGAAACCCTCGACGAACCGGTGGCGCTCCTCGTGGGACCCCTCCCCGACCGGCATCCGGGTGCGGATCGCGGCGCCGACGCCCTCCAGGCGGTCCTCGATGCGCAGCAGCGACCCGGCGATGCCCCCGACGAGCACCGACCCCAGCACCACGAGCACGGGGGCGCTGGAGCCGATCGCGTCCAGCAGCTCGGCGTCGAGCACCGCCGCGGCGCTGGTGCCGGCGACCAGCAGCGTCACCAGGCCCAGGCCGTCGGTGACCACGTCACGGGTCCTCTGGGGCAGCCGGTTGCCGAGCAGGACACCGATGCCCGACCCCAGCAGGATGGTCGCCACGTTGAGCAGCGTTCCCGTGCCTCTGACCACCGGGTGAGCTCCTGTCCAAGATCGGAAACCGACCCATCATCTCGCGCGGTGGCGCGGGGGCGTAAGGTCCGGCCCGGCTGTTGCGGGGGCAGTCACCGAGGACCCGTCGTCCCGGGCCGCCCGACCCCTGGTGTCGGGTGCGTCCCCGTCCGCAGCAGGAGGAGCCGTGACGCGACCGAGTGTGGCGGTGCGAGTCGCACGGACCGAGGACCTCCCCGCCCTCCTGGCGATGTGGGAGGAGCTGCGCCGCATCGGCAGCCGCATCGAGCGCGTCGTGCCCGTCCCGGACGAGGACGGGCTGCTGGACCGGCTCGCCGCCGTCACGGCCGACCCCGACTCCCGAGCGCTCGTCGCCACCCTCGACGGCGAGGTGGCCGGCATGACGGTGCTCTCGGTCACGGCCTACGCGCCGCTGTTCGACCAGCGGGCCGTGCACACCCACTACCTGCACGTGCGCGACGGCTTCCGCCGTCAGGGCGTCGGCAAGGCGCTGCTCGCCTCGGCCGTGAGCTTCGCGGACGAGGTCGGCGCGGAGCACGTGCTGACCAGCGTCCTGCCGCAGATGCGCGACACCCAGCGGTTCTACGCGCGGCTGGGCTTCGGCCCGGTGGTCGTCCGACGCTCGGTCCCCGTCAGTGTCCTGCGGCGGCGCCTCTCCGGCGCGAAGGGCCCTGCCCTCGCCGAGCACCTCGTCGCGCGCCGTCGCACGCTGCGCCGCATCCGGGCTGCGGTCGCCGGGCCGGTGGACTGAGCGACCGCGCGGTCAGCCGCCGGGCGGGGCGTCGCGGAGCAGGCAGGTGATGCGCGACGTGCACACGCGGCGGCCCTCGTCGTCGCTGATCTCCACCTGGTACGAGACGACGGTCGACCCGGCGTGCACGGGCGTGGCGACCCCGGTCACGAGCCCGGAGCGGGCGGCGCGGTGGTGCGAGGCGTTGATGTCGAGGCCGATGGCGACCCGGTCCGGCCCGGCGTGGATCGCGGCCCCGACCGACCCGAGGGTCTCGGCGAGCACGACCGAGGCCCCGCCGTGGAGCAGGCCGTAGGGCTGCGTGTTCCCCTCGACCGGCATGGTGGCGACCAGCCGCTCCGCCGACACCTCGACGAACTCGATGCCCATCCGCTCGGCGAGCGTGCCGGTGCTCGCCGTGCGGATCGCGGCCAGGGGGTCGGCTGGGGGCGGGTTCATGCGCCGATCGTAGGTGTCCCCGGCCCGCACTAGGGTCGGGGCCGTGACCGACCCGACGACGCCCTACCGGCTCCTCCTCCTCGACGGCCACTCGCTCGCCTACCGCGCCTTCTACGCGCTGCCGGTCGAGAACTTCTCGACCACCACGGGGCAGACGACCAACGCGGTCTACGGGTTCACCTCGATGCTCATCAACCTGCTGCGCGACGAGAACCCGACCCACGTCGCCGTCGCGTTCGACGTGTCGCGGCAGACCTTCCGCAGCGAGCTCTTCGCCGACTACAAGGCCAACAGGACGACGAGCCCCGACGAGTTCAGGGGACAGGTCGACCTGGTCAAGGAGGTTCTCGCGGCACTGCGCATCCCGGCGCTCGAGGCCGAGGGATACGAGGCCGACGACGTCATCGCGACGGTCACCAGCCGCGCCGAGAAGGAGGGTTTCGACGTCCTGATCTGCACCGGTGACCGCGACGCGCTCCAGCTGGTGAGCGACCGGGTCACGGTGCTCTACCCGCGCAAGGGCGTCTCCGACCTGTCCCGCATGACCCCCGAGGCGGTGCGCGACAAGTACGGCCTCTCCCCGGCGCAGTACCCCGACTTCGCAGCGCTGCGCGGCGACCCGAGCGACAACCTGCCCAACATCCCGTCGGTCGGGGAGAAGACGGCGACCAGGTGGGTGGTCGAGTTCGGCGACCTCGACACCCTGGTGGCCCGTGTCGACGAGGTGAAGGGCAAGGCCGGAGACGCGTTGCGTGCCCACCTCGCGCAGGTCATCCAGAACCGCCAGCTCACCGAGCTGGTGCGCGACGTCCCCGTCGAGGTGATGCCGGGCGACCTCGCCCGCGTCAACTGGGAGCGCGACGAGGTCCACCAGGTGTTCGACACCCTCGAGTTCCGCGTGCTGCGCGACCGGCTCTACGCCACCGTCGAGTCCGCCGCTCCCGAGGCCGACGAGGGCTTCGACGTGACCTGCCGCGTGCTCGGGCCGGGCGAGCTCGCCGGCTGGCTCGACGAGCACGCCCGCGGCCCGGGCCGCACGGGCGTGCACATCTCGGGGTTCTGGGGCGCCGGCACGGGCGACGTCGTCGGCGTCGCGCTGGCGTCGGCGGCCGGTGAGGGCGCGTGGTTCGAGCCGTCGGGCCTCGACCCCACCGACGAGAAGGCCTTCGCCGACTGGCTGGCCGACCCCGAGGTCGCCAAGGCGCTGCACGACGCCAAGGGGCCGTCGCTGGCGTTCGCCGCCCGCGGCTGGGACCTGCGCGGCGTGACCAGCGACACCGCGCTCTCGGCCTACCTCGCGATGCCCGACCAGCGCAGCTACGACCTCGCCGACCTCGCCCTGCGCTACCTGCGCCGCGAGCTGAGGTCCGAGGACGACGGTGGCGGGCAGCTCTCGTTCGACGGTCAGGACGAGGCGGCGGCGGCCGCGGCCGACGTCGTCCGGGCCCGCGCCGTCCTCGAGCTGGCCGACCGGCTCGACACCGAGCTCGAGGCCAAGGCCGCCACCCGGCTGCTCCGCGAGGTCGAGCTGCCGCTCGTCGGGGTCCTCGCCGAGATGGAGCGCACGGGCATCGCGGTCGACGCGGACCATCTCGCGTCGCTCGAGTCGCACTTCGGCTCGGCGGTGAAGTCGGCCGCCGACGAGGCCTACGCCGTGCTGGGCAAGGAGATCAACCTGGGGTCGCCCAAGCAGCTGCAGGTCGTGCTGTTCGAGGACCTCGGCATGCCCAAGACCAAGCGCACCAAGACCGGCTGGACGACCGACGCCGAGGCCCTGCAGACGCTGTTCGCGCAGACCGAGCACCCGTTCCTGGCCGCGCTGCTGCGTCACCGCGACGCGACCCGGCTCAAGGTGACCGTCGACGGCCTGCTCAAGTCCGTCGCCGACGACGGGCGCATCCACACGACCTACAACCAGATGATCGCGGCGACCGGCCGCCTGTCGTCGACCGACCCGAACCTGCAGAACATCCCGATCCGCACCGAGGAGGGACGCCGGATCCGCGAGGTCTTCATGGTCGGTGAGGGGCACGACTGCCTGCTCACCGCCGACTACAGCCAGATCGAGATGCGCATCATGGCCCACCTCTCCGAGGACGCCGGGCTGATCGAGGCGTTCCACTCCGGCGAGGACCTGCACGCCTTCACCGCCTCGCGGGTGTTCGGCGTCGAGCCGGCCGCGGTCTCGATCGAGCAGCGCGCCAAGATCAAGGCGATGAGCTACGGCCTCGCCTACGGCCTCTCGGCGTTCGGGCTCTCCCGCCAGCTCGGCATCGCCACCGACGAGGCCAAGGGCCTCATGGACGAGTACTTCCTGCGCTTCGGCGGCGTGCGCGACTACCTGCACGACGTCGTCGACGAGGCGCGCCGGTCGGGCTTCACCGAGACGATCCTCGGCCGGCGCCGCTACCTGCCCGACCTCACCAGCGACAACCGGCAGCGCCGTGACATCGCCGAGCGGATGGCCCTCAACGCGCCCATCCAGGGCTCCGCCGCCGACATCATCAAGGTCGCGATGCTCGGCGTCGACCGCGCCCTGCGCGAGGCGGGGCTGTCGTCGCGCATGCTGCTGCAGGTCCACGACGAGCTCGTGCTCGAGGTGGCCCGGGGTGAGCGCGAGGAGCTCGAGGCGCTGGTGCGTCGCGAGATGGGCGCCGCCTACGAGCTCTCCGTGCCGCTCGACGTCTCGGTCGGGGCGGGCCGGACCTGGCACGACGCCAGCCACTGACCCGGCCGCTCCCCGGTCCGCCACCGCGCCGCGTGACAGTTCTGTCACCTGGCGTGCTGCCCGCCCGGGACGGGTTCCCCCCGCGGACTCCCGCGCCTACGGTCGGAGGGTCCGACCACCCCTCGAGACCCGGTGTCGTGATGCGTCCCGTCCTGAGCCGCCGCCTGGTGCCGGCCGCCGCAGCCTCCGGTGCGGCGGTCGTGCCGGCGCTGGTCGCGGCGCTGGTCGCCGGCGCCGGGCCGGTGCCGGTCGGCAGCGAGAGCCCGACGGTCCACGCGGTCGTGACCAACGGGCCGCTCGGCTACGTCGGGGACACGACCGATCCCCTCGCCGAGCTCGAGGGCGCACACCCGGTCACCCGTCCCGACGGCGTCCTCGAAATCCGTCCGGCCGTCTCCCGGCGCGCCCCCGGCCACGACGTGTCGGACACCGCGCTGCCGGCCCGGGTGCTCACCGCCTACCGGGCGGCCGCGCGGTCGATGGGGCGCACGGACCCTTCGTGCGCGCTGGGGTGGCCGCTTCTGGCGGGCATCGGCAAGGTCGAGTCGGGCCACGCCTACGGCGGGGCGGTGGACCGGGCGGGGGACACCCTGGTGCCCATCCTCGGCCCGGCGCTGGACGGCAGCCCCGGCGTCGCGGCGATCCCCGACACCGACGACGGACGGTGGGACCGCGACCGCACCTGGGACCGCGCGGTGGGCCCGATGCAGTTCATCCCCTCGTCGTGGCGGGTCCACGGCCAGGACGGCAACGGCGACGGTGACCGCGACCCCAACAACGTGCTGGACGCGACCCTCGGGTCGGCGGGCTACCTCTGCACGGGCGAGCGCGACCTGACGGTCACGAAGGACCGCCGGGCCGCCGTCTTCAGCTACAACCACTCCTGGGACTACGTCGACCTCGTGCTCGCCTGGGCGGAGGCGTACGCCGGCGGCACCCCGGTCCTGACGGGCACGCTCGGCGGCGACCCCGGGCGGACCGCGCGGCCGGCCGGCGGCGGGCCGACGCGACCCGGCGCCGACGGACGGAGCCCGCAGCGACCGTCTCCTCCCGCGGACGAGCCGGGCACCGACCGACCGCCGCCACCGCCGCCGGCCCCGGCGTCGAGCGCGACCGGCGGGCCGTCGGCGCACCCGTCCACGCCGCTACCGGGCACACGACCCACGGCCACTCCCGACCCCACGGAGACCGCTGCTGCGACCTGCCCCGGCGACGAGCCGACCCCGACGGGCACCCCCGCCGGCGAGACCGCCACCCCGGACCCGTCGCCGTCGCCGACGCCGACTCCCACCCCCACACCGACGGCCACGGACAGCCCGTCGGCGCAGCCGACCGGGTCGCCGACGCCGGAGCCGACCGGGACGCCGGACCCCTGCGCCGGTCCCGACGCGTCCGCGTCGCCGGTTATGGACCCGTAAGCCCGCGCGAAGACCCGGCGTCGTGTGGCACTGCGCTTCTGTCACGGAATCGCGCGAATCTGCACACGGGCGGACGTTACCTGCTAGAAACGCGATCGACGCTCTGGCTACCCATCGGTAACCGGGGTTCGAGCCGCGTCCCCGGCTCGTCACGACCGACCGAAGGAGAAGCCGTGGGCGTTCGGCCACGCCTGTCCGCCGTGGTCCTTGTGGTCGGGGTCGCAGGGGCGGCCGTCTCGACCCCGCCGGCGGTCGCCGCCAACGGCGCGATGCACGAAACGGGCCGCACGGCCAACGGGCAGTGGGTGCTCGATGTGCCCAGGGACTTCAACGGAACGCTGCTGCTCTGGTCCCACGGATACACCTTCACGCCGGTCGCCGCCTCGAACGCGCCCACGGTCGCGACCCGCGACGCGCTGCTTGCCGAGGGTTCGGCCTCGTGGGTTCGTCGTACGCGAACGGGGTGCCGGGTGGGCCGTGCGGGAGGGCGTTGCGCCGGGCGCGAGGCCGTCGGGATCGCTCAGCGTCGCATCGGCACCCGCAGGGTCACGACGGTTCTGGCGTGGGGCAACAGTCTCGGTGGTCTCGTCACCCAGACCCTCGCTGAGAAGCGACCCGGACTCATCGACGGCGCGGCCCCGCTATGCGGTGTGCTGGCGGGCACCAACCGCAACCTCGACCTCGCCCTGGACGTGGCCGTCGGCGTGAAGAGGTTCTTCTACCGCAAGCTCAAGCTGCGCAACTACCGCTCGCGTGCACAGGCGCAGGCCAACTTCGATGCGGCGTCGGCGGCGATCATGGCCAAGCTCGCCGGCCCGGCCACGCAGACCGGTGCGACCGGCCGGGTTCTCGGGCTCGCAGCGATGACCGACGCGTCGGCCAAGACCAAGACCTACAACGGAACCTCGACCACGTCATCGGTGGCTGCGGCGACCGAGTCATTGCTCACCGCCCTCAACTACGGGACGCTCGGCCGCTACGACATCGAGCAGCGCGTCGGCGCCAACCCGTCGACGAACCGCGGCACTGACTACCGCAAGAGGGTGACCAAGGCCGCCACCGCGCGCTTCACCGCGTTCGGGTTCGGGGCCGGTCTGCTGTCGGCGTATGCGCAGACGCTGGAGACGTACGGCAAGCGCGTCGGCGCGAACGCGAAGGCGCGGAAGGCGGCGTCCCGCCTCGGCAACCCCAGCGGGGATCTCTCCGACCCGACCGTGACCATGCACACCGTCCACGACCCGCTCGTGATCGTGCAGAACGAGCGGGTGTTCGCGAAGCGCGTCGCCTCCCGTGGCGACGGTGAACGGCTGCTGCAGCTGTATATCCGGCCGCCGTCCTACACCAGCGCCGCCCCTTACGGAGCCGGCCACTGCAACTTCACCACGGAGCAGTGGCTCGTCGTCGTGGTGGTGCCCTCGACGGCTGGGTGCGCGAGGGCGTGCTGCCCGGCTCCGCCACGGTCGCCGAGGCCTTCCCCGGCGACGAGTCGGTGACGATCACCTACAGCCCCGCGCCCTGGCCGACGACCGCTCCGTCCTGACCGGCGGCCCGGCGGCTCCGCGGCCGGAGGCCGCTCAGCCGGGCAGCCGGCGGAACACGGCGCGGGGGAGCAGCCGCAGCACGGTCATCACCACGCGCAGGACTCCCGGCACCCACACGACCTCGGGACGGTCGCGCACGGCGGCCCGGACCGCGGCCGCCACCTGGTCCGGCCCCGTCGCGAACGGCGCCTCGGGCAGGCCCCTGGTCATCCTGGTCCGCACGAAGCCGGGCCGGACGGTCACGACCGAGACCCCGCTGCCCGCGAGGGCCGCACCGAGTCCCTGCGCCACGGCGTCGAGCCCCGCCTTGGCGGACCCGTAGACGAAGTTCGCCCGGCGCGGGCGGACCGCGGCGACCGAGGACAGGACGACCAGCACGCCGTGTCCCTGGGCACGCAGGCCCTCCGCGGCGTGCAGCATCGCCGACATCGGGCCGACGTAGGTCGCCTGCGCGGTGCGCACCGCGACCTCGGGGTCGGCCTCGGCCGAGACCTGGTCGCCGAGCTCGCCGATCGCCATGAGGACCACGTCGACGTCCCCGGCGGCGAACACGGGCCGGATCGCCGCGGCGTGCTCGAGCGTCCGGGCGGCGTCCAGCTCGACGCGACCGACCTCGTCGACGCCGAGGCCCCGGATGTCCTCGACCGCGGCGTCGAGCCGCTCGGAGGGCCGACCGGCCAGCACGACCCGGCGCAGCCGGTCGCCGGCCAGGGCACGCACCGCGGCGAGGCCGATCTCCGACGAGCCGCCGAGGAGCAGCAGCGACTGGGGGCGGCCGAGGGCGTCGATCACAGGTGGAGCCTCCTGGCGAGGTCGGAGCGGAAGACGCCGGTCGGGTCGGCGTCGTGGCGCACGGCCTGCCACTCGGGCAGCCGCGGGTACATCGTCGGGACGTGCTCGGGACGCAGGCGGGCGTCCTTGGCCAGGTACACCCGCCCGCCGACCGCGGCGACCTCGTCGTCGAGCCGGTCGAGCAGCGCGGCCAGGCCCGGCACCCCGGTCGGCAGGTCCAGGGCCAGCGTCCAGCCCGGCACGGGGAAGGACAGGTGGCCGCTGCCCCGCTCGCCGAACCGCTTGAGGACGGCGAGGAAGGCGGGGGCCGCGGCGTCGGCGAAGGACCGCACGGCGTCCCGCACGACGTCGGCCGCGTCGAACGGGACGGCGACCTGCCACTGCACGAACCCGGCCGGCCCGTAGACCCGGTTCCACCCGGCCACCCCGTCCAACGGGTGGAAGAAGCGCGCCAGCGGCTGGACCTCGCCCTCCCGGTGCCGGGGGGCGCGGCGGAACCACGCCTCGTTGAACGCGCTCACCGTCGTGCGGCGCAGCAGCCCCGGGGGCACCGCCGGGGGCACCCGCAGCAGGCTGCGCGGGGCGAAGGCCAGCGGGTCGCCGCGCTCGCCCGGCGGCAACCGGTCGGCGGCCAGGTGGTCACCGCTGGTCACGACGCCGCGGCCGAGGTGACGGCCCCGGGCGAGGCAGTCGAGCCACGCGACGCTGTAGCGCGCCCGCTGGTCGGCCTCCTCGAGGCCGGCCATGACCGCGTCGAGGTCCGCCGCCCGGGTCGTGGTCACACACATGCGCGAGGTCTGCACCGGCTGCACGGCGAGCGCGACCGAGGTGACGACACCGGTGAGACCCAGGCCCCCGAGCGTCGCGTCGAGCAGCGGGTCACCCGGCAGCAGCCGGTGCAGGTCGCCGTCGGCGGTCACCAGGTCGAGGGCCCTGACGTGGTGCCCGATGCTGCCGTCGGCGTGGTGGTTCTTGCCGTGGATGTCGGCGGCGACGGCGCCGCCGACGGTGACGTAACGGGTCCCGGGCGTGACGGGGACGAACCAGCCGCGGGGGAGCAGCACCTGCATCAGGTCGTCGAGGCTGCTGCCGGCGTCGCAGGTCACTGTCGCCGACGCCTCGTCGAGCTCGATCGACCCGGTCAGCGCGGTCAGGTCGAGGACGGTCCCCCCGCCGTTCTGCGCCGCGTCGCCGTAGGACCGGCCGAGGCCGCGGGCGACGACACCCCGCGCGCCCGCCCGCCGCACCTCGGCGGCCACGGCCGCCGCCGACCGCGTCGGCACGAGGGTGGCCGCGCTCGGCGAGGTTCCGCCCCAGCCGGTCAGCAGGGTCGGTGTGCCGTCAGACACCGAACGCGCCGAGGCAGAACACCAGCAGCCAGCTCAGGCAGACGCCGACCAGGACCGGGTCGCGCAGCGCGACCTCCTCCGGCGCGCCGGTGCGACCGCCGTCCACATCGAGGGCGAAGCGCAGCATCGCGACGACGAACGGCGCCACCGACAGCGGCCCCCACGGCAGCTCGCCGGCCGGTCGCCGACCTCGAAGGCCCACAGGCAGTAGGCGGTGATGGTGACGGCGGCCGCGATGCTCCACACGAAACGCAGGTAGCTCGCGGAGTAGCCGCGCAGCGACGGCCGGGTCTCGGCGGCCCTCTCGCCGAGGGTCACCAGCTCGGAGTAGCGCTTGCCGGCGACCACGAACAGCGAACCGAACGCCGCGACGATGAGGAACCAGCGCGAGAGCGGCAGGTCGGCCGCAGCACCGCCCGCGACGGCCCGCAGCAGGAACCCGATCGAGACGATGGCCAGGTCCACCACTCGCTGGTGCTTCAGGCCCAGGTTGTAGGCGGTGCTGAGCGCGAGGTAGGTCGCGATCGTGACCGACAGCAGCGGGGCGTCCAGCGCCAGCGGCGTCACCGAGGGCGGCGACGGCGAGCACCGCGGACAGGACAACGCCTGCCACGGAGCCACCGCGCCCGACGCGACCGGTCGGCGGGACTTCTCGGGATGGCTTCGATCACGGGGCGCGTCGACGACGTCGTTGAGCAGGTAGACGCTGCTCGCGGCGGCGCAGAACGCGATGAAGGCGACAGTGGTCGACCCGGCCACGTCCGGCCTCGAGCAGGTCGCCCGCGGCCAGCGGCGCGGCGCCGACGAGGACGTTCTTCACCCACTGGCGGGGGCGCATGGCCCGCACCAGGGCGGGCCCGGCCGCTGTGCCCCGGCCGGCGACGTGCGTCGTGTCAGCCACGGCTGCCCCGGGGGCGGTGCTCCTCGACCTCGGCGAGCACGCCGAGGCCCACGAGGACGGTCGCGGTGGCCAGCGCGACGAGCACGATCTCGGTCGGCGACCCGTTCCACCAGAGGCCGACCACCGTGACCTCGACGACGAGCAGCAGCCACATCGGGGCGGCGACCCTGCGGTCCTCGGCGGCGATCCGCGAGTAGAGCAGCACCTGGGCGACCGCGAAGAGCGAGCCGACCGCGGCGAACAACCACAGGGTGCCGGCGAGCCCGACGTACGCCGACCCGCCCACGGCCCGGACCACCCACGACCCGGCCACGGCGCAGCCTGCCGTGACCACGAGGCCGCAGCCGGCCACGGCCGCGAGTGCCCGACCGGCGGTCCGCTGCCGCCGTCCGGGTCGGCGAGGCCCGGCAGCGCGACGACCGACACGACCGCGGGGAGCCAGAACGCGGCCTTGGCCACCACGGCACCCACGGCGTAGAGCCCGGCCTCGCGGGGCGGGAGGGCGCTGCGCGCCAGGACGACGTCGACGTTGGTCAGCGTGAACAGCGCACCGAGGGAGTACGTCGCGCGTGCCGTCTCGGCCAGCACCCCGGCCGGCAGCGGCGCAACCGACCGGGCGGCCGGCAACGCCCTGCGGACCTGCACGGCCCCCACGACGGCGGCCGCCGCCGCGCCCAGCGCGGTCCCGGCCATGGTCGCCGTGACGCTGCCCCCCACGAGGACCCCGGCGACGCCGCCCCCGACCTTGCCGACACCGCCGACGACGTAGAGGACGGCCAGCGCGTGCATCCGCTCCGCGCCCTGCAGCAGCCCGAGCTGCCCGCCGAGCACGGTCAGCGGGACGAGGGTCGCCGCCAGCAGCACCGCCGGCCAGGCCGATCCCAGGCGGAGCAGGTCGACGACCGCCGGGGAGACCAGCAGGGCGACCACGCCGAGCGCGGCAGCGCCTGCCGCGGTCACCCGCGGCGCCCACCGCGCCGCGTCGGCGACGCCCCCGGCGACGACGCGCCGGGCCACGACGGCCTGCAGCCCCAGCGCGAGGACGTTGCCGACCAGGACCAGCCCGAGCAGCGCCGCGAGAGCGCCGTAGCCCTCGGGCCCGAGGCGGCGGGACGCGACCACCGTGAGCAGGTAGCCCAGCCCGTTGGCGGCGGTGAGGGCCACCAGCACCGAGAGCCCGCCCCCGCGAACCCGGGGTGCGGCCACGGCTGTCCTGGTCACGATCTCCTCGGGCGGATGGCGGTGGCGCAGTAGAGTCGTCGGGCGCCGCGGCGGTGCGGTCACGATAGCGGCGCGGGCCGCGTGGAGGTCGGGAACCGGACATGCGACGCGGCCCGTGGCTGGTGTCGTCCGCGCTCGCGCTGCTCGCCCTGGGGCCGGTGCTGGCCCTCGGCTACACGCTGACCTACGACATGGTCTTCGTGCCGCGGCTCGACCTCGGCCGGGATGATGTCGGGCTGGGAGACGGGCTCCCGCGGGCCGTGCCGGTCGATGCCGTGGTGGCCGCCGTGACCCAGGTCGTGCCGGGCCAAGTGCTGCAGAAGGCAGTGCTGCTCGCCACCCTCGTGCTCGCCGGTGCGGGCGCCGGCCGACTCGCGGCCATGCTCCTGCCCGGGACCAGGGGGCCGCCGCGACGGTGGCCGCCGCGGCGTACGTCTGGAATCCCTACGTCGCCGAGCGGCTGCTCCTCGGGCACTGGGCGCTGCTCGTCTCCTACGCCGCCCTGCCGTGGGCTGGTGACCGCGGCGCACGGCGCCCGTGGCGGGGACGGGAGAGGTCGCTCGCCCGGCTCGTCGTCCTGCTCGGGCTGGCGCCCTCACCTCGACCGCGGCTGCTGGGCGCCAGCCTGGTGCGCATGCGTCCTGGGCCGGGCGCTGGCGGGCGCGCGTGGGTCGCCGCGACCGCCTGGGTCGTGCTCGACGCGCCTGGTGGGTCCCCGGCCTGTCTCCACGACGGTAAGCCGTCGGGGCGGGCCAGGACAGCGCGGTGGCCGCCTTCGCCGTGCGCGGCTACGGCGTCTGGGCCCGGCGGGCGCGGTCGCCGGGCTCGTCGCGGGTGTGGAACGCCGCCGCCGTCCCGGGGTCGCGGGAGACCGCACTCGCTGAGTCGCCACGTCGTCCTGATGGGTCGCGGCGCTCGGCGTCCCTCTCCTGCGCCGGTCGTCCCTCCTCGGCGGCGCTGCGGCTCGCGGTCACGGCGGCCTACGAGCCTCGTTCTCGCGCTCGCCGAGCGTCCCCGGGGTCCCGCGACCGCTGCCGGGCTCGTGGAGGCAGTCCCCGCCCGGCTGCTCCACGCAGATGGCGCTCGCTGGGGCTGTCGGGCTACCTGCGCGGCGTGGCAAGGGTGGCCCGCACCGTGGCCGAGCGGGGAGCCTGCGGTCCTCGTCCCGGCCACGGGCGCCGTCGTCCTGGTGGCCCTGCTCCCCGACCTCGCGTGGGGCGTGTCCGGCCGGCTCGCGGCCGTCGACTACCCACCCGAGTGGTCGCGGGTGCGCCAGACCGTGGCGGCCGGCGGCGGGGACACCGTGGTGCTGCCCTGGGGCGCGTTCCGGCGATTCGACTGGAACGGCGACCGCACCGTCCTCGACCCGGCGGCCGCCAGCTTCCTCGGGCGTCCGTCGAGAACAACCGTGGCGAGGCGGAGGGGCGCAGCGCTGCGGCGGCGACCTGACCAGGCCGACGACGGCCCGCGCGCCGAGCTCGACTCCCTGATGACGACGAAGAACGAGGCCGTACGCCCGACGTGCGCCCGGGCGCACGGTCGTCTCCGCGCCCACGCTGCGACTCGTGCGCCTCGACGGCCCGGTGGCTGCGCGCCCGCTGCCCGCGGCCACCCCCGCGGTGGCGGCCGCCGACGCGCTCGCTCTGCTGCTCCTCGTCGCCGCGGCGCTGACCAAGCTGCTGACCCGCCGAAACCTCCTGCTCTCCGGCGCCGCCACTGTCGTCCTCATGTCCGTGACGTCGGCAGCCCGGCGCGCCGTCGACGATCGACTCGGTCAGCCCGCCCGCCTCAGTGGAAGGCGACCGTGGGGGTGCCGTGGACCCCGGCCTCGACGACGACGAGCCCCAGCCCTCCTTGAGCGCGGCACGGCGAGCACCCACGCCCGGCCGAGCACGTCGGTGCTTCTCCGCCTCCGAGACGTGGCCGAGGAAGTCGTCGCGACCCGGTCCTCGACGCCGAGCTCGTCGGCCTCCGCGCGCAGGTGCGGCTTCGACCAGCCGCGACCCGACGACGGTCAGGCGAGGTCCGGGTGCTCGACGCGGAGAGTCGGCGACGCGCCTGCATCGCGATCTCGACCCGCTTGTGCGGCACGAGCCGGCCGAGCACGACACGACGGGCGGGTGGCCGCGGGCGGTGCCGTCCGGGCGCACCGCGTCGGTGCCGTTGTGCGACCACCGTCACGCGCTCCGGCGCCGATGCCGAGGCCCGCCAGCTCGCCCCGGGTCGAGTCGCCAGACCGCGACGTAGCGGCGTGCGGCGGTAGACCAGCGGCGCCAGCCGGGACTCGAGCGCCCAGCCGACCCGCGCGACCAGCGGGCCGAAGACGACGCGCCACTGCTCGCGGTGGACGTGGTGGACGAGGTTGACGACCGGCCCCCGGTGCCACAGCGGGCCGAAGGAACGGCACGCCGTTCTGCACGTCGACGACGACGTCGAGCGACGCTCGCCGTCGCAGCCGCGCCGACCAGCGCGCAGGTAGACGCGAGCTCGACGCCGCGGCGCACGAAGCGGACGCCGTCGACGGACCTCGTCGCGGAGCGCCCCGGGTACGCGGCGGTCCGGACAGGAGTGACCCGCGTGCCCGCGCGCGGCCAGGCCGGGCGCGACGGTCTCGAGGTACTTCTCGGCGCCAGCCGGCCTCGGGGTGGTTGGTGTCGCGCCAGTTGAGCAGGCACGACGCGCAGCGGCCGGCTCGCCTGGACCGCGTCATGACGGCGCGCTCCTGAGGTGCGCGACGAGGCCGTGCGAGGGAGGTCGCGCCAGGACTGTCCGCGCCGCCTCGCTGCCCGGTGCCGACCGACGGAGCCGCGAGCAGCAGCGCCGCTCGGTCGAGCTGTTTCGGCCTTCCTGCGTCGAGCAGACCGACCCCGAGCGCTTCTACGCCGGCTGTCGCCGACGACTCGGTCAGCAGCTCCGCCGGCTGCACCGACCTGCGAGGGCGGCCCGTGCTCGACGTCGGCGGTGGTCCCGGCTACTTCGCCGACGCCTTCCGCCGAGCGGCGCCGGCTACGTCTCGGTGGACGCCGACCTCGGCGAGCTGAGCGCGCGGGCGCCGCCCGGGCCCGGACGGTCCTCGGGCAGGCGCGAGCTGCCGATCCGCGCCGGCGCCGTCGACGTCTGCTACTCCTCCAACGTCCTGGAGCACGTGCCGGAACCGGAGCGGATGGCCGACGAGATGCTCCGCGTCGCCGGCCCGGCGGGATGGTCGTCGTCTCGCTACACCACTGGCTGGCCCCCACGGAGGGCACGAGACCTCCCCCTGGCACTTCCTCGGCGGCGAGCGCGCGGCCCGGCGCTACGAGCGGCGGCACGGTCGCCGCCGAAGAACGACTACGGCCAGACGCTGTTCCCGACCACGGTCGGCCAGATGCTGCGCTGGTCCCGGGCGGCCAGGCCGCGGAGCCGACCTCGTCGAGGTCGCTGCCGCGCTACCACCCGCGGTGGGCGCGCGGGATCGTCGCCGGTGCCCGGCGCTGCGCGAGGTGCTGACCTGGAACCTCGTGCTGGTGCTGCGCAAGCGGTGACGCTCCCGTCGGCCGCGCCGCGGCTCGCATCGCAGGCGCCTGCGGGTGGCTCGCGCGGTCGCGTGCTGCTCCTCGTGGCGGCTGGCGTTCGCGCAGGCGCCCGGGCGGGTCTGACCGCCGACACCAAGCTCGACCTCGCCGTCGACCCGCTGCGGGCTTCCTCGGCCGCGCGCTGCACCTCTGGGACCCGCACGGCGCCTTCGGCCAGCTGCAGAACCAGGCGTACGGCTACCTGTTCCCGATGGGCCCGTTCTTCCTCGCTCGGCGACGCTGGCCGACGCTCCCGGCTGGGTGGTCCAGCGGCTGTGGTGGTCGCTGCTGCTGGTCGCCGCGCTTCTCGGCGCTCGTGCGCTGGCCGGCGAGCTCGGCATCGGCACGCCTGGCACGCCAGGCTGCTCGCCGGCGTCGCGTTCGCGCTGTCGCCGCGGGTGCTGACCGAGCTGGGCGCCGACTCGCGTCGAGGCGCTGGCCGATGCGCTGTGCGCCGTGGGTGCTCGTGCCGCTGGTCGCGCGGCGCCCGGGCGGATCGGTCCGGCGGGCGGCCGCGCGGTCCGGCGTCGCCGTCGCCTGCGCCGGCGGGGTCAACGCCGCCGCCGACCGCTCGCCGTCCTGCCGCTGGCGGCGCTCTGGCTGCTCACCCTGCGGCGCGGTCGCCGCGCGGCTCGGCGCGCTGGTCGCGCTGGTGGGCGCTGGCGGTCGCCGCTCGCCGCGCGTGGTGGGCGCTGCCGCTCGCTGCTGCTCGGCCGCTACAGCCCGCCGTTCCTCGACTACATCGAGACCGCCGCCGTCACCACGCCGCCGACCGCCCTGGTCGAGGTGCTGCGCGGCGCCTCGCACTGGCTCGCGTACCTCGCCGGCGCCGACGGCCCGGTCTGGCCGGCCGGCTGGGCGCTGGCCACCGACCCGCTGCTCGTCGCGGCGACCGCCGTGGTCGCCGGGCTGGGCCTGGCCGGGCTGCTGCGGCGCGGCGTCCCCGACCGGTGGTTCCTGCGTCCCGGCGTCCTGCTCGGGAGCGCTGCTCGTCGACCGTCGGGCACGTCGGTCCGGTCGACGGGCTGGCTCGCCGGCTGCCGCTGCAGGCGCTCCTCGACGGGCCGCTCGCGCCGCTGCGCAACGTGCACAAGTTCGACGTCGTGCTCCGCCTCCCGCTCGCGCTCGGGCTGGTCCACCTGCTCGGCCGGGTGGGCGCAGCGGGCCGCGCGGCCGGATGCGCTCGTCCGGTCGCTGCCCGGACGCGTCGCGGCGGCCGTCGTCGCCTGGGTCGCGCGCCAGCGCTGCTGCAGCGGCTGGCCCCACGCGGCTCCTTCACCGCCTTCCCGGACGCCTGGCGGGAGGCCGCCTGCTGGCTCGACGAGCGGCCCCGGAGCGCGGTCGCGCCCTGGTCGTCCCGGCCTCGCGGCTCGGCGAGTACGTCTGGGGCGGCCCGCGGGACGAGCCGCTCCAGCCGCTGGCCCGCGGGCCGTGGGGGGTGCGCAACGCCATCCCGCTCGCGGAGCCCGGGCACATCCGGTTGCTCGACGCCGTCGAGGAGCGGCTCGCCGCGGTGCGGCTCGGCCGGGCTCGCCGACTGCTGCGCCGCGCGGGCGTCAGCTACCTCGTGGTCCGCCACGACCTCGACTACGCCCAGCCGGCTCCGTCCGCCCGGTCCTCGTGCACGCGGCCCTCGCCGGCTCACCCGGCATCTCCCCGGTCGCCACGTTCGGCCCCGCCGTCGGTGGGGGCAGCACGCCGCAGGGGCTGGTCGACGAGCAGCTCGACCGGCCGTACGCCGCTGTGGAGGTGTTCGCCGTCCGCCGGCCGGGTGCCCTCGTCGAGGCGTTCCCGGCCGACGAGGTGGTGCAGGTCATCGGCGGTCCGGAGGCGCTGCTCGACCTGGCGGACCGGGAGTGGCTGGACGGCCGGCCGACGGTGCTCGCGCGGGACGCACGGCCGGGTCTGCACCCTGCCCGACCGTCGTCACCGACAGCCTGCGCCGCCGCGAGGTGAACTTCGGCCGGCTCGCCGGGTCGGCGTCCGGCGTCCTGGCGCCCGCCGACCCGCTGCGGCTCGGCGGCACGGCCCGCGACTACCTCCCGTCCGGCTCGGCGCCGCACGAGACGGTCGCGGCGTGGTCGGGCGGGCGTGCGGTGACCTCGTCCTCCGCCTCCGACGCCGACGCGTTCGGAGCCGCCCGCCCCGAGCACCAGCCGTTCGCCGCCCTGGACGGTGACCCCGCGACGTCCTGGCTCTCCGGTGGCGCCTCGGGCGCGGTCGGCGAGTGGTTCGAGCTGCGGCTGGACCGGCCGCGCACGCTCTCCGGCGTCCGGCTGCTCCTGGACGAGGAGGCGCCCGGCCCGCGGGTGCTCCGCCTGCTGGTCACCACCGACGCGGGGTCCCGGACCGTGCGCGTCGGTCCGGACGAGCGGCGCATCCGGCTCGTCCTGCCGGCCGCGCCGACCGGCCGGCTGCGGGTCACCGCGCTCACCGTGGACGGCGGCGGGACGGGGTTCACGTTCGGCCTCAGGGAGGTCGAGGTGCCCGGGCTCCGGGTGACGCGGCCGCTGCGCACCCCGGACGACCTCGACGGGGCCGCGGCGGCTCGGCCGGTCTGGGTCGCGCTGACCACCGACGACGACCGCCGCGGCGGCTGCACGCTGGTCGGCGAGCGACCGCTGTGCGCGTCGGTGCTGCCCCGACCCGGCGAGGAGGAGGCCGGTGTCGACCGCGTCGTGGCTCTTCCGGTGGCCGGCGACTACCGCCGGTCGGTGACCGTCGAGCCGCGGCCGGGGGACGCCCTCACCGCGCTGCTCCAGGACACGGTCACCGGGACTCGCGTGGCGGCCACGTCGGCGGCGGTGGCGGACCCGCGAGGGTCGGCGCAGGCGGTCGCCGACCGCGACCTCGGCACGGGATGGGTGGCGGCGCCGGGGGACGACCACCCCACGCTCACCGTCCGCCTCCCGGAGGCCCGCCGGGTGAGCGGTCTGCAGGTCCTGGTGGACCCGGCGCTCGCCGCGTCCCGCGCGCAGTCCGTCATCGTGCGCACGCCGGAGGGCCTGCGGTCGGGAGAGATCGGGCCGGACGGCACGGTCCTCTTCCGGGCCGTCACGACCGACCGGCTCGACGTGACGTTCCCCGTCGTGGTGCCGCTGCCGTCATACAACCCGTACACCCGCGCGACCACCTTCCAGCCGGTCGGGCTCTCGGAGCTGCGCGTGCTGGGGGCCGACGACCTCCGCGAGCCCGATCCCGCCGCCGCGCTCGTGGCCGCGCCGTGCGGGGCAGGCCCCGACCTCGACCTGGGAGAGGAGCGTGTGCCCACCCGGGTGCTCGCGACCCGCGAGGACGTGCTGGCGGGCAGGCCGGTGCTGGCGGAGCCCTGCGATGCCGGCACGTCACGTCTCGCCGCCGGCGACCTGCGCGTCACCGCCCGCAGCACCCCGGCCTGGTCGGTGACCGGCGTCGGGCTCGTGCCGGACCTCGACTTCCCCGAGCCGGTCGCGCCGCTGGAGAGCACGGCTACCCGCTGGGAGCCCGTGCACCGCACGGTCGAGGTGGGTGCCCGCCCGGAGCGGGCGCTGCTCGTCGTCCACGAGAACGTGAACGCGGGCTGGGAGGCGACGTGGGACGGGGAGCGGCTGCGTCCGGTCACCGTCGACGGCTGGCAGCAGGGCTTCGTCCTGCCCGCGGGAGCCGCCGGGGAGGTGGACCTGCGGTTCGCGCCGGACCGCCTGTACCGGCTGGGCCTCCTCGGTGGCCTGGTCGCGGCGCTGCTGCTGCTGGGGCTGGCGGTCGCGCCGGCACGGGGTCGCGCCGACGCTTCGCCGGTCGTCCCGGCCGCCCTGCCCCGACCGCTGGTCTCCGCTCTCCTCGTGCTCGGTCTGGCGCTGGTCGGCGGGCCGGCCGGCGCGGTCGTCGGGGCCGGCGCCGTGGGCGCCGGACTTCTCCTGCGTGGACGGAGGGCGGCGGCGTGGCTGCCGGCCGCTCTCGCGGTCGTGGCGGCGGTGACCGCGGGGCTCCTCCTGGCGGGCGACGCGTGGGGCGACGGCCAGGCCTACGCGGGGGACCGGTGGCCCGCCCCGGCCGCGGCGCTCGTCGCGCTCGGGGCGGCCGGGGTCGCATGGGTGAGCGGCGGTCAGCCCGTGACGCGGCCCTTCCTACGCAGGAAGCGGCGCTCGACGAGCACGTAGCTCACGGCCGAGACCACGACGGTGACGCCGAGGGTCGCGCCGAACACGGGCAGGAAGCCCTCGCCGGTGAACGCCGGCCGGTCCAACCAGTCGAGCACGAGCGTCAGCACGACGAGGTGGTAGAGGAACATGCCGTAGGAGATCTCGCCGAGCCACCGGGCGGGCCGGCTGGCCAGGACGCGACGGGCCGGGTCCCGGCCGTGGCGGTGCATGACGAGCGGCAGCAGGACGAGCGTCGCCGTGGCCCCGTACAGCAGGTGCTTGGCCACCGACTCCCACGCGGTCGGGGGCACCAGGGTCCGCGGGCCGGCGATCGGCGTGACGGCGACGAGGAAGACTCCGAGGGCCAGCGTCCAGCACGTCGCGACCGAGGTCGACGCCTCCGACACGAGCCGCCAGCCGCGCCCCGCACGCTCGCCGGTCACGTCGAGGTGGACGCTCACGACCGACAGGGCCATACCGGCGCCGAACCAGCCGAGGTGCGCGGGCAGCCAGATGCTTGCGGCGTCGGCCTGCAGGTCCGCGGACCGCGCGACGAGCACGAGCCAGCCGACCGTGGCCAGCGCGAGCAGGCCGATGCGCAGCAGCGTCGCGACCGGACGCCATTCCTGCCGGCCGCGGCCGAGGACCCAGGCGGCCAGGACCGGCAGCAGCACGTAGAAGGAGACCTCGACCGAGAGGCTCCAGGTCTGGGTGAGCCCGTGCGCGAGGTGCCCCGCGCCCGCGACCTGGGTGAAGGTGAGGTGACGCACCCAGCCCGACAGCTGCTCGGGGTCGTTGTCCGCCTCGAGGTACATCGCCGCGGCGACGGCCAGCCAGTACGCCGGGAGGATGCGCAGCGCCCGGCGCCAGAGGTACGCCTTCGCGGCCGGTCCCCGGACGCCGGTGGCGCGGGCCAGCGCCCACGGCCGGAACAGCAGGAACCCGGAGAGCAGGAAGAACAGGGTCACCCCGAAGTCCATCCGGGCGAGCGACCCCGCGAGCGGCCCTGTCTCGTAGCGTCCGGTCTGGAACGCGGCATGGGTGGCGATGACGAGGACCACCGCGAGTCCCCGGACGGCGTCCAGGTGCGGGAAGCGCGGTCCGGCCGTCGTCGACCGGGCCGGCGAGGCACTCGTGGGCGTCGTGGCCTCGGCCTCGGCCGGGGCCGCGGTCACAGCGGTCCTCCCGGACCGGGCACCGGGAGCCCGACCGTGGCGCTGCGCAGGCACAGCGGCGACTCGCCGAGGTTGGTGACGACGAGCCGGTCGCCGCCGCCGCGCGCCGGCACGTACCGCGAGCTCTCCCGGGGGTCGAGCCGCCAGCTGCGGCCGTCCCCGTCCAGGCCGACCCGCACGCGGGTGGGTGCCTCGGCCGCGTAGCGCAGCGCCACCGTGAAGTACCAGTCGTAGACCGGCAGCGCGAGGGGGATGCCTTCGGTCGCGCCGGGCTCGACCCGCCATCCGCACCCGATCTCGGGTCCCCGTCTCGTGGTGACGCCCGCGACCTCGCCGCGCCGCAGGAACCCCTGCTCGTCCAGGACGACGAGCGCGGTCGGACTGCGGCTGAACGCGGCAGCGCCGCGCACCTGCGCGAAGAGCATGGAGAGGTCGCGGTCGCGCTGGAACGGGAAGACCACCGTCCCCGGCGCCGGCTGGTCGAGCACGGTCAGGCCGGGGTGGGCCTGCAGCGACGCGATGGCGTTCGTGACGAAGGGGCGGGTGGGGTTGTCGCGCCACATCCCGGCGAAGGACGCGTAGGACACCATCGACGAGATCACGTATGCGTTGACCCCCACGGCCACCACGACGGCGGTGGCGAGCCGGCCCGGTCGATGCGCACCGTCGTCGCCCCGGGCCGTGCCGGCGGGAGCCATGACCGACGCGCCGACCGCGACCGACACGAGCAGGGCCGCGTCGGCGTAGTAGCGGTACTGCTGGCTGATGACCGACGGGAACAGCGACCGGCCGAGCAGGAGCAGGACGAGCTCCACCACGACATAGGCGGCCAGCGCGAGCCAGGCGCGTCGAGCCGCGCGCCGCCGCACGCTGGACACCGTGACCACCGCGGCCACCGCTGCCAGCGCGAGCCACCGCAGGGCGGTGGGCGGCGCGGCCGCGGGGGTGTCGAACGGCACCCACCGCCACGGGCCGCCGGCCAGCGCGGGGAGGAACGTCTCCACCACGCCGCCGTGGAGCACGGACCGCACGTAGCCCGGTCCCGGCGTCCCCCGCGCCGAGAGAGCTCGATGGTCGCCCGGTACGCCGCCAGGTAGCCGCCGACCGTGATGCCGAGCGCGACCCAGAGCCGCGGCGACCTGCGCAGCACCTCCGACACGGCGCGCAGCGGGTTGCGTTCGTCCGCCAGCACGAACCCCAGGGCGAGCAGGACGAGCGGGATGAGCACGGCCTTCTCGAAGAACGCCAGACCGACGAGGGTCCACCCGACGGTCGCCACCAGGTCGCGGGTGCGGCCCTGCCGGTGGTGGGCGACGAACGCCGAGGCAGCGAGGGTCATCGCGATCTGCAGCGGAAGCGCGTTCACCGCCGCCGCCCACCACATCGACGCGGGAAGCGTCAGGGGTGAGAGCACCGCCACGGTGAAGGGCACGAGGACCCACGGTGTCCGCCCGAACAGCTGCCGCAGGAGCCGCCAGACGAGCACGGCCGCGACGGCCTGCATCGCGGTCGACGCCGCCACGAAGGCCGGCATGCTGAACGGCGCCGCACGCGTGAGCAACCAGGTCAGGGCGTGGCCGCCGGGCATGAGGTGGCCGAAGTGGGGCCGGAACAGGAAGTCCGGGGACCACAGCGAGTGGGTCGAGGCCTGGACGACGAAGATGTAGTCGTCCACGAAGAAGTAGCCCTGCAGGGCCACCCAGGCGCGCGCACCGACGGCGACGGCGGCGAGGGCGATCGCCAGGCCGCGGACCTGACGCCAGGTGAGCCGGGGCGCCACCACGTCGTCCTCGACGGAGCCGGGCGGCTCCGTGCGGATGGTCATCGCACCGGTCACGGCGCGGCCCAGCTTCCGACGCGGACCGTGTCGATGCACAGCCCGACGCCGCGGTCCAGCCCGGTGACACGCAACCGTCTCCCGTCGCCGGTCATGCGGACCACGAGCGTTCCGAGTCCCTTGCGGAACTCCACCGGCTGCCGGCCGTCGCCGAGGCGCAGGACGGCGGCCGTGTCGTCCCCGGCGAGGTACTCGACGCGGAGCAGCCAGAGCCAGGTGAACAGGTCGTTCCCGAGGTCGACCGTCCCGCCGTCGCTCGACACGGGCCAGCCGCAGCCTTCGGCCGGCCCCGGCTCGCTCGTGATCCCGGCGACGGCCCGCAGCTCGACCCGGCCGTCGTCGGCGACCTGCCAGCCCTCGGTCGCGGTCTCCCCGAAGGACGGGCCGTCGCGCAGCGGTGCGAAGACCCAGCCGGTGGTGTTGCGCGGGGCGGTCAGGCCGTCGAGCACCTCGGGCGGCACCGGCTGGTCGAGCAGCCCGCTGCCGGGGGGCAGCGCCGCGAGCTCGCGCTTCGCCGTCGTCACGTAGTCGCGTGCCGGGTTGCCCGACCAGACCCGGTCGTAGCCGATGGTCGACCACGCCGAGCTGGCCGCGAACGCGACGGCGGCCACCGCGGCCACCGACCGTGACGCGGCGGGTCGGACGGCCAGTGCTGCCGCCGTCCGGCGGGACAACGCGTCGGGCCGCTCTCCCAGCGGCGTCAGCACGGCGAGCGTCAGCGCGAGCACGACGGGCACCGCGGCGTCGGCGAAGTAGCGCAGCTCCTGGCCGATCTGGGCGCCGATGAACAGCCTGCTGACACCGAGGACCGTGAGGTCGGCGGCGACCACCAGGGCGGCCGTGGCCCACATCCGGCGGGCCCGGGCCCGGAAGAGCGACGTGGCCACCACGAGCAGCAGCAGCGCGTCGGCGGCCAGCCACCCGGCCCACGTGGGCGCGTTGCCGATGCCGCCCGCCGTGCCGACCGGCACCCACGACCAGGGGCCGCCGACGAGGCTCGGAGCGACGGCCCTCCCGATCGAGCCGCTCACGAGGTCGGCGACGGCGGCGCCGTCCGTGGGCGCGCCGAACGGGGAGGAGCGCGGCGTCAGGGCGTACCAGAGGAGGTAGCCGCCGACGGTCCCGGTCAGGGCGGCCCAGAGCCGCCACCTGGCCACCACCTCGTGCCGGGCGGCCGACAGCAGGCGCGGCTCGGAGGACAGCGCGAGCGCGACGCCGGCGACGACGACCGGGACCAGGACGGCCTTCTCGAAGAACAGGAGCCCTCCGGCGGTGGCGCCGACGCAGAGGAGCAGGTCGCGCGTCGCACCGCCCCGCCGGTGGCGGACGTAGGCGCTGACGGCCGCGAACCCCGCGATCTGCAGCGGGAGCGCGTTCAGCGCCGCGGCCCACCAGGCCGTGGACGGGAGCAGCAGCGGCGTGAGGCAGTAGAAGAGGAACGGCCCGAGCACGGCCGGCCGGGTGCCCACGAGCGTCGTGAGAGCCTGCCAGCACAGCGCTGTCGCGAGCGCCTGCCCGGCCAGTGTCAGCAGCACGACGAAGGTGTGGTTGAGCGGCGCGGCCTCGGTCGCGAACCATGCCAAAAGCATGCCGCCGGGCATGAGGTGCCCGGCGTGCTCGGTCACGAGGTTCTCGAGGAAGGGCTCGCGCGCCGCGCGCGCCTGGAAGATGAAGTCGTCGACGAGGAAGTAGCCGCGGAAGGCGACCCAGCCCCGCAGCGCCAACCCGGCCAGGGCCACCGCGACGGCAGCGCGCCGGACCCAGGTGGCCGTCGCCGTCCGCGCCCGTGCCGGGGTCGCGGCAAGGGCCGGGGGCGGGCCGAGGGACGTGGTCACGGGGGTGGGGGCTCCTGGGGGCGGCGAGCGCGACCAGCCGCGCGCCACGGCGGGTCCCGGGCGGCGGTCGACCGGCTCCGACGGCGCGATTCTGCCATCCGCAGGCACGGCATCCCGGCCTCTCCGGACATTGCTGCCGCTTGCCGCCGAGCGCCGCCCGCGACGACCTACCGGCTGGTAGCGTGCCCGCGACCGCCTGCGTGGGCGGTCCGGGTCAAGGAGCAGGGATGCGTCGTCCGCTGGGTCTCGTTCTCGTCGCCGTGGGCGTCGCGCTGCTCGTGCTGGGGCCGCTCCTGCGGTTCTACGCCTACCCCTCGCTGGCCAAGGCGCCCCTCGACCAGGACTCCCAGACGGTCTCGGTGGCGCCCGGCGCGACGTACCTGAACATCGGTGCCCTCGAGCTGGTCGAGGGCGAGACGCTGACCGCCACCCGGCGGGTCCAGGGTGACGTCGCGGCGAGCACCGACGACCGCGCGGTCTGGGACGTGTTCGTCCGCGTCGAGAACGAGGCGGGCGACCTCGTCACGGCCACGACCGACCGCGTGGCGTTCGACCGGAACACTTCGGAGGCGGTCAACTGCTGCGGCGAGAGCCTCAACGGCTCCCCGGCCGAGCACCGGGGCATCGAGTACAAGTTCCCGTTCGACGCCAAGAAGACGACCTACCAGTACTTCGACACGACCCTCGGTGAGGCCTCCGACATGGTCTACAAGAGGTCGGAGAAGGTCGCGGGTGTCGACGTCTACCGCTACGAGCAGGTCATCGACCCCGTCAAGATCGCCGAGCTGGACGTTCCGGGCTCCCTGATCGGGCGGACCGAGACCTCCGTGCCCGTCGACCGCTTCTACTCCAACCTGCGCCGCGTCTGGGTCGAGCCCGACACCGGTGTCATCGTCAAGGGCCAGGAGGAGCAGCTGTCCACCCTGCGCGACGACACCGGCTCCGACGTGCTCACCGTCACGCAGGCCACCCTGACGTTCAGCGACGAGACCGTCGCCGAGCAGGCGAAGACCGCGAAGGACAACAAGCGGAGCCTGGGCCTGCTGCGCACCACCGGCCCGCTCGTGCTCGTGCTGCTCGGCATCATCCTGGCCCTGTTCGGCCTCGGGCTGGCGTTCCGCCCGGGTGACGGCGACGGCGGTCCGGTCGCCCGCCGGGGACGGCGCCGCGACCCGGTCGCCGCCTGACGGTCCCCGGCGCTCAGCCGTCCTTGGCGCAGACGAAGACGGCCGTGCCGGGCACCAACCGGCCGCGCAGCGGGCTCCACCCGCCCCACGTGCGGGTGTTCCCGGCAGGCCACTCGGGCTCCACGAGGTCGAGCAGGCGCAGGCCGGCCGCCGTGACCTCGCGGACCCGGTCGCCGAGCGTCCGGTGGTGCTCCACGTAGGTCGCCCGGCCCCGCTCGTCCTGCTCGACGTACGGCGTGCGGTCGAAGTACGACGTCGTCACCACCAGCCCGTCCGGGCCCGGGTCGTCGCGCAGGGCCCAGCGCAGCGGGTGCGTCACCGAGAAGACCCAGCGCCCTCCCGGCCGCAGGACCCGCGCGACCTCGCGCATGACCCCGGCGGAGTCGTCGACGAAGGGCACCCCGCCGTAGGCCGAGCACGCCAGGTCGAACGAGCGGTCGGTGAACGGCAGCCGCGCCGCGTCGGCCTGCACGGTGGCCACCTCGAGGCCGGCGGCCGCGCCGAGCACCCGCCCCCGGCGCAGCATCTCGCCCGAGACGTCCAGCGCGACCGGGTCGGCGCCGGCCGCCAGCAGCCAGCGCGAGCACTGCGCGGCACCGGACCCGACCTCGAGGACCCGCCGCCCCGCCACGTCGCCGAGCAGCCGCGCCTCGTCCTCGTCCAGGCCCTCGGGCCCCCACACGAACCGTGCCTCGCCGAGGAACGCGCCGTGCTCGTCCAGGTAGGCGTCGGCCTCGGCGTCCCACCACGACCGGTTCGCCCGCGCCGACTCGTCCTGGCCGGCCGGCCTCCTCGCGACGGGGTCCACTCCCCGATCATCCCCGGGCTGGGACGATCAGGGGCGTGACGACCCCCGAGCGGCTGCGGCGCGCCTTCGGCCCGTCGGTGACGCCGCTCGCCGGCGGCCGCAGCGGCGAGACCTTCCTCGCCGACCTCGACGGCGAGGAGGTGGTGCTGCGGCTGTACGCGCGGGCGCCGCAGCGGGCCGTCGTGGACGTCGCGCTGCTGCGGCGGCTGCGCGGGGTCGTCCCGGTCCCGGCGGTGCTGGACGCGCGCGTGCACGCCGAGGGCGACCTGCCGCCGTACGTCCTGACGGCGCGGCTGCCCGGCGAGCGGCTGGACGAGGCGCTGGCCCGCGTGGGGGAGCGGGAGGCCCGCGAGCTGGGCCGCGCCGTCGGCGGGGTGACCCTGCGGCTGGCGACGGCGCGGTTCGACGCGCCCGGCGAGCTCTCCGGCCCCGACCTCGCCGTCACGCCGGTGCCCGCGGGCCCGGCGTCGCTGGATGATCTCGCCCGCAGCCGCCTGCACAGCGGGGGCCTGGCCCGGTGGACCGACGAGGACCGCGGGGCGCTGACGTCGCTCGCGCGGGGGGTCCGGCCGCTGGTCGACGCCGTGGCCCACGAGGCGACGCTGGTCCACGGCGACCTGGTCCCCGAGAACCTGCTGGTCGACGTCGAGCGGGCCGAGGTGACCGGGCTGCTCGACTGGGAGCTCGCCCACGCGGGTGCCCGGCTGGCCGACCTGGGGAACCTGCTCCGGTTCCCGCCCGACGAGGACGACGACGCCGGCCGCGCGTTCCTCGTCGGGGTCGTCGAGCTGGCCGAGGCCGGCGGGCTCCCCGCCGGCTGGCTGGACACCGCCCGGGCGCTGGACCTGTTCGCGCTGGTCGACCTGGCGGCCCGGGAGCGTGCCGACCCGGTGGTCGAGCAGGCGGGTGCGGTGCTCCTGGCCACGGCGCGGTCGGGATCGCTGGCCGCGGGCCGGCCGGACCCACGGTCGGCGGTCACCCCGCGTTGACCCTCCCGCGCGCCTGCGCGTAGGCTGGCCGGTGCGCTGCGGGTCTGCGTGACTCTCTGTCATGGGCAGGCTCTCGCTCGGTGTGTCGATCGTCCAGCTCGCCCGTCGACCGGGTTCTGGTCTTCCCGGCAGGTCGAATCGGGCCCCTGGCGCTGCGCCGCGGCAATCCCGCCGACCGCGTAGAGACCGACGACACCTGTCCGCAACGGAGCCACCCACCACATGACGGCAAGCATCGAAGCCACACCCGGACTCGTCTCCGGCACCCCCAACGTCGCCGTGAACGACATCGGCGACGAGGAGGCCTTCCTCGCCGCGATCGACGAGACCATCAAGTACTTCAACGACGGAGACATCGTCGAAGGTGTCATCGTCAAGGTCGACCGGGACGAGGTCCTGCTCGACATCGGCTACAAGACCGAGGGTGTCATCCCCTCGCGCGAGCTCTCGATCAAGCACGACATCGACCCGCACGAGGTCGTCACCGTCGGCGACGAGGTCGAGGCCCTGGTCCTGCAGAAGGAGGACAAGGAGGGCCGGCTGATCCTGTCCAAGAAGCGCGCCCAGTACGAGCGCGCCTGGGGCACGATCGAGAAGCTCAAGGACGAGGACGGCATCGTCACCGGCACCGTCATCGAGGTCGTCAAGGGTGGCCTCATCCTCGACATCGGCCTGCGCGGGTTCCTCCCGGCGTCGCTGGTGGAGATGCGCCGCGTGCGCGACCTCCAGCCCTACGTCGGCAAGGAGCTCGAGGCCAAGATCATCGAGCTGGACAAGAACCGCAACAACGTCGTGCTCTCGCGGCGCGCGTGGCTCGAGCAGACCCAGTCCGAGGTCCGCTCGACGTTCCTGCAGACGCTGCAGAAGGGCCAGGTCCGCTCCGGCGTGGTGTCGAGCATCGTGAACTTCGGCGCCTTCGTGGACCTCGGCGGCGTCGACGGCCTGGTGCACGTCTCCGAGCTGTCCTGGAAGCACATCGACCACCCGTCCGAGGTGGTCGAGGTCGGCCAGGAGGTCACCGTCGAGGTCCTCGACGTGGACATGGACCGCGAGCGGGTCTCGCTGTCGCTCAAGGCGACGCAGGAGGACCCCTGGCAGCAGTTCGCGCGCACCCACCAGATCGGCCAGGTCGTGCCGGGCAAGGTCACCAAGCTGGTGCCCTTCGGCTCGTTCGTCCGGGTCGACGAGGGCATCGAGGGCCTGGTCCACATCTCCGAGCTGGCCGAGCGCCACGTCGAGATCCCCGAGCAGGTCGTCCAGGTCGGCGACGAGATCTTCGTCAAGGTCATAGACATCGACCTCGAGCGTCGCCGCATCTCGCTGAGCCTCAAGCAGGCCAACGAGGGAGCGACCGCCCCGACGGGTGACGAGGGCTCGTTCGACCCCACGCTCTACGGCATGTCCGCGCAGTACGACGACTCCGGCAACTACCAGTACCCCGACGGCTTCGACCCGGAGACCAACGAGTGGCTGCCGGGGCACGAGGAGCAGCAGGCCGAGTGGGAGCGCCAGTACGCCGTGGCGCGCACGCGCTACGAGGCGCACATGAAGCAGGTCGAGGAGGCCCAGAAGGCCGAGGCGGAGGCGGGGCTCGAGGGCGCCGCCGCGGCACCGTCCACCTACTCCTCCGAAGCCCCGGCCGTCCCCGCGGACGACGAGGCAGAGGAGGAGGCGGCGCCGACGCCCAGCGGCGGCACCCTCGCCTCCGACGAGGCGCTGGCCGCGCTGCGGGAGAAGCTCACCGGCGACAAGTAGCCACCGCACCACCGGCGAAGGGCCCCGCTCCGGCGGGGCCCTTCGTCGTCCCGGGACGGGCACCGCCCGCCACGTACGCTGACCCGGTGCTGCGCGTCATGTCCTCCGGCCGCCTGGTCGGCGTCGACGTCGCCCGGGCGCTCGCCCTGGTCGGCATGGCCGCGACACACATCTTCCCGGGCTTCGAGCGCGACGGCGACCTGCACGTGTCGCACGCCGTGGCCAGCGGCCGGGCGTCGGCCCTGTTCGCGGTGCTCGCGGGCGTCGGGCTCGCGCTGGCCTCCGGCGGCCCCCGTCCGCTGCGGGAGCGCCCCCTGCGGGCCGCCCGCGTGGGTGTCGCGGCCCGTGCCGGCCTGCTGCTCGTGGTGGGCCTGCTCCTGGGCCGCGTCGAGTCACCGCCGCTGGTGATCCTGGCCTACTACGCGCTGCTCTTCCTCGTCGCCGTGCCGTTCCTCGGCCTGGGCGCACGGACGCTGGCCCTGCTCGCCGTCGGGTCGGCGGTCCTGGCTCCCGTCGCCAGCCACCTGCTGCGCGCGCCGCTGGACCCTCAGGTGGTCGAGGAGCCCGGCGGCGGGGACCTGCTCGTCGACCTCTTCCTGACCGGGACCTACCCGGTGCTCACGTGGACGGCCTACCTCTTCGCCGGTCTCGCGCTCGGCCGGGCCGGGCTCACCGGCTGGCTCACGCCGCTGCGGGTCGTCGTCGTCGGCGCCGCCCTCGCCCTGGGCGCCAAGGCCACCTCCGCCGTCCTGCTCTCCGCCGTCGGGGGCAGCGACCGGCTCGACGCGGGGGAGGGCGGGCTGTTCCTCCCCGTCGACGCCGCGCTGCGCAGCGGGCTCTTCGGGACCACGCCCACGGCCGACTGGCGGTGGCTCACCGTCTCGGCGCCGCACAGCGGCACGACGTTCGACCTGGCGCACACCATCGGGACGTCCATGGTCGTGCTGGGCGGCTTCCTGCTGCTGGCCCGCCTGGTCCCGCGGGTCGCCCTCCTGCCGCTGGCCGCGGTGGGGAGCATGACGTTCACCCTCTACAGCCTCCACGTGCTCGCGCTGGCCCAGGACAGCCCGCTGCTCCTCGACGACCCCGCGCAGCTGTGGTGGGCGCACGTCGTCGTGGCCGTGGTGCTGGCCACCGCCTGGCGGACCACTCTGGGGCGGGGTCCGCTCGAGGCGCTGGCGGCCTGGCTGGACGCAACCGCACGCCGTCTGGCGGGCGGCCGCCGGGAGCGCGAGCCGGTAGCGTCGCGCACGTGATCACGGTCGGGCTCACGGGGGGCATCGGGTCCGGCAAGAGCGAGGTGGCCCGGCTGCTCGCCGGCCGGGGTGCGGTGGTCGTCGACGCCGACGCGCTGGCCCGCGAGGCGGTGGCCGTGGGCACCCCCGGCCTCGCCGCGGTCGTCGCGGAGTTCGGCAGCGATGTCCTCGACGAGGACGGCGCGCTCGACCGGGCCCGGCTGGGAGCGGTGGTGTTCGCCGAGCCCGCCCGGCGCGCGGCGCTCGAGGCGATCGTGCACCCCTACGTCGGGCGGCGCAGCGCCGAGCTCGTCGCGGCGGCCCCGCCCGACGCGGTCGTCGTCTACGACGTCCCGCTGCTGGTGGAGAAGAGCCTGCAGGACGGCTACGACGTCGTCGTGGTCGTCGACGCGTCGGAGGAGACCCGCATCGGGCGGCTCGCGGATCGCGGCACGCCGGAGGCGGACGCCCGGGCCCGGATGGCTGCCCAGAGCGGCCGGGCGGAACGGCTGGCCGTCGCCGACGTCGTGCTGGACAACGACGGCGACCTCGACGCGCTGGCGGAGCAGGTGGACCGGCTGTGGGCTCAGCTGCGGGGCGGGAGCGCGGCGCGCGTGTAGCGCGCCGCGGCGTTCCACAGCAGGAACGAGTCGATGCCCGCGTCCTTGGCCGCGCGGATCTGCGCCGACACCTGCGCCGGGCCGTAGGTCACGCCGAGCGAGAAGTCCTGCAGCCACGGCATGATCTGGGTGTCGCTGTCGCGGACGAGCCGCTGGAAGTCCGCGAGCGAGCGCCGCACGATCGGGTACGGCGACCGGTTCGGGTTGCCGACGCCGTACTCCCCGGGCCCCCAGTGCGACGGGTAGACCATCGGCGCGATGTAGTCGGCGCTCTCGGCCATGGTCGGGATGTCCTGGGCGATCTCGGTGGGCCGCGTCGCCGCGATCCCGTAGACCGACGCCCCCAGGAAGGCGCCGCGCTCCCGCACGGCCTCGCGCGTCTCCTTCATGAAGCCGGCGATCGCCCGCTCCGGCGTGCCCTTCCGGCCGGCGAACCGCAGCTTGCCCAGCGCGCCGTCGGGCCGGCGGACGTAGTCGTAGAGGACGTCGTCGAAGCCGAGGTCGGCGGCCTCGGTCGCGAGCGCGATGTTGTAGCGCCGCACCTCGGCGTTGAACGGGTTCGTGAAGGAGTACGCGCCGTACTTCCCGCCGTACGGGCCGCCGCCCGGGGTCTGGATCACCCAGTCGCGGTGCCCGTGCCGCCAGGCCCACCGGCCCAGCCGCGGGTCGCGGAAGGCCACGATGCGCCCGACGACCCGGACGTCCATGGCATGGAGGGCCTTGATCACCTTCGGTGCGTCGTAGTAGCCCTTCGCCGCGCCGATCCGGCGCGCCAGCGCCACCTCGGTGTCGTAGCCGACGAGCCCGTCCTCGTCCTTGATGTCGAGCTGGACGGTGTCGATGCGGCCCTCTCTCGCCATCTTCAGGATCGGCTCGCGCAGCGAGGCCGCCGTCCACGCCAGCGCCGTCATGTGGACCCCGCGCATGGCCGGGTGGGTCACGTGGACGTCCACGGTCCGGGCCGCGGTGTTCCCGGCCGCGTCCGTCGCCTCGACGTCCACCGTCGCGGGCGGGGAGGGAAGCGTCGCCTCGAACCGGCTGCCGCTGACAGCGGCCGGCGTGCCGTTGACCCTGACCTCGTCCGCGCCCTCGACGCCCCCGGTCACCGTGAGCTCCTCGCGCAGGCTGCCGGCGTCGAGCCGGTCGGGCAGGGTGAGGACGGGAGGGGTCGTGTCGACGGTGAACCGGTGCCGCGACGTGCCGGCGGTGCCGAACGGCCCGTCTCCCGCGACCTCGACGACGAGGTCGTGCCGTCCGTCGGTGAGGTCGGCCGGCCGCACCGTGAGGTCGTCGCCGTCGGGGGTGAGCTCGAGCGGCTCGCCGTCGAGGCGCACGGTGACGTCCTGGGCCCGGGCGCCCGCCGACGGGGTGACCCGCAGCTCCAGGCCGGCCAGGTCCGCGGCGCCGAGCACGCCGCCCGGCAGGCCGCGGACGTCGGCCGACACCGGCCCCGGCCACCAGGCGGCCGCCGCGACCCCGGCCCCGGCCACGACCAGGCCGGCGACGAGCGAGGCGATGAGCAGGCGGCGGCGGAGGGGAGGGCGGTCGGTCACGGAACGAAGGCTATTGACCACGCTCCGGCGTTTCGGCGTCATCCGGGGCGTGTCGGACACCTAGGTTGCCGTTCGTGCCCCGCTCCGCGTCGTCGCGACCGCTGGTCACGGCCGCCCTGCTGACCGGCGTGGTCCTGGCGGGCTGCGGCGCCGAGGCGCGGAGCGGCCGGGACGTGCCCGCGTCGGCCGAGGCCCCCGCGCCGACGACCAGCAGCGCACCGGCGACGACCGGGCCGCCCGCGCCGTCTGCCACGTCGTCCCCGTCGCCGTCGCCGTCGTCGGTCGCCGCCAACGAGCTCGGCCAGGTGCCGGTGCTGATGTACCACCAGCTCGTGCGGCGGCCCCGGGGCGTCTACGACATCACGCCGCGGGCGTTCCGGGCCGAGCTCGAGCGGCTGGCCCGGGAGGGCTACGTCCCGGTGACCGCGGCCGACTACGCGGCGGGACGCATCGACCTGCCGGCCGGGGCCCACCCCGTCGTGCTGACCTTCGACGACTCGACGACCACCCAGCTCGCGCTCGACGGAGGGGACCGGCCGGTGGCGGGCACCGCGGTGGCGATCCTTCTCGAGGTCGCATCGCGCCACCCGGGCTTCACCCCGACGGCGACGTTCTACGTCAACCGCGACCCGTTCGCCGAGCCCGGGGGCCGGCGCACCCTGGGGTGGCTGCACGAGAACGGGTTCGAGGTCGGCAACCACACGCTGGACCACGTGTCGCTCGGGTCTCTCCGGGCGGAGCGGGTGCGCCGCCAGCTCGCCGCCGGCTCGGCGATGGTCGGCCGTGCCGCGGACGGCCCGGTGACCACGCTGGCGCTGCCGTTCGGCGTCCGTCCCGACGACCGCGCCCTGATGATGTCCGGATCGTGGCGGGGGACGACGTACGCCTTCGACGGGGCCTTCCTCGTCGGCGCGGGACCCGCGCCCTCTCCCCACTCCACGGACTTCGACCCGCGCGGCATCCCGCGCATCCGGTCGCAGGGGCGACGCGGCCCGGACGCGCGGTACGGCTCCGCGGCCTGGCTGGACCGGCTGGCCGCCCGGCCGGGCGACCGCTACACCTCCGACGGCGACCCGGGGACCGTCGCGTTCCCGGCGCGCGAGGCGGACCGCCTCCGCCGCGGCGCCAGGGGGTCCGCCCGCCCCTCCTGACCGGGACCGCGGGCACGCGCCGCGGCGTGTCGGTGCCACGACGTACGGTGGCTCGCGTGAGACCCACCACCGATCTCGAGCGCCGGGTGGCGCCGTTCCAGGTCGTCAGCGACTTCCAGCCGTCCGGCGACCAGCCGACCGCGATCGACGAGCTCGAGCGGCGGGTCCGGGCGGGGGAGAGCAACGTCGTGCTGCTCGGCGCGACCGGCACGGGCAAGTCGGCGACCACGGCCTGGCTGGTCGAGCGGCTGCAGCGGCCGACGCTGGTGATGGCGCCCAACAAGACCCTGGCCGCCCAGCTCGCGACCGAGTTCCGCGAGCTGCTGCCGCACAACGCGGTCGAGTACTTCGTCTCCTACTACGACTACTACCAGCCCGAGGCCTACATCCCGCAGACGGACACCTACATCGAGAAGGACTCGTCGATCAACGACGAGGTCGAGCGGCTCCGGCACTCGGCGACCAACAGCCTGCTGACCCGCCGCGACGTCATCGTCGTCGCGTCGGTGTCGTGCATCTACGGCCTGGGCACCCCGCAGGAGTACGTCGACCGCATGGCCCGGCTGCGTGTCGGCATGGAGGTCGACCGCGACACACTGCTGCGGCGGTTCGTCGAGATCCAGTACACCCGCAACGACCTCGCGTTCACCCGCGGGACCTTCCGGGTGCGCGGCGACACGATCGAGATCTTCCCGGTCTACGAGCAGCTCGCGGTGCGCATCGAGATGTTCGGCGACGAGATCGAGCGCCTCATGACGCTGCACCCGCTCACCGGCGAGGTCGTGACCGAGGACCAGGAGCTCTACGTCTTCCCGGCCAGCCACTACGTCGCCGGCCCCGAGCGCATGGAGAAGGCGATCACCGGCATCGAGCTCGAGCTGGCCGACCGCCTCGCCGAGCTCGAGCGGCAGGGCAAGCTGCTCGAGGCGCAGCGGCTGCGGATGCGCACCACCTACGACATCGAGATGATGCGCCAGGTCGGCTTCTGCTCCGGCATCGAGAACTACTCACGCCACATCGACGGCCGCGCGCCCGGCTCCGCCCCCAACTGCCTCATCGACTACTTCCCCGAGGACTTCCTGCTCGTCATCGACGAGTCCCACGTGACGGTTCCGCAGATCGGCGGCATGTACGAAGGCGACATGTCCCGCAAGCGCACGTTGGTCGACCACGGCTTCCGGCTGCCGAGCGCCACCGACAACCGGCCGCTGAAGTGGGAGGAGTTCCTCGGGCGCATCGGGCAGACCGTCTACCTCTCGGCCACCCCCGGGCCCTACGAGCTGGGCCGGGCCCAGGGCGACCCCGTCGAGCAGATCATCCGGCCCACCGGCCTGGTCGACCCCGAGGTCGTGGTCAAGCGCACCAAGGGCCAGATCGACGACCTGGTGCACGAGATCCAGGTCCGGGCCGAGCGCGACGAGCGGGTGCTGGTCACCACGCTGACCAAGAAGATGGCCGAGGACCTCACCGACTACCTCCTCGAGCTGGGCATCCGGGTGCGCTACCTGCACTCCGAGGTCGACACGCTGCGCCGGGTCGAGCTGCTGCGCGAGCTGCGGCTGGGCCACTTCGACGTGCTGGTCGGCATCAACCTGCTGCGCGAGGGCCTCGACCTGCCCGAGGTGTCGCTGGTGTCGATCCTCGACGCCGACAAGGAGGGCTTCCTGCGCTCCGGGACCTCCCTGGTCCAGACCATCGGCCGCGCGGCCCGGCACGTGTCCGGCCAGGTGCACATGTACGCCGACACGGTCACCGACTCCATGGCCAAGGCCATCGACGAGACCAACCGGCGCCGGGCCAGGCAGGTCGCCTACAACAAGGCCAACGGCGTCGACCCGAGGCCGCTGCTGAAGAAGATCAGCGACATCACCGAGCTGCTCGCGCGCGAGGACGCCGACACCGAGCAGCTCATCGGGGGCGGCGGCCGCCAGCAGTCGCGCGGCAAGGCGCCCGTGCCCGGCCTCTCGTCACGGGCCGAGGCGGGGCGCCACGCCACCGAGCTGGCCGGGATGCCCGCGGCCGACCTGGCCGACCTCATCCAGGGGCTCACCGACCAGATGCACGCCGCTGCCGGCGAGCTGCAGTTCGAGCTCGCCGCCCGGCTCCGCGACGAGATCGGCGAGCTGAAGAAGGAGCTGCGCGGCATGCGGGCCGCGGGCACCGCCTGACCCCCGGACGGCCGATGTGACGCCGCCGGGGGTCGTGGGGGAGACTGACCCCGTCGTGGAGGGGAGTATTCCTTCGCGGCCCCGTCGTCATCACGGCCACGCCCGCACGGGCTGACGCCCGGCGGGGCCGGCCGGGCACGTCCCGGCGGAAGAGACCTCCGGCCATCTCACGTACGCCGGAGGACCCCGCCCCGTGAACGTCCCCACCTGGCTCTGGATCGCCAGCCTCACCCTGCTCATCGGCCTGCTGGCCGTCGACGTCTTCGTCATCGGCCGCCGGCCGCACGAACCCTCGATGCGGGAGAGCGCCACGGCCATCGGCTTCTTCATCAGCCTGGCGATCGTGTTCGGCCTGGGAGTGCTCTGGTTCTCCGGCCCGCGCTACGCCGGGGAGTTCTACGCCGGCTGGCTCACGGAGTACAGCCTCAGCGTCGACAACCTCTTCGTCTTCGTGATCATCATGGCGAAGTTCGGGGTGCCGCGGCAGTTCCAGCAGACGGCGCTGCTCGTCGGCATCATCCTCGCGCTGGTCATGCGCGGCATCTTCATCGCGCTCGGCGCCGCCGCCATCCAGAACTTCAGCTGGGTCTTCTACATCTTCGGCGCGTTCCTCATCTACACGGCCGTCAAGCTGGCGACGCACGGGGAGACCGACGAGGAGTTCGAGGAGAACCGCCTGCTGCTCTGGGTCGAGAGGAAGTTCCCCGCCACCCAGGAGTGGCACGGGGTGAGGCTGTTCGCACGGGTGAACGGCAAGCGCCTGATCACTCCGATGTTCATCGTGATCCTCGCGCTCGGGACCACCGACCTGCTGTTCGCGCTCGACTCCATCCCCGCGATCTACGGCCTGACCAAGGAGCCCTACCTCGTCTTCACGGCGAACGTGTTCGCCCTGATGGGCCTGCGCCAGCTGTACTTCCTCATCGGTGGGTTGCTGCAGCGCCTGGTCTACCTGAGCCTCGGCCTGTCGATCATCCTCGGCTTCATCGGCGTGAAGCTGATCATGGAGGCGCTGCACGAGAACGAGCTGCCGTTCATCAACGGCGGCGAGCACATCGACGCGGTCCCCGAGATCCCGATCTGGCTGTCCCTGGTCATCATCCTCGGCACGCTGGCGGTCACCACGGTCGCCAGCCTGCTCAAGGTGCGCCGCGACCCCTCGGCGGTCAAGCACCTGCCGGCTGCGCCCGAGCCGGGCCGGGCCGAGGACGACGAGGAGCTGCGGCGCCGGGCGCGCGACGAGGAGCCGGCGCGGCAGGAGGAGACGGTGGGCGAGCCGGGCGACGGGGAGCCGCGCGACCGTCGTTAGGCTGCCACGGTTCGCGGGCGGCGCCTTGCCGCCCGGACTCGAAGGGACTCGCAGGTGGACCCGAGCTGGTGGGCGGTCGCGATCGCCGGGCTCCTGGTGGGCTTCGTGGTCGGCCTCACCGGCATGGGCGGCGGCGCCCTCATGACGCCGATGATGATCCTGTTCTTCAACATCCAGCCGCTTGGCGGCGGTGTCCAGCGACCTCGTCGCCTCGATGGTCATGAAGCCGGTCGGCGGAGCGGTCCACCTCCGCAAGGGCACGGTCAACAAGGACCTCGTGAAGTGGCTGGTCATCGGCTCGGTGCCGTCGGCGTTCCTCGGCGTGCTGGTGCTCCGATGGCTCGGCGACGGCGAGCAGACCGAGTCCGTCGTCAAGGCCAGCCTCGGCGTGGCGCTGCTGTTCGCCGCGGGGTCGATGGTGGCCAAGGCGCTGCTCGACCTGCGCAAGGCGCAGCGGCGCTTCGCCGCGGCGGCGGCCGCGGGCGAGGTGCCCGACCCGCGGGTCGAGGACATCCGGGTCCGCCGGGCCCCGACGCTCCTGGTGGGCATCATCGGCGGGCTGGTCGTCGGCATGACCTCCGTGGGGTCGGGCTCGCTGATGATCGTGGCGCTGCTCCTGCTCTACCCGACGATCAGGGCCGGCCAGCTGGTCGGCACCGACCTCGTGCAGGCGGTGCCACTCGTCGCCTCGGCGTCGCTCGGTCACCTGCTCTTCGGTGACTTCCAGCTCGACCTCACGGCGTCGCTGCTCATCGGCGCGCTGCCGGGTGTCTACGTCGGCGCCAAGGTGTCCAGCAGCGCACCCGGCGGAATCGTCCGGCGGTCCCTCGTCGTCGTGCTGCTCGCGTCCGGCCTCAAGCTGCTCGACGCCGGCACCGGCACCCTCGTCGCCGTCCTGCTCACGGTGGCCGTGGTCGGTCCCCTGCTCTGGGCCACCGTCTACCGCGCGTCGCAGCCGGAGGGCTCGGACCGCGGGCCGCGGGACCTGCTCCTCGCGGCGGTCACCGGCCGGTGGCTGAGCTGGGGCGCCGGGCAGGAGCGCCCCGCCGATCGCTCCGACCGCTCCGCGTAGCCGCCCGCCCGGCGGTCACCAGCCGCGGGCGCGCCACTCGGCGAGGTGCGGTCGCTCGGCGCCGAGCGTGGAGTCGTCGCCGTGACCCGGGTAGAACCACGTGTCGTCGGGCAGCCGGTCGAAGAGCTTGTGCTCGACGTCGTCGAGCAGCGAGGTGAAGGCGTCCGGGCCCGACGTCTTGCCCACGCCGCCCGGGAAGAGCGAGTCGCCGGTGAACAGGTGCGGGTGGCCGCCCGGGTCGTCGTAGACCAGGGCCACCGACCCCGGCGTGTGCCCCACCAGGTGCACGACCTCCAGCGCCACGCCGCCCACGTGCACGCTGTCGCCGTCCGCGAGTGGCTCGTCGGTCGGCACGGGGATGCCCGCGGCGTCGTCCCGGCCGGCGGCCGTGAGCGCACTGGTCGCCCGCACGACGTCGTCCAGCGCCTGCCAGTGGTCGCGGTGCTGGTGCGTCGTGACCACGCGGGACAGGGCCCGGCCGGCGAGCAGCGCGAGCAGGGTCGGCGCGTCGTTCGCCGCGTCCACGAGCGCGAGATCGCCGGTGGAGCGGCACTCGAGCAGGTAGGCGTTGTTGTCCATCGGGCCCACGGACACCTTGGTGACGGTCAGCGCGGCGAGGTCGCGGACCTCCGGCGGGCCACCCGGGGTCACGCGTCCTGTGTAGGCCATGGAGCGAGGCTAGCCCGGCCGGTCAGCTCCAGGTCGGGGCGGCGGGCACGGGCCCGCCGGTGTCGAGGCGGAGGCCGTCGCCGGCGGAGCGGCCGGTCAGCCACGCCGCCAGGGCGGTGCGCGGGCCGGTCAGTCGACCGCCCTCGGCCGCGACCTCCCACTCGCCCGGCCCGTCGGTGGCCTCGAGCACCCCCACCGGGCACTCGCGGGCCGCGCGGAACAGGGGCGCGATCTGGTCGAGCGTGCGCGCCGCGAACTCGGGGGACCAGTCCGCGGGGGTGTAGCCCGTCGCGAGGTCGACGTGGTGGATCTCGACCTCCCGGACGCGCAGGAGGGGGATCTCCCAGCCGTACGCCGTCGCGCCCGAGCTCATCGCCACCTCGCGCTCCAGCCCCTCGTCGGGGAAGTCCGCGAAGCCGGCGAGGAGGCGCTCGGCCGACTCCGCCAGGTCGAGCCGGACGTCGCCGAGGTGCCGCGCGGCACCGGCCTCGATGTCGGCGTCTCGCGCGTCCCGGCCGCCGGCGTACATGGGCCGGTCCTCACCGGTCCGCGCGGCATGGACCAGGTTGGCCAGGCCGTCGGCGTTGCGTGCGAGGTGCGTCAGCACGTGGGCACGGCTCCAGGCCGGCAGCCCGGAGGGCCCGCGCAGCTGGTCCTCGGTCATCCCGTCGACCGCGGCCAGGAGCCGGTCGGTGGCCTGCACCATCTCGTCGATGCCCTCGAGCGCTGCTCCCATGGCGGCCACCCTCTCGTCCGGCCGGGGCCCGGCGCCAGTGGGCCGAACGGGCCATCTCGGGTGCCGGATGGTTGCTTTGCCCCGGGCTGGGCAGGCCTGTCAGGGTCAGGTTGGGGCATGATGGTCCACCGACGCAACGGACGGGCGGCTTACCTGTGAGCGTCACGGGGGTCGGATGGCGCAGCCGATCGAGGTGAGGACGGACCGCTTGGTCGACATGGACTACGCGATGCGTCTGGAGGTCGCTGCCCCGCCGTCGCGCCGCACCCGCGCGGCCGCCGGTCTCGCGCCGCACCTCCGACGGCTGGCCGTGCCCGCCGTCCTGCTCGGCGGCGACCTCGGCGCGTTCGCGGCCGTCTTCACCCTCCGCTCCTCCCGGTCGCCGGTCGGTGAGCTGGTCTGGGCCGCGCTGACGGTCGCCCTCCTCTCCAGCACCGGGGCCTACCGCAAGCGGCTGACGTTCTCCCTCCTCTCGGACCTCCCCGTCCTCGGCGGCCGGGTGATCGCGGCCTCCGCGATCGGGCTGGTCCTCACCTCGCCGTGGAGCGACGCCCCACCGCTGCGGGCCAGCATCGCCACCACGGCCCTGGTCCTGCTGGCCGTCGTGACGTTCCGGGGGGTCGCCTACTCGGTGCTGCGCGCCCTGCGGTCCGCCGGCCTGGTCGCGCACCGCACCCTGGTCATCGGCGCGGGCCGGGTCGGCACCCAGATCGTGCGCGTCACCCAGGACCACCCCGAGTTCGGGCTCGCGCCGATCGGCTTCCTCGACTCGCGGCCGATGATGAGCGCCGACGAGCTGCCCGTCCCCGTGGTCGGCGACGTCGAGGCGCTGGCCGAGGTCATCCACCGGGCGTCGATCGAGCACGTCGTCATCGCGTTCACGCAGTCGCGCGAGGCCGACGTTGTGGACATCATCCGCACCTGCGACCGCCTCGAGTGCGAGATCTTCTTCGTCCCGCGGCTCTTCGAGCTCTCGGCGCAGGGCGCCCAGATGGAGGAGCTGCTCGGCATCCCGCTCGTCCGGCTCCGTCGCGCCGCCTACCGCACCGTTCGGTGGCGCCTCAAGCGGGCGCTCGACGTGGCCGTGAGCGGGCTCGCGCTCGCGGTCATGGCGCTGCCGATGCTCGGCATCGCCGCGGCGCTGCGCATCGCCCACGGTCCCGGTGTGATGTTCCGCCAGGTCCGGATCGGTCTCGACGGCCGGACCTTCGAGCTGCTCAAGTTCCGCAGCATGCGCCCCAGCAGCGACGAGGAGTCGGCGACCCGCTGGAGCATCGCCGACGACGCCGACCTCGACCGGCTGGGCCGGCTGCTGCGCCGGTCGTCGATGGACGAGCTGCCGCAGCTGGTGAACATCCTGCGCGGCGACATGAGCCTGGTCGGGCCGCGTCCGGAGCGTCCCCACTTCGTCGCGCAGTTCGAGCGGCTGTTCCCGCGCTACGTCGCGCGCCACCGGGTCCCGTGCGGGCTCACCGGCTGGGCCCAGGTGAACGGCCTGCGCGGCGACACGTCCATCGCCGAGCGCGCGCGGTTCGACAACTACTACATCGAGAACTGGTCGCTCTGGCTCGACGTCAAGATCCTGCTGCGCACGGTCTTCTCCGTGTTCCGGGGCGGCTGATGGCACCGACGCCCACGGAGGCGCCCGGTCCCGGCTCGTCCCCCCTGCGCGTCCACCTGCACGACTTCGGCTGCTACCCCTTCCCCGTGGAGCTCTCCCGGGCTCTCGCCGCGCGCGGGCACGACGTCACGCACACCTACGCCGAGCGGTTCGCCGGCCGCAGCGTCCTCACGACGACCGCCGCCGAGGCGGGTCGCCTGCGGTTCGCGCCGGTCACGGTGCGGCGGGGCTCCCCGGACTACGCGCCGCACCGGCGCGTCGCCTTCGAGCGGGCGTTCGGCGGCGCGCTCGTCGCCCGGCTGCGCGACGAGCGGCCCGACGTGGTGGTGACGGCGAACCTGCCGCTGTTCGTCGCCGCCCGGCTGACCCGCCACGTCCGGCGCAGCGGGCTCCCGTGGCTGCTCTGGCACCAGGACGTCGTCAGCCTCGCCGTGGGCGACGAGGCGCAGCGGCGGCTCCCGGCGCCGGTCGCCCGCGGCGCCAGGGCGCTGGCGGAGTCGATCGAGCGGCGTGCGCTGCGTGCGGCGGCCGCGGTGGTGCCGATCGGCGACGCGTTCGTCGAGCAGTACGCGCGATGGGGGCTGCAGCCGGCCCGCCTGCAGGTCGTGCCCAACTGGGCGCCTCTCGACGAGATCCGGCCCGGCCCGCGGGACAACGCCTGGACCCGCCGGCAGGGTCTGGGCGAGACCTCGCTGCGGCTGGTCTACGCCGGGACGCTCGGCCGCAAGCACAACCCCGACCTCCTCGTCGACCTCGGGCGCGAGCTGCGCCGCCGGGGCGTCGACGCCGAGATGGTGGTCGTCTCCGAGGGGGAGGAAGCCGACCGGCTGGCGCGCCGTGCGGTCGACGAGCCGGGGCTGTCGGTGCTGCCCTACCAGGAGGCGTCGCAGCTGCCCCACGTGCTCGCCGCCGGTGACGTGCTCGTGGCCCTCCTCGAGCCCGGTGCGTCGCAGTTCTCCATCCCGAGCAAGGTCCTGACCTACCTCGCGGCCGGGCGGCCGGTGCTCGGCCTCGTCCCCGCCACCAACGACGCCGCCCGCGACATCGAGCGGGCCGGCGGTGCGGTCGTCACCCCCGACGGCGAGGGCGTGCGGCGGGCGGCGGACTGGCTCGCCGGGCTCTCCGCCGACCCGTCGCTCGTGGCCGAGCTGGGACGCCGGTCGAGGGCTCTGGCCGAGGAGCGGTTCGCGCTCGACGCCATCGCCGACCGCTTCGAGGCGGCGCTGCGTGAGGTCGTGGGGACGGTCCCGGTCGTGCGGCGCTAGCGCGCGCGGGCGCTGCGACGCTCGTAGGCAGCCTTCGCCGTGAGCAGGCCGCGCCACGGCTGCGGGCTGACCACGGCCGACCCGGCCCGCCACGAGTTGTGCCGGCGGATGCGCCGGTCACCGCGGCGCAGCCGGGCCGCGACGTCGCCCAGCGAGACGCGGTGGGCGACGGGGTAGTAGGGCGGCCAGGTCTCCTCCTCCCAGGGGAACGTGCCCCAGGCCAGTGCCTCGGCCCGGGTCGGCCGGGTCCAGAAGGCGCTCAGCGCCTCGGTCACGGGCCCCGCCAGGTCGACGCGGAGGTGCTCCTCGGTCAGCTGCGGCGCGACCAGGTCGGTGACGCGGGCGACCACCCGCCGGACGTCGTCCAGACCCCAGTCCAGCACCGGCTGGTTCACCGGCTCGGCCAGCACCGGGACGACGTCCCCGCCGGGCCCGCGCTCGTACCGCAGGAGACGCCCCTCGCGACCTGCGCAGAGCATCTCGACCAGCACGTTCGGCCCGGTCAGCGGGCAGGACGCGGGGCGGCCGAGGTCGTCGTCGAAGAGCCAGCCGGTCATCTGCGGCGGCTCGGGCTCGCGGCGCACGGCGCGGGCGGCGGCCACGACGCCGCAGAACAGGTGCCGGACGGGCCGGCCGTCCAGGGCCCGGACCAGGTGGTCGAAGGCCCGTGCGGTCCGGCCCGTCCAGCCGACGTCGACCAGCGCCGAGGAGGCGTCGCCGGCGAAGCCCTCCTGCCGCAGGTACGCCAGCGTGCGCTCGGCGGCCTCGCCGGCGGCCCGGCGGACGAGGGACAGCAGCGGGTCGTCCGCCACGCTCCGGCTCAGGGCGTCCCGGCCGGCGGCGTCGAGCGGCCGGTCCGCCACGGCCGGGTCGCTGAACGGCGCGCCGGTGAGCGCCCAGACCTGGTCGGGGGTCAGCCCGACCCGGCGCAGCGCGCTGCGCGGCGTGATGTCGCGCTGCACCGACACCCAGTCGCGCAGCACCTCGGGAGCCCAGGCGCTCCCGGCCAGGGTCCACGCCTGCCGCGACCCGTAGAGGTAGCGGCACCGCACGCCGGGGGCCAGCCGCGCGAGCACCGGCGCTGCGACGGCGAGCATCACCTCGCCGTCCCGGGCGACGAAGTGCAGCCGGCGCAGGCCCTGCTGCTCCGCCTGGTCCGCCACCCACAGGGCGAAGCCCACCAGCAGCGGCGCGGCGACACCCGCGGCGACCGCGGCCAGCGGCTCGGGCATCCCGCGCTCGGTCGCCTCGACGCGCGCGCGCCGCGACGCCTCGGCGAGGACCGGGGCCGCGCCGCCGTGCCCGGCCAGCACCCGCTCGTAGCGCGACTCCATCGGACCCCGGCTCAGGCCGGTCGGGAGCCGGTCGCCGCCTGCGGCCAGGTGCGCCGGCCCACCACCAGGGCGTGCCCGGCCGCCACGGCTCCCAGCGGAGCCGCGGCCAGGGCCAGCGGGAGCCCGGCCGCCCCGGCCGCGGCCAGCGCGACGTAGACGACCGGGGTGTCGACGAGGGAGACGTAGGCCGTGCGGGCCACCCGCTCCAGGCCGGTGCTCGTCCACGCGTCGCGTCCCGGCTCCCGGCGGGCGAGGGTCCCGGACAGCAGCGACGCCGCCCGCCCGGCGCCCAGCAGCGTCGCGGCCGCCAGGTTCAGCAGCGGGCGGTCGCCGGTCGCGCCGGCGTGGGCGACGGCGACGGCCAGGGCGACGACCACGGCGGCGTCGGCCGCCACGTCCAGCCAGGCCCCGCGCTCGCTCGTCCGGCCGGTCGCCCTCGCGAGCTGGCCGTCCGCGCAGTCGAGCACGTACGCGAGGAGCAGCAGGACGCCCGCGGCGAGGAACCCGGCCGGGGAGCCCGCGGTCGCGAGCAGCCCGCACCCGGCGAGCCCCAGCAGCAGCCCGGCGCCGGTGAGGCCGGTGGGCGAGGCCCCCACCCGGGCTGCCCCGAAGGCGACGGCGCCCCCCGCGGGCTGGAACGCCCACCACGTCACCGGCGGCCCGCCGGCCGCGAACCGCCGGCTCACGAGGTCGCGCAGCGGCGGCGGGTTGCTCTGTGTCATGGCGGGGACAGTCTGGCACCCCGGCACGCACCCGTCCGGGCGAGATGCGCCGTTGGCGCCGTCGACGCGCCGGGAATGAGAGACTTGGGGCTGACGTGCCGGGGCGGGCAGCGACGAGGAGGACCGTGGAGCTTCGCGACTACCTGCGCACGCTGCGGAAGCGGTGGCTGCTGGTCGGGCTGTGCACGCTCCTCGGGCTCGGGGCCGCGGCGGCCCTGACCGCGTTGGCGACCCCGCAGTACACCTCCATGACAACGGCGTTCGTGTCGTCCCGCGAGGGCGGGGGGAGCATCTCCGACACCTACCAGGGCGGGCTGTTCACCCAGGAGCGGGTCGCCTCCTACGCCGAGGTGGCCGGGTCGCGTGCGGTCACCGACGCCGTGGCGAGTGACCTCGGCATGCCCGAGAGCGAGGTCGCCGACAAGGTCAGCGCGTCCTCCCCGCGCGACACCGTGCTCATCGACATCACGTGCACCGACGAGTCCGCCGGGCGGGCGCGCGAGATCTGCGCCGCCGTCGCGCAGGAGGTCATCGCCCTCGTGCCCCGGCTCGAGACGGCGCCGGGCGCCGCCACGTCACCGGTCAAGCTGACCATCGTCGACCCTGCGTCCGAGCCACTGAACCCGTCCTGGCCGCGACCGCGCATCGCGCTGCCGGTCGGCGTGCTGCTCGGCCTGGCCGTCGGGCTCGGCCTCGCCGTGCTCGTGGACACGCTGGACACCCGCGTGAAGGGCAAGGGTGACCTGCAGCTCGTGACGGGCTCCGCGCCGCTGGGCGTGATCGCCGAGGACGCGGGGGTGTCGGCCCGCCCGCTCGTCGTGCACCGGGGGTCGCCGCCGCGTCGCGCCGAGGCCTTCCGTCAGCTGCGCACCCACCTGCAGTACGCCGACGTCGACCACCCGCCGCGCAGCATGGTCATCACCAGTGCGATCGCCGGCGAGGGCAAGACCACGACCACGTGCAACCTGGCCATCATCATGTCCGAGGCCGGTCTGCGGACCGTGGTCGTCGACGCCGACATGCGCCGGCCGCGTCTGGCGTCGACCATGGGCGTCGAGAGCGCGGTGGGCCTGACGTCCGTGCTCTCGGGCGCCGCGTCGCTCGCCGAGGTGCTCCAGCCGTGGGGCAAGAACCCGCTGTGGGTCCTGCCCACCGGGCCGTTGCCGCCGAACCCCAGCGAGATCCTCGGCTCCCGGCAGATGCGTGACCTGCTCGCGACGCTCGTCGCCGACCACGACGTGGTGCTGCTGGACGCCCCACCGCTGCTCCCGGTCACCGACGCGGCCGTCCTCGCCCGCGAGACCGACGGAGCCGTCCTCGTCGTGCAGGCGGGCCGCACCAAGCGCGACCAGGTGGTCCGCTGCCTCGAGGCCCTGCGCGGGGTCGACTCGCGGCTGCTCGGGACCGTCGTGAACCGCGCCCCCAGGCGCGGGCCGGACGCCGAGCCCAACGGCGCGGACGCCGGCTACGGCTACTACGCCGCCGCCCCGGGGGCGCCGACAGGGTCGTCCGTCGCCCCGGTCCCCAACGGTCTCCCGTCCGGCCGGCCCGTCGGCGAGGGCCGGCGCGCGCCTCGGTGACCGGTCGACCGGGCGGGGCGACGCCCCCGTCCCCTCGGCACGGGGCGCTGGTGATCGGCCCGCTCCCGCCCCCGGCTCACGGCGCCAGCGTGGTCACGGCAGCCGTCACCGGGCGGCTCTCCGCGGCAGGCGGGTGCGTCACCGTCGACACGGCCGTCCCGGGCGCCGGGCCCGGCTACCACGCGCGGCGGGCCGCCCGTCACGCGCGCGCGGCGCTCGCCGTCCTCCGCCACCGCCGGGACGCGCGGGTGTACCTGACCGGGGTCGGCGGCCACGCCGTGCTCTACCAGGTGGGCATCATCGCCGTCTGCCGCGCCGCCGGGGTCCGGGCCGTCTACCACCACCACTCCTACGCCTACCTCACCCGACGCAGCCGCGCGATGGCCGCCCTCGTCCGGGTGGGCGGCCCCGCCGTGCACCACGTGACGCTCAGCGCGGGCATGGCCGACCTGCTGCGCCGTCGCTACCCGCGGGCCGTGGCGGGCTCGGTGTGCTCCAACGTGCACTTCCTGCCCTCGCCCGGGGGAGACCCGGCCGGCCACCCTCCGTCCGTGTCCGGCCCTCCGGCGCCGCTGCGGCTCGGACACCTCGGCAACCTCACCCTCGACAAGGGGCTCGGCCGGGTCGTCGACGCGTTCCGATCGGTGCGGGCGGCCGGCATCCCGGCCGAGCTGCACCTCGCCGGGCCGGTGGCCGACGATGCGGCCGGCGCGGTGCTGCGCGCCGCCCTCGCGGAGCTGCCCGACGTCGAGCACCGCGGCGCGCTGGTCCGGGACGAGGTGCCGGCGTTCATGCGCTCGATCGACGTCTTCCTGTTCCCCAGCACCTACCGCAACGAGGCCCAGCCGCTCGTGGTGCTCGAGGCGCTGCTCGAGGGGGTCCCCGTCCTCGCGCTGCCCGTGGGCTGCCTCGCCGACCTCCGTGACGCCGACGGGCGCCCGCTGCCCGACGCCGCGACGTTCACCCCCGCCGTGGTCGAGCTCGCGCGACGGCGGGCGGCCGGGGACCCGGCCCTGGGGCCGCAGCGGACCGCTGCCTGGGCACGGCGGCAGCTGGCCGACCTCGGCGACGCCGGGCCGACGTTCCTGGAGCTGCTGCATGCCTGAGCCGGGACGCGTGGCCCGCTGGCGCTCCGGCCGTCTCGGGCAGCGGCTCAAGGAGCCGGTGCGGGCGCTGCTGGAGCGGGCCGGCTACGACCTGGTGCCCCTGGAGCGGCCCGAGCACGAGCTCTTCACCGCCGCGCTGTCCCGCCACCGGGTGGACCTCGTCCTGGACGTCGGTGCCAACCAGGGCCAGTACGCACGCCGGCTTCGCACGCTGGGCTACACCGGGCGGATCGTGTCCTTCGAGCCCGGGCGCGACGCGTACGCCCTCCTGGAGCGGAGGGTCGCCGCCGACCCGGCGTGGGAGGCCCGGCAGCTGGCCCTCGGCGACGCCGCCCAGCGGCTGGCGCTGCACGTGAGCCAGAACTCCGTGAGCTCCTCCCTGCTCGAGGTCGGGCCTCGCCACGTCGAGGCCGCGCCGGACTCGCGCACGGCGGGCACCGAGCAGGTCACGGTCGACACCCTCGACGCGCTCGACGTCGGCGGCGAGCGGCTGCTGCTCAAGGTCGACACCCAGGGCTACGAGCTGCCGGTGCTGCGCGGCGCCGCGCACACGCTGGCCCGGGTGCGGCTGCTGCAGCTGGAGGTGTCGCTGGGGGCGCTCTACGAGAACCAGACCGACCACATCCGGCTGCTCGACCACGTGCGCGGGCTCGGGTTCGACGTCCTGGACCTGCGCCCGGGGTTCCGCGACGGGCGCACCGGGCAGCTGCTCCAGTTCGACCTGCTGGCCCAGCGCCCCGAGCCCGACGGTGCGCCCCCGACGCCGACCGACGGCTCCGGGGCGCCATGAGCACCCCGACGCTGCCGCGGGCCCGGGCGACCGGTCGCCCGGCACCAGGGGCCCTCCCGCCGCCGCGCCCCCACGCGAAGCCGCCCCTCACCCGGCCGCTGCTGCTCAGCGTCGGCCTGATCGCGCTGTGCGGCCTCGTGCCGCTGTTCGCCTACGCCGTCACCTCACCCGGTCAGGACGTGGTGGCCGGGTGGTGGACGGCCGGTCTGGTGCTGGTGTGGTCCGGAGCGCACCTGGCCTGGCTGGTGGCCCGCGGCGAGCCTCGACTGCTCGAGTTCGTCACCTGGCTGTTCGCCTACGTCTTCCTCGGGCTCGCCGCGTTCATCCAGATGCGGGCCGGCGCCTTCCCGACGACGACGCCGGGCCTGCTGACGGAGTACGCCGAGCGCGCAGGCCTCGTCGTGGTCGTCGGCCTGGCCGGCCTCGAGGCGGGGCTGTGGGTGGCGCGGCGCCGCTGGGGTCGCCGCGTGCCGAGGCACCGCGTCGGCTCGTCCACCATCTCCGAGGCCAGGGCCGTGCTGCTGGGGGTCGCCGGGCTCCTCCTCGCCGCCTACTACGTGAGCCGCGTCGGGCTGCCTGCGCTGTTCACGTCGAGGACCGAGCTGCTGCGGGTCCGCGGCGCCATCTGGCCCGACCGCACCACGGCGGCGATCGTGCTCGTGTCGGCCTACGTGCCGCTCCTGGTCGCGGTGCACGCCCTGGTCCGCATCCGCCGGACGGCGCGCGCCGCCGGCCGTACCCCGCGCTGGCCGGGGGCTCTCGCCGCCGTCTGCCTCGCCGCCCTGCTGACCGTCGTCAACCCCGTGACGAGCCCCCGCTACGTCGTCGGCACCGTGCTGCTGAGCCTGCTGTTCCTCGTCGGCGGTTTCCGCACGCCGCGGCGGACCCGCGTGTGGCTCGTGGCCCTGACCGTCGCGCTGGTCGTCGTCTTCCCCTACTCCGACGTGTTCCGGACCTCGTCCGGCGGCGGCAACCAGGAAGCGCTGACCGCGAACCTGACCCTCAACGGCGACTACGACGCGTTCGCGCAGGTCGTCAACACCGTGGCCTACGTCGACCGCGAGGGCGTCACCGACGGCCGGCAGGCACTGGGGGTCGTGCTGTTCTGGGTCCCGCGCTCGGTGTGGGCGGACAAGCCCATCGACACGGGGGTCCTGCTCGCGGAGGCCAACGACTACGAGTTCACCAACCTCTCGGCCCCCATCTGGGCCGAGATGTACATCAACGGCGGGTGGCTCGTCGTGGTCCTCGGCTCGGTCGCGCTCGGTCTCGGGGTGGGCGCGGCGGGCGCCCGGACGTGGGTGCACGACCGGGACAGCTCCGTCGCGTCCATCGCGATCGGTCTCGTCTCGTTCTACCTGCTCATCGTCCTGCGCGGCTCGCTGCTGCAGTCGATGGCCCACCTGAGCGTTCTCGTGGCCTGCACCCTGTTCCTCCGGGCGCGGCGCGGTGAGCGGTCGCCCCCCGTGCCCACGGGCCACCACGTGCCGCTGGTGCGCCGGTGACGTCCCGCGCCGCCCGCGCGATGAGCCGGCTGCCCAGGCTGCGTGGTGCGCGCCGCCCGCTGACCCTGGTCGACCAGCTCCTGTCGAGCCTGTCGAACGTCCTCGCCGTCGTGCTCGTCGCGCGGGTCCTCAGCCCCGACGACTTCGGCCGGTTCGCGCTGGCCTACACCGTCCTGACGGTGACGCTCACGATGAGCCGCAGCTACTTCGGCACCCGCATCGCCCTCTCGCCGGGCGACGCCGCGGCCCGCGAGACCACCCTCGGCGTCGTCGCGGCGCTCGCCCTGCTCGCCCCCCTCGTCGCGCTCGGCGTCCTGGGTGTGTCGGCGCTCGCGGCGGGCGGGGGGTCCGTCCCCGTCCTGGTCCTGGTCGCGTGCACCGCGCCGGTCGTCCTGGTGCAGGACGCCGTGCGGTTCGGCGCGTCCGCCGTCGGGCGCCCGCAGGTCGCGCTCGCCTCGGACGGCGCCTGGGTGCTCGTCATGGGGCTCCCCCTCGCGCTGCGCCTCGACCTCAGCGCGACCGGAGCGCTGGCCGTGTGGGGCCTGGCCGCGGTCCTGGCCCTGGCCGTCGCCCTGGTCGGGTTCCGCGCCGTGCCGCGTGTGCGGCCGGGCCTGGGCGAGCTGCGCCGCCGCGACCCCGTCGGGACGTCCCTCGCCGCCGGCTCCTTCGGCACCGCCGTCGCGACCCTGGTGGTCCTCGCCGTCGCGGCCCACGTGATCGGGTCGGCCGCCGCCGGCAGCCTGCGCGGCGCCTCCACGGCGATGGGACCGGTCAACGTGCTGCTCGCGTTCAACGCGCTCGCGCTCACGCCCGTCCTGGTGCGGCGCGAGCGCGCGGGCGACCTGCCGTTCTGCGCCGGTGTCGCCGGCACCCTGGCGCTGCTCACCGTGGCCTGGGGCTCGGTGCTGCTGCTGCTGCCGCCGGCGGCCGGCTCGGCGCTGTTCGGGCAGTCGTGGGACGGCATCCGGTCGGTGCTCCCGTGGACGCTGCTGGAGTACGTCGCGATCGTCGTCGGCGCGGCGGCGGTGCTGGGCCACAAGGTCCGTCGGCGGTCGCGGGCGATCGTGCTGCAGCGCTCGACGGCGGCCGTGCTGACCCTGGCGGCCGGCATCTCCGCGGCGGTCCTGACCGAGGACCCGCGCCGGGTCGCGCTCGGGCTCGCGGTGTCGGCCGCCGCCGCCGCCGCACTGGGCTGGCTGCAGCTGGCCCGCGGCGGCCCGGGAGCCACCGGCGGCGCGCGGGCGCTCGCGCCGGTGGCGGACGCGTGAGCGCCGTGCCGGAGCCCCTGACCGGCGGCGGGACGATCGGCTACACGGCCGGGGTGTTCGACCTGTTCGACGCCGGTCACGTCTCCCACCTGCGGACCGCGCGCACCCGGTGCGACCTGCTGGTCGTGGGCGTGCTGACCGACGCGCTGGCCGAGCGCCTGCGGGGCAGGCCACCCGTCGTGCCCTTCGTCGAGCGCATGGCCATCGTCGGCAGCGTTCGCCACGTCGACCAGGTGGTGCCCCACGTCGAGGACGACGAGCTCGCGGCCTGGCCGTCCCTGCGCTTCGACGTGCTGTTCGCCGCGGAGGGCCGGCGCCTGGGCCCGGCCGGGCGGGACGCGGCGGACCGGCTGGCCGAGGCCGGCGTCCGCGTCGAGCACCTGCCCGGGGCGTCCGTCCACAACACCCCCGGTGCGGCCGGCCCCGGCAGCGGGGCGCGGGCATGACGGCGCCCCGCGGGACCGACCGGGTCCGCCCGGCGTACCGGGCGTCCGTGGCCGCCCTCGCCGGTGCGCAGAAGGTGCCGCGAGGTGTGTCGCTCTACACCCGGCACGTCAACCGCCCCGCCGGGAGGCGGCTCGCCGCCGCCGCGGACGTGCTCGGGCTCGGTCCCAACCAGGTGACCGTCCTGAGCGCGGCGTGCTCGCTGTCGGCGGTCTCGGTCGTCGCCCTGGTGACCCCGGGACCGGCCGTCGGCGCGGTCGCCTCCGCACTGCTCGTCCTGGGGTTCTTCCTGGACTCCGCGGACGGGCAGCTGGCGCGGCTGCGGGGCGGCGGGAGCCACGCCGGCGAGTGGCTCGACCACATGGCCGACGGCGCGGTCAAGCTGCTGCTGCACCTCGCGGTGGCGGTGGCCTGGTTCCGCCTCGACGTCTCGCCCGGGGCGTTGCTCGTGCCGCTGGGCTTCGCCGTCGTCGCCGCGCTGCTGTTCTTCGGCGGGACGCTCGCGGGCGTGCTCCGCGAGCGGGCGGACCGGCCCGGCGACGCGGAGCCGGGCGGGGGCGCTCCGGCCTGGGCCCTGCTTCCGACCGACCACGGCGTCCTGTGTCTCACGTTCCTGCTGTGGGGCTGGCAGCCGCTGTTCACCGCTGCGTACGCCGGTCTGCTCGCCGTCAACGCCGCCTACCTCCTCGCCTTCGGCCGGCACTGGTTCCGGAGGCTGTCGTGACCGGCGGGCCGGTCGAGCGGCCCGCGGTCGGCTTCGCACCCGGGGTCTTCGACGTCTTCCACGTCGGCCACCTCAACCTGCTCCGCCGGGCGCGCCTGCTGTGCGGTCGGCTCGTCGTCGGCGTGCTGGCCGACGACGAGGTCGAGCGCACGAAGGGCCGTCCCCCGCAGGTGCCGGGGGACGCGAGGGTCGAGGTCGTCGCCAGCATGCGGTGCGTCGACGAGGCCGTCCTCATGCCCTCGCTGGACCGCCGGGAGGCGTGGGAACGGCACCGCTTCGACGTGCTGTTCAAGGGGGGCGACTGGGAGGGCAGCACCCGGGGACGGGCACTGGAGCGCGAGATCGCCGTCCTGGGCGCCCGCATGCACTACCTGCCCTACACCGAGGCCGTCTCGACGACGATGCTGCGGACGCGCAGGGCCACGGGTGACGGCGCGCGGCCCCCGGGCTAGGCCGGGTCCCGTGCGCCCGCTCGCCGCCGTGGCCGCCGCCGCCGTCGCCGGGGCCTTGGTGCTCCACGTCGCGCTCGCGACACCGCTGGGTCGCGAGCCGCCCGGGCCCGCCCCGTCGACGTCGTCCGCGGTGCTGCCCTTCGACCTGCCGCCGCCGGAGCAGCTGCGCGACTCCTCGCGGCTGGTGTTCGCCCACTACTGGCCGCCGCTGCCGATCTCGATCGACAACGAGCCGCCGGACGTCGACTACTACGCGCGGAACTACCTCACGCCCGACGGCGAGGCCGGCAAGCACGCCGCGTACGGCGGGCACCTGCGCGACCGTCCGCTGCCCCGGTCACCGTCCCCGCACGCCGACTGGCGGCTGCGGGACATGCGGACCGAGGTGCGGCAGGCCGCGGCGGCGGGTCTCGACGGCTTCACCCTCGACGTGCTGCAGGTCGAGGGGGACCCCGACGTGCGGGTGTGGGAGAACGCCCGTCTCCTCCTGCGGGCGGCCGAGGCGGTCGACCCCGCCTTCCGGGTCATGCTCATGCCCGACCTCAGCGGCTCGCTGGCGGACAAGTCGCCCGAGCAGCTGGCCGGGGCCATGGCGACCCTGGCCCGGTCCCCGGCCGCCTTCCGGCTCCCGGACGGGCGTCTGGTCGTCGCGCCGTTCAAGGCCGAGGCCCACGACCCGCCGTGGTGGGAGGCGTTCCGTTCGGTCATGCGCACCGAGCACGGGCTCGAGGTGGCCCTGGTGCCGGTGTTCGTGGGCGACGAGCGGGAGCTGGGGCCACGCTTCGCCGCCGTGTCGTACGGCCTGAGCCGGTGGGGGGCACGCAACCCGGAGTGGAACGACCCCCGCGACGACACCGCGGACGGCCCCCTCGCGCGGGTGGCCCGGATGCGCGACCTGCGCCCGCTGTGGATGCAGCCCGTCTCGGTCCAGGACGCCCGACCCAACCAGGGGATCTTCGACGAGGCCGAGAACACGACGAACCTGCGCCTCACCTGGCAGGTCGCCCGCGAGTCGGGTGCGCAGTGGGTGCAGGTCCCGACCTGGAACGACTACACGGAGAGCACGCACATCGCCCCGTCGGTGGACCACGGCTGGACGTTCCTCGACCTCATGTCGTTCTACCTGACCTGGTTCAAGACGGGCGAGGAGCCCGAGGTCGTCCGTGACGCGGTCTACGTCACCCACCGGACGCAGCCGTGGCGCGCCGAGCCGCGGGTGGACCAGTCGGTGACCATGCGGCCCCGCGGCGGCAGCCCCCCGCGCGACACCGTCGAGGCCCTGACCTTCCTGACCCGCCCCGCGCAGGTCACCGTCAGCGTCGGTGGCCGGTCGACGACCTGCCGCGCCCCGGCGGGCGTCTCGGCGTGCACCGTGGCGCTCCGCCCGGGTCGCGTCTCGGCCGTGGTGACGCGGGGCGGTGCCCGGGTCGCCGCCGTCACGTCACCGCACGAGGTCACCGACGAGCCGTTCGTCCAGGACCTCGCCTACGTCGGCGTCGGGAGCCTGCGCCGCCCCGGCTGAGCTCCTCGACCGGCCCCGCGGCCGGACGATCCACCTCGGTGGCCCGATCGGGTGACGCGCGTCAAGACGGGCTCGCGCGGGGTCGATGCCCCATTCGTCACGAACCGGCCGTCCGTACGCGGTCGGCACGGAGCGAGTCGTCGGGCACCCAGGACGTGCCGGGGGCACCACGGAGGTCCGCCTGATGGGTCACGGAGCGACGCCGACGCCGGCGCGCCGGGTCACCCGCGCCCTGCTGGTCGCCCTCGTCGGTGCCGCCGTCCTGGTCGGCGGGCCGGCCGCCGTCACGGGGCAGGCCTCTGCCGAGAGCGGAGGGTCCGCGGCCGTCGACGTCTCGCCGCTGCCGTTCGACCTGCCCTCCACGGCGGCGCTGCGCACCTCGCCCAGGCGGGTGTTCGCGCACTACTGGCCGCCGCTGCCGGTGTCCCTCGACAACGACGACCCGGCGACCGACTACTACCAGCGCAACTACCTCGCGACCGGCGGCGAGAAGGGCAAGCACGCGGCCTACGGGGGCTACCTGCGCGACCGGCCCCTGGTGCGCCCCGCCCGCGGCCCCGACTGGCGGTTCGAGGACCTCCAGGTGGAGGTGCGCCAGGCGATCGCGGGCGGCCTGGACGGGTTCGCGATGAACATCATGCAGCTGCCGGGGGACCCCGACGCCAACCAGGTCGTGACGGCGCGCACGATGATGCGCGCCGCCGCGGCCGTCGACCCGGACTTCGAGATCATGCTGATGGTCGACCTCAGCGGCAGCCTCCGGCACCGGACGCAGGCGGAGCTCGCGGCGTTCGTCGCCGAGCTCGCGGCGTCGCCGTCGGCGTTCCGCCTGGCCGACGGCCGGCTCGTCGTGTCGGCGTTCAAGGCCGAGGCCCACGACGCGGCGTGGTGGCGGGTCTTCCTCGACACCATGCGGGACGCCCACGGAATGCCGGTGGCCTTCGTGCCCACCTTCGTCGCCTACGAGCAGCCGCTCGCGCCGTCGTACGCCCCGATCAGCCACGGGATGGGCATCTGGGGCTCGCGCAACCCGGCGTGGAACGACGCCACCGCGACCTACCGCACCTCTCCGCTCGGTCGGGCCGCGGCGGTCCGCGCTCTCGGCCCGCTGTGGATGCAGCCGGTGTCGCTGCAGGACGCCCGCCCGATGCAGGGAGCGTTCGACGAGGCCGAGAACACCACCAACCTGCGCAGCACCTGGAAGATCGCGCGCGACAGCGGGGCCGAGTGGGTGCAGATCCCGACCTGGAACGACTACACCGAGAACACGCACCTGGCGCCGTCGGTCAAGCACGGCTGGAACTACCTGGACATCAACGCCTACTACCTCACCTGGTACAAGACCGGGCGCGCGCCCGACGTGGTGCGCGACACGGTCTACGTGACGCACCGCACCCAGCCGCACGCGGCCTCCCCGGCCTACGCGCAGGCCCGGACCATGGCCCTGCGCGGCGGCAGCGCGGCCCGGGACACGGTCGAGGCGCTCACCTTCCTCACCGCACCGGGGCGGGTCACGGTCACCGTCGGGAACGTGGCCACCTCGTGCGACGTCCCGGCCGGCCCGGCAACCTGTCTCGCCCCGCTGCGCCCCGGCACGGTCAGTGCGGTGGTCTCGCGGGGCGGGCGCCCGGTGGCCGCGGTCACGTCCCCGCACGAGGTGACCGCCACGCCGTACGTCCAGGACCTGCAGTACGTCGTCGCGGGCAGCGGCCGGCAGGGGACGGACCTCGCCACCGTGACGGTGCCGGACCCCGGCACGGTCACGGCGCCCGGGACGGACCCCGCGACCCCCGCCCGCGTCCCCGCGCCGGCCCCGCCCGCGCCGCGTCCTGTCGCCGCGGCGCCGGTCCCGTCGGCGGCCGGCTCGCCCGCCCGGTCGACGGCACCGGCGCGGAAGCTGACCCGCAGGGCGGCCACGGCCCGGGAGCGGCGCTGGCGGAAGGCCGAGCGCCGGGTGCTGCGGCGGGGCAGCCGGGGCACGGCGGTGCGACTCGTGCAGCGACGGCTGGACCTGCGGGTGTCGGGACTCTACGACCGGCGGACGGTGCGGGCGGTCAAGCGCGTGCAGGCACGCGAGAACCTCCGGCCGAACGGCGTGGTGGCGCGCTCGACCTGGCGGGCACTGCGGCGCTGACCCCTCGGGCGGCGTGCTGCCCGGGGGCTGGGACCATGCGGGAGGCGGTCTACTCGGTGACGTCGCCGCGGCGGCGACGGGTCACGAGGACGACGGTCCCGCCGGCCAGCACGAGGGCCAGGCCGCCGTAGAGCGCGGTGAGGTCGCCGCCGGTGTCGGCCAGCCCGCCGCTCTGGACCCCGGCCACCTCGGCCGGCTCGGTCACGCCCTGACCAGCGGGCTCGACCTCGGGCCGCTCCAGGGGATAGGCGGCAGCCGGGCCGGCAGCCAGGAAGGTCGCCAGGACGACGGCGCCCCCGGCGATGATGCGGCGACTGTGCATGGTGCTGTTCCCCTCATTGCGGTGTCCCCGTGCGGCTCACGTTCGGCTCTGCGGGGTGGAGTTCCCCCCGGTCCGACGTCGAAACAGTATGTCACAGAGCGTTTCCCGGCTGCCCTGCCCACGGGTGACCTTGTCACGCTCCGTCAGCAGCGGGTGCCTTCCGTGACCACGGTCAGGGGGCGGACGAGGGGCTGCCGGTCGACCCGGAGCCGGCCCGCCACCCGGGGCTCGACGAGGTCGACCTCGATGGTGCGGGTCTGCCCCGGGTCGAGCGCCACGTCGAAGCCGAACACCGGGTGCCCGCGCACCCGGCCCCCGGTCGCGGCGTAGGGCTCGCCGTCGAGGCGGGCCTCGACCAGCCCGGTGCCGATCGTCGGCACGACGTCGACGAGGAGGTAGTTCGTCCCCCGGGGCCGGCCGGCGAGGGCGGGCACCTCGCGCTCGCCCGGGGGGAACGCGACGTAGGGCGGCAGACCCTGCCGGGGTGCGGTGTTCGTGAGGTCGACCCGCACCCTGACCCGCCGCGCGGTCGCGGTGCACCCGGTCGTCGTGTAGGTGATCTTGCGCTCGAGGTAGTAGTCCAGCTTCGAGGCGACGCCGCTGTTGACGGTCACGGCGAGGTACGGCCGGACGGCTTCGGGCACGACGCCGCTGACCGCGTGGGGCGCGAGGTCCGTCTGCACCTCGGGGTCGGCACTGTAGACGCGCAGCCTCGCGTCGCCCACCGCCTCCCGCAGCGCCGAGATCAGCGCCCGGGGGTCCCCGCGCCCGCTCAGGGCGCGGGCGGCGACGGTGCCGGCGACCTCCTGGAGGTAGGCGTCGCGCTGCGGGTTGTCGGCGACGGTCGGGTAGCGCTCGTAGACGTCGCGCAGCGTGACCTCGGCGGCGTTGCGGCTGGTGATCTCCTGCCCGTCCGGCCCGGTCACCGGTCCCGTCGCCCGGAGCAGCAGTCCGAGCCCGACGGGGTCCGTGGCGATGACGCCGTCCAGCCGCTCGTCGAACTGGCGCTGCCACAGGGCGAGCCAGATCTGGGCGGCGTACGGGAAGTGGGGGCTCACGTTCGCGTTGACCCACAGCCGCGGGCTGCTGCCGTAGAGCTCGGCGAACGCCGGCCCCAGGTCCACGGGGACCTCGGGGGCGTCCTCGAGCTCCTGGTTGCTGCCGAGACGCGTGATGCCCAGGCGGCCCTCCGTCGCCTCGAGGATGCCGAAGGCGCCGAGCAGGCCGCCGGTCCCGCGCGCCTCGGCGTTGTTCTGGAAGGCGAGGAAGTACCGCTTCGTGCCGTCCTCGCCGAGCAGCGGGGGGAGGACGCGGGCCAGGGCGGCGGCGTCGCGGGTCAGCACGCGCAGGTCGGTCACCTCGCGGCCCAGGTCGTCGACCGCGGAGCGGACCGGACCCACCAGCCCGGTCCGGTCGACGGCGGCGAGGGCACGCGCGGCGCGGCGCATCCCGCCGTCGGCCAGCTCGAGGTCGGGCTGGGCGGCGAGCAGGGGCGCCAGGTCCAGCCGGTCGCCGGCCACCCGCAGCCGTGCGAGGTCGGTCGATCCGGCCACGTCCACGAGCGGCGGCAGCACGCCGTCCGCGATCTCGTCGATCACGACGGCGGCGGTGCGGACCGCGGCGAGGTCGTCACCGACGACGGGGATCTGCTGACCCAGCCGCCATCCCGGCCCGGACACCGCGTCGCGGGCGTCCTCGCTGTGCCTGCGCAGGTCGCTCACCCGCCGGCCGGCGACCGCCGTGTCGCCGTCGAGCAGTGCCGCCCGGGCACCGGAGGCCGCGACCCGGGCGGCGTCGAGCTCGCGCCTGACGACGTACCCGTCGTAGGCCAGGACGGCGGCGTAGGCGAGGGGGAGCACCACCGCCGCCACCAGCAGGGCGCGCCGGGCCCGGCGCCGCAGCGCCGCGCGCCGGCGCGCGTCGGCGAGCTCGGCCTCGGTCACGGCGGCGGCGAGCAGCCGCTGCTCGCGGGCGTCGTCCGCGGCCGCCACGTGTGCCGGCTCCACGGCGGCGGCCAGGGCGTCGAGAACGGGTTCCAGCGCCGCGCCGATGAGCAGGGCGATGCGCTGGTGGACCTCCGGCGGCCGGCCGTAGGGGTCCTCGACGTCGTCCTCGCCCGACCCCGGCCGCGGGACGCGGCCGCGCAGGGCGGCCGCCTCGGCGACCAGAGCCCGGAGCCGGTCCTCGGGGGAACCGTCCGGCAGCGCCGCCAGGTCGACCTCCTCGACGAGCCGGGCGAGCTCGCGCAGGGTGAAGGTCCGGCCCATGGCGGCGGGGAGCATCCGGGCTGCGGTCGCCCGGTGCCGGCGCCCGGCGACGAGCACCAGGTCGGCGTCGGCCAGCATCGCGGGCTCCAGCTGGGTGGCCGTGAACCCGGCACCGGAGGCCCCCAGCTCGGCCAGCGCCGCCGCCGACCGGACGTCCATCGGCTCGCCCACCAGGGCCCGGACGCCGGCGCTGCGCACCTCGACGTGCCGGGCCGCGTCGCCGAGCCGGGTCTGCAGCCCCATGACCGCGAGCCGTTCGGCGACGGCCGAGCGGCACACGTTGCCCGTGCACACCACGAGCACACGAAATGATCTCGGCACCGGGGCAGTCTAGGTTCCGGCCAGGCCGGGCGAGGGACGCCGCACCGGGGGCGCCGCACGGGTTCCGGCCGGTGCGGTCGGTGAGGCGACGGCGCTGTCCGACGGGACATCTACGATGACCGGGACAGCAGACGGACCGTCTGTGGCCGGCGTCGAAGGGTCTCCGTGGACCAGCTGATCGTCCGAGGTGCGCGCGAGCACAACCTCAAGGACGTGTCCCTCGACCTGCCCCGCGACGCCCTCATCGTCTTCACGGGGCTCTCGGGGTCGGGCAAGTCCAGCCTGGCGTTCGACACCATCTTCGCCGAGGGCCAGCGGCGCTACGTCGAGTCGCTCTCGGCCTACGCGCGCCAGTTCCTCGGCCAGATGGACAAGCCCGACGTCGACTTCATCGAGGGGCTGTCCCCGGCGGTGTCGATCGACCAGAAGTCCACCAGCCGCAACCCCCGGTCGACCGTCGGCACGATCACCGAGGTCTACGACTACCTCCGCCTGCTCTTCGCCCGCGCCGGCCGACCGCACTGCCCCACCTGCGGCGAGCCGGTCAGCCGGCAGACGCCGCAGCAGATCGTCGACCGGGTGCTCGAGATGGACGAGGGCACCCGGTTCCAGGTGCTGGCGCCGGTCGTGCGCGGGCGCAAGGGGGAGTACGCCGAGCTCTTCCGCGAGCTGCAGACCAAGGGCTACTCCCGGGCCCGGGTCGACGGCGGGACCGTCTCGTTGGCCGAGCCGCCCAAGCTGGACAAGAAGTACAAGCACTCGATCGACGTCGTGGTCGACCGGCTCAGCGTCAAGCCGTCGGCCAAGCGACGGCTCACCGACTCGGTCGAGACGGCGCTCGGGCTGGCCGGTGGGCTCCTGCTGCTCGACATGGTCGACCTGCCGGAGAAGGACGCGGGCCGCGAGCGGCGGTTCTCCGAGAAGCTCGCCTGTCCCAACGACCACCCGCTGTCCATGGACGAGCTGGAGCCCCGGTCGTTCTCGTTCAACTCGCCCTACGGGGCCTGCGCCGAGTGCACCGGCATCGGCACCCGGCTCGAGGTCGACCCCGAGCTGATCGTCCCCGACGACGAGAAGTCCCTGGGCGAGGGCGCGGTCGCCCCGTGGGCGGCCGGCACGTCGTCCAGCGAGTACTTCCAGCGGCTGCTCGAAGCCCTGGCCGAGGACCTGAGCGTGCGCACGGACACCCCGTGGCGCAAGCTGCCGGCCCGGGCGCGGGACGCGGTCCTGCACGGGCTGGACTACCAGGTGCACGTGAAGTACCGGAACCGCTACGGCCGGATGCGCAGCTACCACACCGGTTTCGAGGGCGCGATCCCGTTCGTGCAGCGGCGTCACTCCGAGACCGACTCCGACTGGAGCCGCGAGCGCTACGAGGGCTACATGCGCGAGGTCCCGTGCCCCGCCTGCGGCGGCTCCCGGCTCAAGCCGGAGTCCCTGTCCGTGCTGCTCGGCGGGGCGTCCATCGCCGACGTCTGCCGGCTGCCGATCCGCGAGTGCGACGACTTCCTGCGCTCGGTCGAGCTCACCGACCGCGAGCGCCAGATCGCCGAGCGGGTCATCAAGGAGATCCACGCCCGGCTCGGGTTCCTGCTCGACGTCGGTCTCGACTACCTGTCGCTGGAGCGGCCGTCGGGCACCCTCTCCGGCGGCGAGGCGCAGCGCATCCGACTGGCCACCCAGATCGGGGCCGGGCTGGTGGGCGTCCTCTACGTCCTGGACGAGCCCTCGATCGGGCTGCACCAGCGGGACAACCGGCGGCTCATCGAGACGCTGACCCGGCTGCGCGACCTCGGCAACACCCTGATCGTCGTCGAGCACGACGAGGACACCATCCGCACCGCCGACTGGGTGGTCGACATCGGCCCCGGCGCGGGGGAGCACGGTGGTCAGATCGTCGTGTCCGGGACCGTCAGCGACCTGCTCGAGAGCCCCGACTCGCTGACGGGGGCCTACCTCGCGCGACGCACGACCATCCCGACCCCCGCGATCCGCCGCCCCCGCACCAGAGGCCGCGACCTCACCGTGGTGGGCGCGCGCGAGCACAACCTCGGGAACATCGACGTGTCGTTCCCGCTCGGCTGCTTCGTGGCCGTGACGGGCGTCTCGGGGTCCGGCAAGTCGACGCTGGTCAACGACATCCTCTACACCTCGCTGGCGCAGAAGCTGCACGGCGCGCGCACCGTGCCGGGCCGGCACAAGACCATCAAGGGTCTGGAGCACGTCGACAAGGTCGTGCACGTCGACCAGAGCCCGATCGGGCGCACCCCCCGGTCCAACGCGGCCACCTACACCGGCGTGTTCGACCACATGCGCCGGCTGTTCGCCGAGACCACCGAGGCCAAGATCCGCGGCTACCTGCCCGGCCGATTCTCCTTCAACGTCAAGGGCGGCCGGTGCGAGGCCTGCTCGGGTGACGGCACCATCAAGATCGAGATGAACTTCCTCCCGGACGTCTACGTCCCGTGCGAGGTGTGCCACGGCGCCCGCTACAACCGCGAGACGCTCGAGGTGCACTTCAAGGGCAGGACGATCGCCGAGGTGCTCGACATGCCCATCGAGGAGGCGGCCGACTTCTTCGCCGCGGTGCCGGCGATCTCGCGCCACCTCACCACGCTCAACCAGGTAGGCCTCGGCTACGTCCGGCTCGGGCAGCCGGCTCCCACGCTCTCCGGGGGCGAGGCGCAGCGGGTCAAGCTCGCCTCCGAGCTGCAGAAGCGCTCGACGGGACGCACCGTCTACGTGCTCGACGAGCCGACCACCGGCCTGCACTTCGAGGACATCTCCAAGCTCCTCGGCGTCCTGCAGGGGCTGGCCGACAAGGGCAACACGGTCATCGTCATCGAGCACAACCTCGATGTCATCAAGACGGCCGACTGGGTCATCGACATGGGCCCGGAGGGCGGCTCGGGGGGTGGCACCGTCGTGGCGCAGGGGACACCCGAGGACATCGTGACCGTCCCCGAGAGCCACACCGGGCTCTTCCTCAAGGACGCGCTGGGCGAGACGGCGCCGGCCCGCAGCCGGCCGGCCAAGCGCCCGGCCGCTACCGAGCGGTCGACCTCCGCGAAGCGGGCGCCGACCAAGCGGACGACGGCCACGAAGCGCGCGACCCCGACGAAGCGCACGCGGGCGTAGGTGGGACCCCCGACCGGGAGGCGACGACCCCGGTTGGGACCGCACGGGGGAACGATCCCAACCGGGTCCTCTCAGATGCCCCGGCCCGGCAGTCAGCGACGGTGGACGCCGGGGCATCTCCACGTCCGAGCATGCCCGCGCCGGGCCGTCAGGGCGAGGTCCGTTCGAACCGTCTCCCCGTAGTCCATCCGGGTCACCGGCGACGCGTCGGTCTGGTCAGCCGACCCCGAGCCGACCGCGCACCTGGTCCGCGCAGCGCGCCACGACGAAGAGGACCCCGTCGGCGCAGCGGCGGACGCAGCTCTCGAGGTCGTCGGCCGCCAGGCCCTTCACGACGTAGCCGGTGGCGCCGGCGGTGAGCACGGCCACCACGGTCCGCTCGTCGTCGTGCGCGCTGTGGGCCATGACCCGGGGCGGCCGGGTGAGGCCGGTCAGCTCGCGCACCAGGTCCGCGCCCCCGCCGGGCATGTCGATGTCGACCACCGCGACGTCCGGGGCGTGCTCCCGAGCCGCAGCCACGGCGTCCGAGCCGGCGGTGACCTCCGCGACCACCTGGTGCCCCGCCGATGTCAGGAGGTCCCGCAGAGCCGCGCGCACGACAGCGCTGTCGTCGGCGAGGAGCACGCGCAGCGACACGGCAGGGCTCCTCTCGGACGGCAGGCAGCACGGACCGGGCGCGGTCCGCGTCGCGCCGCTCCACGATCGTCGGCCGGGCCGCACGACGACTCCAGGTGCGATCGCACCGGTGGTCCTGGTCCCGATGGATCAGGTGACGGTTGTTGTACGCAGAGTGCTCCATCCGTGGCAGGGTGTAGGCCTGGGACTTCCAGGACCGGGGGACGCTCGTGACAGGTGCGGGGCGAGGCGGGCACGGGGCGCCGGATCCGGCGGGCCGCCCGACACGGCTCGTCGTCGTCGACGACCATGCCGTCTTCGCGGAGAGCCTGTCCCTGGCCCTGGGGGCAGAGCCCGACTTCGCGGTGGTCGGCACGGCCACCAGCCTCGCCGAGGCCCGCGCGATGGTGGTGTCGGCGGAGCCCGACGTGGTGCTGCTCGACCACCGTCTCCCCGACGGTCTGGGGGTGGACTCGATCGGTGAGCTCAAGCGACTCCGGCCGGCCGTCGACGTGGTCGTGCTCACCGCCGCGGCCGAGGACTCCATGCTGGTGACGGCGACGGAGGCGGGTTGTGCGGGGTTCATCCTCAAGACCAGCCCGCTCGACGAGCTCGTGGCCGCGGTGCGCACCGCCGCGGCAGGCGAGATCACCGTCAGCTCGGAGCTGCTGGCCCGCCTCCTCAACCGGCTGCAGCAGCAGCGCAGCGGGCCTGTCAGCGACCTGACCGCCCGCGAGCTGGAGATCCTGCGGCTGATCGCCGAGGGCCTCACCAACGGTGTCATCGCGACGCGGTTGTTCATCTCCGTGAACACCGTGCGCAACCACGTCCAGGGCATCCTGACCAAGCTCGGCGCCCACTCCAAGCTCGAGGCGCTCTCGATCGCCATCCGGGACGGGATCATCGACCCACCGAGCCCGGCGCAAGCATGACGACCGCGGCAGGTGACCTGTCGCAGGACCGCGACGTCCTGCTCGACAACCTCCTGGGTCGTCTGCCGGTCATCGTGTTCGCGGCGGGCCTCGACGGCGTGTGCACCTACTCGGAGGGCTCGGGGCTGGACGCGCTGGCCCTCGCCGGGGGCCAGATGGTCGGGGTGGACCTGTTCGAGGCCTACGCCGGGCGGCCACGCGAGCTCGGACACCTCCGGGACGTCCTTGACGGCCACGCGCGGTCCTACACGTGGCGTGAGGGGGACAGCGCCTTCGACGTCTGGATCTCGCCGACGTTCGCCGCCGACGGCAGGGTCGACGGGCTCCTCGGCATCTCCGTGGACGTCACCGACCGGGTGCGCGCCCGCGACGACCTCGAGCTCTACCGGGCCTTCGTCGACGCGTCCCCGCAGTTCGTGGCCCTGGCCGACCTCGACGGCGCCGTGCGCTACGTCAACCCCGGCGGCCGGCGGATGGCCGGCCTCCCGGACGACCTCGACGTCACCGCGACCACCGTCGCGGACTACCTCACGGAGGAGGGGCTGCGGCTCAGCCTCGAGGTCGAGCAGCCGGCCGTCGTCGCGCACGGGTCCTACGAGGGCGAGACGACCCTGCGGCACTGGCCGACGGGGCGTGGCATCCCGGTGCGGGTCTCGTCGTTCCTGGTCACCGACCACGTGACGGGTGGGCCGAGGGCCCTGGCGACGGTCCAGACCGACATCAGTGCCCAGCTCGAGGTCGAGCGCGAGTCGGAGCGCCGGCTCAGCCAGCAGCGTGGCCTGCTCCTGCACCTGCACGAGGCGCAGGAGACGGAGCGCCGGCGCATCGCCCACGGGGTGCACGACGACACGATCCAGTCCGTCGCCGCTGCCGGCATCCGGGTCCAGACCGCACTGCGGCTCCTCGAGGGCCGGGCCCCGGACGTGGAGCAGGTGCTCGGGGGCGCCGTGGACGCGGTCGCGGAGGCCGCCGACCAGCTGCGCCGGATGCTGGTCTGGCTGGACGTGCCGGACCGTCTCGAGCAGGATCTCGTGGCCGGGCTGCGCGAGCACCTGGCGCAGGTCTGCCGCGACGAGCCGTTCGCCAGCGAGGTGCGGGGGTCGCTGCGGGAGCCGCCGCCGGTGCACGTGTCGCGCGTCCTGTTCCGGATCGCACAGGAGGCGCTGGCCAACGTGCGGACCCATGCGGCGGCGGAGAACGTCGAGGTCCAGGTGGCAGAGAGCGACGCCGGCTACACGCTGTCCGTCCGTGACGACGGCCGGGGGGTGCCGCCCGCCCTGGCGCTGCCGGCGCGCGGCCGCCCGGCACGGGTCGCGGGCCACATGGGGCTGCGGAGCATGGCCGAGCGCGCGGAGTCCCTCGGCGGGTGGTGCTCGGTCCGTGGCCTCGACGCGACCGAGGGGGGCGGCACGCTGGTCGAGGCGTGGGTCCCCGCCTGGCCCGACTACTCGTCGCGAGCCACCGGATCGGGCAGCGGCACGCGGTCGCTGAGCCTTCTCGAGCAGACGATGGAGAGCATCTCGGAGGGTTTCGCCGCGCTGGACCGCCACTGGCGCTACGTCTACGTCAACCAGGTCGGCGCCGACCTCGTGCGGCGGCACGACCTGCCGGGGAAGGTGTGCTGGGACGAGTTCGAGTTCTCGGCCGAGACCGAGGCCGCCTACCGCGACGCGGTCCGCCTGCAGCGACCGACGGTGGCCCGGGTGCACTACCCGGACCTGGGACGCTGGGTCGAGAGCCGGGTCTTCCCGAGCCAGGACGGTGTGTCCGTGTTCTTCCGGGACGTGACCGTGGAGCACGACCTGGAGGAACGGGCTGCCCAGCGGCTGCGGGTGATCTCGAGCGGCCAGGCGCTGGTGTCCGCCCTGGTCCGCGAACCTGACCTCGAGACCGCTGTTCGTGAGGGGCTGGCCGGCCTGCGCGAGGCGTGGGGACTCGGGGTCCTCTCCCTGGAGGTCGAGCACCCGGGTGTCGGGCGGGTGGACGTGGCGTGCGGCGACCCGGCCACGGCCGCGCTGACCGTGCCGGTGCGCCTGCACGGGGAGACGATCGGCTCGCTGACGAGCTCCGAGACGCCCTTCGCCGAGGAGCTCGAAGGTCTCTGTGACCTGATCGCGCTCCGGGTCGCGGCGACGGCGTGAACCATTCCGGTCCGTCGATCGTTCGCGGGGGCATGGCTCCGACGACTCCCGACCCTCTCCTCGAACCCGACGCGACCGCACCGGCGGGCCAGAGCAGGGTGTCCCGGCGCACCGTGCTCCGGATCGCCGCGGTCTCGGGTGCCGGTGCCGCCCTGCTCGCCGCCTGTGGCGGGAACGACTCCACCGCCGACCCGGGCACCTCGGGGCCGACGGCCGAGGCACCCGGTACCGAGGGCTCTGACGGCTCCGGGGCCACCGACAGCCCCGGGGGCACGCTCGTGGCCGCGGCGGACGTCCCGGTGGGGCGCGGGGTGATCCTCGAGGACCAGAAGATCGTGGTGACCCAGCCCTCCGCGGGCGAGTTCAAGGCCTTCACCGCGGTGTGCACCCACTCGCAGTGCACGGTCACCAGCGTCAAGAAGAACACCATCAACTGCCGGTGCCACGGTAGCGCGTTCAGCGCCGCCGACGGCAGCGTGAAGAACGGTCCGGCGAGAAGCCCGCTGCGCGAGATCCCGGTGTCGGTCGAGGGCGACGAGGTCGTCCGCGCCTGACCGGTCGTCAGCACCCGCACGGCCTGCGGGTGACAGGCGTCGGTCGTAGGGTTGCCGGGTGACCGACCCGGCGTCCTACCGTCCCGCGCCGGGGTCCATCCCCGACGCGCCGGGCGTCTACCGGTTCCGCGACGAGCGGGGCCGGGTGATCTACGTGGGCAAGGCGCGCAGCCTGCGCCCGCGCCTGTCGTCGTACTTCCAGGACCTCGCCAACCTGCACGCCCGCACCCAGACCATGGTCACCAGCGCAGCCAGCGTCGAGTGGACGGTGGTCAGCACCGAGGTCGAGGCGCTGCAGCTGGAGTACAACTGGATCAAGGAGTTCGACCCCCGCTTCAACGTCCGCTACCGCGACGACAAGAGTTACCCGAGCCTGGCCGTCACCCTCAACGAGGAGTTCCCCCGGCTGCAGGTGATGCGCGGCCCCAAGAAGAAGGGCGTGCGCTACTTCGGGCCCTACGCGCACGCCTGGGCGATCCGCGAGACCCTCGACCTGCTGCTGCGGGTGTTCCCGGCCCGCACCTGCTCGGCCGGCGTCTTCACGCGAGCAGGGCAGGTGGGCCGGCCGTGCCTGCTCGGCTACATCGGCAAGTGCTCGGCGCCCTGCGTGGGCCGGGTCAGCGCCGAGGAGCACCGGGCGATCGTCGACGACTTCTGCGACTTCATGGCCGGCCAGACGGCGACGTTCCTGCGCCGGCTGGAGAAGGAGATGCAGGTCGCGGCGGCCAACCAGGACTACGAGCGGGCGGCCCGGCTGCGCGACGACATCAAGGCCCTCGAGCGGGCCGTCGAGAAGCAATCGGTCGTCCTCGGCGACGGCACCGACGCCGACGTGGTCGCCCTCGCCGAGGACCCGCTCGAGGCGGCCGTACAGGTGTTCTACGTCCGCGGCGGCCGGGTGCGGGGGCAGCGCGGCTGGGTGGTCGACAAGGTCGAGGACCTCACGACCGGCGACCTGGTCGAGCACTTCGTGCTGCAGGTCTACGGCGGCGAGACCGGCGACTCGGTGCCCCGGGAGGTGCTCGTCCCGGCGCTGCCGCCGGACGCCGAGGCGGTCAGCGCGTGGCTGAGCGGCCTGCGCGGGTCGGCGGTGTCGTTGCGGGTTCCGCAGCGGGGGGACAAGCGGGCGCTGATGCAGACCGTGACGCGCAACGCCGAGCAGTCGCTCGCCCTGCACAAGACCAAGCGCGGCACCGACCTGACCGCGCGCAGCCTGGCGTTGCAGGAGATCCAGGACGCCCTCGGGCTCGGCGAGGCGCCGCTGCGCATCGAGTGCTACGACGTGTCCCACCTGCAGGAGCAGGACGTGGTCGCCTCGATGGTCGTGTTCGAGGACGGCCTGGCCCGCAAGAGCGAGTACCGCCGGTTCGTGATCCGTGGCGGCTCCGGGCGCGGCGACGTCGCCTCGATCCACGAGGTCATCAGCCGGCGGTTCCGCCGCTTCGTGGAGGAGCACGCCGAGACCGGGGACGTCGACCTCACCCCCTACAGCCCTGCCGCCAACAGTGGCGGCAGGGCAGCAGGCGCGGCGGACCCTGCCCACGTATCCGCCACCGGCGCGGTCTCGGCCACCAGCCCTGCCGGCAACAGTGGCGGCAGCGCAGCAGGGGGTCCGGACCTCCCCGCCGGCATCGACCCGGAGACAGGACGGCCGCGCCGGTTCGCGTACGCCCCGAACCTCGTCGTGGTCGACGGCGGCGCCCCTCAGGTCGCTGCCGCGCAGCGGGCGCTCGACGAGCTGGGCATCGACGACGTCGCGCTGTGCGGCCTGGCCAAGCGCCTGGAGGAGGTCTGGCTGCCGGGCGACCCGCACCCCGTGGTGCTGCCACGGACCAGCGAAGGGCTCTACCTGCTGCAGCGGGTGCGCGACGAGGCGCACCGCTTCGCGATCGCCCTGCACCGCAGCCGGCGCTCGCGATCGATGACCTCCAGCGCGCTCGACGGGGTCCCCGGGCTGGGAGACACGCGCCGGACGGCGCTGCTGAAGCGGTTCGGGTCGCTCAAGCGCCTCTCGGCCGCATCCGTCGAGGACGTGATGGAGGTGCCGGGCATCGGCCGGCGGACCGCCGAGTCCGTCGTGACCGCCCTGGCCGCACGCGCCGGCAGCCGGTCCACTCCGGTGGCCGTCAACACCGCGACCGGTGAGATCCTCGACGACGACGAGCCGGTGCCCACGACGCGGGCCGTCGCGCGGGAGGGTGAGCGGGAGTGACCGACGCGAGCGACCAGGTGCCGACGACGCCCGAGCTGGCGATCATCACCGGCATGTCCGGGGCCGGCCGGAGCACCGCGGCCAAGGTGCTCGAGGACCTCGGGTGGTTCGTCGTCGACAACCTGCCGCCTGCGCTGATCCCGACGCTGGCCGAGCTCGGCGGCCGGTCGCGCGGCGACGTCGCCCGGATCGCCGCGGTCGTGGACGTACGGAGCGGGGCGTTCTTCGCCGACCTGACCGCGGCCCGGGCCGAGCTGGCCGCCGACGGCAGCGACCCGCGCATCGTGTTCCTGGAGGCCGCCGACGACGCCCTCGTCCGTCGCTACGAGGCCAACCGCCGGCCGCACCCGCTGCAGGGTGACGGCCGTGTCGTCGAGGGCATCGCCCGGGAGCGCGAGCTGCTGCGGGACCTGCGGGCCGACGCCGACATCGTCGTCGACACCAGCAACCTCAACGTGCACGAGCTCGCCGCCAAGGTCCGCGAGTCGTTCGAGGACGTGGCGCCGGGCCTGCACGCCACCGTGATGTCCTTCGGCTACAAGTACGGCCTGCCCGTCGACGCCGACCTGGTCGTCGACTGCCGCTTCCTGCCCAACCCGCACTGGGTGCCCGAGCTGCGCCCGCAGAACGGCCGGGACGCCGCCGTCCGCGACTACGTGATGTCCCAGACCGGAGCGGCGGAGTTCCTCGACGTCTACGAGCGCCTGCTCGCCGTCATCGGCGAGGGCTACCAGCGGGAGGGCAAGCGCTACGCCACGGTGGCCGTCGGCTGCACGGGCGGCAAGCACCGGTCGGTGGCCATGGCCGAGGAGCTCGCCCGCCGCCTGAGCGAGTCGGGCGTCGAGACCAACGTGACCCACCGGGACCTCGGCCGTGAGTGAGCAACCCCCGGTCGTCGCCCTGGGCGGCGGCCACGGGCTCGCCGCGTCGCTGCAGGCGCTGCGGCGGGTCACCGACGCGCTGACGGCGGTCGTGACGGTCGCCGACGACGGCGGGTCGAGCGGCCGGTTGCGGCGCGAGCTGGGCGTGCTGCCGCCGGGTGACCTCAGGATGGCGCTGGCCGCCTTGTGCGGCGACGACGAGTGGGGCCGGACCTGGAGCCGGGTGGCCCAGCACCGCTTCCGCAGCGAGGGCGAGCTGCACGAGCACAGCGTCGGCAACCTGCTCATCGTCGCGCTCTGGGAGCTGCTCGGCGACTCGGTGGCCGGGTTGGACTGGGTTGCTCGCCTGCTCGGCGCCCACGGCCGCGTGCTGCCGATGTCCCTGGTGCCCCTGGACATCGAGGCGGTCGTGGAGCTCGACGAGGTCGCCGGCGAACCGTCGGGCGGGCTCGCGACGGTCCGCGGCCAGGTGGCTGTCGCGAGCACCCCGGGCCGCGTCGTCAACGTGGGGCTGGTGCCCGACCGTCCCGGCGCCTGCCCCGAGGCGGTCGCGGCCGTGCTGGAGGCCGAGTGGGTCGTGCTGGGCCCCGGCTCCTGGTTCACCAGCGTGATCCCGCACCTGCTGGTGCCCGACCTCGCCGAGGCCCTGTGCGGCACCGCGGCCCGGCGGGCGGTCGTGCTGAACCTCGCCCCGCAGCCGGGCGAGACCTCGGGCTTCGCCCCCGAGACCCATCTCGAGGTGCTCGCCCGGCACGCCCCCGACCTCACCGTGGACGCCGTCCTGGCCGACCGGTCGGCCGTCCACGACGTGGCCGGGCTCGAGCGGGTCGCCCGGTCGCTCGGTGCGGACGTACACCTCGCGCACCTCGCGCGCGACGACGACGCTCACGCGCACGATCCCGACCGTCTCGCCGCGGTCTTCCGCCGTCTCTTCGCACCGGACCGTCTCCCGAGTGACAGGATCTGAGCCCATGGCCATGACCGCCGCCGTCAAGGACGAGCTCGCCCACCTGACGATCACCAAGCCGTGCTGCCGCAAGGCCGAGGTGTCCTCGATGCTCCGCTTCGCCGGCGGGTTGCACATCGTCAGCGGGCGGATCGTCGTCGAGGCCGAGATCGACACCGGGGCCACGGCGCGACGGCTGCGCAAGGACATCGCGGAGGTCTTCGGGCACGCCTCGGAGGTGGCGGTGGTCGCGCCGGGCGGGCTGCGCAAGGGCAGCCGCTACCTGGTGCGGGTGGCCAAGGACGGCGAGGCGCTGGCCCGTCAGACGGGGCTGCTCGACGGCCGCGGCCGTCCCGTGCGCGGGCTGCCGCCGCAGGTGGTCTCGGGTGCGGTCTGCGACGCGGAGGCGGCCTGGCGGGGCGCTTTCCTCGCGCACGGCTCGCTCACCGAGCCCGGACGGTCCTCGGCGCTGGAGATCACCTGCCCGGGGCCGGAGGCGGCGCTCGCCCTCGTCGGGGCAGCCCGCCGGCTCGGCATCGCGGCCAAGGCCCGCGAGGTGCGCGGCGTCGACCGGGTCGTCGTGCGCGACGGCGACGCGATCGGGGCCATGCTGACCCGCCTCGGCGCCCACGACAGCGTGCTGGCCTGGGAGGAGCGGCGGATGCGCCGCGAGGTCCGGGCGACCGCCAACCGCCTGGCGAACTTCGACGACGCGAACATGCGGCGGTCCGCCCGGGCCGCGGTCGCCGCCGGAGCCCGCGTCGAGCGCGCCCTGGAGATCCTCGGCCAGGACATCCCCGACCACCTGCGGATCGCGGGCGAGCTGCGGCTGGCGCACAAGCAGGCCAGCCTGGAGGAGCTCGGCACGCTCGCCGACCCGCCGATGACCAAGGACGCGGTCGCCGGCCGGATCCGCCGGCTGCTGGCCCTCGCCGACAAGCGGGCGTCCGACCAGAACATCCCCGGGACCGACGCCAACCTCACCCCCGACATGCTCGACGCCTGACCCGCCGGGCGTGCCGAAACGATCACGTGAGCGTGATCGTTGCCGCCCGAGCGCGCCGAATTCGTCGCGGTCGGGCACCACTCGGCGCGCTCGGGTCACCCGGCCGCCGCCCGGGCGTCTCGTCAGGTGAGGTGGCCGTTCGGGGGCTGCGGGCCAGGGCGGATAGGGTCGGGGCGAGCCTGCAAGCGTCCCCCGAGGAGACAGTCGTGACCGTCCGTGTTGGCATCAACGGGTTCGGCCGCATCGGCCGCAACTTCTTCCGCGCCGTGCTCGCCCAGGGCGCCGATATCGAGGTCGTCGGAGCCAACGACCTCACCGACAACAAGACGCTGGCCCACCTGCTGAAGTACGACAGCATCCTGGGCCGCCTCTCCGACGACGTCAGCTACGACGACCAGCACATCGTCGTCGGCGACCGCAAGATCCGCGCCCTCGAGGAGCGCGACCCGGCGAACCTGCCGTGGAAGGAGCTCGGCGCCGACGTCGTCATCGAGTCGACGGGGTTCTTCACCGACGCGACCAAGGCGAGGGCGCACCTCGACGGCGGGGCCTCGAAGGTCATCATCTCGGCGCCGGCCAAGAACGAGGACTTCACCGTCGTCCTCGGCGCGAACGACGACCTCTACGACGCGGCCAAGCACCACATCATCTCCAACGCGTCCTGCACCACGAACTGCCTGGCGCCGCTCGCGAAGGTCCTGCACGACACGTTCACCATCGAACGCGGTCTCATGACCACCATCCACGCCTACACCCAGGACCAGAACCTTCAGGACGGCCCGCACAGCGACCTGCGTCGCGCGCGCGCCGCCGCCCTCAACGTGGTCCCGACGAGCACCGGTGCCGCGAAGGCGATCGGCCTGGTGCTGCCCGAGCTGAAGGGCAAGCTCGACGGCTACGCGCTGCGGGTGCCGATCCCCACCGGCTCGGCGACCGACCTCACCGTGAACGTCACCAACGACACCAGCGTCGAGGAGGTCAACGCGGCGTTCAAGGCGGCAGCGGAGGGCCCCCTGAAGGGCTACCTCACCTACACCGAGGACGAGATCGTCTCCTCGGACATCGTCACCGACCCGGCATCGTGCATCTTCGACTCCAAGCTGACGAAGGTGATCGGCAACCAGGTCAAGGTCGTCGGCTGGTACGACAACGAGTGGGGTTACTCCAACCGGCTCGTCGACCTGGTGAAGCTGGTCGGTCAGTCCCTCTGATGCGGACGGTCGACGACCTCGACTCCGAGCAGGGCGGTCTCCGCGGCAAGCGGGTGCTGGTTCGCTCCGACCTCAACGTGCCGCTCGACGGGCACCGCATCACCGACGACGGCCGCATCCGCGCGAGCGCGCCGACCATCACGGAGCTCGCCTCCCGCGGGGCGCGCGTGGTCGTGTGCGCCCACCTGGGGCGCCCCAAGGGCAAGCCGGTGGACGAGTTCTCCCTCGCGCCCGTGGCCGAGCGGCTCGCCGAGGTGCTCGGCCGGCCGGTCGAGTTCGCCACCGACACCGTCGGGCGCAGCGCCCGGGCTGCCGTCGGCGAGCTCGGCGACGGCGACGTCGCCCTCCTGGAGAACCTCCGCTTCAACGCGGGGGAGGAGTCCAAGGACGACGCCGAGCGCGGTGCCTTCGCCGACGAGCTCGCGGCCCTGGCCGACGTCTACGTCGGCGACGGGTTCGGCGCGGTGCACCGCAAGCACGCGAGCGTCTACGACGTGCCGCGGCGGCTGCCGCACGCGGCCGGCGCGCTCGTCGTCGCGGAGACCGAGGTGCTGCGCACCCTGACCGGCACGCCCGACCGGCCGTACGTCGTCGTGCTCGGCGGCTCGAAGGTCTCGGACAAGCTGGGCGTCATCGACAACCTCATCGACTCCGTCGACGCGTTGCTCGTCGGTGGCGGCATGGTGTTCACGTTCCTCAGGGCCCAGGGCCACGAGGTCGGCAGGAGCCTGCTCGAGGAGGAGCAGCTCGACGCGGTTCGCGGCTACCTCGCGCGGGCCGAGGCCAAGGGCGTCGAGATCGTGCTGCCGGTCGACGTGGTCGCCGCGACCGAGTTCTCCGCCGACGCCGAGCACGGGGTGGTGGCCGCCGACGAGATCCCGGCCGACCGCATCGGCCTCGACATCGGGCCCGAGAGCGCCAAGCGCTTCGCCGAGCACATCGGACGGGCCCGCACGGTGTTCTGGAACGGCCCGATGGGGGTGTTCGAGATGGCGCCCTACGCCGACGGCACGCGCGCCGTCGCGGCGGCCCTCACGGAGGTCACCGCTGCCGGCGGTCTCACCGTCGTCGGTGGCGGCGACTCCGCCGCGGCCGTGCGGGCGCTGGGCTTCGACGAGGCCGCGTTCGGCCACATCTCGACCGGCGGCGGCGCCAGCCTCGAGCTGCTCGAGGGCAAGCAGCTGCCCGGACTCACGGCTCTCTCCGACGAGAAGGACCAGGACTGATGGCACGCACCCCGCTGATGGCGGGCAACTGGAAGATGAACCTCAACCACCTCGAGGCCCTCGCCCTGGTGCAGAAGCTGGCGTTCTCGCTGACCGACGAGGACTTCGACGCCGTCGAGGTCGCGGTCCTGCCGCCGTTCACCGACATCCGCTCGGTGCAGACGCTGGTCGACGGCGACAAGTACCGCGTCGTCTACGGCGCGCAGGACGTCTCGCCGCACGACGCCGGGGCGCACACGGGTGACGTGGCCGCCTCCATGCTGGCCAAGCTCGGCTGCACCTACGTCACCGTCGGCCACTCGGAGCGCCGCGCCGACCACCACGAGGACGACGCGACGGTCAACGCGAAGGTCAAGGCCGCGTTCCGCCACGGCGTCGTGCCGATCCTGTGCGTCGGCGAGCCCCTGGACGTACGCCAGGAGGGCCGTCACGTCGAGCACACGCTGCACCAGCTCTCGGCGGCCCTCGACGGGGTCACGGCCGAGCAGGCCTCCACGCTCGTGGTGGCCTACGAGCCGGTCTGGGCCATCGGCACCGGCGAGGTCGCGACGCCCGACGACGCGCAGGAGGTGTGCGCCGCGGTCCGGACCCGGCTGGCCGAGCTGTACTCCGGTGACCTCGCCGACGGCGTGCGCATCCTCTACGGAGGCTCGGTCAAGGCCGCCAACGTCGCAGGCATCATGGCGCAGACCGACGTCGACGGAGCGCTCGTGGGCGGGGCGAGCATCGACGCCGAGGAGTTCGTGGGCATCGTGCGCTACCGCACCGCCCAGGAGGCGCAGGCTTCCTGACGGGACCGCCCGACGCGCCCTGCCGTATCCTGGGGTGCGCGGCGCGACACCGGCGCCCCTGACACCGCACCCGACGAAAGCAGAGTCTTCCCGTGGAGATCGCGTTCCAGCTCGTGCTGGTCATCACGAGCCTGCTGATGATCCTGCTCGTGCTGCTGCACAAGGGGAAGGGCGGCGGTCTGTCCGACCTGTTCGGTGGCGGCGTGTCGTCGTCGCTGGGCGGGTCCTCGGTCGTCGAGCGCAACCTCGACCGGCTGACCATCGGCACCGGCATCCTGTGGATAGCCTCGGTGATCGCCCTGGGTCTGCTGCTGAAGGCCTGACCGCGGGGCCCGGTCGCCTACACTCCCGCTAGAGCGCGTCCGCCGCGGACCGCGCTGTCCTCGAGAAGCTGGGGAGCGACCAAGTGGCCAGTGGGAACGCCATCCGGGGCAGCCGTGTCGGCGCCGGACCGATGGGCGAGGCCGAGCGCGGCGACGCCGCACCCCGGTTCCGCATCTCCTACTGGTGCGCCAACGGTCACGAGACCAAGCCGAGCTTCGCCGAGGACACCCAGGTCCAGGCGCCCGAGACCTGGGACTGCCCGCGCTGCGGGTTCCCCGCCGGGCAGGACCGTGACAACCCGCCGTCCCCGCCGCGCACCGAGCCGTACAAGACGCACCTGGCCTACGTGAAGGAGCGGCGCACGGCCGCCGACGGCGCCGCGATCCTCGACGAGGCGCTGTCCAAGCTGCGCGGGACGTAGCCGGGGCGCGTCGGGAGCCTCAGCCGGTCCCGTCCACGAGGACGTCCGCGCGCTCGCGCGTTCGGTCCGCCGCGAAGTGCGCCTGCTCGCGCTCGGCCCAGCGCAGCCACTCGTCCCGCAGCGCCTCGCCGTCACGCGCCAGCCCGCGCGCCAGCCGGAGGTCGGGGGCGACCTCCACCCAGACCCGCAGCGAGGCCCGACCGTCGACCGGCCGGGCCGCCGCACCCACCCCCTCCACCACGAGCACGTCGGGGACGGCCACGTCGACCCACCGGTCGAAGCGTCCCCGCACCCAGTCGTAGACCTGGTACCGCGCCGGGCGGCCCGCGGCGACCGGGTCGAGGACCTGGCGCCGCAGCCGGTCCCAGACCCCGGGGGCCAGCCCGGACCAGCCCTCGTAGAGGTCGTCCATGTGCACGACGGGAGCACCGCCGAGGGCGGCCCCGAGCCGGTCGGCGAGCGTGGTCTTGCCAGAGCCGGCGGGCCCGTCCACGACGACCAGCCGCGTGGCGCCCAGCCGGGGCCGCGCGCACCGGGCGCGCGCCGCCAGGGCCTCGACGTCGGCCACCTCGAGGTCCACGGCCCCCAGCCTGCCACCCGCACGCGGCGGGCGGGTCAGGCGGCGGGGTCGCGGCCGAGGTAGGCCACGAGGCGGTCCCCGGGGGACGCGGACGGGTCGACGGGGCGGGCCGGGGAGAACCGGGCAGGAAGGTCGGTCTCGGCCACGAGCAGCGGGCACAGGTCGAGCAGCTCCTCGGCCAGGGCCGCCGGGACGGGCGTGGAGCCGCCGCACGCCCGCATCACGTCCCACCCGTGCACCGCGACCTCGACGGCGCCGACCGCGGCCACGACCTCCGGGGTCAGGGACCGGTCGGCCACCGCCACCGGCGCGGGCACGGTCGCGGTCGCCCAGGACCCGATCATGCGACAGGCCCGGGTGCGCAGCCGGGCGACGAGGTCGACCGCCGGGCCGGGCGCGGCGTCGGGCGGGTCGGCAGGCGCGCCCTCGTCGTCGAGGGCGACCCGGCCGGTGGCGATCGCCTCGTCGAGCGCGCGCAGCGAGTCGTCCATGTGCAGCAAGAGGTCGTGCAGGTCCCAGCCGTGGCACGGGGTGGGGTCGCGCATGGCGTCGGGCGTGACGAGCAGGAGACCGCCGAGGGTGTAGGCCAGGGCGCGCTCGAGCAGCGCGACCCCGCCGGTCAGGGGGGCCGTCGCCCACCCCGCCGTCACCGGACGGCGGCCGTCGCAGGAGCCCGGCCGTCGGCCGACAGGGCCGCCGGCAGGCCGAAGGTCGCGAAGAGGCTGAGGTCGAAGAACGCCGTGACGTGGGAGACGCCCGCCGGGGTGAGCGTGAGGACGTGCAGCTGGAACGGCGTCCAGCCGCCGTCGGCACCGCGCATGTACATGCCGTAGGCCGGCTGGCCGTTGGCCTCGGTCGGGAGCAGGCGGAGCTCGCCCGGCCCCGCCGGGCACTTGGTGTCGATGAGCCGGGCGATGTCGCGCGGCCCCTGGTACCAGCCCGTGAACGGCGGCATCTCCCAGACGGCGTCCTGCGTGAACACCTCGGCGATCCGGGACACGTCCTTGGTCTCCAGGGCGCGGACGTAGCGGTCGAGAAGCGCACGCTGCGCCGGCTCGGTGGGCTCGACGACGTCGTCCTGGGTCAGGCCGGCCTCGGCGAGCTGGGCCCGGGCGCGCTGGAGGCTGCTGTTGACTGCCGCGGTCGAGGTCTCGAGGACCTCGGCCACCTCGGCGGCCCGCAGCTTGAGCACGTCGCGCAGGACGAGCACGGCACGCTGCCGCGGCGGGAGGTGCTGCAGGGCGGCGACGAGCGCGAGCCGCACGCTCTCGCGGCTGGTCACGATGGCGGCGGGGTCGGCCGCGTCGGTGCCGACCATGGCGTCGGGCACGGGCTCCAGCCACAGCACCTCGCCCCGCTCGACGAGGGGCTCCGACGGGTCGGAGCTGGGGGCCCCGAGGCCGGTGGGCAGCGGCCGCCGGTTGCGGCTGTCGAGCGCGTTGAGGCAGACGTTGGTGGCGATGCGGTAGAGCCACGTCCGCATCGAGGATCGCCCCTCGAACGCGTGGTACGAGCGCCAGGCCCGCAGGTAGGTCTCCTGCAGCAGGTCCTCGGCGTCGTGCACCGAGCCGAGCATCCGGTAGCAGTGCGCGAGCAGCTCGCGGCGGTAGGGGTCGCTGCTGCGCAGGAAGTCCTCGTCGGCCTGCTGGTCGGTCATGCTCATGCCCCGCGTCCTCTCGTCCACTCGTCCACTCGAACCGTAGGCGACGGCACCGACGGTGCGCACCCCCCGGACGGGCCTGCCGTGTGGACAGACCGGCGCCGCGCCGGGAACTCATCGCGCGGACGCGGTGAGTTCCCGGCCGCGGCGCGGTCTTTCCTTGTGTAACCACCGTCGTGTAACCACCGTCGCGAGCCGAAGGGGCCGCCCCGCATGCGCATGATCTTCGTCAACCTGCCGGTCAGGGACCTGGCCCGCTCCACGGCCTTCTTCACGGCGCTGGGTTTCGCGGTGAACCCGCGGTTCAGCGACGAGTCGGCCACCTGCCTGGTCGTCGACCGGAACGTCTTCGTGATGCTGCTGGTCGAGGAGCGCTTCCGTGACTTCGTCACCGGCGAGGTCGCCGACGCGCACTCGGCGACCGAGGTCATCACGGGCCTGTCGGCCGACAGCAGGGAGCACGTCGACGAGACCGTGGCGCGGGCGCTGGCGGCGGGCGGGAAGCCGTGGAGGCCGGTCGTCGAGGAGGGTCCGATGTACGGCGGCAGCTTCCAGGACCTCGACGGTCACGTCTGGGAGCTGCTGCACATGAGCCCGAGCGGGGGAGCCCAGTAGCCTGCCCGGCGTGACGCCCGCCCCCGAGCCCGCCCACGTGCGGACCCGGGTCCGTGTGTCGGGCCTCGTGCAGGGGGTCGGCTTCCGCCCTTTCGTCTGGCGTGAGGCCACGGCCCGCGGCCTGTCCGGCTGGGTGGGCAACGACGCGGTGGGCGTGCTCCTGGAGGCGGAGGGTCCGACCGCGGGCGTGGACTCGCTGCTCGAGGCGCTGACCCGGCCGCCGCCGCTGGCCCGCGTGGACGACGTGAGCAGCGAGGAGGTCCCGACCCTCGGCGGCAACGGGTTCGTCGTGCGGACGAGCCTCACCGAGGGCGCCCGCCGGGCCCTGGTGTCGCCGGACACAGCGACCTGCGCCGACTGCCTCGCCGAGCTGCACGACCCGGCCGACCGCCGGGCCGGCTACGCCTTCGTCAACTGCACCAACTGCGGCCCGCGCTACACGATCGTCACCTCGGTGCCCTACGACCGGTCACGCACCACGATGGCGCCGTTCCCGATGTGTGCCGACTGCTCGGCCGAGTACGCCGACCCGGCCGACCGCAGGTTCCACGCCGAGCCGGTCTGCTGCCCCGCCTGCGGGCCGCGGCTGCGGCTGCTCGACCGCTCCGGTCAGCCGGTCGACGGCGACCCGGTGGCGGCGACCGTCGACCTGCTGCGCCGAGGGGCCGTCGTCGCGGTCAAGGGTCTCGGCGGCTACCACCTCGCCGCGGACGCCCGGCAGGAGGAGGCGGTCGCGTCCCTGCGACGGCGCAAGCACCGCGAGGACCGTCCGTTCGCGCTGATGGTCCCCGACCTCCCCGCCGCCCTGACGATGTGCGAGGCCGACCCGGGGGAGGTCGACGTGCTCACCGGGGTCGCGCGGCCGATCGTCGTGCTCCGGCGGCGACTCGGCGGTGCCGGCGTGGCCGCGTCGGTGGCCCCGGGATCGCCCTCCCTCGGCCTCATGCTCCCGTACACGCCCCTGCACGCCCTGCTGCTCGAGGCCTTCGGCGGGCCGCTCGTGATGACCAGCGGCAACGTCTCCGACGAGCCGATCGCCTTCCGCGACGCGGACGCGGCCGACCGCCTGAGCCGGATCGCCGACGCCTTCCTCGTGCACGACCGGGCGATCCGCACCCGGGTCGACGACTCCGTCGTGCGGGTCGTGCGGGGGCGCGTCCTGCCGGTCCGGCGGTCCCGGGGGTTCGTCCCCCAGCCGCTCGTGCTGCCCGTCCCCTCGCCGGAGCCGGTGCTGGCCTGCGGCCCGGCGCTGAAGAGCACGTTCTGCCTCACCCGCGGGGAGCAGGCGTTCGTCTCCCACCACGTCGGGGACCTCGACGACTACGCGACCATGCAGTCCTACCTCGACGGCATCGAGCACCTCGCCGGCCTCCTCGACGTCGACCCGGCGGTCGTCGCCCACGACCTCCACCCGGACTACCCCTCGACCCGCTACGCGACCGAGCGCGAGGGTGTCGAGCTCGTCGGGGTGCAGCACCACCACGCGCACATCGCCTCGTGCCTCGCCGACAACGGGGAGACCGGCCCGGTCATCGGGGTGGCCTTCGACGGCGTCGGCATGGGCGACGACGGCACCGCGTGGGGCGGTGAGTTCCTCGTCGCCGACCTGGCCGGCTTCACCCGGGCGGCCCACCTGTCCGAGGTGGTGATGCCGGGTGGCGACGCCGCCGCGCGCGAGCCGTGGCGGATGGCCGCCGCGCACCTCGACGCGGCCTTCGACGGGGCCGCCCCGGTGGGGCTCGCGGTGGCGGAGCGGCAGGGCGCCCGCTGGGAGCAGGTGCTCTCCGTGGCGCGCGCCGGCGTCAACTCGCCGCTGACGTCCAGCGCCGGGCGGCTCTTCGACGCCGTCTCGTCACTGCTCGGGGTGCGCGACGTCGTGACGTACGAGGGGCAGGCCGCCGTCGAGCTCGAGCACGTCGCCGACCCGGCCGAGACCGGCAGCTATGCGGTGCCCGTCGACGACGGCGCCACCGCCCGGGTCGAGGTCGCCCACCTGGTGCGCGCGGTGACCGACGACCTCCGCCGCGGGACGGCCGTGCCGGTCGTCGCCGCGCGCTTCCACAACGCCCTCGCCGACGTGGTCCTCACGGTGTGCCGCCGGCTGCGCGACCAGCACGCGCTGCCGATCGTGGCGCTCTCGGGCGGCGTGTTCCAGAACGCCCTGCTGGTCACCCGCTGCCTCGACCTGCTCGAGACCGACGGGTTCACCGTGCTCACCCACCGCCACGTCCCGCCCAACGACGGCGGCATCAGCCTCGGGCAGGCCGCGGTCGCGGCGGCGCGACTGCACGGACGCTGACCGCACCGGGAGACGTCCACCCAGCCGTCAGCGGGTCGCGGCGTGCGTCGCCTCCCACAGGACGTGGTAGAGCGTCGTCTGGACCTCCTGCACCCGGTGCACCGACGACGACGGGATCGCGAACAGGTGCTGCAGCGCGGGCAGCTCGGCCATCTTGCCGCCGCCGTAGCCCGCGAGGCCGACCGTGACCAGGCCGGCCCGGTCCGCCTCCTCCAGCGCCGCGAGCACGTTGGCCGAGCCGCCACTGGTCGAGAGGGCGAGCGCGATGTCGCCGCGCCGACCGAACGCGCGCACCTGCCGGGCGAACACCACGTCGAAGCTGACGTCGTTGGACAGCGCGGTCACGACGGCCACGTCGTTCGTGAGCCCGAGGGCCGGCAGGGGGTCGGCCGGGGGCGGGGGGTCGACGAAGGTGTGCACGACGTCCTGCGCGTCGGTGCTGCTGCCCCCGTTGCCGAACGCGAGCAGCGTGGCGCCGCCCGCGAAGGCCGACGCCAGCGCCGCTGCGCAGGTGGCGACGGCCGGGCCCTGGGCCGCCCCGACCTCGCGGCGCAGCCCGACGATCTCGGCCACCTTCTGCCGCGCGGACTCGGCGGCCGCGTCGAGCACCGGCTGGGCCTCGCTCCCGCCGCCGTAGAGGAACGGGTAGAGCTGCTCGACCCCGGCGGCCACCTGGGGCGAGGCCTGCTCGGGCGAGTCGAAGAAGACGTGCACCAGCTCCCAGAGCAGGTGGTAGGCCGTCACGTGCCCTTCCTTGACCACGAGCGGGTCGTCCGAGGGCACGACCAGGCAGTGGTCGGCCTCACCGCGGGAGCGGATGTCGCCGCCGTCGCCGCCGACCAGGGCGACGGTGAGCATTCCCGCCTCCCGCGCCTCGCGCAGCCCGGCCCGCACGTTCGCGCACCGGCCGTCGCCGGAGATCCCCAGCGCGATGTCGTCGGGGCGGCCCAGCACCCGCACCTGGTGGGCGTAGACGCCGTCGAGGCCGCGCCGCTCGGCCACGCCCATCAGCGTGGCGGCGTCGCTGACCAGGGACAGCGCCGGCAGCGCGCGCTTGCCGACGATGACCGGGTGCACGAACTCGACCGCGACGTGCTGGGAGTCGGTCGCTCCCGCCCCGTTGCCGAACACGAGCAGCCGCCCACCCCGGGTGAACCGCCCGGCCATGTCGCGGCAGGCCAGCGCCAGCGACTCGGCGTCCCCGGCGAGGTGCCGCACGGGGTCCTCGCGCCGGGCGAAGGCCTCGGCGACGACGGCTTCCAGCGCCGGGCTGGTGACGGTCACGACGGCCTCCTCGGGATCGGACCCGACCACCGTACGTCGGCAGGAGTTGGCCGACGAGGCACTGTCAGCAGATGCGCGGCAGGGGGTCGCCGACCAGCATGTCGATGAGCCGGTGGCCGCCGAACGTCGTGCGGCCCAGCACCCGGCCGGGCGGCTCGTCGCGCACCTCGCCGACGATCGCCGCGTCGGCGCCGGAGGGCAGCGCGCGCAGCGACTCGAGCGCGGCGTCGGCGTGCTCGGGCGCGACGAAGGCGACGAGCTTGCCCTCGTTGGCGACGTAGAGCGGGTCGATGCCGAGGATCTCGCCGGCGCCCACGACCTCCGGGCGGATCGGCACCCGCGACTCCTCCAGGACCACGCCGACCTCGGCGGCGAGCGCGATCTCGTTCAGCACGGTGGCGACGCCGCCTCGCGTCGCGTCGCGCATGCAGTGCAGGCCCTTCCCGCAGGTCGACAGGAGCGCCGAGGCCAGCGACCACAGTGGCTGGGTGTCGCTGCGTACGTCCGCCTCGATGTCGAGGTCGCCGCGCGCCAGCATGATGGCGACGCCGTGGTCGCCGATGGTGCCGGAGACCAGCACCTTGTCGCCGGGCCTGACCCGCGTCGGTGCGAGGTCGACGTCCTCGTCGAGGATGCCGACCCCGGTCGTGACGATGTACATCGAGTCGCACTTGCCGCGCTCGACGACCTTCGTGTCACCGGTGACGACGTCGACCTCGGCTGCGCGCGCGGCCTCGGCCATCGCGGTGACCTCGGCCCGCAGCACCTCGGCGCCCAGCCCCTCCTCCAGCACGAGGGCCGCCGACAGGCCGACCGGGCGGGCGCCGGAGACGGCGAGGTCGTTGACCGTCCCGTTCACCGCGAGCTCGCCGATCGAGCCGCCGGGGAAGCGGATCGGACGGACGACGAACGCGTCGGTGGTCAGGGCCAGCCGGCTGGTGCCGACGGTCAGCAGGCCGGCGTCGGAGAGCTGGTCGAGCGCGGGGTTGGCGAGCAGCGGCACGACCAGTCCCTCGACGAGCGCGCGGCTGGCCTTGCCGCCGGCCCCGTGCGCCATCGTGACCCGCTCGTCGCGGAACTTCTGGGGCCGGCGGCGCATCGCCTCGATGCGCTCGCCGACCTGGTCCTCCGTGACGCCGGGAGCGACCTGTCCTCTGACACCACTCACTTGAGCACCTCGAGGGTCAGCCGCTGCTTCGCGTACTGCCCGTAGTTGTAGTAGGCCGCGCAAGCCCCCTCGGAGGAGACCATGCACGTGCCGATCGGTGTCTCCGGCGTGCACGCCGTGCCGAAGACCTTGCACTCCCACGGCTTCAGGACGCCCTTGAGCACCTCACCGCACTGGCAGGCCTTCGGGTCGGCGACCCTGACCCCGGGCAGGTCGTAGCGCTGCTCGGCGTCGTAGTGGGCGTACTTCGGCGCGAGCTGCAGCGCCGAGTGCGGGATCGACCCGAGCCCGCGCCACTCGAAGAACGGCCGCAGGGCGAACACCTCGGAGAGCACCTTGAGCGCGACCGGGTTCCCGTCGTAGTGCACGACCCGGCCGTACTGGTTCTCGACCTCGGCCCTGCCCTCGGCGAACTGCTTCATGATCATGTGGACCGACTGCAGCAGGTCCAGCGGCTCGAAGCCCGCGCACACCAGCGGCATCCCGAAGTCGCGTGAGATCCACTCGTAGGGCCGGCAGCCGATGACGGTCGAGACGTGTCCCGGCCCGAGGAACGCGTCGAGCCGCAGGTCGGGGGAGTCGAGGATCGCCTTGATCGCCGGGATGATCGTGACATGGCTGCAGAAGACGGAGAAGTTCTCGATGCCCTCCTTCGCGGCCCGCAGCACCGTCAGCGCCGTCGAGGGCGCGGTCGTCTCGAAGCCGATCGCGTAGAACACGACCTGGCGGTCGGGGTTCTCGCGCGCGATCCGCAGGGCGTCCAGCGGCGAGTAGACCATCCGGATGTCGGCGCCGCGCGCGTTCGCGTCGAGGAACGAGCCGTTGCCGCCCGGCACGCGCATCATGTCCCCGAAGCAGGTGAGGATGACCCCGTCGCGCTCGGCGATCGCGATGCCGTCGTCGACGCGTCCCATCGGGATGACGCAGACCGGGCAGCCCGGTCCGTGGACCAGCTCGATGTTCTCGGGCAGGTGGTCCTGCACGCCGTAGCGGTAGATCGTGTGGGTGTGCCCGCCGCACACCTCCATGATCTTGTAGTGGCGGCCGGGCTCGCACAGCGCGGTGATCTCGCGCCCCAGCACCTCGGCGAGGTCGGCGTTGCGGAACTCGTCGACGAACTTCACGCTCTGTCTCCTGTCCTGACGTCTTCCGTCGGGGATGTCGTCGCGGCGGCGAGCCGCTCGATGGCCACACCGGCATGCACGAGAACGCGGTCGCCCGGCCCGACCTCTCCCACGAGCTCGGTCGCGACGAGCTCCTCGCGTCCCTGCTCGTCGCGGCAGCGGGCGTCCGCGCCCTGGACCGAGGTCACGGTCAGCGGGACCGCGACGTCCCCGCAGGTGATGCAGCCGGGCTCCAGGCTGCAGACCGCGTCGTCGCGCACCGGCTCGCTCATTCGATGCTCGACTCGGCCACGGCCTGCAGCTCGTCGGTGAACGCCTGGCCCATCAACTCCAGCATCGACAGGGCCTCGGCGGCCTCCTTCTCGTCGACCTTCGACATCGCGAAGCCGACGTGGATGAGCACGTAGTCGCCGGGCTTGAGCTCGACGTCGTCCATCAGGCCGATGTTGATCTTGCGCTTGACGCCGACCACGTCGACGAGCGCCAGCTGGTCGTTGTTGCCGGGCAGGAGCTCGACGAGCTGACCGGGGATGGCGAGGCACACGGCTACGACCTTCCGTCGGGTGCGTGATCGGGGGTGTGGACGTGGGGGAGATCGTGGGTGTGGGCGGGCACGGTCTGGTCGGGCCGGTCCGTGCCGGGGCCCGACGGCGTCCCGGGCGGCCCGGCGTACTGCAGCCACTCGAGGACGACCTCGTCGCCGCCCTCGACGGCCACCGCGAGGGACCCGCACGACGGGCAGGCGGGAGAGGGGTCGGTGCTCTCGAAGTCGGCCCGGCAGTCCATGCAGTGACCGTGCACGGGGACGACGACCACCTCGGTCGTCGCGTGCTGCGCCGGGCCTCCGGCGGCGGCGAGGCGGAAGGACTGCTCGAACACGTCGGGCACGACGCGGTGGACGGCGCCGATCCGCACCCCCACGCGAGTGACCGAGCGCTCGCCCGCGCGGCGCACGACCGCCTCGAGCACGCCTTCGCAGTAGCCCATCTCGTGCACGCTCCAGCGCTCCCTACATCGATCGCATGCGCAGGTAGCGCTTCACGTCGGGGATCGACCGGATGCCGATCGCGACGCCGACAAGCGCCACGATCCCGGCCGCGCTGGCCGCGACGATGCCGATGGCTCTCATGGCAGTTCCTCCTGGTGCGTGGTGGAGGCGGGGACGCGGATGCGCTCCGCCGGGGGTTCCAGCGCCCGGCCCAGCCGGTCGGCCAGCACGTCGCGCACGAGCTCGACCGCGCGGTCCACGGCCTCGGCGACGGGAGGCGTGAGGCCCATGCCGTCGCCGACGTCGGCCGGCTGGCAGCCGACGACGAACGTGGGGGGCAACGACCCGCCGAGCTGGTCGAGGCTGGCGAGGACGGCGACCGGGGCCATCCCGTGGGCGTCGAACTCGCCGTCGCCGAGGTCGTCGGGTCCCACCTCGAGCACCGACAGGTCGCCGGGCCTCCCGGCGCCGGGCAGGGCGTCGACGACGACCAGCGCGTCATAGCCGTCGAGCAGCTCGTAGGCGAGGTGCATGCCGCGGATGCCGAAGTCGACGACCTTGACGCCCTCGGGCAGCGGCTGCGCGGCCAACCGGCGCGCCACCTCGCTGCCGAACCCGTCGTCGGTGAGGAAGACGTTGCCGATGCCCGCCACGAGCACGCCGCGACTCATCGCGCGTCCTCCCTCGCCGGCAGCGGGTCGAGCTCCTCGGGCCCGAAGTAGTAGTAGCGGCCGGTGGAGCCGTAGAGGTCGGCCGCCGGGTCGTCCTCGAGGACCACCGCGACGTGCGTGCCGCCGTCGACGTCGAAGTAGACCCGCGACACGACGGCGGTCAGTCCGGCCAGGAAGAGGTCCTGGGCGTCGGCCCGCCGCGTCGGGCGCAGCCGCACCCTGCTGCCCTGGGCGAGGCGGACCCCCGAGACCAGGACGGAGTCGGACTCCGGGCGGGCCTGCGCGTCCTGGCCGGCGTCCCACCAGGGAACGTCGTCGCCGTAGACGGGAACGGTGTCCTCGGTAGGGAGCACAGGCACGTCGGATGTGAGGTCCGGCGGGGCCCCGCCGGACCGTCGGGCGCCGTGCAGGCGCTGCATCGCGTCCTCGCTCATCGTGTCGCAGCGGGCCAGGATGGCGGCCGCCCGCGGGTCGGTGCCCCGGGCGTCGGCCTTCTCCTCCTCGGTCATCGTCATCACCCGCAGGGTGAGGATCTCGTCGATCTCGGTCGCGTCGAAGAGGTCGCCGGCGCTCTCCGGCGCGATCGCCGGGTGGTCGCCGAGGATGATGGGGGACACGAGCACCGCGTCGACGCCGTCGTCGTCGGCGACGAGCACGGGCCAGCACCTCTCCTGCCTGCAGGCGGCCGCGTCGGCGGTCGCCCAGTCGGGGCCGTCGAGCAGCGACACGAACCGCGCGTCCCGCGCCGTGACGAGCAGGTGCGTGCCGACGAACGAGGAGCGCGCCGCGACGTCGCGCGGCGTCCAGCCCCGCACCGCCTCCCGCGACCCCGGGGTCGTGTTGGCGACACCCAGGCGTACGACCAGCAGGCGCGGGTCGAGGCCGTCGCGGGGCGTCACGGTGACCTCGCCCTGCACCGCCCAGCGGGTGCGCACGAGCCGCCCGACGATCCGGCCCCGGTCGTGGAGCTCCTCGACGTCCTCTCCCGCGGGGACGCCGACGGCCAGCCGCCGCTCCCGGTCCGGGGCCAGGCCCGGCAGGACGACCTCACGCGAGACGGCCTCGTGGAACGGGATCCACCGCGTGCCGCCGACCTCCAGCTCGTCGACGGCGACCCAGCCGTCGCCGTCGCGGCGCTGCACCACCCGCGACTGCACCTGCAGGAAGCGCAGCACCACGTCGAGCCGGGGCTCCCGGCCCGGGTCGAGGAGCACCTCGGCGGCCATCGAGGGCTCCTCGCCGACCCCTGCCTGCACGGCCCCCTCCGGACCGAGCACGCCGAACTGCCAGCGGACCTGGTTCTTCGGCGAGGAGGCGCGGTAGGGGTAGAGCAGGTAGCCCTCGTAGAGCACGGCGTCGGCCACCTGGCGGGCCGCGGTCAGCGTCATGACGCCGGCACCTCCGCGGGGAGAAGGGCGTCGACGGTCTGCTCCCACGAGGTCAGGCCGCGCTCGGACCGGTAGCGCGCGAGGGCGTCGATCGCGCCGCGGTCGAGGCGGATCCAGCCGCCGCCGGGGAAGTAGAGGTCCATCAGCCCGCGCCAGGTGGTCACCGGCATCCGGCAGGCGGCCTCCAGCGACCACGACAGCTGCTCGACGGCGAACCCGGTGGCGCCGCGGGTGAAGACCGTGCCGCTGAACAGCAGCACGAGCGGGACCTCGCCGCCGCGCAGCGCGTGCAGGTACTTCGCCGCGCTCACGTCGAAGTCGTAGGTGCACGCCACGGGCAGGTCGACCTCGGTCGTGCCCTCGAAGCCCTGCACCATCGTCGTCGCATGCGTCCAGAGGAAGGGCTTGAGCGTCGTGGCGTAGCGGTCGGAGGTGCCGAAGAGGTCGGTGAGGCCGGCCCGCTCCTCGGCGTCGTACGGCCGCCGCTGCGGCTCGATGCGCAGCTGCGTGCGCAGCGCGATCGCGTGGACGACCTCTCCGCTGGTCTCGGCGATCCGCAGGCGGAACTCCAGGTGCGGCGCCGCCGCGTGCTCCTGCGGGCGGACGTCGAGGACCTCGACCTCGAGGCGGGTCATGCCGGGCCTGCCGGTGTCGCCGGTCGCGCGCGGGCGCGCACCTGGCCGAAGAACGCGTCGAGCCGCCGCCGCACGTCCTGCCCGCCGTCGAAGCCGCGCCAGGCTGTGCGCAGGTGCCCGACCAGCTCGTAGCAGACGTCGATGGGCACGAGGAACGCCTCGACGTCGGTGCTGACGGCGCCGGCGGCGGTCTCGGACCGGTCGGGGGTGTGCACCAGCAGCGCCTCGACGTCGGGCCTGATGCCGTCCAGGCCGGGCACCGAGGCGGCGAGCCGGTCCCACGCGTCGAGCGTCAGCTCGGACTCGGTGGCCCCCGCCGGGCCGGGGTAGAAGGCGACGACCCGGCCCAGCGCCGAGTTGACGAACAGGAACGCCGTGCCGACCGGGAGCTCGAGCTCGTCCCACACCGGGGCCGGCAGGTCGGCGAAGGACAGGTAGCGGTCGGGCACGGCGCGGTAGGCCAGCTCGGCCTCGTCGTGCGTGAAGAGCAGGTAGCAGGCGCGGCAGGTGCACAGCAGGGACCGGCTGGTGATGTTGACGACGTGCTGGTGCTCGTCGGCCACCGGCGCCGCGCACATCTCGCAGCGCTCGTACGGCGAGGGTTCCGGCCGGCCGGCGCGGATCCGCGCCAGCACCGACAGCGCCCCCGCCGAGGTCGTCATGCCGGCTGCCCTGCCGGCACCGGGACCCGGACCGCGACCTCGACGACACCGTCCCGCTCCAGCAGCGGCACCGGGTCGAGGTGGCGCTCCGCGTCGTCCAGGTCGGCGCCCGCCCGTCGCACGTCGTAGTGCGCGCCGCACGCCGGGCAGGTCAGGACGGCGCTGCCGGGGATCGCCGGGGAGCGCTGCATCCCCGCGCCCTCGAACGTCGACCCGCAGGCCGCGCAGGCGTCGCGGTAGGCGTAGACCCCCGAGAGCAGCCGGCACAGCACCAGGTCGAGGCTCTCGACCGTCGTGCGGTGCAGCCCGCCGACCGGCAGGTCGTCCAGCGGCGCCGCCACCGACCACGACACGCCGCCGGCGGCCTGCTCGGCGGCCCGCAGCCGTGAGCTGAGCTGGTCGACGGGTATCACGCCGCTCTGCCGGGCGGCCGCCTCCTCGACCTCGATCGCCACGACCTCCGGGGCTCCCGCCCGGATGGCGTCCTCCACGGCCAGCTCGAGGGTGACCGCCGACGACGCGCAGCCGTCGCAGCTGCCGAGCAGCTGCAGGCGGACGACGCCCCCGTCGGTGACGCCCAGCAGCCGCACGTCCCCGCCGTGCGAGCCGAGGTACGGCCGGACACCCTCGAGCGCGCGCTCCACGCGCTCCTCGACGCCGTAGGGGTGCAGCCCGTGCACGAGGAGCAGGCTCGACACCAGATCGTCGGCCGCCAGCGCCTCCAGCAGGTCGTCGTCGAGGGCACCCCGGTCGTAGGCCATCTCGAGAACCCGCTCCAGACCCGCGCCGTAGAGCTCGACGACGAGCCGCACCAGCTCCTCGGCGCGCTCGCGCGCCACCGGCCCGCCGGCCGAGCTGGCCTCGAGGAGGAGCTCGATGCGCTCGCCGGTGACGGCGGGGTCCGGGGGTGCCGGCGGGGGAGCGGTCACTCCCCGCCCGCGACGGCCGCCGTCGGGGAGTGCACCTTCTTCAGCGTCTTGCCCTCGCCCAGGTACATGTGGACGCCGCAGGGCAGGCACGGGTCGAAGCTGCGGACCGTCCGCATGATGTCGATGCCCTTGAAGTTCTCTCGGTCGTTCTCCTCGAACAGCGGCTGGTCCTGCACCGCGTCCTCGTACGGCCCGGGCGTGCCGTAGGAGTCACGCGGGTTCGCGTTCCACGGCGTCGGCGGGTAGGGGTGGTAGTTCGCGATCTTCCCGTCCCTGATGACCATGTGGTGGGACAGCACGCCGCGCACGGCCTCGGTGAAGCCGCACCCGATGGCCTCGTCCGGGACGTCGAACTTCTCCCAGGTCTTGGTGCGCCCGGCGCGGATCTCCTCGAGCGCCTTCTCGGCGAAGTGCAGGGCGCAGGCCGCCGCGTAGGCCTGGAAGTAGGTGCGCGCCCGGTTGCGCTCGATGGTGTTGCTCCACTGCGGGACCTTCCACTCGAAGGACACCGGGCCCTTGAGCGCGGTCTTCGGGAGGTTGATCTGCACGCTGTTGCCGGTCGACTTGACGTAGCCGATGTCGACCAGGCCCGCCAGGGCGGTCGACCACAGCCGGGCGAGCGGGCCGCCTCCGGTGTCGAGCGCCAGGTGGTCCGTGCCGTCGAACCAGCGCGGCGACATGACCCAGCTGTACTTGTCGTCCATGTCGCGCTTCTGCGGCTTGGGGTTGGTGTGCTGGTTCCACGGGTGGCGCCGGTCGACGGGGTTGCCGAGCGGGTCCTTGGTGACGAACATCTCCTGGTCGGTCCAGTCGTCGTAGTACGAGCTGCCGAGCAGGATGCGGATGCCCAGGTTGATGTCGACCAGGCTGGTCGTGACGAGCTTGCCGTCGACGACGACGCCCGGGGTCACGAACATCTTGCGACCCCACTTCTCCATGTCCTTGTAGGCGAAGTTGCAGTGGTCCGGGTCCTGGAACGAGCCCCAGCAGCCGAGCAGGGTGCGGCGCAGGCCGACCTTCTCGTAGCCGGGCAGCGCCTCGTAGAAGAAGTCGAACAGGTCGTCGTGCATGGGGACGACCTTCTTCATGAACTCGACGTAGCGCATCAGCCGGGTGATGTAGTCGGTCATCAGCTGGATCGTGGCGACCGTCCCGACGCCACCGGGGTAGAGCGTCGACGGGTGGACGTGCCGGCCCTCCATGAGGCAGAACATCTCGCGCGTCCAGCGGCTGACCTGCAGCGCCTCGCGGTAGAACTCGCCGGTGAACGGGTTCAGCGCCCGCATGATGTCGGCGATCGTCTTGTAGCCGTGCGCGTCCGCGTTCGCGCTGCGGGTGTTCTCGGCCTTCGCGAGCACACCCGGGTTGGTCTCCTTGACCATGCGCTCGCAGTAGTCCACCCCGACCAGGTTCTCCTGGAAGATGTTGTGGTCGAACATGTACTCCGCGGCCTCGCCGAGGTTGACGATCCACTCGCCCAGGTTCGGCGGCTTCACGCCGTAGGCCATGTTCTGCGCGTAGCACGAGCACGTCGCGTGGTTGTCGCCGCAGATGCCGCAGATGCGGCTGGTGATGAAGTGGGCGTCCCGCGGGTCCTTGCCCTTCATGAAGATGCTGTAGCCGCGGAAGATCGACGACGTGCTGTGGCACTCGGCCACCGTCATGTTGGCGAAGTCGACCTTGGTGTAGATCCCGAGGCTGCCCACGATCCGGGTGATCGGGTCCCAGGCCATCTCGACGAGCTCGCGGTCCGTGGAGCTCGTCGTCCCGGTGGTCGGAAGTGTCGACGTCATCGTGGTCCGTTCCCTGGGTCGTTGATCAGGTCCGCCGGCTGCCGAGGTGCGGCCGGCGGGTGGGGCATGCGGCCGTGCAGGGGGCAGCCGGCTACCAGGTGCGCTTGGCGCCGGAGAGCAGCTCCTTGCCGGGTCGGCGCCACTTGGGTTCCTTGTTCAGCGTCGCGGTCGTCTTGCTGCGGAGTGCCCGGATGGTCCTGCCGTAGGCGCCGATGGTCGCCGTGGAGAGCTTGCCGCCGGGCGGCTCGTCCATGAACGGCATGAACTTGTCGGGGAAGCCGGGCATCGTGCAGCCGATGCAGATGCCGCCGACGTTCGGGCAGCCGCCCACGCCGTTGATCCAGCCGCGCTTGGGCACGTTGCACTTCACGACCGGGCCCCAGCAGCCGAGCTTGACGATGCACTTCGGCGAGCCGTACTCCGTCGCGAAGTCGCCCTGCTCGTAGTAGCCCGCGCGGTCGCAGCCCTCGTGGACCGTGCTGCCGAACAGCCACGTCGGCCGCAGCTCGTCGTCGAGCGGGATCATCGGCGCCTGCCCCGTGGCCTGGTAGAGCAAGTAGGTGATGGTCTCGGAGAGGTTGTCGCCCTGGATCGGGCAGCCGGGGACGCAGACGATCGGCAGACCGGCCTTGCTCTTCCAGTTCCAGCCCAGGTAGTCGGGGACGCCCATCGCGCCGGTGGGGTTGCCCGCCATCGCGTGGATGCCGCCGTAGGTCGCGCAGGTGCCGACCGCGAGGACCGCCGTGGCCTTCGGGGCGAGCCGGTCGAGCCACTCGCTCGTGGTCACCGGCTGCCCCGTCATCGGGTCGTTGCCGAAGCCGCACCAGTAGCCCTCGCCGGAGAGCGCCTCGTTGGGGATCGAGCCCTCGACGACGAGGACGAACGGCTCGAGCTCGCCGCGGTCGGCCTTCCAGAACCACTCGAGGAAGTCGTCCGCACCACCCGCCGGCCCGCACTCGAAGTCGATCAGCGGCCAGTGCACCGCGATCTTGGGCAGTCCCGGCAGCGCCCCGAGCGCGATCTCCTCGATGCTGGGCTGCGTGGCCGCGGTGAGGGCGACCGAGTCGCCGTCGCAGCTGAGCCCGGCATTGATCCACAGGACGTGGACGAGGGTGTCTTCGGCCGCTCGGGCCTCGGCGGAGAGCATCATCGGCCTCCCGGTCGGGGACCTGCGCTGAGGCCCCCCCACGCCGTAGACGGCCGGCTGTGTCGGCCTGTGCGACGCAAGTTCTTGTCCTAAACCTCCCCAGGTGCCGTTGTCAAGGAAGATCGAGATCTGTCGCCAGAATCGTGCGGGCCTGCCGAGTCTCTAGGCTGCGCGACATGGCCGGCCCCCTGGACGACGTGCTCGTCGTCGACCTCTCCCGCGCCCTCGCGGGACCGCACGCCGCGATGATGCTGGGCGACCTCGGCGCGCGCGTGATCAAGGTCGAGACCCCCGGGGGCGGTGACGACAGCCGCGGCTGGGGACCGCCGTTCGTCGGGCCCGGCGGGCAGGTCCAGGACAGCGGCGAGAGCACGTACTTCATGTCGTGCAACCGCAACAAGGAGTCGGTCACGGCGGACCTGAAGTCCGACGAGGGAAAGGATCTCCTCGCCCGGCTGGTCACGCGCGCGGACGTCCTGGTCGAGAACTTCCGCCCCGGGGTGCTCGACCGGCTCGGCTTCCCGGTCGAGCACCTGCACGAGCTCAACCCGCGGCTGGTCGTGCTGTCCATCACCGGCTTCGGGCACGACGGCCCGGAAGGCGGCCGTGCCGGCTACGACCAGATCGCCCAGGGCGAGGCGGGGCTGATGTCGCTCACCGGGCCGGGGCCCGACGACCCGACCAAGGTGGGTGTCCCGATCGGGGACCTGCTGGCCGGGATGTACGGCGCGTACGGCGTGGTGGCCGCGCTGCACGACCGGTCCCGCACCGGCCACGGCACCGTGGTGCGCACCTCGCTGCTCGCCGCGATCGTGGGCGTGCACGCCTTCCAGGGCACGCGCTACACCGTGGGCGGCGAGGTGCCCCGCGGCCAGGGCAACCACCACCCCTCGATCTGCCCCTACGGCCTGTTCCACTGCCGCGACGGGCTGGTGCAGATCGCCGTCGGCAGCGAGGGGCTGTGGCGCAAGCTGGCGCCCGCGTTCGACCTGCCCGTCGACGAGCCCGGCTTCGCGACGAACGCCGAGCGCGTCCGCAACCGGGCGGTCGTCGACGCCGCCGTCGACGCGGCCTTCGCGCCGTACGCGCTGGTCGACCTCCTGCCGCGCCTCGCCGAGGTCGGCGTGCCCGCCGGGGAGGTGCGCGCGCTGGACCGGGTCTACGACTGGGGGCAGACCCGCTCGCAGGGCCTGCTCGTCGAGGTCGACCACGCCGTGGCCGGTCGCATCCGGCTGCCGGGACCGCCGCTGCGGTTCGACGGCTCGTCCCCGGTCGAGCACACCGCGCCGCCGACGCTGGGGCAGCACGACGCGTCGGTCCGGCAGTGGCTCGACGACCTCGACGCCGGCGAGGACGCGTGAGCGGACCCGACCGGCCGAGTCCGGGCGCGCTCGAGCTGATCGAGACGGTGCTCGACGCCGACAGCTGGGTCCGGTGGGACGTGCCGCTGGAGGACGAGCCGGCCGACCGGGCCTACGCCGGCTCGCTGCGCCGGGCCCGCGAGCGGACCGGTCTCGACGAGGCGGTGGTCACCGGCGAGGGGCGCGTGCACGGCCGACGGGTGGCCGTGGTCGCCTGCGAGTTCGCCTTCCTCGCCGGGTCCATCGGGGTGCGCGCCGCCGACCGGCTCGTGCGCGCGGTCGAGCGCGCCACCGACGAGCGGCTGCCGCTGCTCGCGTCGCCGACGTCAGGCGGGACCCGGATGCAGGAGGGCACCATGGCCTTCCTGCAGATGGTGAAGATCACGGCCGCCATCGGCCGGCACAAGGCGAACGGCAACCCCTACCTCGTCTACCTGCGCAACCCGACGACCGGCGGCGTGCTCGCCTCCTGGGGGTCGCTCGGGCACGTGACGGTCGCCGAGCCGGGGGCGCTGATCGGGTTCCTGGGACCGCGCGTGTACGAGGCGCTCTACGGCGCGGAGTTCCCGGAGGGCGTGCAGACGGCCGAGAACCTGCGCGCGCACGGCATCGTGGACGCGGTCGTGCCGCCGGAGGCGATCGCCGACGTGCTCGACCGGGCGCTGAACGTCCTCGCCGCCCCGAGGGAGGGGTCGCCCCACGTCGACGACGTCCCGCTGGAGCCGCTGCCGGACGTGCCGGCGTGGGAGTCCATCACCCGGTCCCGGCGCCCGGACCGGCCCGGCGTGCGCCAGCTGCTGCGGCAGACCGCGAGCGACGTCGTGCCCCTGCACGGCACCGGGGCCGGCGAGAGCGACGCCGGGCTGCTGCTCGCGCTGGCCCGGTTCGGGAGCGCGCCGTGCGTCGTGCTCGGGCAGGACCGGTCCCGCCAGGACGCCGGGAACCCGCTCGGGCCGGCCGGGCTGCGCGAGGCCCGGCGTGGCATGAGGCTCGCCGACGAGCTGAAGCTCCCGCTCGTCACGGTGATCGACACGGCAGGTGCCGCCCTGTCCAAGGAGGCCGAGGAGGGCGGCCTGGCCGGAGAGATCGCGCGCTCGTTGGCCGACCTGGTCCTGCTCGACGCGCCGACGGTGTGCCTGATGCTCGGCGAGGGCGCAGGTGGCGGCGCCCTGGCCCTGCTGCCCGCCGACCGGGTGCTGTGCGCCCAGCACGCCTGGCTCTCGCCGCTGCCCCCCGAGGGCGCGTCCGCGATCATGCACCGCACCACCGACCGGGCGCCGGAGATGGCGCAGTCGCAGGGCGTACGGTCGCTGGACCTGCTGAACGCCGGCATCGTCGACCGCGTGGTGGCCGAGCACCCGGATGCCGCCGACGAGCCGGAGGCCTACCTCGAGCGGGTCGCGCGCGTGCTGGAGCACGAGCTCGCGTCGCTGCTGCGCCGCGACCCGCGGACCCGGCTGGCCTCCCGCCTCACCCGCTACCGCTCCCTGGGCACCTGACGTCGCCGCCTCCGCGCCAGCCCCAGCCCCGCCCCAGCCGCGCCAGCCCCCGCCCCAGCCGCGGTGCGTGAATGATCACGTGAACGTGATCATTCACCGCCGAGCGCGCCGAATTCGTGATGCTCGGCAGGCATCGATCACGTTCGCGTGATCGTTTCGCGGTGGGTCGAGACGTGGGCTGGCCGGTGGCGCCGCGACGGGAGCGCTCTAGGGTGCCAACCATGCGCGTGCTCATCGCTCTCGGCGGCAACGCCATGACGGGGCCGGGAGGAAGCGCGGCCCCGGACGAGCAGGACCGGGCCGTCCGGGTCGCGATGGAGAGCGTGGCCGATCTCGTGGCAGCGGACGTCGACGTCGTGCTCACGCACGGCAACGGCCCCCAGGTCGGCAACCTGCTCGTCAAGAACGAGCTCGCCGCGGCCGTCGTGCCGCCCGTCCCGCTGGACTGGTGCGGGGCGCAGACGCAGGGGACGATCGGCTTCCTGATCCTCGACGCGCTCGACGCGGCGTTCGCCGCCCGGGGTGTGGAGAAGTCCGTCGCGACCGTGGTGACGCGCACCCTCGTCGACGGTGACGACCCCGGCTTCCGTCGGCCGAGCAAGCCGATCGGGCGCTACCTGCCCGAGGACGAGGCGGCGCTGCTGGTCGAGCACGGTCAGACCTGGGAGGACCGCGGAGAGCGTGGCTGGCGGCGCGTCGTCGCGAGCCCGGAGCCGCTGGAGATCGTCGACGCGGCAGCGATCACCGCGCTGTTCTCCGCAGGGTTCGTCGTGGTGGGGGCCGGTGGCGGGGGCATCCCGGTCGTACGACGGGACGGCGCGCTGCACGGCGTCGAGGCGGTCGTCGACAAGGACCTGTCGGCGGCGCTGCTCGCGCGCGCGGTGGGGGCCGAGTGCCTCGTCATCGCCACCGACGTCGAGCACGTCGTGCTCGGCTACGGCACCCCCGACGCCCGACCCGTCGAACGGGTCACGGCCGCCGAGATGCGGGAGCTGCACCGCCAGCACGACTTCGCCAGCGGCAGCATGGGCCCCAAGGTCGAGGCCGCCGTGCGGTTCGTCGAGGCCGGCGGGACACGGTCTGTCATCACGTCGCTGGAGAACATCGAGAAGGCCGTCCATGGCAGGGCCGGCACCGTCATCGAACGAGGAGAGCACGCATGACAACCCCCGAGCCCATCGAGGTGCACAAGGTCGCCATCGAGAGCGTCTCCGACGCCTCGGGTCTCGCCCGGCTGCTCGACGACAAGGTGATCGAGGCCGACCGGGTGATCGCCGTCATCGGCAAGACCGAGGGCAACGGGGGAGTGAACGACTACACCCGCATCATCGCCGACCGCGCGTTCCGCGAGGTGCTCGAGGAGCGGGGCAGCCGGTCGATGGAGGAGATCAAGCAGATCCCCATCGTGTGGTCGGGCGGCACGGACGGCGTGATCTCGCCGCACGCCACGATCTTCGCGACCACCGACGCCTCGAACGCGCCGCAGACCGACGAGCCGCGGCTCTCGGTCGGCTACGCGATGAGCGAGACGATCCACCCCGAGGACATCGGCCGGGTGCCGATGGTGGAGAAGGTCGCCGCCGGGGTGAAGGTGGCCATGGAGCGCGCCGGCATCACCGACCCCGCCGACGTGCACTACGTGCAGACGAAGACCCCGCTGCTCACGCTGGACACCATCACCGACGCCAAGAAGCGCGGCCACGACGTCTGGACCGAGGACACGCTGAAGTCCATGGACGTCTCCAACTCCACGACCGCCCTCGGCATCGCGGTCGCGCTCGGCGAGATCGACATGCCGCAGGCGGAGCAGATCCACAAGGACCTGTCGCTCTACTCCGCCGTCGCGTCGTGCTCCTCCGGCGTCGAGCTCGACCAGGCGCAGATCGTGGTGCTCGGCAACGTGCGGGGGATCGGCGGGCGGTTCCGCATCGGGCACAGCGTCATGAAGGACGCCCTCGACGCCGACGGCGTCTGGGAGTCGATCCGCGAGGCCGGTCTCGACGACCTGCCGGACCGGCCGCACCCGAGCGACCTGAAGGGCCGGGTGGTCAACGTGTTCTGCAAGTGCGAGGCCGACCCGACCGGCCGGGTGCGCGACCGGCGCAACATCATGCTCGACGACTCGGACGTCCACTGGCACCGGCAGATCAAGTCCTGCGTCGGTGGCGTCGTGGCGTCGGTGACCGGGGACCCCGCGGTGTTCGTCTCGGTCGCCGCGGTGCACCAGGGGCCGTCCGGAGGCGGCCCGGTCATCGCGATCGTCGAGCCCTAGCCGGGGGTGACGGCGGCGTCGACCGAGGCGTCGCTGCGTTGCTCTGGCACGCCCGCCTGCTGCTCGGCCGCCATGGCGTCGATCATCTGCGCGAACTGCTCCGCGTCGGGTGGCATGAACGGTTCGGCGTCCGGGACCGTCGCCAGCACGTCGAGGAAGTCGTCCATGGACGTCCCGCTCGCGGCCGGCAGGTGGGAGGAGAAGATGCGCGTCGGGCGGATCTGCCGGACCCGGTCGAGCACCTCGCCGAACTTTGCCTTGTCGGTGACGTGCGCCCACGGCGAGTCGCTCGCCGCCCAGCCCACCATGCCACCGGCCAGCACCTCCGGCGGGACCTCGCCGGCGTCCTGCGTCGCCTCCGGCAGGATCGCGCCGAACGAGTCGACGGAGAAGAACGCTCCGGTCGAGCCGTCGACGAGGCCGGTGGACATCGGGTTGTCGAACAGCGGCGGAGCGACGGCCGTGAGGGTGCGGTCCCCGACGTGGAGCTCGTCACCGGGGCGGATCGCGTGCACGCGGTCGAGCGGGACCGGCCACCAGGTGGCCATGCGCATCGCGCTCATCCCGTGCGTCACCAGCTTCGCGTTGGGCGCGAGCTCCATCACCCGCGCGATGCTGCCGGTGTGGTCGGCGTCGTCGTGGGTGAGCCAGACCCACTTGAGCGCCGACAGGTCGACGACCGAGCTCACCGCGTCGAGGAAGTCGTCCGTGTCGACGCCGATGCCGGTGTCGATGAGCACGGGCTCCTCGGCCATCAGCAGGTAGGCGTTGATCGGCAGTACCCCGACCCCGGGGATCGACAGGTTCGCCGGGAAGACGTGGACGTCCGGGGAACCCTGGTAGGGAGAGTCCATCCGTGGCCTCCAAAGCCATGCCAGTGGGCCCGAGCCGGGCCGGTTCTCCCGGTTCCTAGCACTCGCCCGTGCGCCGCGTAAAGGGAGAAAGGGAAGCAGCCGGCGTCGCGGACCTCGACAGGGTCCCGGCTCCGCCAGGCGGACGGGCCCGGCGGGCATCAGCCCGTGCCGCCGCGGGGGAGCAGCCGGACGACCTCCTCGTCCGTGGTCTGCCCGAAGCGCTCGTACCACCGGCTCACCGCCCCGAACCGGTCGGGCACGGTGAGCACCACGACCTCGTCCACCTCGCCGGCCAGCTTCTCGAGCGCCTCGACGGAGGCGACCGGCGCGGCGAGCACCAGCCGGGCCGGCCCCCTGGCCCGTACGGCGCGCAGCGCGGCGTGTGCGGACACCCCGGTGGCGATGCCGTCGTCGACGAGGACGACGGTGCGACCCGCCACGTCCACCGCCGGCCGGTCGCCACGGTAGGCACGGACCCGCCGCCCGGCCTCCTCGCGCTCGGCTGAGACGACGTCGACCAGATCCTCCGGGGTCAGCCCTGTCCGGGCCAGCCCGGCCTCGTCGAAGACCGGCTGCCCGTCCTCGGCGAGGGCACCGAGGCCCAGCTCGGGCTGGCGCGGGTGACCGACCTTGCGCACGACGAGGACATCGAGATCGGCATCCAGGACGTGGGCGACCTCGGCGGCCACCTCCACTCCGCCGCGCGCCAGCGCGAGCACGACCGGGTGGTCGCCGGCCCCACGGCGGGCCAGCTCGCGTCCCAGCGCGCGGCCTGCCGCGGCGCGGTCGGCGAACGGTGGGTGCCCCACCCCTCCAGCATGCCCCGGCTACCCTCGGGCCGGTGTCCAGGCGCATCCCCGACCCCGGCTTCGCGGGGGACACCGGCGCTGCCGACGAGGCGCTCGCGGCCGCTCAGGAGGCCTACGCCACGGACCCCGCCCGGCTGCCCGAGGTGCTCGCCGCCCTCCACCGGGCCCGCGTCCTCGCCCCCGTCCTGGCGGTTCCCGGCGAGACCGGCGCGATCGAGGCCGGCCTGCGGGTCGACAAGACCGCCGACGTCGCGCTGGCGCTGCTCGACGACGGGTCGGGCCACCGCGCGGTCCCCGTGTTCAGCGGCCTGGCGGCGCTGGCCCGCTGGGACCCGTCCGCCCGCCCGGTGCCCGTGGACGGCGGGCGGGCCGCCGCCGTCGCGGTGGCCGAGGGAGCCGAGGCACTGGTGCTCGACGTGGCCGGGCCCAGGACGGTCGTGCTCGGGCTCGCCGAGGTCCGCGCCCTCGCGCAGGGACGAGGGACGACCCCCGCGTACGACGACGAGGCGCTCGCCGCGCTGCTCTGTCGCGCCCTGGCCGCCGAGCCGGCCGTGACGGGAGCCTGGCTGGCGCCCCACGCCGGCGTCGACGCCCGGCTGACCGTCGCGACCACGGTGGCTGCCGACCCACGCGACCTCGCAGCCCGCTTGGCCGACCGCCTGCGCGCGCTCGCCGACCTCACGGTTCGCGGCCTGGACCTCGAGCTCACGACCGTCGCGGAGCCCCCGGACGGCGCCCGCCCGGTGCTGCCCCTGGTCCCGTGACGGGCGGCAGCCGGACGGCGGCGTTTCCCGCTGTACGCCCGGCCCTGGTAGCCTCAGCGGCGACCCACCGGGGTGGATCCTCATCCCGGTGCGCAAGCGGAGACCACCTCCCACCCGCACCGACTGGCCGGCCTCGTGCCGGACGACAGGTCGTCGGGTCCCGGTCAGGCCGATCCGCCCCCGGGCGGGCCGGCCGGCGTGAGCGTCCGGCTGGATGCCCTCGCGCCGACAGGGTGTTGTGGCTTCCGTGAGCTCCGGGCACGGAAGCCTTTTTCGTGCCCCCTGCACATCGAGGAGGCCCCATCAGCACTGAACCCAGGATCAACGACCGGATCCGCGTCAACGAAGTACGCCTTGTCGGTCCCAACGGTGAGCAGGTCGGCATCGTCGCCATCGGCGACGCGCTCCGGCTGGCCCAGGAGGCCGACCTCGACCTCGTCGAGGTGGCCCCGATGGCCCGCCCGCCCGTGGCCAAGCTCATGGACTACGGCAAGTTCAAGTACGAGTCGGCGCAGAAGGCCCGCGAGGCGCGCAAGAACCAGGTCAACACGGTCATCAAGGAGATGAAGCTCCGGCCGAAGATCGACCCGCACGACTACCAGACCAAGAAGGGTCACGTGGTCCGGTTCCTCAAGCAGGGCGACAAGGTCAAGATCACCATCATGTTCCGTGGTCGCGAGCAGTCCCGTCCCGAGCTCGGGTTCCGGCTCCTGCAGCGGCTCGCCGAGGACGTCCAGGAGCTCGGGTTCGTCGAGTCGGCGCCCAAGCAGGACGGCCGCAACATGATCATGGTCCTGGGGCCGACGAAGAAGAAGGCCGAGGCCCGCGCCGAGCGGGCCGCCGACCGGGCCCGCCGCGAGGAGGCGCCCGCCGACGCCACCGAGGCCGGGTCACCACAGCAGCCCGTCGCCTGACGAGAGCACCACCGCACCACCCGCCCCGGCCGCCGCCGGGGGCCGACGTACGACGAGGAGATCCGGCGCCATGCCGAAGAACAAGACGCACAGCGGGACCAAGAAGCGCTTCAAGCTGACCGGTTCCGGCAAGGTCATGCGCCAGCAGGCAAACCGCCGGCACCTGCTCGAGGGCAAGAACTCCAAGCGCACCCGGGCGCTGGCGCTCGACGTGGAGACCTCCGCCGCCGACGTCAAGAAGGTCAAGCGACTGCTCGGCAAGTAGGTCATCCGGTCCACCGGCCCCAGCACTTTCCCAAGGAGTAACACGTGGCACGCGTCAAGCGGGCGGTCAACGCCCACAAGAAGCGCCGGGTCGTCCTCGAGCGCGCGAGCGGCTACCGCGGTCAGCGGTCGCGGCTCTACCGCAAGGCCAAGGAGCAGATGCTCCACTCGATGACCTACGCCTACCGCGACCGCAAGCAGCGCAAGGGCGACTTCCGGCAGCTCTGGATCCAGCGGATCAACGCCGCCTCCAGGGCGAACGGCCTGACCTACAACCGCTTCATCCAGGGCCTCAAGGCCGCCGGCGTCGAGGTGGACCGCAAGGTCCTCGCCGACCTGGCCGTCAACGACGCCCCGGCGTTCGCGGCGCTGGTCGAGGTCGCCAAGGCGGCTCTGCCGGCGACCGGCAGCAAGCCGGCGACCGGCAGCAAGGACGAGAACGCCGCCTGACCCGGCGCATCGGCAGTCGTCGTCCGCCCACCTCGCCTCGCGCGCGGTGGGCGGACGCGTGAGGGAGCAGGCGAGCAGTGGGCACCGAGATCACCAGCGTCCGGGCCGCCCGGGTGCAGGCTGCCCGACGGCTGACCAAGCGCGCGTTCCGGGCCCGTGACGGCAGGTTCCTGGCCGAGGGCCCGCAGGCCGTCCGCGAGGCACTGGCCCGACCGGGCACCGTGGTCGAGGTGTTCGCGACGCGCGACGCCGCGGGCCGCCACCCCGAGCTGGTCGCGGCAACCGACGCGCCCGTGCACCTGGTGAGCGGCGAGGTGATGTCGGCCCTGTGCGCGACGGTGACCCCGCAGGGCCTCGTCGCCGTGTGCACGACGCTGGACCGTCCGCTGGCCGACGTCCTGGCCGCCGGGCCGGCCGGCCTGGTCGCGGTGCTCGCGCACGCCCGCGACCCCGGCAACGCCGGCACCGTGATCCGCACGGCTGACGCCGCGGGGGCCGACGCCGTGCTGCTCACCGGCGACAGCGTCGACCCCTACAACGGCAAGTGCGTCCGGGCCACGGCGGGCAGCCTGTTCCACCTCCCGGTCAGCGTGGGCGGCTCGGTGGCCGACGACCTGCCCGCGCTGCGCCGGGCCGGGCTGCGGGTGCTGGCCGCCGACGGCCACGGCGACCTCGACCTGGACGAGGCCGCCGACAGCGGGCTGCTCGACGGCCCCACGGCGTGGGTGTTCGGCAACGAGGCCTGGGGTCTGCCCGAGAGCACGCGGGCGCTGGCCGACGACGTCGTCCGGGTGCCCATCCACGGCCGCGCCGAGAGCCTGAACCTCGCCACCGCCGCCGCGGTGTGCCTGTACGCCTCGGCGCGTGCCCGGCGGGCCGCTCGTCGTCGTCCGTCCGGGTGACCCGGGCCGGACCGATCGACCGGTCGACGCACGCCGTTCCCTCGGTAGGCTCGACCGAGTGGCAAGGGGGAGCGGCGAGCCGACCGCCTACGACGACCTGCCCGACGGGCTCGTCATCGCCGACCGGCACGGCATCGTCGTCGTGTTCAACCGCGCGGCCGCCCGCATCACCGGTGTCGACGTCGACACCGCCCTCGGCAAGGACCTCGAGGGCGCGCTGCCGCTGGAGGGTCTCGACGGGCGGGCGTGGTGGCCGTGCGCCAACCCCTACGCCGGGCTGGCCACCGTCACCGGCCACCCCGAGCGCAACCTCCTGCTGCCGGGGGGACACGAGGTGCTCGTCACCTCCCGGTACGTCCGCGACGAGCCGCTGGGCCCGGTGCGCTCCGTGGTGGTCGCCCTGCGCGACACCCGCCACCGTGCCCGGGAGGAGCTCAGCCGCGCGGAGCTGGTCTCCACCGTGGCCCACGAGCTGCGGTCGCCGCTGACGTCGGTCAAGGGGTTCACGGCCACGCTGCTCGCGAAGTGGGACCGCTTCAACGACGACCAGAAGCGCCTGATGCTCGAGACCGTCAACGCCGACGCCGACCGGGTCACCCGGCTGATCACCGAGCTGCTCGACATCGCCCGCATCGACTCCGGGCGGCTCACCGTGCGTCGCCAGGTGGTCGACATCGGACGCGCGGTCACCCGGCACGTCGCGGGGCTGGTCGCCGCGGGCCACGACGAGCAGCGCTTCGACCTGGACCTGCGCGACGACATCCCCGAGATGTGGGTCGACGCCGACAAGCTCGACCAGGTGCTCGCCAACCTGCTGGAGAACGCGGTGCGCCACGGCTCGGGCCGCGTGACGGTCGTGGCCGAGCCGCACGGGGACGGCGTGGCGGTGACCGTCATGGACGACGGTGACGGCATCCCGGACGAGATCCAGGAGCGGGTGTTCACCCGGTTCTGGCGCTCCGGTCGCAGGGGCGGCACCGGACTCGGGCTCTACATCGTGCGCGGGCTCGTGGAGGCCCACGGCGGGCGCATCGAGGTCGGCAACGCGCCCGGTGGCGGTGCCCGGTTCCGGTTCGTGCTGCCCGCCGGCACGCCCGACTTCGGCGACCGGGGCTGACCGCCCGCGTCTCAGGCACCCCCTGCCGCCCTTGACCCGGCTGTTCGCCCTGCGCTGCTATGGGGTGACATGGGGATCATCGACCTGAGGGGCCTCGCGTGGAGGATCTGGACCTCGAGCGCTGCCTGGCCCGGTCGGCCGAGGGGGACCAGGCCGCGTGGCAGAGCCTGGTCACCCGCTTCACCCCGCTGCTGTGGGCGGTCGCCCGCGCGCACCGGCTCTCCGACTCCGACGCCGCCGACGTGGTGCAGGGCACCTGGCTTCGGCTGGTCGAGAACCTCGGCCGCATCCGCGAGCCGGAACGTGTCGGCGCCTGGCTCGCGACGACCTGCCGCCGCGAGTGCCTCTCGACGCTGCGCCGCGGCACCCGCGAGCAGCCCGTCGACCAGACGCGCTTGATCGACATCCGCGACGACACCGCCGAGGCCGTCGACGCCGGGGTGCTCCGTGAGGAGCGCGACGCCGTGCTCTGGACGGTGTTCGAGGACCTCAGCGACCCCTGCCGGCGGCTGCTGCGGGTGCTCATGGCCGACCCGCCCCCGTCGTACGAGGAGGTGAGCTCGGCGCTCGAGATGCCGGTCGGGAGCATCGGTCCCACCCGGGGCAGGTGCCTGCGGCGGCTCCACGATCTCGCTCTCCAGGCGGGTATCAGCCGCGACGACGCCGCCTCTGTGTCGCAGACGGCTCCGGGCACCGGCACCCCCTCCGGCACCCGCTCCGGCGCCTCGACGAGAGGACCGACGACATGACCGGCCGCCACGACCCGCCGACCGAGGCCGAGCTCGACGCCCTGGCGGAGCGCCTGCGCAGCGCGGCGACCGACCGCGACCCGGTGCCGCGGTCCGTCCTCGACCACGCCGCGCACGCCCTCGAGCTGCGCGACGTCGACGCTGAGCTGGCCGCGCTGGTGGCCGACTCCCACGCCCAGGCCGAGCGCGGCGACCTCGTGCTCGTCCGCGGCCCCGCGACGGCCCGCCTGCTGACCTTCGAGGTGCCCGGCGTCGTCGTCGAGTTCGAGGTGACCGGGTCCGGCGACCGCCGCACCCTGCAGGGCCACGTCGCGGGTGCCGCGGGCGCCGACCTCACCCTCGAGCACCCCGACGGTTCCGTCGCGGTCGAGCCCGACGAGCACGGCCGCTTCTGGGTGGACACCGTCCCGGCCGGCCGGCTGCGCCTGCGGCTCGTCTCCTCCGGCCGCCGGGTCACCACGGCCTGGGTCACGGTCTAGAACCTCCCGGCCCACCGGCCCGGGAGGCGTTTCCGCGGGAACGCCTCCCGGGCCGCTTCGCGTCCCGCGCCCGGCTGGCTTCGGGCTGTGTGGGCTGTGCTGTGTGGGCTGTGCTGTGTGGGCTAGGGCGAGGGTGACGGCGTCGTCTCGGGCGCGGGGTCGCTCGGGGCGGGCGACGTGGGGCCGTCCGACGGCGACGGGCTCGGGCTCGCGCTGGTCGCTGGGCTCGTGGAGCCCGTCGGGTCGGGCGACGGCGAGGTCGAGCGCCCGGTCGGCGTCGCCGACGGCGAGGACTCGGTCGGCGACGGGGACGGGGAGGCCTTCGTGGGCTTCGTCGACGGCGAGGCGGACGGGGAGGTCGTGGTGGAGGATCCCCCGGACGCTTTCGTGGGCACGCCGCCGGCGGCCGGTGCGGTCGTCTCGGACCCCGTGGCGCGGCCGGCCGCCGTGTGATGCTTCGCCGCCCGGGTGGGGCGCGCCGGCCCCGGTCCGCGCGGTGGGGTCGGGTCCGGTGCGGGGGTGGTGACCGGGGTCGTGGGCGGGACCGACACCGCTGCGGCCGGGGCGGGTGTGACCGCGACAGGTTCGGGGAGCCAGCTGTAGGCGAGAAGGAGCACCACCGCCGAGACGCCGAGGGTCACCGCCACCCGCTGCGCCCGGCCCCGGGCGGCCCAGGTCGAGAGCTGCCGGCGCACCCGCCCGGCCAGCCGGGTGACGAGGACCCAGATGCCGAGCAGGGGCAGGGTGAGGGCCACCATCGACAGCGCCGTCACGACCGCCGGGACGACCTGCCACGAGTGCATCTCGGCGGAGAGCTGGTGTGCCGAGAGCCGCAGCGTGCTGGTCGTCGTCGCCACCAGGTCCGGCCCCGTCCTCGCGAGCACCCACACGTTGACCGCGAGCACCGGCACGACCAGGGCCACCCAGCCCGTGACCACCCAGCGCACCCACCCCCGCAGCCTTCGGACCGGCGCGTGGCGCCCGGCGCCGCCGGGCAGCAGCGAGCGCAGGATGGGCCGGACCCAGCGGAAGAGGTCGGGGACGCCGACGAGGTCGCCGACGATGAAGTAGCCGTCGAGGCGCACGATGGGCAGCAGCTGCTGGAGGATCTCGAGGTGCGTGAGCACCGCCGCGACCAGGAAGACCGGTGCGCCGGTCCACTCGTGCAGGCCGAGCAGGGCCAGCAGGAAGACGACGTTGAAGTAGACCCCGCCCAGGTCGGTGCGCAGCCGGCCCGCCCGGCCCAGCCGGTAGGCGTCCGTGACGTCGGTGTAGAACGCGGGCCAGACGACGTACAGGCCCATCCCGATCACGCCGGGGCGCGCACCGCCGTAGCGGGCGCCCGCGGCGTGGCCCACCTCGTGGAAGAGCATCGAGGCGACCATGAGGACCAGCACCAGCAGGAGCTGGGTTGGCGTCGTGATGACCGACGTGATGCTCGCCCCGACGTCGTGCCGGGTGAACGCCAGGTAGTCGCCCACCAGTGCCGCCTCGAGGACGAGGACGACCGTGACCTGCCAGAAGAACGGCCGCATCGCGCGGGCCAGGACGTTCACCGTCGGGGCGCGCAGGACGGTGCGCCGGCCGGCGAGGGTCAGCACGCCCTCCTCGGCCGCGGGTGCCGGGGCCTCGGGGACCCCCGGGGTGGCGACCAGCCCGAGCGGAGCCAGCTTGTGCTCGACGAGGAACTCGACGCCGTCGACGCCGAGCTCACGGCCTATGCGCGCGCTGACCGCCGCGGCGACCTGCTCGACGGGCCGGCCGTCGAGGTGCTCGAGGGTCACGTTGAGCAGCTCGGAGAGCTGCACGACCTGACCGTCGCCGCGGCGGACGAGGAAGGTGCGGTCGACGTATCCGGAGCCCTGGGTCTCGCCCAGCAGCTCGAGGTCGGGGGCCCGCGACGGGGCGGGGGCCGACGGCGCGTCGACGGCGGTGTCGTTCATCGAGGTCTCCGTGTGCTCGCCCCGCGTCGGGGCGTGGGCGTACGACGGGTGCCGCCCGGTGGCGGCCCGCCGGGTGCACGACGGTGCCGCCGCCGGGCGGCCGGCGGGTCACGACTGGAAGAGCACGATCCCCTGGGTGGCTCCCGCGGCTGCGGTGGAGCCGATGGTGGCGGCGTTGAGCGCGATCGAGACGTTCACCGCGGTGATGTTGGTGATGTTCACCAGCCCCAGCGCTTCGCGCCGCGGCAGCACGTCGGCCGGCTCGCGTTCGAGCTCGTACATCGGGATTCCGGACATGGTCACCCCCTCTCCTGCCGGTAGGGCACAGTGGGTGCACGGTTCCGGGTGCGGGCCGTCGTGGACTCGGCCCGCACCCGGACCCGGCTCACGACTGGCCGACGAGGATCGTCTGGCTGGCGCCGGAGATCGCCAGCGAGTTCACGGTGGCGGCGTTGAGAGCGAGCGAGCTGTTCGTCGCGTAGACGTTCGCGAAGTTCCAGAGGCCGAGGGCCTCGCGCTGCGGGAGCAGCTCGGCCGGCTGGCCACCCAGCTCGTGCAGGGTCAGCTTGTCCATGGGGTGTCACCTCCCTTCCGGGACGGCGGGGCGGCACAGGCCGCGCGGACGGTCAGGTCGGGATCAGCTCTGGAAGACGCCGATGGTCTGCGTCGCGCCGGACAGCGCGACGGAGTTCACCGTCACGGCGTTCAGGGCCATGGAGCTGTTGCTCGCCACGACGTTGGCGAAGTTGAACAGGCCCAGGGCCTCGCGGGCCGGGAGCGTCTCCGAGAACTCGACAGCGAGCTCCTCGATGGACAGGTGGGTCATCTGTGCCACCCCCTCTCTGTGTGATGTGGTGATGGACGTCGACGCGGTCGTCGGCGTCCGGTGCCACAACAGACGGGTGGGGTCCGGAGGTGATACGTCGACGTCCGGACTGCGGGACGCCAGAGGGCGAGCCGGGTGCGGCGTCAGGAGGCCCCGAAGGCGCTGAACGCGCACCAGTTGACGAACGAGCGGGGGTCCGCGAGGTCCATGTCCGCGCGTGCCGCGTGCAGCGCCTCGGCCATCCGCTGCCCGCGCCGCAGCCCCTCGTGGAGCCGGCACATGAGCGGGACCGCGTCGAGGTCGGGCACCGGCACGACGCTCGCCACGAGCCCGGCGGTGCCGCGCGCGAGCAGCGCGCTGACGAAGCCCAGCATCTCGTTGCCCTCGTACGCGACGTCCGCCGCGGAGTCGCACGCGGCCAGCACGACGCGTCGAGGGGCGAGCCCGCGGACGTCGATCTCGTGCACGGACAGCGGGCCGTCGCCGAGGCGCAGGGCGGAGAACGCGGGGTTGTCCGACCGCAGGACGCTGTGGCACGCGAGGTGGGCGAGGTCCGCGCCGCGAAGAGCGGCGGCGACCTCAGCGACGGTGCTGTCCGGCGGCACCAGGACGGTCGCGCCGGGGTGCATCGTGCGCAGGGCCTCGACCTCGCTCACGGCCCCGGGAAGGTCCGGACCGGCCACCACGACGGTGCGCCCTCCGCCCGTGCGCCCGGTCGACGGCAGGGTCCGAACCCACTGCGCCGCCGACGGCGCGACCGAGACGCTCACGCCGAGCAGGGCCGACCAGGGCACCCGCCACAGCGCGCCGACGGGCACGACCACGACCTCCCGCCCGGCGGGCAGCCGCAGGGGATCGACGAGCATGCCGCGGAGGCGGGCGATCCCGAGGTCCGCGCCCGTCCGGGCCAGGGTGGCCGACGCCGGCGTCGGTCCGGACCCCAGCCGCCGCAGCGCGAACAGCAGGGCGTCGCTCTCCCGGTGCACGTCACGCGCGGGACCGAGGCGCGCGAGGCGCGGCCGCCCGGAGTCGCTGCCGGCGTCCAGGACGACCGCGCACAGCTCGCCGTCGACCTCGCCGTACTCCACGAGCACCCGGCCGGACAGTGCGGCGCGCAGCGTGGTCACGGTCGGTGCGGGCTCCGCCTGCTGCGCCACGCTGCGCCGGACCCAGGCGGCGCGGCGGACGAGGCTCTCGAGCTCGGCGACCCGAGCCGCCGGGTCGGGGGAGTCCTCGCCCGCCGCCCGGGCACGGTCGAGCCGGGCGTGGGCCGCGCGCAGCTCGCCGAGCAGGTCCGACGGATGGTCCACGGGCCGCGGGTCGACCGCGACGAGGGCGGCGGCCCGCGTGCGCTCCATCCAGTCCAGGACGCGGGCGGGGCCGGCGGTGCGCATCGCCACCCGCAGGGCGATCCGGCCGAGCTCGGCCCCGTGCCCGGAGGCGAGGGTCCGCAGCTCCGCCGACTCGAGGGACGACCGGTGCACGGCGAGGTCGGCCAGCCCCTCGCGGGCATGGCGCAGGGTCACGGCATCCTGCCGCCGCACCGCGGCTGCCAGAGCGGCGGCCACCCGCCCGTCGAGGCGCTGCAGCACCGGCGCTCCGCGGGCCAGGGTCCAGGCCCGGTCCAGGTCGTCGAGCGCCGTCACCGGACGGTGCAGCGAGATGGCCAGCCGGCCGGCCGCCAGGTGCGCCTCGACCGCGGCCGCGGCGATGCCTCGCGACTCCAGGGTCCGGGCGGCCCGGCGCAGGGTCGCCAGGTCCGCCGCGGTCCCGGGCCCGTCACCGACGCGGGCCTGCACGGCGACGACGTCGGCGCGGGCGGCCCACGCGGCTCGGCGCTGGGCGCGGAACGTCCGGGCCGCCTCGGTCGCCGCCGTCGTCGCCACCTCCAGGTCGCCGGAGAGCAGGGCCAGCCGCGCCAGGCGCCACCGGGCCTCCGCGCCCATCAGCGGGACCCCCGACCCGTCGAAGGCGGCGACCGCACGGCGGCTCGAGTCGAGCGCCTCCGGGAGCAGCCGCAGGTCGGTGAGCACGTCGACGTACTCCAGGTGGTGCTCGGCGAGCGGGAGCCCGGCCCGTTCGTAGAGCCCGGCCGCCTCGTCGAACCGTCGGAGCCCCTCGGTGAGCCGGCCCGCCTGGACAGCCACCCACCCCCAGCTCTGGGCCACGATCGCGACAGGTGCCGGTCCGGCCCGGACGGCGGCGAGGGCGGCCAGCCGCAGGTTCGCGAACGCGGAGTCGACGCGCCCGTGGACCACCTCGATGAGGGCGAGGTTGTTGGCGACCTTCGCGCGCGTCTCGGGGGAGGCCGCAGGGTCCGCCAGCGCACTCCGGTAGAGCTCGGCGGCCTGCAGCAGGTGCCCGAGGTTGTGCAGGAGGGCAGCCTGCTGGAGCAGGAGGTCGGCCGGCACGTCGCCGTCGGCCAGCTCCCGTGCCCGGTCCAGGTCGCGGCGCGCGGCCGGGATGCGCCCCAGCTCGAGGTTCACCGCGCCCCGGGACGTGAGCACCTCACCCAGGCGGCCGGCCAGGCCGTGCCGTCGGGCGATGCGGGCAGCCTCGTCGAGCAGTCCCTTGGCCCGCCGGTCGGCCAGCCGGGAGCGTTCGGCCCACGCGTGCGCCCTCAGGGCCACGACCAGCGACTCCGGGTGGCGAGCCTGCCGGGCCTCGTCGACCAGCCGCGTGGCCTCGCTCGCGAACAGGCCGGGGTCGGTCACCACGCCGCGGTAGACCGCGCAGGCCCGCTCCAGCAGGCCGTCGGCCGCCGGCTCGGACATCTCGTGCACCACCCCATCCGGACACGGCCCGTAGACAGTCGCATACGGGACGTGTACATACGAACGTACTGGCGTCACCGGACGAGGGGAACGGCCTGACATGCGCAGGAAGCCCACCCACGAGCCCTCTCGCGACACCCCGCGTCCGGACCCGCGCGAGCCCGAGCAGGTCCGCGACGACCAGAAGCGGGTCTGCCGCCAGGTCGCGCAGATGGGTGACCGGGTCCAGGACGACGCGTACCGGCGCCACCTCATCCGCCTGCTGCAGCGCCGCCGCGCGGGCAACGACGACCTCGTCCGGGTCGGTTCGGTGCCCGAGCGCGGTGGGTCGGAGGCCCTCGTCGTCTGGGGCGACCTGCTCCTGAGGGCGGAGGACTCCGACTTCGAGCGGGCCACGAGCCTGCTGCGGCGCCACGGACTGCAACCCGACCCGGTCGAGTGCCTGGACGGGCGGGTGGTGCGCTGGGTCAACCCCGAGCTCGGCCCCAAGCGCCTCGACCGGCTCGCCCGGACGCTGCGGTCGCGGGGGATCACCGCGTCGGTCAACCACGTGGCACCACTGGCGCCGATCGCCAAGGGCCTCGGCGGGCCGGAGCCGACCAGGGTGAAGGCCGGCTGGGCGCCGGCCGCGCAGACCAAGGGCGCCACGAAGGTCTCCGTCGCCGTGCTCGACACCGGCATCGCCCACCAGAAGCGCACCGACGGCTGGCTCACGTCGGTCAAGAGGACCCGCGAGAACAAGGACCCGCTCGACGCCATCCCCGCCGGTGGCGACCGGTTCCTCGACTACGGCGCCGGGCACGGCACCTTCGCCGCGGGTGCCGTCGCCCAGGTGGCCCCCGACGCCGACCTGCGCGTCATGAGCGTCCTGGACAGCGACGGCGTCGGCAGCGAGGTCCGCGTCGCGTGCGGGCTGGTCGAGGCGGTGCGGGCCGGTGCGGACCTGGTGAACCTGTCGCTGGGCAGCCGCACCCTGGACGACCTGCCTCCGGTCGCGATGAGCGTGGCCCTCGAGATCGTCGCCGAGATCGAGGAGAAGGAGCGTCGCGAGGTGATGCTCGTCGCGGCCGCGGGGAACTTCGGCGACAACCGGCCCTGCTGGCCCGCGGCGTTCCGGCGAGTGGTGTCGGTCGGCGCGCTGACCGCCGAGGGTGACCCGGCACCGTGGTCCAGCCGTGGCTTCTGGGTCGACTGCTCCGCCGTCGGCGAGGGCGTCGTCTCGACGTACGTCGAGGGCACCGAGTCACCCGAGCTCGACACGCAGCCGGACACCTTCGGCCGGAACCCCTGGGCGGTCTGGTCCGGGACGTCGTTCGCCGCGCCGCAGGTGACCGGCGAGCTGGCCCGTCGGCGCGCCGAGACCGGCTCCACGCTGCGGGAGGCGCTGGAGGAGCTCGTGAAGGACCGGCCGCGGATCCCCGGCTACGGTCGGGCGCTCGAGATCCTTCCCGGCACCTGACGGTCGCTCAGGCCGCGACCGGGCCGCGCCGTCGGGGGGCGGGCGCCGCGCGTGGTGGCAGCACCCCGCCGCCGGGCAGGAGCAGCCCGCCGTCGTCGAAGGACACCACGCCGTTGCACAGCAGGCTCCACCCCTGCTCGGGGTGCGCGACGACGACGCGCGCCGCGCCACGGTCGGGCGCCTGCGCGCCGGAGCACGGCGGCTGGTGCGGGCACATCGCGGTCCTCCCTGGTCGAGCCGGTCCTGCGTCGCCCGGACAGAGCCGGGCACCGGCACGCCTGATACTCGACTGCGGCGTGATCGCGGCGGTTCGTAGACTGCGCGACGATCCCGCCGGCCCCTTGGAGTCCCGCACCCGATGTCCGCACCGAACAAGTCCTACGACCCTGTGCAGGTGACCCCCCTGAACGCCGACGAGGTCGAGCACGCCCGCGACGCCGCGCTCGAGGCCGTCGCCGCGGCGCCGGACCTGGACGCCCTGAAGCAGGTGCGGCTGGCTCATGCGGGCGACCGCTCGCCGCTGGCCCTGGCCAACCGGGAGATCGGTGCGCTGCCACCCGCGGCCAAGGCCGACGCCGGCAAGCGCGTGGGGGCCGCGCGCCGGGCCGTCACCGAGGCGTTGGCCGCGCGAGCGCAGGAGCTCGAGCGGGACCGCGACGAGCGCGTCCTCGTCGAGGAGGCCGTGGACGTCACCCTGCCCTGGGACCGCCGCCGCCCGGGGGCCCGGCACCCGCTCACGACGCTGACCGAGCGCGTCGCCGAGCTCTTCCTCGCCATGGGCTTCGAGTGGTCCGAGGGTCCCGAGGTCGAGACCGAGTGGCACAACTTCGACGCGCTCAACATCGGCCCCGACCACCCCGCACGCAGCACCGCGGACACGTTCTGGGTGGGCTCGCCCGACTCCGGGGTGGTGCTGCGCACCCAGACCTCCCCCGTGCAGATCCGGACCATGCTGCGCCGCGACCCGCCGATCTACGCGGTCTCGCCGGGCCGGGTCTACCGCACCGACGAGCTCGACGCGACGCACACGCCGGTCTTCATGCAGGTCGAGGGCCTCGTCGTCGACGAGGGCATCACGATGGCCCACCTGCGGGGCACCCTCGAGCACTTCGCCCGGTCGATGTTCGGCGCCGACATCGTGACCCGGCTGCGCCCGTCGTACTTCCCCTTCACCGAGCCCAGCGCCGAGATGGACCTGCGCTGCTGGATCTGCCGGGGCGAGTCGGTCGGCAACCCCGACCGGCCGTGCCGTACCTGCTCGTCCGAGGGCTGGATCGAGTGGGGCGGCTGCGGCATGGTCAACCCGCGCGTGCTGGTGGCGTGCGGCATCGACCCCGACCGCTACAGCGGCTTCGCGTTCGGCATGGGCCTGGAGCGCACGCTGATGTCCCGCCACGGGGCCGAGGACATGCGCGACATGGTCGAGGGCGACGTACGGTTCGCCGCGCCGTTCGGGACGGAGATCTGATGCGGGCGCCGCTGTCCTGGCTGCGCGAGCACGCCGACCTGCCGGCCGGGGTCGACGGCCGTGCGCTCGCCGAGCGCCTGGTCGCGGCCGGCCTCGAGGTCGAGACCGTCGAGCGCCCCGGCCACGACGTCAACGGCCCGGTCGTGGTCGGGCGGGTGGCGGCGTTCGAGGACGAGACCCACTCCAACGGCAGGACGATCCGCTGGTGCCGGGTCGATGTGGGCGAGAGCGAGCCGCGCGGCGTCGTCTGCGGCGCGCTGAACTTCGCGGTCGGTGACCCGGTCGTGGTGGCGCTGCCGGGCGCGACGCTGCCGGGCGGCTTCGGGATCACGGCGCGGCGGACGTACGGGCACGTGAGCGACGGCATGATCTGCTCGGCACGCGAGCTGGGGGTCGGCGACGACCACGAGGGCATCCTGGTGCTCGCCACCGACGCGGCGCCCGGGACCGACGCGGTCGGGCTGCTGGGCCTGCGCGACGAGGTGCTCGACATCGCGGTGACGCCGGACCGTGCCTACTGCCTGTCGATCCGCGGGCTGGCCCGCGAGGCCGCCACGGCCTACGGCGTCGTGTTCACCGACCCGGCGGGCCTGGACCCGCTGCCGGTCGACGGCGACGGGCACCCGGGCGAGATCGCCGACCCGCGGGCCGCCGACCGCCTGGTGCTGCGCACCGTCACGGGCCTGGACGCCGCGGCGGCGACGCCGCTGTGGATGCAGCACCGGCTGGTCCTGTGCGGGATGCGGCCGGTGTCCCTCGCGGTCGACGTCACGAACTACGTGATGCTCGAGATGGGGCAGCCGCTGCACGCCTTCGACCGGTCCCGTGTCCGGGGCGCGATCGTGGTCCGCCGGGCCCGGCAGGGAGAGCGGCTCGAGACGCTGGACCACGTCGTGCGCGACCTGGACCCCGAGGACATCGTCATCAGCGACGACACCGGCGCCGTCGGGCTCGCCGGCACGATGGGCGGGCTGACCACCGAGATCGACGCCGCGTCGACCGACATCGTGCTCGAGGCGGCCCACTTCGACCCCGTCGCCGTGTCGCGCACGTCGCGCCGGCACCGGCTGGGCAGCGAGGCGTCCAAGCGGTTCGAGCGCGGGCTGGACCCCGAGCTGCCGCCTCTCGCCACCACCCGGGCCGTCCGGCTGCTGGCAGAGCTCGGCGGCGCGCGGCACGCCGGCTCCGTCGAGGTCGACCACAAGAGGGCCACCCGGCACATCGAGCTCGACCCGGCGCGGCCCGGGCGCACCGCCGGGCTGGAGATCCCGCTGGACGACGTGGCGCGTCGGCTCGAGCAGGTCGGCGCCACGGTCGACACCGCGGACACCCCCTGGACGGTCACGCCGCCGTCCTGGCGCCCCGACCTCTCCGACCCGGCCGACCTCGACGAGGAGGTCATCCGGCTGGTCGGCTACGACACCGTGCCGGGGCTGCTCCCGCACGCGCCACCGGGTCGCGGGCTCACCGACCGCCAGCGGCTGCGCCGCCGCATCGGCCTGTCGCTCGCCCATGCCGGGTTCGTGGAGACCCCGACCTATCCCTTCATGGGCCAGGACGCGCTCGACGCGCTCGGGCTGCCCGCCGACGACACGCGCCGGCACGCCCTGCGGCTGGCCAACCCGCTGTCCGACGCCGAGCCGCTGCTGCGCACGACCCTGCTGCCCGGGCTGCTGACGGCGCTGCGCCGCAACGTCGGCAGGGGAGCCGTCGACGTCGCGCTGTTCGAGATCGGAGCGGTGTTCCGCCCCGGCCCCGACCCGCTGCCGCCCGCACCCCGGCCCTCGCTGCGCGGCAGGCCCAGCGAGGAGGAGATCGCCGCCCTCGACGCCGCGCTGCCCGACCAGCCGACCCGCGTAGCAGCCGTGCTCGCCGGCGAGGTCGAGCCCGGCGGGTGGTGGGGTGAGGGCAGACCGGCCGGCTGGGCCGACGCGGTGGAGGTGGCCCGCACGGTCGCCCGGGAGGCTCGCGTCACCCTCACGGTCGGCGCGGACCGGCACGAGCCGTGGCACCCCGGCCGGTGCGCGGCCCTGCGGGTCGACGGGCGCGTCGTCGGCCACGCCGGGGAGATCCACCCCCGGGTCGTCGCGGCTCTGGGGCTGCCGCCCCGGACCTGCGCGGTCGAGCTGGACCTCGAGCTGCTGGGCGAGGACCCGGCGCCGGTCCCCGCACCGCGCATCTCGACCTACCCGGTCGCCACCCAGGACGTCGCGCTCGTCGTCGGCGCCGACGTGCCGGCCGCCGGCGTCGAGGCGGCGCTGCGCGAGGGCGCCGGCGAGCTGCTCGAGTCGATCAGGCTCTTCGACCTCTACCGCGGTGACCAGGTCGGCGAGGGGAAGGTGTCGCTGGCCTACGCGCTGCGCTTCCGGGCCCCCGACCGCACACTGACGGTCGAGGAGGTCAGCGCCGCGCGGGAGGCGGCCGTTGCTGCGGCCGCCGCCGCGACCGGCGCCGAGCAGCGCGGTGGCTGACCCCGTCCCGCTGATGCGCAGTCGACCACGTAGGGCAGGTCTGTGATCGCCTCAGCAGGCATACACGCCTCCCGAGGCGATCACCCGCATGCCGTACGTGGTCGACGGCGGTGCAGGGTGGGGGCATGACGCTGGAGGGGCAGGTCGCGCTGGTCACCGGCGCCAGCCGGGGGATCGGACGGGAGATCGCGCTCGGCCTGGCAGCCGACGGCGCGCACCTCGGGCTGCTGGGACGCGACCGCGCGGCGCTCGAGGACACCCTGCGGGCCTGCGTGTCCGCAGGAGCACGGGGCGTGGCCGTCCCGGCCGACGTGACGCGACCCGACCAGGTGCGGGCCGCCGTCCAGACCGTCGAGCGCGACCTCGGGCCGGTCGACCTGCTCGTCGCGAACGCCGGACTGCGCGACCCGGCCCCGGCCGCGCCCTGGGAGGTCGACCCCGACGACTGGTGGCGCGTCGTCGAGACCAACGTGCGCGGGGTCGCGCTGCTCGACCGTGCCGTGGTGCCCGGCATGGTCGCGCGGGGAAGCGGGCGGGTGCTGCACGTCGGCAGCGGCATGGGGCAGCGCCCGAACCCGGACTGGTCGGCCTACTCGGTGTCGAAGGCCGCGGTCGGCCGCCTCACCGACACCCTGGCGGCCGCCCTCGACGGCACCGGGGTCACGGTGCTGGAGGTCAGCCCGGGCCTGGTGCGCACGGACATGACCGAGACCATGTGGGGCCCTCCCGACGAGCAGGCCTGGAACGACGTGGCCCGGATGGTCACCGGCGTCCGGCGCTTCGCGGCCGGGGACCTCGACGCCCTGCACGGCCGCTTCGTCCACGCCGCGAAGGACGACCTCGACGCCCTGCTCGCCGCGGCGGGGACGATCCGCGACGCCGACGCGCGGACCCTGCGGCTGCGGACGTACGGGGCGGACGACCCCCTCGCCTGACCCGGCCCCGGCTCGTGGCGGTCGGCGGCGGCTCGAGTTTGGAGTGCCTCGCCGAAGACACAGAGCTCTGGGGTCGCAAGGTCGACGACGAGCGGTACGCCGTCATCGCCACGGTCGCCGGCTGCCCGGCCGCAAGGGGCTAGACCAACGACCGTCAACGTCGGGTCGCCAACCTCGTGGCATCGCGCATTCATGCCCCGGGCCTCGTTGACGGAGACAGCCCCTTGCGACACGTTGGGGGAGCGCTCTCGCTGGCGCGTTACGTCGACGGCTGCACCTCGGGTTGTCGAAATGATCGATGGAGGATGCCGTGGCAGTCGAGGCGATCGTGGAGCCGGTGCGAGGCGGGCCGGGTCGGACTCGAGGTGGACGGGCACGACGGCGTGGCCTGTGGTGGGCGGTCCTGGCGGCGGTGCTCGCCCTGTCCGGCACGGTCCCGGCCGCGATCGCGGACTCCGGTCGCCATGGTCATGCACCCGATCTCGGGCCGAACGTGTTGGTCTTCGACCCGAGCATGGCGACGAGCGAGATCCAGGCTGCCGTCGACGCGATCAGGGACGAGCAGGTCGACGACGAGATGGGGACCGACCGCTACGCCCTGCTGTTCGAGCCCGGGACGTACGGGTCGGAGGCGGAGCCGCTCATCGTCCAGGTCGGGTACTACACCGAGGTGGCAGGTCTGGGAGCCTCACCGACCGACGTCGTCATCAACGGCCACGTCGACGTCTACAACAGGTGCTTCCCCGCCGGCGACCCTACCGCCACCAACTGCTTCGCCCTGAACAACTTCTGGCGCTCACTGTCGAACCTGAGCATCAACGTCATGGGCCTGGACGGCTGCCGGGGCTCGGGGAACTTCTGGGCGGTGTCCCAGGCGGCGCCGATGCGGCGGGTCGACGTGCGCGGGGGCAACCTCACGCTCATGGACTACTGCAGCTCACCGGCGTTCGCCAGCGGTGGCTTCATCGCCGACTCCAGGGCCGGCTTCGTCATCAACGGATCGCAGCAGCAGTGGCTGGTGCGCGACAGCTCGGTCGGCGGCTGGTCCAACGGCGTGTGGAACCAGGTGTTCTCCGGCGTCGCGGGCGCCCCCGCCCAGTGCTTCCCCGCCGATGCCTGCGGTGGCCCGTACACCACGCTCGACACGACCCCGGTGAGTCGCGAGAAGCCGTACCTGTACGTCGACGCGAAGGGTCGCTACCGGGTGCGTGTCCCCGCCGCCCGGACGAGCTCCTCGGGGCCGACGTGGGAGAACGGCACGACACCGGGCCGCTCGGTCCCGTTGTCGGACTTCTTCGTGGCCGACCCGGGCGACTCGGTCAAGACCATCAACAAGCACCTCGCCCGTGGCCGGAACCTGCTCCTCACCCCCGGCGTCTACGACGTCGACCGGACCATCAAGGTCAAGCGGGCCGACACCGTCGTGCTCGGTCTGGGTATCGCCACGCTCACCGCCACCGACGGTGCGGTCGTGATGGACGTCGCGGACGTAAGGGGTGTCGCCATCGCGGGCATCATGATCGACGCCGGACCGGTCGAGTCCCCGGTCCTCATGCGGGTCGGGAAGCGGCACGGCGAGCACGGGACGTGGCGCGCGGGGAAGCACCGACACGACCGGTCGGAGCCCACGGCCCTGCAGGACGTGTTCTTCCGCATCGGCGGACCCCACGTCGGGAAGGCCACGGTGAGCCTCGAGGTCAACAGCGACGACGTCGTCCTCGACAACATCTGGGCCTGGCGCGCCGACCACGGGAACCCGGGATCGTTCGGCTGGACCGTCAGCACCGCCGACACGGGCGTGGTCGTCAACGGCGACGACGTCACGGCGACGGGCCTGTTCGTCGAGCACTACCAGAAGACCGAGGTGATCTGGAACGGCGATCGCGGACGGGTCGTGTTCTTCCAGAACGAGCTGCCCTACGACCCGCCGAGCCAGGCCTCGTGGAACCAGCCGGACGGCACGAAGGGCTGGCCGGCCCTGAAGGTCGCCGACCGCGTGACCAGGTTCAACGGCTACGGGATGGGGAGCTACAGCTTCTTCAACCAGGGCGTCGACATCTTCGCCGACAACTCCTTCGAGGTCCCAACCACGCTGCCTGCGGGAAGCCTTCGGGACCTGCTGACCGTCTTCCTCGATCCCACGAACGGGATGGGCGGCATCCACAACGTGGTCAACGGCGTCGGCGGATCCTCCACGATCGCGAACCCGTCCGTGCCGGTCACGGTGGTGAGCTACCCCTAAGGTGGCCTTCCCCGGGGGAGGGAGCCGCCGCCTGACCTGGTTTGCATGGACATGCAGCAGACGCGCATACTCATGCACATGGGTCGTCGGGCAGCAGTCGCAGGTGCCAGCGGGTACGCCGGAGGGGAGCTCCTGCGCCTGCTGCTCGGCCACCCTGGCCTGAGCGTCGGCCCGCTCGCCGCCGGGTCCGCCGCCGGCCGCCCGGTCACCGACCTGCACCCGCAGCTCCCGCAGCTGGCGGGCAGCGAGTTCGGCCCGACGGACCCGGCCGTCCTCGCCGAGGCCGACCTCGTCTTCCTCGCCCTCCCGCACGGCGAGTCCGCGGCCGTGGTCGACGGGCTGCCGGCCGACCTGCCCGTCGTCGACCTGGGCGCGGACTTCCGCCTCGCCGACGAGAGCTCCTGGGAGCGCTACTACGGCGGGTCGCACGCCGGCTCCTGGGTCTACGGCCTCCCCGAGCTCCCCGGCGCGCGGGAGATGGTGTCGGCCAGCACCCGGGTCGCGAACCCCGGCTGCTACCCGACGTCGGTCGTCCTCGGGCTCGCACCGCTGCTGGCGGCCGGGCTCGTCGAGGCCGCCGACGTCGTCGTCGTGGCGGCGTCCGGCACGTCGGGAGCCGGACGCCGGACCGCCCCCGCCCTGATGGCGAGCGAGGCGATGGGGTCCCTGTCCGCGTACAAGGCCGGTGGCGCGCACCAGCACACTCCCGAGATGGAGCAGGCGCTCACCGCAGCCGCGGGTTCCCCCGTGACCCTGTCGTTCACGCCCGTCCTCGCGCCGATGCCGCGCGGCATCCTCGCCACGAGCACGGCGCGGCTCGCGCCGGGCGCGACGACCGAGTCGCTGCAGCAGGCGCTGCGCACGGCGTACGACCATGAGCCGTTCGTGCACGTGCTCCCGGCCGGGACCTGGCCGACGACGGCGGCCACGGCGGGCAGCAACAGCGTGCACCTGCAGGTCGCCGCCGACACGCACGCGGGCCGGGCCGTGGTCGTCGCCGCCCTGGACAACCTCGTCAAGGGCGCGGCCGGACAGGCGCTGCAGAACGCCAACCTCGTGCTGGGGCTGGACGAGGCCGCCGGCCTGCCCGTCGCGGGGGTGGCGCCGTGACCGCCGGGGTCACCGGCCCGCTGGGGTTCCGGGCGACGGGCGTCGCGGCCGGCCTGAAGCAGATCGGCCTGCTCGACGTGGCCCTCGTCGTCAACGACGGGCCGAGCCACGCCGCCGCCGGTGTCTTCACCGCAAACCGCGTCAAGGCCGCCCCGGTCCTCTGGACGCAGCAGGCCGTGCGCGACGGCCGCGTCGACGCGGTCGTGCTCAACTCGGGCGGGGCCAACGCCTGCACGGGGCCGGGCGGGTTCCACGACACCCACGCGACCGCCGAGTGGGCGGCCGGGCTCCTGGACGTGTCGGCGACCGACGTCGCGGTCTGCTCGACCGGGCTCATCGGCGACCGGCTGCCCATGGACGCGCTGCTCGCCGGCGTCGACGCGGCGGTGCCCCTGCTGTCGCCCGGCGGCGGCGACGACGCCGCCCGCGCCATCATGACCACCGACACCGTGCCCAAGCAGGCCGGCGTGCTCGACGACGGCGTCGCCGTGGGCGGCATGGCCAAGGGCGCGGGGATGCTCGCCCCGGGGCTCGCGACGATGCTCTGCGTCCTCACGACGGACGCCGACGTCGCTCCCGACGTCCTCGACCGGGTCCTGCGCCGGGCCACGTCGCGGACGTTCGACCGGGTCGACTCCGACGGCTGCATGTCCACCAACGACACGGTGCTCCTGCTGGCGTCGGGCGCCTCGGGCATCTCGCCGGACGAGGACCAGCTGGCCGACACCGTCGAGCGCGTGTGCGCCGACCTCTGCCGCCAGCTGGTGGACGACGCCGAGGGCGCGTCCAAGACCGTGGCGGTGACCGTCACGCGGGCACGGACCGAGGACGACGCGCTGCTCGCGGCCCGGGCGGTGGCGCGCAGCAACCTGCTCAAGTGCGCGCTGCACGGCGAGGACCCGAACTGGGGCCGGGTGCTGGCAGCGGTCGGCACCACCGAAGCCGCCTTCGAGCCGGAGCGGCTGGCGGTGGCCCTCAACGACGTCTGGGTCTGCCGGGACGGCATGGCCGCGGAGGACCGGTCCAAGGCCGACCTCTCCGGCCGCGAGGTGTCGGTCGTCGTCGACCTCGCCGCGGGGGACGCGGAGGTCACGGTGTGGACCAACGACCTCACCGCGGCCTACGTCCACGAGAACTCGGTCTACTCGACGTGAGGACCCGCATGATGACGCGGCACGAGGCCGCCCTCGAGAAGGCCGGCCAGCTGGTCCAGGCGCTGCCCTGGCTCGAGCGGTTCCACGGCCGTACGGTCGTCGTGAAGCTCGGCGGCAACGCCCTCACGTCGGGCGCGGACGGCTCGCTGCTCTCGGCGTTCGCCGAGGACATCGTGTTCCTGCGCTACGCCGGCATGCGCCCCGTCGTCGTGCACGGCGGCGGCCCGCAGATCACCGCCCACCTCGACCGCCTCGGCATCGAGAGCGTCTTCGAGGCCGGGCACCGGGTCACCACGCCCGAGGCCATGGACGTCGTGCGCATGGTGCTCGTCGGCCAGGTGCAGCGCGAGATCGTCGGCCTGGTCAACGCCCACGGACCGTTCGCCGTCGGCCTCTCCGGCGAGGACGCGAACCTCTTCCGGGCCGAGCCGCACCGGCTCACCGTCGACGGCGAGCTCGTCGACCTCGGGCTGGTCGGGGACGTCGTCGGCGTCGACCCGGGCGTGGTCCAGGGGCTGGTCGCCGACGGCCGGATCCCGATCGTGTCCAGCGTCGCCCGCGGCGCGCAGGGCGAGGTCTACAACGTCAACGCCGACACCGCGGCCGCCGCGCTCGCCGTCGCCCTCGGCGCGGAGAAGCTCATCGTGCTCACCGACGTCGCGGGCCTCTACGCCGACTGGCCGGCAGACGGCGCGCAGCCCGCGCCGGACGACGTCATCAGCAGCATCACCGCGGACGCGCTCGAGGAGATGCTGCCCTCGCTGTCGACGGGCATGGTCCCGAAGATGACCGCCTGCCTGCGCGCGGTGCGTGGCGGCGTCCCGAAAGCCCACGTCATCGACGGCCGGGTGGCGCACGCGGTGCTCGTGGAGGTCCTCACCGACGAGGGCGTCGGCACCGAGGTCCACGCATGAGCGCCGCGAGCCCGACGTGGTCGAACCTGATGATGCCGACGTACGCCGTGCCGCCGATCACGCTGGTCCGCGGTCGCGGCGCGCAGGTGTGGGACGACGCGGGCAACGGCTACGTCGACCTCGTGGCCGGGATCGCGGTCAACGCGCTCGGTCACGCCCACCCCGCGGTGGTGGAGGCCGTGACGGCGCAGGTCGCGACGCTCGGCCACACGAGCAACCTGGTGGCCAACGAGCCGTCGCTGCGTCTGGCCGAGCGTCTGCTGTCGCTGACCGGCCGCGACGACCCGGACGCGAGGGTGTTCTTCGCGAACAGCGGGGCCGAGGCCAACGAGGCCGCGCTCAAGCTCAGCCGCCGCACCGGTCGGGCGGTCGTCGTGGCGACCGAGGGGGCCTTCCACGGCCGCACGATGGGCGCCCTCTCGCTCACCGGGCAGAAGGCGAAGCGTGCGCCGTTCGAGCCGCTGCCCGAGGGCGTCACGTTCGTGCCCTACGGCGACGCGGACCTGCTGCGTGGCGTGGTCGGGCCGACGACGGCGGCCGTGTTCCTGGAGCCCGTCCAGGGCGAGGCAGGAGTCCTGGAGCCGCCGGACGGTTACCTCGCCGCGGCCCGCGAGGCGGCGACCGCGTCGGGAGCGCTGCTGGTGCTGGACGAGGTGCAGACCGGCATCGGGCGCACCGGCACCTGGTTCGCGTACGAGCACGACGACGCCGAGCCCGACGTCATGACGCTGGCGAAGGGGCTCGGTGGCGGGCTGCCGATCGGGGCGTGCGTCGCGTTCGGGGAGGCGGCCTCGCTGTTCGAGCCCGGTCACCACGGCACGACCTTCGGCGGCAACCCGGTGGCCTGCGCTGCTGCCCTCGCCGTGCTCGACACCATCGAGGGTGAGGGCCTGCTCGCGCGGGCGGCAGAACTCGGCGCACGGCTGCGGGCCGGCATCGACGGGCTCGGGCACCCCCTGGTCTCCGGCACCCGCGGGCGGGGGCTGCTGCTCGCGTTCGCGCTCACCGCCCCGGTCGCTGCCGCCGTCGAGACCGCTGCGCGGGACCACGGGTTCCTCGTCAACGCCGTGGCGCCGGACGCGGTCCGGCTCGTCCCCCCGCTCGTCCTGACCGACGCGCAGGCCGACGCGTTCCTCGCCGCGCTCCCCTCGGTCCTCGATGCCGTGCCGTCCCACGACGTCGCGCAAGGGCCTGCTCGCCCGCGTGCTGGAGAGGACGTGAGTGCCCCGTGACCTCACAGCTGGCCACCAGCCGCACCGCACGGCACCGCCGCATCGTCGAGCTGCTCGAGTCGCGCCGGGTCCGGTCGCAGGCCGAGCTCGGGCGGCTGCTCGCTGCCGACGGGGTCGAGGTCACCCAGACCACGCTGTCGCGCGACCTCGACGAGCTGGGCGCGGTGAAGATCCGCGACGGCGAGGGCGACCTCGTCTACGCGGTGCCCGCCGAGGGCGGCGACCTGACCCCGCGGCTCGCCCCCGTCAACGGCGAGGGGGGCGCCCGGCTGTCCCGGCTCGCCGCCGAGCTGCTGGTGTCCGCCGACGCCTCGGCGAACCTCGTCGTGCTGCGCACCCCGCCCGGCGCCGCCCAGTTCCTCGCCTCGGCGGTCGACCGGGCCGCCCTGCCCGACGTCATCGGCACCATCGCCGGCGACGACACCGTCCTCATGATCGCCCGCGACCCCGACGGGGGAGCGGACCTGGCCGAGCGGATACTCGGCCTCGCCGGAGCCCACAGCCCGACAGGAGAGAACCCGTGACCGAGCGCGTCGTCCTTGCCTACTCCGGAGGCCTCGACACCTCCGTCGCCATCGGCTGGATCGCCGAGGAGACCGGGGCCGACGTGATCGCTGTCGCGGCCGACGTCGGCCAGGGGGGCGAGGACCTCGACGCCATCCGCGAGCGGGCGCTCGGCTGCGGGGCGGTCGAGTCGCTCGTGCTCGACCTCAAGGACGAGTACGCCACCGGGTACTGCGTGCCGGCACTGCGGGCCAACGCGCTCTACCTCGACCGCTACCCGCTGGTGTCCGCGCTCTCGCGGCCCGTCATCGTCAAGCATCTCGTCGAGGCGGCGCGCTACCACGGCGCCTCGGCGGTGGCCCACGGCTGCACCGGAAAGGGCAACGACCAGGTCCGCTTCGAGGTGGGCATCGGTGCTCTCGCACCGGACCTCACGGTGCTCGCGCCGGTGCGCGACTCGGGCATGACCCGCGACAAGGCGATCGCCTTCGCCGAGGAGAAGGGGCTGCCGATCGACGTGACGAGGAAGTCGCCCTACTCGATCGACCAGAACCTCTGGGGCCGCGCGGTCGAGACCGGCTTCCTCGAGGACATCTGGAACGGGCCGGTCGAGGACGTCTACGACTACACGGCCGACCCGGCGGTGCCGCGCGAGGCCGACGAGGTCGTCATCACCTTCGACCGCGGTGCCCCCGTCGCGCTGGACGGGCGCCCGGTGACGATGCTCGAGGCGGTCCTCGAGCTGAACAGGCGGGCCGGCGCGCAGGGCGTCGGCCGGCTGGACCTCGTGGAGGACCGGCTCGTCGGCATCAAGAGCCGTGAGGTCTACGAGGCGCCCGGCGCGATCGCGCTGATCACCGCGCACCAGGAGCTGGAGAACGTCACCGTCGAGCGCGACCTCGCCCGGTTCAAGCGGACGGTGGACCAGCGCTGGGGTGAGCTGGTCTACGACGGCCTGTGGTTCTCCCCGCTCAAGGACGCGCTCGACGGGTTCGTCGACGACGCCAACGCCCACGTGAGCGGCGACATCCGCATGACGCTGCACGGGGGCCGAGCGACCGTGACGGGCCGGCGCAGCGAGCAGTCGCTGTACGAGTACGAGTGGGCCACCTACGACTCCGGCGACGTCTTCGACCAGACGCTGTCCAAGGGCTTCGTCGAGCTGTGGGGCCTGCCGAGCAAGATGGCCGCGCGCCGCGACCACCGCAACGCCACCCAGCCCGACTGAGCCGGGCCCCACGGGACGAGGTTAGATCGTGGGCGTGACCGAGAACGGTGGTGCGCCCACGCGGCTGTGGGGCGGCCGGTTCGGCAGCGGCCCGAGCGAGTCGCTGGCGCGGCTGTCGGTCAGCGTGCACTTCGACTGGCGCCTCGCGCCGTACGACCTCGCCGCGTCGCGGGCCCACGCCCGGGTCCTGCACCGGGCGGGGCTGCTCGGCGACGACGACCTGGAGTCGATGCTGGCGGCCCTCGACGACCTCGACGCCGCCGTGCGGGACGGGTCGTTCCGGCCGACCGCCGAGGACGAGGACGTGCACACGGCGCTCGAGCGCGGCCTGCTCGAGCGGGTGGGCGCGCTGGGCGGCCGGCTGCGGGCCGGGCGCAGCCGCAACGACCAGGTCGCCACCGACCTGAAGCTGTTCCTGCGCGACGCCGCCCGGCAGGTCGTCTCCCGCGTCGCCGAGCTCGAGACGGCGCTGATCGGTCTCGCCGAGCGGCACCGGGGCACCCCGATGCCGGGCATGACCCACCTGCAGCACGCCCAGCCCGTCCTGCTGGCCCATCACCTGCTGGCGCACGTCCACGCGTTCAAGCGCGACGTCGAGCGCTTCCAGGACTGGGACCGCCGCTCGGCGCTCTCGCCGCTGGGCGCCGGCGCCCTGGCCGGGTCGTCCCTGCCGCTGGACCCGGTGGCGGTGGCCGCGGAGCTCGGGTTCGACGGCCCCGTCGAGAACTCCATCGACGCGGTGAGCGACCGCGACTTCGTGGCGGAGTTCGCGTTCGTCGCGTCGCTGATCGGCGTCCACCTGTCACGCCTGGGGGAGGAGATCTGCCTGTGGGCCACGACGGAGTTCGGCTGGGTCGAGCTCGACGACGGCTACGCCACCGGGTCCTCGATCATGCCGCAGAAGAAGAACCCCGACGTGGCCGAGCTCGCGCGCGGCAAGTCCGGGCGGCTGGTCGGCAACCTCATGGCGCTGCTGACGACGCTGAAGGGGCTCCCGCTCGCCTACGACCGTGACCTGCAGGAGGACAAGGAGCCCGTCTTCGACTCGGTCGAGCAGCTGCTGCTCGTGCTGCCGGCCGTGGCGGGGATGGTCGCGACCCTCGGCATCCGCGACGAGCGGCTGACGGCCGCCGCGGCCACCGGGCACGCCCTGGCGACCGACGTCGCCGAGTGGCTGGTGCGCGAGGGGGTCGCCTTCCGCGACGCCCACGAGATCGCGGGGGCACTGGTGCGGCACTGCGACGAGCACGGCGCCGAGCTCTGGGAGGTGGACGACGAGGGGCTGCGCTCGGTCGACGAGCGGCTCACCCCGGACGTGCGGTCGGTGCTGACCGTGCGCGGCGCCCTGGCCTCCCGCTCGACCCGGGGCGGGACGGCGCCGGCCCGGGTCGCCGAGCAGCTCGCGGCCCTCGCCGACGCGGCGCACGAGCACGCCGCCTGGGCCAGTGGGGGCTGATCGCCCGTTGCGCCCGGCGTTCTTCGACCGGCCGGTGCTCGAGGTGGCGCCGGACCTGCTGGGCGCTCTCGTCGAGCACCGCACGGCCGCAGGCGTCGTGGCGGTCCGGCTCACCGAGGTCGAGGCCTACGACGGGGAGAACGACCCGGGCTCGCACGCCTTCCGCGGCCGGACGCCGCGCACCGAGGTCATGTTCGGCCCCCCGGGACGGGTCTACGTCTACTTCACCTACGGCATGCACTGGTGCATGAACCTCGTCTGCGGCCCGGCGGGCACCGCGTCGGCCGTGCTGCTGCGCGCGGGGGAGGTGGTGTCGGGCGAGGACCTGGCGAGGTCGCGGCGGACCGCGTCGCGCACCCCGCGCGACCTGGCGCAGGGCCCCGCCCGGCTCACGGTGGCGCTCGGGGTCGAGGGGTCGTTGGACGGCGCCGACGCGACCGCCGCGGGCTCGCCGCTCGCGGTCCGCGCCGGCGTCCGGCCCGACCCGGCACTGGTGCGCAGCGGTCCCCGCGTGGGGGTGGCGGGTGACGGCGCCGGTCACCCGTGGCGGTTCTGGGTCGACGGTCAGCGCACCGTGTCGACCTACCGCCCGGCGGTCCCGCGTCGCCCGCGCACCCGGACATCGGGCAGGCTGGGCCCCTGACGCCCCGTACGCACCGAAAGGCCCCCTCCCCGTGACCAGCGCCTCCGAGCTCCTCGACGACCTGCAGTGGCGCGGCCTCGTGGCCCAGAGCACCGACCTCGAGGCGCTGCGCGGGG